>CAYPBQ010000001.1:0-102839 GCA_964409035.1 uncultured Candidatus Saccharibacteria bacterium
GTGCGCATGGTGTGCAAAGAGCAAAATATCGCTCTGTGTATGGTTTATTATAGCGCAGATACTCTATAATTAGATAATAGGAAAGTAGGAATCTGTGGATAACAAAAGTCTCCCATTTGGGAGACTTTTGTTATCCAGTTACAGCAAAAAATGTTATAGCAATACTGATACTTTTTGAGCGGTAACTTCAAGAATACCTGACGTATCAATGTCAAAAAATACTGATGTTGAGTCATCTTTTTTGTGTACTGTGATTCTTCCCTCTTTTGTTACCGAGCAGAGTGGCATGTGATGCTCAAGTACAGTGAGTTCACCCTCTTTTGTTGGCACTGTTACAGAAAGGGCTTCACCACTAAAGAGTACTTTGTCAACTTTTGCTATATGTACTTGGAGCATGAGCAATGGACTTAACTGCTAAAGCGCTCCCTTCATATAAAACTCCATTTCAGGCTTGTCATCATGCTTTCCTTCAATAATTTCTTTGAAGGATCTGATAGTCTCAGATAGAGGTACGTATGCGCCTGGAGTTCCGGTAAATACTTCTCCCACGAAGAATGGCTGCGAGAGGAATCGTTGCAACTTTCGCGCGCGATCCACCACCATTTTATCGTCATCAGAAAGCTCTTCCGTTCCAAGAATAGCAATAATATCCTGAAGGTCTTTGTATCGTTGTAGTATTTGCTTTACCTCATTTGCAACCTTGTAGTGTTCTTCACCAACAATGAGTGGATCGAGGGCGGTTGAATTTGATTCAAGCGGGTCAACGGCTGGGTATATCGCAAGCGCGGCAAGCGATCGAGAAAGCACCACAGTTGAGTCAAGGTGTTGGAATGTGGTTGCTGGTGCGGGGTCAGTAAGGTCATCTGCCGGCACGTACACCGCTTGTACTGAGGTAATAGAACCCTTCTTGGTTGAGGTAATTCGCTCTTGAAGCGCACCCATCTCCTCAGAGAGTGTAGGCTGATATCCCACCGCACTAGGCACGCGTCCTAGGAGCGCAGATACCTCAGAACCTGCCTGAGTAAATCTAAACACGTTGTCCATAAAGAAAAGTACGTCCTTACCCATCGCATCTCTAAAGTACTCTGCCATTGTAAGACCTGAGAGTGCGACACGCGCGCGAGCTCCTGGCACCTCATTCATTTGTCCGAAGGTGAGTACTGTCTTATCAAGCACTTTTGAATCCTTCATTTCATGATAGAGGTCGTTTCCTTCACGCACACGCTCGCCTACTCCAGCAAAAACTGAATAGCCTCCGTGCTCTGCAGCAATGTTACGAATCAATTCTTGTATGAGTACTGTCTTTCCTACTCCCGCGCCTCCAAAGAGACCTACCTTTCCTCCCTTTATGAAAGGCACAAGAAGGTCAATAACTTTAATACCCGTTTCAAAAACTTCTGTCTTTGTGGATTGCGCTTCAAAGGGTGGCGCATCTCGGTGGATAGACCAATTTTCCTTTGCCTTTACCTCACCAAGGCCATCAATAGGGTGCCCAATCACGTCAAACATTCTTCCAAGGATTGACTCGCCAACCGGTACACTGATAGCAGCGCCTGTGTCAGAAACCTTATCACCACGGGTGAGTCCATCGGTAGAGCTCATTGCGATGCATCGCACCTCTCCTTCGCCAAGGTGGCTTGCAACCTCAAGAATGATAGGCACGTCACGCTCACTTGCGCGCTTTCCCTCAACCACTAACGCATTTCTAAGTGGTGGAAGTGTTCCTTCAGTAATACGCACATCAACTACGGTACCGATTATTTTTGATATTGTTCCTGTGGTCATATAAATTAAGACATCGCCTCTATACCGCTGGTAATTTCGCTTATTTCTGCCGTGATTGATCCTTGTCGTTCTTTGTTATACTCTCGAGTCAAATCCTTTCTCATATCACCCGCCCTATCTGATGCATTCTTCATGGCAATCATTCGTGAAGAATGTTCTGACGCATTTGATTCGAGTAATGCGTGATAGAGCTCAATCGATAACAAGTATGGTATGAGGGTATCAAGCACCTCACTTGGTGATGGCTCAAATGTATACACGCCCACTGCGCCACCTTCTGCTGCATTGTTTACCTTAGCCGCATCACTATACTTACCTGTTGCTGGAGCAATCCCCCTTACTAACTCACTTACCGCAAGAGGTGATATTGGAAGCACCTTTCTCACTACAGGTTCTTGCGCAAATGAAGAAACAAAGTTGGTGTACACCACAAGAAGTTCATCAAAGTTTTCGTTCTTGTATCTGATGATAAAATCTTCAGCAAGCGCTCGCACATCACCCTCAACTACTCCCTCGCCCCACCCATCAAGACTGCGTTCAATATTCCACCCTCGAGCGGCAAAGTGTGTTGCTCCCTTTTTTCCAATAAAAAATAGCAGCGTATTCTCCTTGGTGAGTGATGCGTCCTTAAACAATCTGTATATGCACTTGAGTGCGTTAGCATTAAGCGCGCCAGAGAAGCCTCTATCACTAGTGATAAGAAGAACCGCTGTTTTGCGAACCACTGGACGTGATTTGATAAGGGCGTGTTCTTTAGCCTCTGCAGTGTCAGAAAGTCTTGAGAGCATGGATAGCGCGCTCATCGCAAATGGGCGAGATGAGAGCGCAAGCTCTTGGCTTTTTCGCATTTTAACTGCAGATACCGCCTCCATCGCCTTTGTTACTTGGCGAATTTTTCCGATGGAGCGTATTTTGTTTTTTACCGCTTTTAGTGACATGGCACATTCATCTTATTTTGATTGCCTATCCTTAAAATTAGTAAATGCCTGTCGTAGTGTCGCTAGGGACTCATCTGAAAGGTCTTTACTATCACGGACATCAGTTATTACTTTTTCGTGTTGCGACTTTATAAGGGTGATGAGCGCTTCAGCAGTCTTGCTTACCTCATTAACCGCAACAGAGTCAAAAACTCCCTCCGCAGCAGCAAATAGAAGTATCACTTGCTCGTAAAATGGTATTGGCTTTTGTCGTGGCTGCTTGAGTAGCTCAACAAGTCGCTCTCCTTTGTCGAGTCGCTTTTTAGTATCTGCATCAAGATCAGAGGCAAACTGTGAGAATGCTTCAAGCTCTCTGAATTGTGCAAGCTCGATACGAGTCTTTCCTGCAACCTTTTTCATTGCCTTTGTTTGCGCGCTTGATCCTACACGAGACACAGAGAGTCCAACGTTGATAGCGGGGCGAATACCCTTGTTAAAAATATCCGTTTCAAGATATATCTGCCCATCAGTAATTGAAATTACGTTAGTAGGAATGTAGGCAGATACGTCACCTTCTTGTGTTTCAATGATTGGTAGCGCGGTAAGTGAGCCTCCGCCTTTTTCTTTAGAAAGTTTTGCTGAACGCTCAAGTAGGCGAGAGTGAAGATAAAAGATGTCTCCTGGATATGCCTCTCTACCTGGTGGACGACGAAGAAGTAGTGATACTTGTCTGTAGGCAACCGCATGCTTTGAAAGGTCATCATAAATCACAAGCACATCTCTTCCCTTTTCCATAAAGTATTCACCAATGGATGCTGCTGCGTATGGAGCCAAAAATTGTAGTGTTGCAGAAGCAGATGCTGGTGCGTCAACCACTATGGTGTACTCCATTGCGCCGGCGTCTTTAAGCACCTGCACAATACGGGCAGTCTTAGACTCCTTTTGACCTATAGAGGTGTATATGCAAATTGGTCGTGTTTCTTTTGGTTCATTTTTTTGGTTGAGAATGGTGTCAATCGCAATAACCGTCTTTCCGGTATATCTGTCGCCAATGATAAGCTCTCGCTGACCTCTACCAATTGGAATCATTGCGTCGATGGCTTTGATACCAGTATGAAGTGGTGTCTTAACACTCTCTCTATCCATCACACCATAGCTTGGGCGCTCGATTTGATACAGCTCGGTGTTAAGTAGTGGACCTTGCCCATCTACAGGTGTTCCAAGTGCATCCACCACTCTTCCTACAAGAGAATCGCCAACAGGAAGTGAGAGCACTTTACCTGTTGCTCTTACCTGCATACCTTCGCTAATCATTGAGGCGTTACCAAGTATTGCAGCCTTTACGGTTTCTACCTCTAGGTTCATCACCAGGCCAATCACCTCAGTATGAGTGTCTATTGCCTTTTCAAGAGTTTTGCCTTTGCTGGTATCAAACACAAGCATCTCCGACATGAGCGCCTTTGGAAGACCCTCGATTTCGCACACGCCATCACCAACGGATATTACCGTTCCTACCTGCTCGGGTGATGCAGAGTTTTCAAAACCTTCTATCTGCTTTTTTAGTCTTTCTATTACTGCTTGTTGCATAGGCGTTATGCGGTAAGTGATGAATAAAGTGAAAGTAATGTTCGCTTTGCTGAGTGATCAACAACCACTCCGTTATACAGTATGACAAATCCGCTAATAAGTGTTGGGTCAATGATAACCTTTTGCGGTGCGTTTGTTGCTGAACACTTTGCAAGCGCTTGGGTAATAGCGTCTGCGTTTGTTACCAATGCTTGCTTGTCTGCCACAGAAATGTACGCAGTGATTGCTCGTTCCTTTTTTTCAAGTGCGTGCTGTATCGCTCGACGCACCTTTGCCATAAATGGCGCACCCTCCTTTTTTTCAACAACATGTGCAAGTGAAGAAAGACGAGCTATCGCACCATCCGCATCAGTAGTAGCAACTGATTGCAAAAATGCGCGTGCGTATAATTCTGCCTTTTTCATATTGCTATTGTTTGGTTATTGCCTTTTCGACACCAAGCACTACGAGCTTTGCAATTTCGTGCTCTGCTTCTTGTAGTGACTTTCTTTTTTCTTCGGCTGCCTTTTGTTCTGCTTCTTTTAGTAGTGCGTCGTGGCGCTTTTGAGCGGCAGCAACAATCTCAAGCGCCTCCTTCTCAGCTAGTTTCTTTCCATTTTGTATAGCTGCCTCTGCGTCCTTATTTGCTTTTGTGAGTATACTCTTGCCTTCATCTGAGGCATTCATGAGCGTCTTTTCAGCTATCTCGGCGTCTTTTACGCCTTTCTCTATTTTCTTCTGACGCTCATCAAGTAGCGTTAGTAGTGGTGTATAGAGAAAGTACCAAAGCACACCAAGTAATAGAGCAAAGTTAAATACCTGCACAATAAGCATGCTCCAATCGACTCCAAAAATTGAAAAAATTGATGACATGATTATGTGTGATACGCACTACTACGCAAACTTGATGATGAATCCAACAACAAGCGCAAAAATCGCAAGCGCTTCGGTAAAGGCGATACCAATGAACATGGTAACGGTTATCTTTCCTGATGCTTCTGGGTTTCTGCCAATTGCCTCAAGTGCCTTTGATACAATGAGTCCGATACCAAGCCCAGGACCAAACACTCCAACTCCAACCGCGATTGCCATTGCCATAGCCTTAGCTGCTTCTAGTTCCATACATGTACAATTATTGAATAAACTCCTTCGATTGATACCTCGCACGAAGACAGAGTACAACAACGATGTATCATCGGTGCTCTCTCTGCCTTCGTACTAGTGAGGCTCGGTGATCGCTATCTTGATAAAGAACAGGGTGAGTAGCGCAAATATTGCCGCCTGAATGAAGCCTACAAACACTTCAAACAGCATAAGTGGTACCGGCACAATGAATGGCACAAAAAACATCACCACCAAAATAAGCACCTTACCCGCAAAGATGTTACCAAAAAGCCTAAAGCTAAATGATATCAGTCGTGCCACCTCACTAATCAGTTCAATAATACCCACGACAAAGCCCATGAACGAGCTAAAATTAACAAATTTTCCAGCGTATTTCAAGAATCCGATAGATGCGACTCCCGCAACTTCTATCACTATAAATGCGATAAGTCCAAGCGCGATGGTGACATTAAGGTCTGTTGCTGCTGGATAAAATAGAGGCACTAGATGTTCGTGACCGACTTCACCCTTCATAACACCAATTGATCCAACCCCAGGAAACAACCCCAGAAGATTTGCTGTGAGGATAAAAAGAAAAATGGTGAGCAGTATCGGCAAAAACTTTCTTGCGAGCTCTTTGCTCTCAAGTGTTTCTGCGACGTAGTCATACACGCCACCAATAAGCGCCTCTGCCCCCACCTGCACCTTGCCTGGAATCATGGTGAGTCTGCTGCGCATAACAATGGCAAAGGTGCACAAAATAGCTATCGCTATCCAGCTCATAATAAGTGTGGATGTAATGGTAAACCCCCACACGTCAAATAACTGGTATGGCGAAAGGGTTATGTGAATTGCCTCTTTTTCCATAGATGCTCGCAGTATACCAGAAATACCAAAAAAGGTAAGTATTGAATGGTTATTCAGGACTGTGCATAGAAAAAAAGTAATTTTGATATATACTCCGAGGGCATAAATTCGGGATGTA
The DNA here is from genome assembly GCA_964409035.1 of uncultured Candidatus Saccharibacteria bacterium. GTDB lineage: Bacteria > Patescibacteriota > Minisyncoccia > Phycocordibacterales > UBA12088 > CAYPBQ01. The sequence continues at coordinate 6,358 of CAYPBQ010000001.1, forward strand.
GTATAGTGGTAGTACGCATCCATGGGGTGGATGTAGACAGGGTTCGATTCCCTGCATCCCGACAAAATGAGAAGTGAGAAGCATTGCTTCGAGCGACTACATTTTGACGTTTGGATGCAGGGAATCGAACGCCGGAGCAGCGGGTCCCCGTACGAACGAAGTGAGTATGGTGCTGCGAGGCGCGTCCAGCGTGCTTAGCGAGTGTACGAGCTTAGCAAAAGCGGGACGATTCCCTGCATCCCGACAACAATAACAATATGAAAACGACAATAGTTTTATTCTACAAATACGTAACAGTAGAAAACCCAAAAGAGCTACGCGATAGAGAGTATGCCGTGTGTGAGGTACTAGGACTTAAGGGTCGCGTGATAATTGCTGAAGAAGGTATAAATGCAACTCTTGAAGGTAGCGAGGAGGCAATACACACCTATATCGCCCACCTAAAAAAGGATAAGCGATTTAAAAATGTTGATTTCAAAACTAGCGAGGGTACTGGAAATGCCTTTCCTCGACTATCCGTAAAAGTTAAAAAGGAGATATGCGCATCAGGGCTACCCGCTACTGTTGATCCTCGAGTAAAAACTGCTCGGCATATCCCACCAGATGAGCTAAAGAAGATGTACGAACGTGGTGAGGATTTTACTATTATAGATATGCGCAACACGCATGAATACGATGTGGGTCATTTTCGTGGCTCCATTCACCCCTCACTCACCTACTTTAGAGAATTACAAAATAAAAAGGATGTCTTACTCCCACATAAGGATAAAAAAGTGATAACGGTATGTACCGGTGGTGTGCGCTGTGAGAAAGCGAGCGCATACTTACTATCACTTGGTTTTACGGATGTCTCACAACTTGATGGTGGCATGCATCGATATATGGAAAAGTTTCCAGGTCAAGATTTTGAAGGGGCTCTTTATGTATTTGATGACCGAGTGGTGTGGCAAAATGTACCCGCGAGTGAACGTACAGTAGTAGGCACATGCGCCCACTGCTCAGCTCCTACAGAAACATTTATTGATTGTGGCAATGATAGATGCGCAGCACATCTACTTGTGTGTGGTGCTTGCATGAACAAGTACAAAGAGGGAGATAAGGTATTTTGCTCACACGAGTGCAAGGATACCGCACTATATGCACGACAAACCACCTAATGGAAAAGTTGCGATTGAGTCTCTCTACCATTTTAACTGCGGTATATGCAAAAAGTGGTGGACAATTGGTGACGCACATCTTAACACTAGTAATTTATGGTACTGCCCGTGGTGCGGAACAAAGCAACTACTTGAGGAAACCCCAAATTCAAGAATTGCTACATCGAAATAGCGCTGCTGGTGGAGACCAGCAGCGCTATTGCTCAGACCATGAGGTTTAGTACCTTAACTTCGAAACTAACAACGCTACCAGAGTGTATCGCTTTAATATATGGGTCATTGATACGTATGTCATCTAGACTCACCTGTTTACCTTCAATCATCACTGAAATTTCTCTTGATTCATCAAGTGCCTCCCTCAGAAATCTTTTTGCAGCTTGATTGCTATCGGGTAATAATCCATCGAATTCAGTTGGAATTTGAGTTACAAGCGTTGAGGTTTTCCTTCTAAGAAAAAGACCTACGGCAATCGTTACTTCGAGTACCCTGCCAGCGCAAATGCGTTGTGACATTTTGCATCCCCCATTTTTCACCCACCGCACTATACTCTGTGTAAAAATACCCTGCAACCCTATTTTGATATAAGCAACAACTTATTGTGGACCCTAGCGGATTCGAACCGCTGACCTCCTGAGTGCAAAACAGGCGCTCTACCAACTGAGCTAAGGGCCCCTGCAATACAGATAGAGCCTCATATGGCTCCCTGCTTTACTACTGTAGCTGATTTTAGCCCCGAGTGCAATTGTGCACCTCTATGGTGACCGTCTCATCGCAAGATCGATGAGGTGATCCAAAAAATCAGGAAATTCACACCCTACCGCCTTTAATGCCTTTGGAACAAGTGATTCACTAGTAAGTCCAGGAAGGGTGTTTGTTTCTAGGTAGAATATCCCTCGTTTTGGATGAATAATAAAGTCGCTTCTTGAGTAATGCCTGAGTCCTAATGCTTCATGAATACTTTTAGCAAGGCGTGATAATTCATCAGTTTCGTCCTTAGTAAAGTTACCAGGGCAACGTTCTTCGCTATTACCCTTATATTTTGCGTCATAATCAAAAAAACTGCTCCCATTTTTTGGTACAATTTCTACTGGCAACATGGCATAGAGTGGCTCTGAACGAAAATGCTCAAGCACCCCAACGGTTGCCTCCTTGCCTTGTATATATTCTTCAATTAATACCTTTGGACTAATTTCAAATGCAGCTCGTACCGCCTCCTCAAATGCAGCAAAGGTACGAGGTAACGACACACCAACACTAGAACCTGAATGTACCGGCTTTACGACAAGTGGAGGTGAGAATGTTTTAAATGCACGCACCAAATCCCCCGCATGAGTACTTGAAACCACAAGCTCAACAGAGCTAGGGGTTTTTAGCCCTGCGCTTTTTGCTATATTTTTAGCTTGCAGTTTGTTCATTGCAAACGCGCTCCCTAAAGCCTTTGAGCCGGTATACCGAACCCCCACGGTATCCATGAGGCGCTGAATTTGCCCATCCTCGCCATAGCTACCATGGAGCGCATTAAACACCACATCAACCTGGCGCAGTACCGAGATTGGCTCAACTGGTCTTCCTTGAAGGTGCCACACACCGCTTGTATCAATAAAAATATCCTTTGCATGATACTTTTCGCTTGGAAGGTGTTGCAGTACCTCACTACCCGTGCGTAAAGACACCTCATATTCATTTGAGGGGCCACCACGAACTACACCTACTCGTACCCTATGCATGTAATAATTATAGCATCAGGTGTCACTTCTACTATTAGTCGCCGAATGATGCACGGTGTCGCTTTTTTCTATGCCAAGATATGGCAAATCGGTGCGCCTCAGCATTTGCAAGTATGATAGCGCTATCAATAGCTGCTATCGCAGCAAGCGAGGATGGTAGGGTGCCGATTATTTCTTTTGCCTTGTGGCGCTCATCTTTTGTCACCGCTACAACTGGTAACTCAAAGCCATACTTTGCTAATACCTTTTGCGCAACCGAGAGCTGCGCCTTAGCACCATCAACAACCACAAGCGTTGGCATGCGCCACTCATGGTGAGTACATCTACGCTCTAGCATTTGCTTTAGTGCCCCGGTATCATCCGCGCTTGTGATGCCTTTAATAATGAATTTTCTGTATTCAGCTTTCTGTACCTCACCATTCTCAACTACCGTCATAACACCAACCATTTCTTTGCCTGATGTGTGTGCAATATCATACGCCTCTATTCTTATACTTGTACCTGGCTCATACAAGTCTTCACGCTTTATGAGTGATATATCTCTTATGTGTTCAAGAGCAAATACTTGTCGCTTTCGCTCCCCTGCTCGTTCAAATAATTCGGCACTTGCATATTCCTCCATCTCTTTCTTGAGTTGCGCTAGTAGCTGTTTCTTTTTACCTGAGAAAAGGAGAATAATGTGCCGAATTGTTTTTGCATATTCTCGAACCCCATCTGCATCACTCTTTGGATATATGCCCAAAGATTGATAAAAAGCTATTTTCCCTTTTTCGGTTTTTGATGTGGCGGTACCAATTGGATGCTTTGTATCAAAAAATGGAAAAATCTTTCTGATTAGTAGCAATGCCTCTGTTAACTGATTGCCATATGGAAACGGCCCAAAAAGTTTTTTGATTTCAGATTTTTCAAAGGCAGTTGGCAAATCCTTTCCCCTAACTTTGAGCACTCGTGGAAATGCTTCATTAGTTATAACCACGTAGTTATAGCTCTTATCATCTTTAAGGAGCGTGTTGTACTTTGGCTTATACGTCTTAATCAAATTAGCCTCAAGAATCAGCGCCTCAAGCACAGACTCCGTGGTTCTAACATCAAGAGAGTGTGCCTCCTCGATCATTTTTACAATCGTGGGGCTTCTACTTTCTAGCAAATCTTTTGCAAAATAACTTCGCGTACGGTCCTTTAGTGACGTTGCCTTACCAATGTATAAAACCTTTTTTTGCTTATTGAGAAAAAAGTATACTCCTGGCGTTTGTGGTATATTCTTATTTTTTAAATATTCCTTTTGCATACTGTATGTAAAGAAGAAAGGTGCCCCCTAGGAGGGGGCGGTAGCGCTTTTCAGTAAAAGATCAGTTAACGTGTAGAAAGTTTCGTCATTTGCGTACAATAAGAAGTACTGAGCAAGACGTCTTAAACTTTCTTCATCTAAGTGAGCTTGCTCAAGATGAGCAATAATAATGGCAAAATCAGAGGCAGTTTTTTCTTTATCTTCACTTGTGCAAATCCTTCCTAGCGCAATTCGAATTTCGCCAACACGTTGTGCGGTAGACAGAAATTGCACACCACTCATCATGACAACCTCCTCCTACTGTTCCCAAAAACCAATACTACCACTACTTAAGGTATCTTGCCAGATAGGCGCCAGTGTGGCTTCCTTTTGTCTTTGCCACCACTTCAGGGGTACCTTTTGCAACTACCTTACCACCTCGTACGCCACCTTCAGGGCCTATATCAATGAGATAGTCAGCATTCTTGATGAGATCAAGGTTGTGCTCGATGATAACTACTGAATGACCTCTGTGTACTAGCTCTTGCAAGATATCAATGAGTCGCTGTACATCTTCGTAATGGAGTCCCACGGTAGGTTCATCAAGTAGGTATATGGTTTTTGTCACACTCGATCTATACAGCTCGGATGCAATCTTTAATCGCTGTGCTTCTCCACCTGAGAGAGTTGTCGCACTCTGCCCAAGCTGAAGGTATGAGAGACCCGTCTCTTCAAGAATACGCAATCGATCATATATTTGTGGAATATCTTCAAAGAAGACAATTGCCTCTTCGATAGTCATTTGCAATATTTCGTGAATGCTCTTCTTTTTATACTTAACCTCTAGCGTCTCCTTCATAAACCGCTTGCCATCACACACATCGCACGTCACATATACCGTAGGGAGAAAATGCATTTCAACCGCAATGAGGCCATTACCTTGGCATGTCTCACATCGCCCTCCTTTTACATTGAAAGAAAATCTACTTGGCTTCCATCCACGCGCTCGTGCCTCATTTGTCTCAGCAAATAGCTCTCGTATGAAGGTAAATGCTCCAGTATATGTGGCTGGGTTTGAGCGAGGAGTTCTCCCAATTGGAGATTGGTCTATTAGCACTGTGCGTCCCAGATATTCTGTACCAGTGAGACTTGCTATGTTGTACAACTTTGTAGTCCTGTGACTCTTCTCTAGTCTTGCTAGTAAATTTCGGTGCAGTATTTCATACATAAATGATGACTTGCCAGACCCTGATACGCCTGTAATGCATACCAGCCTACCAAGCGGAACATCGACATTCATGTTTTGGATATTAAATATTGATCCACCACGAATCTTAAGAGAACCCTTATCTGTATCTCTTCTACTCTCTGGTATAGGTATTTTTTTGTCTCCTCGCAAGTACGCAACAGTACTTGATCCACTTGTATCCTTCTTTGCCTTTAAAAGGGTATCGACATAGTCTGACACCATCACCTCTCCGCCATGCCTTCCCGCCTTTGGTCCTATATCAATAAGATAATCAGCAGAGAGGATAGTATCCTCATCGTGCTCTACCACTATAATGGTGTTGCCTAAATCTCGCAGATCAAGGAGGGTTTTTATTAGTCTATCGTTGTCACGTTGATGAAGTCCAATGGTAGGTTCATCAAGCACGTAGAGCGCGCCAACAAGACCACTACCAAGCTGACTTGCAAGGCGTATGCGCTGTGCTTCTCCACCCGAGAGAGTGTTTGCTTTTCTATCGAGCGTTAAATACTCAATACCCACATTAATCATGAACTGCAGCCGGTTACTTATCTCCTTGAGTATCACACCTGCAATTTCTTTCTCCTTCTTGGTAAGCGAGAGCGTAGTAATAAACTTCATCGCATCTTCTATTGAAAGATTTACAAACTCAACGATGTTTTTGCCTTCGCCTTTTTTCTCACCTCCTACGTACACATTAAGCGCCTCCTTTCGAAGACGAGCGCCATTACACACATCACACAATTCACTGTTAAAAATTCCTGCCATTCCGAGCCCATTACAATTTGGACATGCTCCGTATGGAGAGTTGAATGAAAATAGCCTTGGCTCCACCTCAGGGAATGGTGTGCCGTCAGTAGGACATATAAACTTAGATGAAAGCATCTGCTCCGAGCCGTCAGGAAATATCAGTTTTATAAGCCCATCACTCTCATGGAGGGCTTGCTCTATTGCCTCACCCAATCGCTCATCTGAACCTTTTTTATCTTCGCTAAACTCAGTAACAAAAATATCATCCACCACTACATCAATATGGTGGCGCTTATTTCTATCGAGCTCAATTTTATCTCTCAGTGATTTTGTTTCATTATCTATCATCACTTGCTCGTACCCCTTACCCAAGAGGTCATAGAGCATTTGGTAGTATTCTCCTTTGCGCCCCACGACAAGGGGTGCAAGCACCCGTAGCTTTAAATCATTAACCGCTACTCCCATTACCTTTTTACTAGTCTTTTTTAGGTCAATTGCCTTTACCGCGTGTATCGCTACCGCCTTCATTTCTTCGATAGACATCTTAGTGATACGAGCATCACCCTCCATACAATACGCCTTGCCAACACGCGCATACAAAATACGAAGATAATCGTATATTTCGGTAATCGTAGCAACAGTAGAGCGAGGGTTATTTGAACGAGATTTTTGATCAATTGATATAGCAGGAGAGAGTCCTGTTATTTCTTCAACATCAGGTTTTTGCATCTGATTAAGGAATTGCCGCGCGTATGAAGAGAGAGACTCAACATATCGTCGTTGTCCTTCCGCAAAAATAGTATCGAATGCAAGAGATGATTTTCCAGAGCCGGACATGCCCGTTATGGCAATCATCTTATTCCTTGGCATTTCTACCGTAATATTCTTTAGATTATGGGTTTTTGCCCCTTTAACGATTATTTTGTCGTCCATACAGTTGATTGCTTAGAAGAAAGCACCGCAACAATGTCGAGTATACACTATTTTCGCTTCCATCTCTTGTTGGGCTTTTTTGCGGCATCATCCCCCATCAGCTCTGCAATTTCATCCCTTAATATGGCAGCAGTCTCAAAGTCTAGCAGTTTTACTGCCTCCTCCATTTGTACGCGTTTTTCAGCTATGGTTGCCTCTGGATTGCTGTTGTATAACTCTCTATCAATTTTAAGCAACGCACCTACCGCCTTTTTGTGTTCTGTACGGAGATGTTCGGTAATATCATTGATAGATTTTTTGATACTTGTTGGTGTGATGTTGTGCGCAATATTATACGCATGTTGGACTTCACGTCTGCGGCGAGTTTCGTTGATTGCCTTACTCATTGAATCAGTCACTTCATCTGCGTACAAAATAACTTTTCCTTCAACGTTTCTTGCCGCTCTTCCCATGGTTTGCATGAGCGATGTCTCAGATCGCAAAAAGCCTTCCTTGTCAGCATCAAGTATTCCTACTAGCGTTACTTCGGGTAGATCAAGACCCTCTCGCAACAAGTTAACTCCCACGAGTACATCAAAGGTTCCTTTTCTAAACTCCGTGAGCGTAGTAATCCGGTCTATCGTCTTTACATCACTATGAAGATATTCTGCCTTGATATCCTTTTCTTTAAGAAACTCTGCAAAATCCTCTGCCATTTTTTTGGTAAGGGTGGTAACAAGCACTCTCCCTCCTTTTTTTACCGCATTGCTTGTTTCTTCGATAAAATCTTTTACTTGTCCGCCATATGCACCCCTAGCAAGGATAGGTCTAACTTCAATCTCTGGATCAAGTAGTCCTGTTGGACGCACTATCTGCTCTGCAATACCGCCCATCGGCGGCACTGAGTGCTCTTTCTCGTAGACACCAGGAGTTGCAGACGTATAAATGGTCTGTCCAACACATTTTTCAAATTCACTAAAGGTTAATGGTCGGTTATCTTTAGCACTCGGTAGTCTAAATCCATGATCGACTAGTGTTTGTTTGCGAGATTGATCTCCAGCAAACATCGCTCTTAGCTGAGGCACTGTTACGTGTGACTCATCAATAATGGTAATAAAGTCAGGAGAGCCATCCTTATGGTGCGGGAAATAATCAATAAGCGTATATGGCGGGTCTCCCGCATTTCTGCCATCAAAGTGACGCGAGTAGTTTTCTACACCATTACAATAACCCACTTCTCGAATAAGCGCGAGGTCATAGTTCGTTCTTCGCTTGAGACGCTCTGCTTCTAGTATTTTTCCTTCTTTCTCAAATACCTTTAGCTGCTGTGCGAGCTCGGCTTTAATATCTTTTGCAGCGCGCTCTCGCTCTTCCTCTGGGGTCACGTAGTGCTTTGCAGGAAAGATAAATACACTATCTACCTCCTTAACTAATGCTCTTGAGACAGGATCAATGATGGATATAGATGATATACCTGATCCCATGAATGCAACCCGATAAATAATTTTTTCATTGATTGGCATTATCTCAAGCACATTGCCTCTTCCTCTAAATTCACCTGGGGAGAGGTCGGCATTTGTGCGAGTAAAGTAAATAGCAACTAGTTTTCTGACCATTTCAGCTCTTGTGATTGCTACCCCCTTCACTAATTTTACATTTACTTTTTCATATTCAGTTGGGGAGCCAAGTCCATAGATACACGATACCGATGCCACCACAATTACATCTGTACGAGTAAGAAGTGCTTGTGTAGCAGCGTGTCGCAAACGATCAATCTCCTCATTTACCATTGCCTCCTTCTCAATATATGTATCCGAGGTGGGCATGTATGCCTCTGGTTGATAGTAATCGTAGTACGACACAAAATAGTGCACTGCCGCATCTGGGAAAAACTCTTTGTACTCTTGAGCAAGCTGTGCAGCGAGTGTCTTGTTGTGTGCTATGACTAGCGCGGGTTTGTTTATTTTTGCGATAATATTTGCTGCGGTAAATGTTTTTCCTGAGCCGGTTACGCCAATAAGAGTCTGGTGGCGAAGACCTTTTTCATATCCAGAAAGCAATGTCGAAATTGCCTTAGGCTGATCTCCTGAGGGTTGATATTTGGATACAAGGTTAAATGTATTATGTGACTTTGCCATAGACTAAGACTACACGATTATTTTAAACTGACGAATCCAATTTTTCTCTTTCAAGACGAAGTAATCGTTCAATAAAAAAGACATTTGTCATACTACAAAGCACTCCGCCTAGCATCTCTCCACTTCGTAATAGATGAGCAACATATGATTTGGTATAGCCTTTAAGCAGTTCGCATTCGCCTGTTTCATCGAGTGGCGTACTGTCATGCTTATATTGCTCATTACAAAGATTGATCTTCTTCCCTTCTGCGTTATATATCATGCCTGTCCTGCCGAGTCGGGTTGGCTGCACACAATCAAAAAGGTCTATCCCCTTTTCTATACCACTTATCACATCTTCTGGCTCGCCAATACCAAGTAGGTGACGAGGCTTATCTTCAGGCAAGATATCTGTTACCCACCCTACGGCTGTATCTAAATCTTCCTTTACATAGGAGCCTCCAATGCCATAACCGTCAAAGTCCATATCAGCAAAGAATTGCGCGCTCTCTTTTCTTAAATCCTCAAACCTGCCACCCTGCACAATACCAAAAAGTGCTTGCTTCTCTCCCATTGCGGTGTTCTGACGATGCGCGCTAAGTGAGCGTTTTGCCCAACGATGAGTTCTCTCCATTGCTTCTCGTTGATACGCATAGTCAGCGGTGGCACTAGTACACTCATCAAATGCAAAAATAATATCTGCGCCAATGTTGTGCTGTATTTCTATAGACCTCTCTGGCGTAAAGCGATGTAGTGACCCATCAATGTGTGAAGTAAAGGTAACTCCCTCATCATCAATAACAGCAAGCTTTCCATGTTCTGAAAGTATATCTGGATCAAAAAACACTGGTCGCCTCTCGTGTGCCACACTGTCTATATCCGCTTTTGCTACCTTGGTAAGATTCTTTCCAAACGCTGCACCAAGTGAAAATACTTGAAAGCCTCCTGAGTCAGTTGAAACAGGCCCGTCCCAATTCATAAATGTATGTATCCCGCCCATCTTCTTTATTACCTCATCACCAACAGTAAGGTAAAGGTGATACGTGTTTGCAATAACCGCATCAATGCCAAGCTTTCTCCAATCATGGGCGCCGATCCCCTTTAATGTAGCCTTTGTAGCAACCGGCAAAAGCGTCGGGGTTTCAATAATGCCGTGTGGAGTAATCAATTTTCCACGTCGAGCTTTACTCTTTGGTTTTCTTTTGAGAATCTCAAACGAGATTGGCTTTTTCATAAGTAGAAAAAATATAACACCACAACAATCGCAACCGCAGTTGCGATTGTTGTTGTTACCAAACTACGCGTAGTATGCATTAGAGCGAGCAAGAGGTTTTCTCTGCAAGTGTTTCTAGCGTAACCACACCGGTAAGCACAGAGCTATCCTTAAATACCCATGTTGGGTATCCCTCCACACCCGCCTCTGTACAGACTGACAACACACCCTTTCCATCAGGAGTAGAGCATTCAACATACGGAAGAAGTGATGCAGACTTTCCAAAAAGCGCCTTCTGCTCCTTGCAATGTGGGCACCAAAATGCTCCATAGAATGTTGCACCGCTCTGTGCAATGCACTGTGCAAATGCATCCTTTGGTCCTGGCATAAACATATTAGCCAAAAATAAACCGACTACTATCACAAGTCCAATTACACCTGTCAAAATTGTTTTTTTACTCATAGTATCGTGACTATACCACTATTTTCCACGCGGGGGGAGTGGCACAAAATAACTTGTAATTGCAGCATATTTTCTATATTCAGGATTGGTCATGAATTTACGTTCAAGCATTGGGCCGGTTACAAATAGGAGGATATAGGTAATAGTTATAGGAGAAAGGAAAACAAGATACATCCACACTCCCTCAAGCATGCTTAGAGCTACACATGCCATTCCCCACCATATCATTGCTTCACCAAAATAGTTTGGACGCCTTGAATACCTAAATAATCCAGTAGAAAGTATGCCTCCTTTATTTGCTGGGTCTTTGGCAAATGTATCCAGCTGAAAATCCGCAAGTGATTCAAAAAAGTATCCAATTGCCCATAGTGCTGAACCGAGCATAAATATCCACGGTACAGCATCGTTTGTTGATGACAATCCAAGTATTATAGGCAACGAAACAATAAGAATAATTACACCTTGTAAGACAAATATTTGAAATAGTGAGCGTAAATAAAAATACGCAGTTCCCTTTTTTTGCCACTCTTCACGCCAGGCCTGGTATCTAAAATCTTCACCCTTACCAATTTTTCGCAAATATATTCTTAGTGACAAACGAATACCCCACGCAAACAAAAACAGCATGAGCAACTTTTGTGCGATAGAAGCATCAACAGTCATGGCATAGAGCACCGCACCAATAATCAAAAATAGTACGCCGTATGCAATATCCATAATGCTATTATCTTTCAATAGCGCGGCTATTGCATACAAACAAAGTGATGCACTTACAATTATTGCTAAAGCGGTAACAAATGAAAACATCATCGTTTCAATTTTAACACAGATTTAGGTGTGCCATCATTTACTAATGCACCATCTGATAACTCAAGTACTCGTTTTGCCATACCCGCATACTCTAACTCGTGCGTTACCATAATGATTGTCTGACCACCCTTGTTGAGCTCCTCAAGGTATGCGAGAAGCAATGTTGATGTTGCAGTATCAAGATTTGCGGTTGGCTCATCAGCAAATAGTACAAGTGGATTATGTGCTATCGCTCGTGCTATTGAGACACGCTGCTGCTCCCCTCCAGAAAGTTGGTTTGGTCTATTATCGAGCCTCTCTTGTAGACCAAGGCGAGCGAGCACCTCATGCGCCTTGCGTCGCGAGGAAGTACTATCAATACCCTGCATCAAAAGAGGTACCATGACATTTTCTGTTGCGCTAAGCTCTGGCAGAAGCGCATAGTCTTGAAACACATATCCAAGGTTAAAAAGTCGATATTTGGTACGGGTGGCACTAGAAAAAGTTGATGTATTTTCACCGTTTAGATATACCTCACCACTTGTAGGAGTATCAAGCAATGACAGTTGGTACATAAGAGTACTTTTCCCTGCTCCTGACTTGCCAACAATGGCAACAAATTCTCCTTCCTTAATACACACATCAACACCACGAAGCGCATGTGTCTCATGGCCTTCCTTTCCGTATATTTTTTTTATTTGTCTTGCCTCAAGCATAGTTATCTACCTAAAATTGCATCAAGCGCGTTCTTCCTCACAATAATTTTAGCAGGCATATACCCCGCAATAATTGTTGTTATCATAAGTATGGATGCTCTGATTAGCGTACCATCAAGAGTGACCGATAGCATACCGTCTGAAAATGGAAAATCGATTGGATTTGCATTGAAATATGGAAGAATGAAAACATATAGCATAATTAGCCCCACACCAATGCCTACCACCGCATAAAAGAGCGAGAGCATTACATACGATAGTTCAATGGTGGCACCAGTAACTCCAATTGCTTTTAAAATGCCGATGTACTTTTGACGGGTAATTGCGGTTATAAATATAATGATAAAAATGGTAATTGACGCAACAATAACTGAAATCGCACCAATGATATTACCAAGGAATGTAAACGTATTTTTTATCTCATCCAAAAATTCTCCAACTGCTTCCTCGGTAGTTCTTACTAACGCATACTCCCCTGCACCCTGCGCGATAAGTGAACGCTTTACCAGATCTATGCTTTCGCCCTTTGATAATCTCACTGCAAATTCATCTACGTTGTAGTCACTCCTATTGATAAGGCGGCGAAGCTCGTTTGCAGGTAAAAATACTCGCAGGTCTGTAGCATCAGCTTTTGTCTTTACCACGCCTTTGAGGTAGTAATCTTTTGAAGCCTCACCAATAGTGATTCGCACCTTATCACCAACATATACATCTGAGACAGTCTGAAGCCCAATTTCTGATGGAAAATATCTATCAAGCAGATTGGCGCCCATTACAATTTGGTCATCATCAAAATCGGTAATGAATTCTCCTTCAACAAGGTAATTTTCAATGTCTGTAACTCTCGCCTCTTCGCGGACATTTATACCAGCAATGGAAACACCTATTTTGTCTGGAAGTACATTACTCTCAGCTACTGATCGTTGAAAGTTTGCCTCAAGAAATCCAGACTCTACCAAACGCTCAGAGTATCCAGCTATCCCTGTCTCTCCAGCGAGGATGGCTCTAACTGCTGTACTTCGTTCTATATATTGCTTTTCAGGAAACTTTGAGATCAAAATATCTCCAGCATAACGCTCGTTATATCCCTTGAGTGACCCGTCGATAAGACCAACTAATAAGCCTGTCACCACTACTAGATTAAGAAAAGTAAGCATCATAACAAACACCACAAGTAGTGTTTGCCAAAGACTGGTTCGCATGAGGTATCGAACCGCGAGAAAAAACGCAACTTGTAATGATGAAAGCATATTACTCTTCAAAGCGAACCACACTGTCACCCTCTCGTAGCCCACTCACTATTTCAACCAAGCCACCATTTGTTTGCCTTCCTATAGTTACCAACTGCCGCTCTGTCACTGATGCATCAGCTCTCAACACATAATAGTTAGCCCCATCCTTTAAAAGAAATCGCCGCGGTATTGCAATTACCGCATCAGCGACGACAATCTGGGTGCGAGCATTTGCCGTCATTCCTGAATAAATTCGTTCGTCTGGATTCTTTAGTTGTAGTGTCACTCCGTACGCTGAGATACCATCAATTTTTTTCTCTGCTGGGTCAATATCAGTGATTACAGCCATAAACTCCTCGGATGTACCATACGCATCAAGGGTAATAACCACATCCATTCCTCTACTTAGACCTACAATATCAATCTCAGACACATCTGCCTCTATCTCATATGAAGCGACTGAAGCAATGTTCACAAGTGGTGTAAACGCGGTCACAAGCTCACCCACTGAAATATCTACTGCTGTTACCGTGCCCGCTATTGGTGAGGTAAGAGAGTGTTTGGAGACAGTAGACTCATACTTTTGAATTAAGGCACGCTGCGCATCAACCCTTGCCTGTTGTTCACGCAATTTTTCTGGAGTTGTTCCAGCACGCAAGAGCGCGACCTCTTCCTCGGCTACACTAATATTTGATATCGCGATATTTCTCTTTTCTTCTGCTATAGATAATGCAGATAGTTGTGCTACAACCTGGGTACGTGATGATGCCACCGCTGTCCTCCATGCGTCTATTTTTTCTTGGCTTAGTGAGGCACTTGCAGTGAGTGAGTTAACCAACAATGAAAGACTTTCTAGGTATAGTTTAATTTCAGTGAGGTTATTTCTTGTTAATAAACTATACGCATCGTAGTCAATCTCAGTCGCAACACTAGAAGTGACTGCCGCAAGGCCAGTCGTTTTAATAAATGATGAAATGAAGCCAAGCAAAGAAGCTGTTTCTGGTGTGTTTGGTGTCTCAAATGCGGTAGTCATCTTAGCGCGTAGTCGTTCTGAATTTTCAGACCATCGCAGTAAAAGATTCTCTAGCTCGATTCTTTTTTGCTCGATGCCATTTGCTAATTTGTAATCAACGGCATCGAATTTTAACTGAGGATTCAGTCGCGGACTATCAAATAGTTGATCTGTGCTGTTTCTTACCGCATTTTCAGCAACAGTGTAGGCATCTATGTATTCGTCTGAAAGTGCTTGCAACGCATCACTGAGTGATTGAGTATATGATGCAACTTTTTCTACCTTCACCTGTATCTCTTCTTCGCGCACACCCTTCATTAAAGAATCAAGTGAAGCAGTTTCAGCAGCAAGTACCGCTTTAGCTTGTGCTAAATCAGATCTTGCATCCGCCTCAGATAACACTGCGATTACCTGACCCTTTCTTACTGTGTCACCAACTTCTACTGATAGGGACTGCAGTTTGCCTTGTAACTCAAAACCTAATGACACCTCATCTGCTGGTTCAACCGAACCACTAAATCGAACTTCGTTTTTTAGCGTAGTGCGCTCTACAGTAAATGTTTCGTCAGGAGAATCTTTTGTGAAGTAACGGTAACTTGGATATGCAATCACTACCACAATCGCAACAGCACCAATTAAGAACAGTAATAGATGCTGTGATATCCAATTCTTTAGTGCAATAACCATGCAGTGATTGTAGCATGTAGGTGTTGTTATACAGAGTGGATATGTGAAAGGGGTCATCATGTTACTGAAGACCCCTTTCAAATACCACTTGGAACATGATTCTGTTTGCACCAAGCGTTACCTGGTGCACAGAAAAGCCTCCCCTTGTCACAAATTGCATCACATAATCTACCGCATCTGAAACCGTTGGAAATAGTGCCACTGAGGTGGTACCACAAGTGTCTTTGACGTGGTGAAAGCCAAATTGTACTTCGACAAGACTTGCGGCAAGATAATCATCGCCAATTGATACCGCGTAACCGAGCTCGGTGGTCATGACTTACTCCAACCAAACTTCGACTCCAGCTAAACTTCGAGAAGTCTAGCAAAATTAAAGATGTGTGGCTATATATGAGAGTCTATTGTATTTTGCGACTCGTTCGCCTCGTGACGGAGCGCCAATTTTGAGTCCGTCTGCACCAACAGCATAGGCAAAATCAGCTATAAAATCGTCATTTGTTTCTCCTGAGCGGTGCGACACTACCACCTGCCATCCATACACCCTCGCAAGATGTACCGCCTCAATGGTTTCTGAAATGGTACCAATTTGATTTGGTTTAATAATAATTGAGTTGATACTCTGGCTCTCGTGAGCCCTTTTCATTCTATTTTTATTTGTGACAGTGAGATCATCACCGCTAATCATGGTGTTACCGCCAATTTCTTTTGTGAGGGTTGCAAATGCCTCAAAATCATCTTCAAAAAATGGGTCTTCAATGTAACGAACGTCATACTGTTCTTTCATTTCTTTATATTGTGTTCGCAATTCGCCTGCGTCCATAAATGTTGATGTAGCAGCAGCATCTATGCCTAAATCAATACTACTCCACAACCCTTCTGCCTCAGCTACCAAACGTATAAAGCGAAGTGGTTCAAGGTTATCTAGCATATTTGGCGCATAGCCACCCTCATCACCACAATTTCCTGCATTTGGACCCTTCTCTGCTACAAGCGCCTCTTTAAGTGCGTGATATATTGATTGACCGGTTTTAATTGCAAGCAGTACATCATTTGTCCTTGGAATAACCATGTACTCTTGAAAATCAAGTTCATTACCAGCATGAAGCCCTCCGTTTATGACATTCATGTATAACCGAGGCATGCCAACGCGCATATTTGAGACGTCACTTATGTACTGCCATGTTTTACGGCCAGAAGAAATAGCACTAACTCTTGCATACGCAATAGAGAGAGCGAGGAGTGTGTTTGCTCCAAGTTTTGATTTGTTTGGTGTGCCATCAAGAACAATAAGCTCTTCATCAAATGATTGTTGTCTATTGGCTTCAAAATGATTGATGCGAGGTCCGATGATTGTCTCAACCGATCGAATCGCATCTGCTTCAGGCGCATGGAATGCTTCATTAGTACCAACACTCTTCCCTTGAGGCACTGATGCCCACGCAGCGGTACCATCATCAAGTACCATAGTTACCTCGAGCGTATCATTACCTCTAGAGTCTAAAATTGTTCGAGCTGAAACATCGCGTATACGTGCCATAATAATTATTTGATTACATTATTTTGTGGTGTACCGTTGAAATAGCCAATTATATTTTCAATGGTTGTTTGCAAAATTCTTTCTAACGCCTCTTGAGTATTGAATGCACTGTGTGGTGTCATAATGACATTCTGCATATCAATAAGTTTATGATTGATTAGTGCAACTTTGAGATTATGATTATCGAGTGTTCCTTCTGAAAGCAAATGCATTTCATCTTTGATAAAGCCTTCTTCCTCTACCACATCAAGCCCTGCGCCGCGAAGATGCCCATCTGTTAGCGCATCAAACAATGCCTCAGTCTCCACCACGGCTCCCCTGCTGGTGTTGATGAGTACCGCACCCTTTTTCATCGTGCGAATATTACCCGCGTGTATCATGTGATGTGTCTCCTTTAGGTACGGCACATGAATGCTTATCACATCACTTTGTGCCAATAAGTCATCAAGTGACTCAGCATACGTAAATCCATACACACTCTCAAGTGCCTTATTAGGAAATGCATCGTATCCAATAACCTTCATACCGAAACCGTTCCCAATCTTTATTGCGTGCTGTCCGATTCTACCTGTACCTATAACACCAAGCGTTTTACCATTGAGATCAAATCCTCTAAGTGCTCTTGGATCGTAGCTACCACTTTCACGCAGCTGGTCATAACCGTCAAAAATTCGTTTAGAAAGTGCAAGCAAAAGTCCAAATGCATGTTCAGCAACTGTGTTTGCTCCATATGCAGGCACTGATGATACAACAATGTTTCTTTCTTTTGCGGCATCAATTGCAATGTGATCAAATCCTGTTGATCTAGTTGCTATAAGTCTGAGTGATGGCATAGCAGCAATTACCTCTTTAGTCACCATAGAATCAACAAATACAGAAATTACCTCTGCGGTCACTGCCTCCTTTGGAATTGTTTCTGGCGAAAGAATGCCATCAAAAAATATGACTTGATGATCTTTTAATAAAGAGAGGTATATGTCCTTTTCCCATGGTTCATAGGTAAATACAAGAATAGTTGCCATAGATAATTAGTTACGCTCCTGCTCAGCAATAATGGGTAATGTCTTAATCACCGTGTCGGGCGAGAGTGATACAGTATCAATCCCCTCAGTAACAAGAAACTTTGTAAAGTCAGGAAAATCTGACGGCGCTTGCCCGCAAATACCCACATACTTGCCTCTTGCTTTACATGCATGAATAACCATGCGAATAAGTGACTTTACTGCGTCATTATTCTCATTTGCAATATGAGAGATTATGTCTGAATCTCTATCCATACCAAGCGTGAGCTGAGTAAGATCATTTGATCCAATAGACATACCGTCAAATATATCAAGAAACGCATCCGCCTGTAGTACATTTGATGGTATCTCACACATCACATACACCTCAAGATTAGAACCCTCGCCCCTAGTAAGTCCAGCATCTGCCATCACTTGAAGCACCTCTTTACCTTCTTGTGGTGTTCGACAAAAAGGAATCATAACCATGACATTTGATAATCCCATGTTATCTCGCACACGCTTTATTGCCTCACACTCAAGCATGAACGCAGCTCGAAACTTTTCATCATAATAACGACTCGCGCCGCGCCATCCGATCATGGGGTTTTGCTCTTCAGGCTCATAGAGCTCTCCACCAAGAAGAGTACGGTACTCGTTTGTTTTAAAATCAGAAAATCTTATGATCACCTTATGGGGATAAAACGCAGCCCCAATTTTTGCAATGCCCTCTGCTAGCTCGCTTACATAGTACTCACGTTTGTCACGATACCCTCGTGTTAGAAGCTTTATTTTTTCAACAAGAGGAGCATGCTTGCTGTTTGATGCGAGTGATTCAAAGTTGATAAGTGCATTTGGATGCACACCAATGTGAGAATTAATTATGAATTCAAGCCGGCCCAATCCAACACCCTTAACTGGAAGATAGTGGTTCTTAAACGCCTCATCTGGTGAGCCGATATTTACTGTAACGG
Organism: uncultured Candidatus Saccharibacteria bacterium; assembly: GCA_964409035.1. Classification (GTDB taxonomy): domain Bacteria; phylum Patescibacteriota; class Minisyncoccia; order Phycocordibacterales; family UBA12088; genus CAYPBQ01. The sequence continues at coordinate 25,158 of CAYPBQ010000001.1, forward strand.
TTGTTCTTGTCTCCGGAATATTGGTTAAATTATGTTCAAGTATCTCAAATGGAATTACACCCTCATAAATTACTCCTTCCTTGCCACTTGAGCAGTCCACAGTGACCATCATGCCCGTACGAAGGACTGTTGTAGCGTTTTCTGTACCAACAATACAAGGAATACCAAGCTCACGAGAAACAATTGCAGCGTGCGATGTTCTTCCTCCTTTATCAGTAACAATGGCACTAGCAATTTTCATGATTGGCTCCCAATCAGGATCTGTGATTTGCGTTACGAGGATTTCACCTTCTTGAAATGAATTGATCTCGCTCACTTCATTGATAACGCGCACTTTTCCAGTTGCAATTTTTGAACCAACAGAAGACCCAGTGGTAAGTAATACTCCCTTTTTAGAGAGGCGGTACTCCTTGTACAGTGTCTTATCGCTCATTGAGTGAATAGTTTCAGGTCGAGCCTGTACGATAAACAATTCACCAGTTTTTCCATCTTTCGCCCACTCCATATCCATTGGTTGGTAATGACCGTGGTACTCGGAAAAGTGCTTTTCAATGATAAGCGCCCATTTTGAGAGTGTTCGAATATCTTCATCTGATATGGCGTAGGTATCTCTGTCTGATTGTGGTACTGGCACTATCACTCCTCCTGTATCGCCATATACCATTTTCACATCCTTACTACCTAAGTCTTTTGCGATAATTGCATCAAAGCCAGCTTCAAGACTAGGCTTAAATACAATAAAGCTATCAGGTGTCACCTTGCCCTGCACCACCATCTCACCAAGACCATACGAGGCGTCAATAACAACAACCTTGTCAAAACCAGTCTCAGTATCAATTGAAAACATAACACCGCTAGCTCCAACATCACTTCTTACCATTTTTTGCACACCAACTGATAGTGATACATCATTGTGAGCAAAGCCCTTGTCAACACGATATGATATTGCCCTATCGGTAAATAATGAAGCAAAGCATCGTTTGGTCTTATCTATCACATCATCTGTACCAACTACATTTAAGAATGTCTCTTGTTGCCCAGCGAAGGATGCGCCTGGGAGATCTTCTGCGGTTGCACTTGACCTCACTGCTACATCGGTATTTTTCCCATACCGCTTACAGAGATTTTCGTATGCATCAGTAATGGCCTTTGCCAAATCATCAGGAAATGATGCGGAAACGATGAGCGCACGAATCTCCTTTCCACACCGCTGTAACTCAGGCACATTTCTAGTGTCTAATCCTTTAAGAATGTCTTGTATTTTTTCAGTAAGACCCGCCTCAGAAATAAAGTAGTCGTATGCCTTAGCGGTAACAGCAAACCCATCTGGTACCGACACACCAAGCGGTATAAGATTTGCAACCATTTCACCCAGTGCGGCATTTTTACCACCAACTGCAGTTACATCCTTTATAGTAAGATCTTTAAACCAAATTATGTAATTAGAATCCATATTATGATTTTATTGCAATAACAACGTCTGCGGTATTACTGCCAGTATAGCCCGTATCGAGATAATCCCCAATTTGTTTATATGCAGTATATGAATTATTTTGCTCAAGCATTGCTAAAACTGATATACCAGCGCGTATCGCACTCTCCTTTGCAAGGCTATCTGCAATAGCTCCCGCTACCGGTGAATTATCCTTTCCATCGGTAGCACATGCGAGTATGGTTTCTTCCTTTTGTATATGAAGCAACGCAGAGAGTGCGAGCTCCTGATTGCGGCCACCACTACCATTGCCAGTAATGGTTACCGTTGATTCACCGCCAAATAAGAGCACGTGCCTATGCTTAGTACCATGAAGCCTCTGTGCTATTGCCTTGCCAATATCCCGCGCTTCTCCGTACAAACAGTGCGTGCAAATTTCTGCGGTATATCCAAGTTCGTGCGCCCGTTTTGCCATTGCCTCAAGCAGTACTGTATTTGACACCACGAGTAAATGCTCTGCCTTTTCGAAATACTTTTCTTCTTTGGGTGTATCAATCAGATTTACATAAGCAACATTGCATGATTCTTGAAGGTAGTACTTCTCAAATATCTGTGCCGCATCTTCTTTGGTGGTAGCATCACGTAATGTAGGCCCTGAAGCAATAGATGATAAATCATCACCAACAACATCAGAAAATATAAGTGAAATTGAACGAGAGGGGTATGCTGCCTTGGCAAGATTGCCACCACGCACCAGTGATAGATGTTTTCGTACGGTGTTTAACTCTTGAATGGTTGCACCTGCTTTAAAAAGCTCTTCAACTACCACCTGCTCATCTTCGCAAGTATGATTTTCAGGATGACATAACAGCGTAGAGGCACCGCCAGATATAATAAAAAGCACTAAATCATCTTCGTTGGTTTCATTTAGCAGGGTGATTATCTCTTTTGAATACTCAATATTTTGATTTGATGGAAATGGATGTGTGCCCACACGTAGGGCAATAGTACTAAGTCCTCTAGGCTCATCACGAACATCAACAGCAATTCCTTTATGGATTTTTTTGCCAAACAGCTGCTCTATTGCAAGTGACGCATCAATAGAGCACTTTCCTATAGCAACAACAAACAAGCGCTTGTAATCTGCATGCGATACAGTGACCTTCTTTTTATCACAACCAACAAATTCAATACCGTCATGATGAAGAGTGACAGATCGATTAACCACCTCAGCAGTAGCTATCGCAGAAAGGCCTGCTTCAAGTAATGCTAGTGCTACACCGCGCTCAGGAGTACGCGAAAGTTGCTTTGTATTTTTTACAAACATTCTGTTGCTCACCTATATATACTACATCAAGTTATGCGTGTAGTTCTTGTATGTTATCTACACTATTCAATAAGCGAAGGGTCGCATGAGGCAGCATCGCTAGCATTGCTATTACATACTGCTCCTACCTCTCTTACTGAATCCGTTGTCCTCTCACTAAGCATAGCTCCAGTCATGTAATACAGACCAAAAAGTACTAGCACTATCCCAGCAAAAAGTGTTGACCATTTAACAAATCGAGTTGATGTAGCCCACACCTTCATTGACACAACTGCAATAGCAAATACCACAATCTCATCCAACATATAAAACAGCATAAATACCGCAATCGAGCTCATGTATCCAAACGTTGAAAGTTCAAGTGTGGATAAAAATCCAGCGTACGTAACAGGAATTGCGGCAGAACAAGGAAATTCTACTACGGTAATAACACCAGCAAACACCATAACCGCTCCAAAAGTAGCCAAAATACCCTTACCCGCAAATGCCTTTTCAAGCAACGCGGAGGTACTTGAAATAACGATACCAGTACCCGCATCACATGTTAGTCCTTGTGTTTGAAAACGGTAGTACTCGTGTAAAAAGTATAATCCCCCAGCGAGTGATATTGCTCCTACCAGCAATTCGAGCGTACCGACATACGGACCCACTAGTGTAAAAAGGGTATGCCATAACACAATAAGCAATCCGTACGTTAGTGCGGTAATAGCAATAAATAAACCGCCATACAAGATCACAAATTTTCTTTCTCGCAATTTAAGTACCATACCAAGCACAAGCATAAGCGCGCCTAGTGAGCACACATTAAATCCATCGAGTATACCAAGAAGCGCTGACAGTGTAGGCACAGAATATGACATTGGATCAACTGAACCTACAAATGGAAGCGTAAAAATGCCTGGTGCTATGTCATCTATATTCATTACCTTGTTGTAAATTCGCTCCTTAACATTTTCATCAAAGCCAACAAAGAAACTGTCTTCATAAAAAATAAGCGGTACCAATCCACGATAACGCTGTGCGTCGGTGTAACTTTCTAACACCTCATTAAGAGCGACAATATTTTGTGCCTTTGTGACATCGTATTTCTTCACCTCCAGATCGGGAGCCTCGATTTGGAGCTCATTCAAAAATTGCTGAGCTGCCTTACAATGCGGGCATGTTGGTGAGTAAAAGAATAGCAGTGCTTCTGCGCCCTGCTCGCTCGCTACCACCGATGAAGTAGGTGTAAAGGAAATAATCAGCGACAGTATAAAAAATATAATCTTCATGATCACACTAGGATACTTCATTCAACCAACTTCTAGCAGCACGGACATCGCTAAACCACTTGATTTTTTCTTCATCGTTACGTATTGCAGAAAATACATGCAATACCCCAAGCGCTAAACGCTCTATGTGAGATGATGAACCAATAATCGCCACTCTCTTTAGTTGTGGTTGATTGATTATTCGTGCATACACCTCTTTAGTTGCGGGTGTAAGTACCTCAGTCGCGCTATCGCCAAATTGAATGAGATCGACGATAGCAGTATATGCTTTTTCTGGATTCATTCTCAAAATCTTTCGAAAATCGTCCTCTATAAGCTCAGCAGTTCTTGCGTTGTCCTCCTCATTGGATTCATTCCAAAAAAATATAAGAACAAGAAGATTAGCTGCTGGATTGTTCTCTGAGTAAAACAACTTATAGCCCTCCCTAAGGAGTTCATCAGTTTTCATACTCTAAGTATAAAGGATATTAGTCCACTCGTTAAGACTAGTATCGTTTGAGTAGCAAAATAAACATAAGCGCAGCCGCACCAAGCGATACAAGATTGACTGCAAAATTATAGGTTAACACCCCAAAGCTTGCCTCATGAAATAGCAGCATTAGTACTCCAGCACCAAAAAGTGCTGCAAACGAGGGGCGTATATCATTTCCATACTTATACAATGAATATACCTGAATTACCCATGCAAGCATGATGAGTAATAATCCGCCCGAAACTAAATCAATCATGAATGACGCTCAAGTGAGATAAAGTACCCCATACATATACCCATCACTGAAAGTGAGCCCACCATAAACGGAAGAAGCGACGCATGCTCACTCGCAAACAATAACACCACTGCGGTTAATCCAACTGAAATTGCAGCTATAGATACTGCAATAGTTACAAACGGATTATCACGAGCCTCTTTTTTTTGTACTTGTCTTGGCATATAAAAAATTACCTCTTGCAACTAGTATACCTCAGATACAAAAAGTGCGTGCCAAGTAATCCACAACTCTTATCCTAAGACCATTATCCAAATATCAGTGTAAAAAGTGTAGCAATAATTCCTAAAGAAACACCAAGAGTAAGACCAAAGAACCACTCGATACCATGCTTGTCTAAATTAAATCTGCGCTCAACTTCTCGCTCGCTAATTAAATAGAGCCTTGAGTATTCTTGTTGCATTTTTTGTAAGGCGTCGCGACTCATACGCTCTACAAAGGGATAGTATCGCTCGTGCATGGATAGGATACGGGTATGTAGTTTCAAGTAAATCTTTGACCGTGAGACCTTTACTAGTTGCAAGTATAAGTTCTCGTACAAGCTCGCCAGCATATTCGCTGACAAGCGTACCACCGTAGATTTCTCCATTTTTACCAATATAGAGTGAAATGTATCCATGTATAGAGTGTTCAATTATAGACCTGTCATCATCGCGTAATGAAAATATTTCTTTAGTATAAAATTGCTTTCGTTCATTAAGGTGATGCTCTTGTAGTCCAAATGTCGCAAGTGCTGGAGATGTATACATCACATTTGCAAATGCGTCAAGAGACAGCTTCTTCCAAAAGAGCTTTGGGGAGAAGAATGTTCGCAGCACAATTGAAGCATGGAGTTCAGTAAGATGGGTAAACTGCCCACCACCTGCAGCGTCCCCGACTACATATACATGCTTATTTGATGTACGCATGAACTCATCATGTACTATCATACTACCAGAGTAAGCGATGCCTGCATGTTGTAGTAAAAGCCCTTCGTGTGATATTTCTCTTCCTATTGCGACCAATACGTTATCTGCAAGAATGCGTATTGTTGATTGACCACACGTAATGATTACTGCATCAGAGGTGATTTCTGTCACCTCACTGTCAAAATAAAAATCAATCCCCTCTTCTTTCATCGAAGAAAGCAGTAGCTCCCCTGCTTCTTTTTCATAATTTGGAAGAAGTGCTGATGTGTTACTGATTATTGTTACCTTGCTGCCCAAACGTGAAAATGCCTGACCAAGTTCAAGCCCAATCGGACCTGCACCAATTACAACCATGTGCGTGGGGAGTGTGCCAAGTGTAAACACATCGGGATTGTATAGTACGTGTGGAAGTGTCGCGCCTGGAACAGTAAGTTTTCGTGGCGAGCTACCGGTTGCAATTACTATTTTTCTTCCTGAATGAATTTTGCCATTTACTGATACTGCGTTCATGCTCTTAAAACTTGCTGATCCTATAACCACATCGTGTCCAAGTGATCGTAAAAACTCCGCACTTTCTTTTTCTCTAAATACTTGTTTTGCTTCATTAAGTAATTCACGCACTTTATCAAACGACACTTTGCCGCGCGTGGTAATACCTAACGGTGAGAGAGTGCGCGCGGTATGAACCTGATTAGCTATATGAATTAGTCCCTTACTCGGAACACATCCATTATTCAGACAGTCACCGCCAATATTATTTTCATCTCTCTCTATAATGAGAGTTTTGCACCCTACCCTTCGAAGAAAACCTGCAATATTAAGACCAGCCGCCCCTGCGCCAATTACAATGACATCATAATCATATGATGATCTGTACATCACTCGCGGTAACAGTGATGAGATAATAAACAGAAGCCCAAATAGCGCTATCGCAATCAACACACCCAGTACCGTGGGCATGGCAATAACGTTACCAAAATACACATACGCAAATGTGCCCGGGATAATACCAAAAAATGTGCCAATTATATAATCAAGCGCTCGCACACGTGTTAGTCCAAGAGTAACGTTGAGCACATTAAAAGGAAACAAGGGTACAAGTCGCAAGAACAAAATGGTTATTAGTCCTTTTTCCTCCAGCTTTCTATCGTATTCATATAATCTATGTGCGTATGTGCTTAGCAGAGAGTCAACTACCTCTCGCCCAAAGAATCGCGTAAGAAAAAATGCAATGCACGCCCCGACACTTGCACCAAGTATGACTGCCGATGCCCCGGCAAGGGGGCCAAATAGTACCCCAGCTAATATGGTAAGCGGGGTTCCTGGTAAAAATAGCACCGTCGCAAGTGCGTAAATGCCGCTAAACAGTAAAAGTGACTGTGCTGCTGATTGAGATGAGAGAAGGTTTCTTATTGCATCGGGAGATACAATATCAAGCAACATGTAGCGGTGTGACAAATACCCAACCACACCAACCAGCACAAAAAGCGCAACCACTTTTACTAATGATGTGCTCATAACTAATTAAGTAGATAAGCACTTACCGCATCAATAGCCACCTCACCAAAATAGATGCTGTACACCACTACTGCGAGCAAAAGAAGTAATGCAAACGCAAGAATTATTTTTGAGTGCTCTTTCATTTATTAAGTATGTCACAGGTACAGATTTACATACAGAGCACTTGGATAACTCCCACAAAACGATGGGGCGCAATCATTTGATTGCGCCCCTAGACAGGCTCACTATGGCCTGATAACGGTGACCCTATGTCCTCCGTGCATATAGTCACCATCTACCACCCCCCCCACGTGATGATGGAGACCAATCACCTGCATCGCAGGATATTGCTTCTTTATACTTCTAATAGCTTTTTCTGCATTATTCTGACAATGCTCACCACCATCGAGACAGCCATCATGTGAGTTCGCGAGAATCAAAATTTGTTGATCCTCAAGTTGGCACATTCTCCGAAGAAGTGCGACCTGAAGATCCAGCCATGTCCACAATCTGAACGTACTATCGAAGATTTGGCCTGAAATTGGCCCAAGCTGCTGAAGGGTCGCAACACCTCCAGGGACAATAATAGGGTATTCAGGAACCCTCCTTCTCAGTTGCTGAAAGCCTGTGGTTCTTTTTGCTTTTTTCCGGACAGCGTGGCCATGGTGCCCATCGACACAACTGATAATCACTGCGCCTCCGATTCTACATGGATCAATTAGCAAACCTTCTTCTTGGGAAGGTTCTGTTTTTCTTCTAATTAGCCCCGCAATACTAAGAGGTTCAAACATTCTTAACAGACTAGTGCCCGCTGGCATATGCCCCTCCTTGTGACTGACCTCGAGAGACAATACTCCTCTCAAAATGGGTTGTCTAGGCAGTTATCAACAACAAGACCAAAGTTATGATTTCCAAAACTTTTTAGTAAAGCGCCAGCCGTATTTAGCCGCAACAAGAAGGACAAAAAAGTACAAACAAAACACCACACCATAGGCAAGTACTGTTAATAATCCAAGAGTTGCCTTTTGTAGTGAGTGGCTTATCTCACTTACAAATTGTTCAAATGAACCTCTCCATGCATCAGTAAGGCGCTCAGTGTCAATGTATGGTCGCTCATATACCGACACAGTAAAGAAGGTGTATTCAATTCTATCTAGTTCTCGTATCTTTGCTCGCTCGAGTCTATCAATTTCACCTTCTATGATTAACTTTTCGTTTGTAAGTCTTTCTATGAGGCGTATTTTGCTATCAATGATGATTGCAAGACTGTCTGGATCGTTTGCCTTTGTGGCAATTGACTGTATTTCATCATATGAAGATAGCGCACCCGTGAGCGTGTCATCAATAACATCCAATTTGTTGGTGAGCGTTGCGATTGCGTCGGTATAATCTTTTACCTGCTCTTCAATGGTATAAGTAGACTCAGTTACATCCTTTGGATCGTAAGTATCTAGTACGGCTTTTATTTCTAGCGCCTTACTCTTTTCTACCTTAAATCGGTAGTCACATCCCCTATCAAACTCATTACTATTTTCAAAAATAACCTGTGTATCGCTCTTTAGTGCATACACTCCTTTGCATATAGAAGCAGCTGATGATGGCGTGTACGAATAGAAGAAGTCTTGCACCTCAAATGATTCTGCCATAGCGCCAACAGAACCTCCGTATGGTGGTACTGGCGAAATAACCTCTGCTGCTCCCATGGCATTTCTTGTCGAAAATGTTACATCGCCATATTGAGAAGTATTCACTGGATTTCCTGATCCCATCCACATGGGGGATTCGCTCTCGCTACCATAGCCAATATTTTTATAAGCAAACATGTCATCGCTCGATGCAAACGGCATTGAGACTGTCGAGGCTGAAAAAGATTTAAGAGACGCAAGTACGAGCGATAGTATAAATATACTCACAATTATAAATACCACCCCAAGACTAACCACCTTAAGTACACCAATTGGTGTCTTTATCGCATTTTTTAGTAATTGCATATTTTTTAATTGTAGCACCACTACCTGATTGTGGTATCCACTTACTACACATAAGTTATTGACAAAGTTGTTAAAGCGTTCTATTATATATACAAGCTTTTGACTTTACGTGTGGGGCTCTCTAGCTTAAGGCATTGGTTCTATACCTCGCCTACTTATAACCTGCACAGCCCTAACACAACCCCTTATGGGGACAACTCATCATGTATTCATCATCATCTAGTAGTAACAGAGGTGGCAAGCCTCGAAGTAACGCCCATACATCACACCGAAGATCTCCTCATAGTGGAGGCTCTCCATATCGTGGTGGTAGCTCATCACACTCATCACGCCCATCACGGGGACGTGGTGGTAATCGTGGAGGTGGGAGAAAAATGCCTACCTTTGACCCAACACGCTTTATCAATACAAACCCTGCAACTGTTGAAGAGGTTGTGTACGCGCACGCGCACACCTTCAGCACATTTGGTCTTGATACTCGCCTATCCAAAATAATTGAGGCAAGCGGTATTACAATCCCTACGCCGATTCAGGATCAAATAATTCCACATATCATAAAGGGGCATGATGTGGTTGGTATTGCTGAGACCGGAACGGGTAAGACTGCCGCATTTCTTGTACCTCTTATTGAGCGGACTATAAAAAAGGAAATCAGACAAACACTCATCCTAGCACCTACGCGTGAGCTTGCGGTGCAAATTGAGACCGAGCTTCGTACCCTATCTAAAGGACTTAATGTGTATTCAACCATTGTAGTAGGCGGCATGAGTATTGGTCCACAGATACGCTCACTGCGTGGTATCAATCATTTTATTATTGGTACACCAGGGCGAGTACTTGACCTTATTGAAAGAGGAAACATTCAACCTCGGCACATGTCTGCGGTAGTGCTTGATGAGGCTGACCGCATGCTCGACATGGGCTTTATCAATGACATGAGAAAAATAATCTCTGCAATGCCAAAGGAGCGACAGACACTATTTTTCTCAGCTACTATGTCTGATAAAACAGACTCACTTGTCAGAGAGTTCCTACACAAGCCAATCACTGTCTCAGTTAAGAAGCAGGATGTCATTAGCACGATTGAGCAAACCATTGTTAAGTACGAGGCACATAGTAAATTTGATACACTAAGAGCACTTTTTGCTGACCCGTCATTTTCTCGAGTAATCATCTTTGGTTCTATGAAGCACAGCGTGGAGGCACTTTCCAAGCAGCTTACCGAGGTGGGTGTTCCTTCGGAGTCTATCCACGGCAACAAAAATCACACTCAGCGACAGCGAGCGCTATCAAGTTTTAAAAACGGCGTGGTAAAGGTATTGGTAGCTACTGATGTTGCCGCGCGTGGTATACACGTTAATGATGTATCACACGTAATCAACTATGATCTACCACAGACATTTGAAGACTATGTGCACCGCATAGGTCGCACCGGTAGAGGCAAAAAACGAGGTAAGGCAATATCATTTGTACCATTTACACATCGCTATTAGCACCACGTACAAAAAGCCCCTAGTCACAGAGACTCGGGGCTTTTTGTATATATTTACCTTCAACTCTATACTAACTTTTGGATTTATTTTTTGATCGTTCGCTTTCTTTCAAGAATCTTTTTCGTAGGCGTACTGACTTTGGCGTTACCTCAAGAAGTTCATCATCTGCCATTATTTCAAGGCCAATTTCAATAGTAAGAGTAAGGGGCGGCACAAGATCAAGCGCTTCATCAGAACCTGATGCGCGCACGTTGGTAAGTTGCTTGCCCTTAGTTGGATTTACTGCCATCTCTTCACCTTTTGAGGTATTTCCGATTACCATACCCTCATACACCTCCGTAGCAGGGCCGATATAAAGCGTACCTCTGTCTTGCAAATTCCAGAGTGAAAATCCAAGCGCCTTGCCGGTTGCCATAGAGATCATTGAACCAACAAATCGTTTCTTCACTTCTCCCGCGTATGGCTTAAACCCAATAAATCGAGAACACAAAATACCCTCACCCTTAGTATCAACAATAAACTGGTTTCTATATCCAAGAATACCTCGTGTTGGACCTTCAAAAATAAGGCGCACTGTATTGCCCTCAGGGATCATGTTTTGCATGATAAAGAGCCGTTGAGAGAGCTTTTCGATAATCGCACCTTGAAAGGCAACTGGTGTATCAACAATTACTTCTTCAAATGGCTCCTTCTTTCCATCGGCATCTTCATGGAAGATTACCTGTGGTTGTGACACCGCAAGCTCATACCCTTCACGGCGCATGTTCTCAAGCAGAATAGAGATGTGCATTTCTCCACGCCCGTATACCTTAAAGAAGTTACCATCAGAAAAATCAACTTGTAGTCCTACGTTTATTTCAAGCTCACGCTCAAGCCGAGCCTTTATCTCTCTACTCGTAACAAATTTTCCTTCCTTTCCTGCAAATGGCGATGCATTAGGCATAAACTCAAGCGCGATGGTAGGTTCATCAATCGCAATAGCTGGGAGTGGCTCTGCTCGCTCGTCTGTGGTGAGCGTGTCGCCAATGTTGATATCAGGGAATCCTGCAATAAGAACAATATCGCCCGCATATGCCTCGGTTACTACCTCTTTAGAAAGACCAACAAATGTAGAAAGCTTGATAACCTTTCCACGCCGAGGCGCGCTACCTTGTTGAAGTAAAAAGAGGTTAGCACCATCCTTAATACATCCCTCGTACACGCGAGCAATCGCAAGTCTGCCAGTAAAGTTATCGTACCCAAGGTTAAACACCTGCGCGCGAAGCACATCACCCTCAGTGTATGCTTTTGCTGGTGGTACCTCTTCAAGAATGGTATCAAGGAGTGGTGTAAGGTCAGTTGCAGTATCTTCAAGCTTTCGCTTTGCGACACCTTCCCTTCCTATTGCGTATACCACCTTAAAATTTGCCTGTTCATCACTTGCGCCAAGCTCAAGAAATAGTTCAAGCACTTGCTCCTCGCATCGGTGAGGGTCTGCGGCTGGCTTATCAATTTTATTGATAACCACATTAGGCTTGAGACCAAGCTCAAGAGATTTTTTAAGTACAAAGCGAGTTTGTGGCATTGGACCTTCTTGTGCATCTACCACAAGAAGCACAGAGTCTATCGAGCGGAGTACTCGCTCTACTTCTGAACCAAAGTCTGCGTGACCAGGAGTGTCTACGATATTAAGCTTGGTACCCTTATATGAAAGAGAGGCGTTTTTAGCATAGATAGTAATACCACGCTCTTGCTCAAGCGCATTAGAATCCATGGTGATGGTGTCGTCTGTCACCGCCCCCGTCTGGCGCATAAGCGCATCGGTGAGTGTGGTTTTGCCATGGTCTACGTGTGCGATTATGGCTATGTTACGTGTTTCTGTGTGTTGCATAAAAAAATGCGCGCCCTTCGCGCCACAAAACAATACATTACTTTTGCTTCTTTATCAAGAGTGCGCGAAAACACCCAAATATCGATTACCCTCTTAACGAAAAAATAATGCGAAGAGCCGCGAGCTTGCGCTCGCGGCTCAAACAGCCCAGGAATTAGATTATTCCCAAATACTCTCTCCCTGTCATGAGAACGCTTCGAATTTCATTCTCTACGTCTTCAGGCAAAGAAATGTTGCCGCCCTTGCATAGCTGAAGGTCAGCACCAACCCGCACGAGGCGGATTGAAACTCTAAACATTCCGTAGTTAAAGGCTAGTATGAGGGATGGATCAAAATTTGCAGAAGTCCAATTTACAGAATACTGTACAGCAATGCTCAGTGCTGCAAGAGAATCTAAGAGTTTTCCTTTAGCAGTCAACGTCATTGCTGCTATTGCTTTGTTGCATATGTATTCTGCAATCCGCTCTTTTCCCTTATCCACTTCATGAAGGGTATACCAATGTAGATTGGAATTTCCAGCTTCGCATAGCATCTTTAATGCTTCAATGGCGGAGGTACCTGTTGCATCCCTTACTATTATTTTTATGTGCTGGTCCATTTCCTCTTGTGCAGTACGCATCCTCCTAACGTGTAGCATACTTTCACCGATAATAATTGCTACGATTACTCCCGCAATCGAAAATGCCAGCAAATTATTGTAGTAATAACCTACTGTAACCACAATTAGGCAGGTCAATAGAATTATAGTGAGTATAGACCTCCTTAATTTTGGGTCGTCTCTCAATATTGCTGTTTCAATTTTGCTCAATCTTTCATCAAGCAAAAGAAGTCTCTTAATCGATTCAGAATTGCACATGTACCTACACTCCCCTCACACCTCACCATGAGGTGTTTGCTTGCGACAATATACATTGGTTATTTACTCAGTCAATATTGTCTATAGTAGCTACATGATTCCCTGCCACATAGCCGGTCGTCCAGCACAATTGAAGCGAGTAGCCGCCAGATGGGCGATTGATATGCAACAAATCACCGGTAACGAAAAGATTTGATACCTTCTTTGACTGCATGGTTCGTGTATCTATTTCAGACAGGACTACTCCGCCATCAGCAATTACCGCTCTATCAAAGCCCATGAGCCCTTCAATAGTAATTGGTAGAGCCTTAAGCAAGTGGGTAATGACCTTTCTATCTTCTTTGCTTACAGAATGCACCCTCGTATCTATATCTACTTTATCCTCCAAAAGTATTTCAATACCCTTTGCCATCCCTTTTGGAACAATTTCTTTCAGGACTGTTCGCAGTGTTTTGTTTTTATTTACATCAAAGACACTTATTATTCGCCTTTCGAGTGATCCTAGATCAGTATCTGGATACGCATCAACGGTAGCTGTTACCGCACCAGTATGTAGTAGATCAGCAACAGAGACCGCACTATTTAATATAAGAGGGCCTGATAATCCAAAGTGCGTGAATAGCAACTTTCCAGTTTTAGAAAACACTCTTTTACCTTCAAGAAAAAAGGTTATTTTCATAAATGAAAGAGACACCCCTGCAAGCTTTTTACTCCACAACTCTTTAGTAGCAAGAGGTACAATAGTAGGTGTCGGCTGCTCAACCGTATGCCCAAGTGCCGACAAAAATGCGTACCCGTCTCCCGTTGAGCCAGTCTCAGGGTGCGATACGCCGCCAGTAGCTAGGATGTAGTGCGTTGCTCTGTAAATTACCTTTCCAGCAACCACATGACTGATACTCCCATTCTCACACACTATATTTGTTATAGGGGTGCCAGTCTGTATATCCACGTTGCCTTTTTTCACATAGGCTACAAGCACATCAACCACGTCTTGCGCTTTTTGTGTGCTAGGAAAGGCTCTCTTCCTTGCTTCAACAACAATAGGGAGTCGGCGCGACTCAAAAAAGTGACATGTGTCCTTCATTCCAAATTGTGAGAATGGTGAGTATAAAAATTGCTCCGCATTGCCATAGTGGGAAAGGAGCACTCGTTCATCCTCTTCTGCATTTGTGATATTGCATCTTCCACCACCGGTAATACTTAGCTTCGCTCCCAGATGCTTATTCTTTTCAATAAGCAGTACCGTAAGTCCACGCTCAGCCGCGCGGCCCGCAGCAATAAGGCCTGAGGCGCCACCGCCAATTACGATCACATCATACTTCTCGCCGCTATCCATACGATTATTCTAGCAGATAGCTACTTAGAAAGATCAAGCACCTCATCAATGCGTATCTGCTCTACAAATTCTGGTACGTGCGAGACTAATATCATTGCCCCCTTGTACGCATCTAGCGCCTTAGCAATAACAGGTAGGTGTCTAAAGTTTATGTGGTTAGTTGGCTCATCAAGTATGAGAAGTCCCGGTCTTTCAAGTACAAGTCGTGCAAATGCCACAAGACCTTTTTGCCCCTCTGACAAACGACCGATTTTTGTTTTAATCATCTCTGCGTCAATCAAAAATCCCGCGGCAGTAGCGCGCAAACGCTCCTCTACCTTTTGATCCATCACTTCAAGTAGTGATTCAAGTACCGTATGCTCAAAGTTAAGGGTAGAAAAATCCTGTCGATAGTAACCAATACGCACATCCCTCTCTAGCTCAACACCCTTAGCCTTTCCACTTGCGATACTCTCAAGCAACGTACTCTTGCCAATACCATTTGGCCCAACTAGTAGTAAGTGCTTATTTTTGTTTAATGATATATCAACTTTGTGTGTCACCACTTTATGATTTTTCATGGTGCTGAGCGAGGTGATATGCACCAATTTTCCTGAGAGCTCCTCCTGATGCGGAATAGTAAATGGACGAATAGTCTTATCCTCCTTTCTCACCTCAACCATATCCTCTTCCATTTGCTCTGCCTTTTCTCTCATGCGCTTAGCAAGGAGTCGCATCTGTCCGCCCTTATTTGCAAAAAAGTTTGCCTTGTCTTTATTCTCTTGCGCCGTTTTTGCAAGTTGAGCGTTTTTTCTGTTCTCCTTTTCAATTCGAGCACTTATGTCTCTAAGTACATCAGTATAGTTACCCGCGTATTGCTCTACCTTTTTAGTGCGTACATCAAGGTATAAGACCCCCTCGGTAAAGGCATTAAGAAACTCAGTATCATGTGAGATAACAATGATTGATTTTTTGTAGTTTTTTAGAAAGTCAGTAAGGTGCGAGATGCCAGCTTTATCAAGATTATTAGTAGGCTCATCAAGGAGAAGAAGGTCTGGTTCTTGAATTAGTGCTGATGCTAAGAGTAGTCGCGCCTGTTGCCCACCTGAAAAGGTATTCATTATTCTGTCATGTACTTTTTCATGCCCCTTAAGATGTACCACTTCTAGCACCTCATCTATACGAGGGTCGATATCATGTATTTTTTTCGGGAAGCACTTTTGAAAAAACTCTCTCACAGAGAGCGTTAGCTCATCACGTGGAATCACTTGCCGCGATAGAGCAATAGACAATCCATGGGATATGTTTATTTTACCCTCCTCAGGAGTGTGTGTGCCCATCATGAGTGAAAAGATGGTACTTTTGCCCGCGCCATTTTGTCCCATTAGCGCAAGCTTTATTCCCCTTCTCACTGAAAAATCCACCGCATCCAAAATGGGCTTATTGTGTCCAAACTCAAATGACACTTTTTCAAATGAAAGAATTGCTTCTGCTTTTGACATATGTACGTACACCTTACCAATTCACTTCTACAGTCTACTTTTTTGTTGATTTTTTAGTTACAGATACTTTTGCCTTTTTTGGGGCAATAACCTCTTCTTCAATTTCTGGAGCATCATCTGCAATAAGTAACCCCTCAACCGCGCGAATCAGTCTTTCTAACTTTTGATTTACTGCCTTGAGTTCACTCGTGAGCGCATCCACACCCTCGTTATTTGCGGCGCTACTATGTGCAGATTCAGTCACATGTCGCTTGGATGCAAATGATTGTTTAGCTTCTCTATCACCATATCTTCCTTCGGTAGTACCAAAGCATTCTTTGCAATACACCGGCTTTCCAGGAGATGGTCTAAATGGCACCTCGCACGCCTTTCCACATACAGAGCAAGTAGCCTTAAATAGCTCTAGTCGTTCAGTGCGTGGTGATCGCATTTTAGAACCGAACACCGCCCTCTGCGATTTAGCGCCACCAAACATAGGCTTTCCGCCCTTTTCATTAAACGACCGTTTTCCGCCCCTATTCATAAATGCTGACATAATGAGATGAGTGTGGTCTATTTTTGGCTAAATAGCAAGCCTTTAGGAGTGACTTGTTATGCCTGTGGCATTTTGAGTGCTTGATGGATTCCAAACACATTATTCTCTGTATCCATAAAATAGGCCTGATGTGCCATTCCAGCAATCTCAAACTTTGGCGTATGTACTGAGCCTCCCGCTGCAAGTATCTTCTCAGACATAGCATCTATATCATCTACGACCACTGTGCAGACAAAAGCGTTTACACCCTTACCCTTTTCAAGAGCTACGCCATGCCGCTTGAGGAGGCCGCCACTAATACCAGCTTCTGTGCTACCTTGCGGCGCAGTCATAACCATATAGTAGTCGTACCCAAGCCCCTTCCACTCCTCCATAACCCACCCAAATACGCTAGTATAAAAGGCAATCGCTCGTGGTATATCATCAACCTGTATTTCAAAATGCATTACTCGATTACTCATGAATGTATTGCTAGATTAATAACTACATACTAACAGTATTTTGCACAAACATACATTATTACCAATTTAGATACGTTACCGTGAGCTGAAGGCATGTAGCGAATGTACCCCATAACAGATAAGGGATATTTATATACACTACCCATCGCATATCTGGCACTGCATACCAGAGTGCAATGAGCGCCCATACGAGGGTCACCACCACAAGCAAGATATCAATAGAGGCAAGGAGATTGTTTTGCAACCCAAATTGAATTGGGGTAAATGCAAAGTTAACTATTAGATTAAGTGCAAATGGCAACGCAACAAGCCACGATAATGCGCCAGTATATGCCTTATAAAATACCATGCTAAAGGTAACTGCAATTATGGCATACAACACTGTCCACACGGGGCCAAATAGCCACGCAGGTGGCGCCCAAGCAGGCTTAATAAGCGTGAGATAGTATGTTGGTTCATTCATATACGTAGTATAGCATTTGACAACGCATCTTATTCTATATATATTCGACTCGGTTCAAGCAACACTGACTCTGGCGGCACACAGGTGCTCTTGTGCGTAGGGTTCGAATCCCTATCAGTGGGTCAATGACTTATAACCTCGAGGCTCAGCATAGATGGGAGACACAGAAACCAGTGCTGGGGCATTGGCGGAGTCGCAACTGAGATACCATCCCCGAGGTGTGAAATTTGCTTGTGATTGCATGTTGCAAGCAACGTAGTAGACCAGCTTGAACCACCACGCCACCCTTCAGGGGTGGCGTTCTTCATTTTATATAGTGCAACTATTGTAGCTACTACTAGAAACCTAGTTTCTCTTTTACAATAATTACCATCACCTTTCTACCCATAAAGGCTGGCTCGCATTCAATGGTGAGCACTTTTGATAGTACAGTGCCTCCCATTCCCACCTCTTTCATACGAACATCTTCAAGAGGAACCACATACTCACGAATACGTTGCATTGCCTCAGCATGAGTTGGCATTATTTTCTGAGCTCCCACAACAAAAATAATATTTTTTGAGGTAAATACGATAGGTGGCAACTGGCTCCCTGATGCTGAAGCAATAACAAGCTCGCCACTTTGCGCAAGTGCGTGAACGCTACCAAGATAATATTCAGCAAATAGCGACGCGTTGCGTAGCTCTTGCTTCTTTGCAGGATCACTCTCAGCAACAACGCTTGCATGCAGGTTATTCCATCCGTGTGTATCAGATTTGAGATACTCCACTAGTCCAATCTCTTCAAGAGTACGAGATGAGCCGTTATTAACCGAAGCGCCCTGCGGGATAAGCTCAATTACCTTTTGAAGTGCTTCTTCTTTGGTGGCAACCACAATTGCCTCAATGTTGCGATCTGCAAGTGCCTTAGTAGTTAGCTCAATAGTGCTGTCGTTGGGTATTGAATCGTAGTTCATATAATATTTGATTACTGGTTAAAGTGCGGATAACTAACATCACGATTGTACCACGCCATCAATTATAAGGATGCTCTACGCAGACTTTTCTCTTCTTTAAGGCGGAAAGCGACTATTTTTTTAATGAGCGAAACAGGCAACGGCTCATTGTATGAAAAGCGTATGCATCCTTTAGAATAACTTATATTGCGCTTCGCAAGCTCATCAGCATACGCGGTAACACCAGAGGGTGTGGGATAAAAGCCTATGTGACCCTTCATTGCTGCATAGTGGATAAAATTTTTTCCACCAATCCTTATCGTTGGCATGCCATACTTAATTACTTCCTCTCCCTTTGGAACAAGTGATGTAATTAATGCCCTTATCTCTTTTACCTTTGGTAAAAGGTTACCATCTACATTCTTTATATACTCTTCTACTGTGGAATAAACTTTCATGTATATTTGATGGTATCTATCTATAGACCAAAAAGCCCAATAAGTATTGCAGTTATCCAGCAGCACCCAGAGACTCCTCCCGACACCAACAACACGCGCTGCTCATGAGGTAATAGCGATGCATACGGTACTGCTGTTGCCTTGAGCATAAGTCCAGAAATAAAAAAGCTATTCACTAGTAGCGTAGCCACACACGCTAGCTTGGCATAAAAGAGTGGCTTCTCTAGCATTACCGCCCACATAGGTAGCATGGTCGCAATACCAGTAGTGATAAGAAGCAACAAGCCAATCATAACCGCGCGGTGTGTCCACACAATCTTTTGCCTACTAATAGTGCCTACCCTGCCGCTAAAGTATGCAATTCCAAGATGATCGCCGTACAATATCGCTGGTACGGTGATAATAAGCGCAAGTAAGTGAAGCGATACTGGATCCATTACTTAAGGATTCCTATCTGATAACCAGTGATAGTTTCTTGAGGGCGAGCATCACCGCTGTGCTGTCCGGTAAATGCAGCAGTTCCGTCAATGCCACAGATACTAAGTATTCGCTTTGCGCCACCAGGGTGCTTTGAAATAAATGTAGTGAGGTCGTACACATTACCACTTACAATAGTCCAGCATGAGTTTTGGTTATTGTGTAGTGCAACATCAGCAGAGGTGTAGGTAGTAGCGCCAGGTGTAGACTCCGCTGGTACAGTAGATGGTGACGGCGCAGAAGTAGTTACATCAACAGACGCAGCTCCTGTTTGCGTGGGCGCGCTTGGTGTTACTGTTATATCTGCATTATTGGTTTCCGACACTGGTGCATTGAGTGTTTGAGTTGCAATCGGTGATACAACAAAGTACGCCCCAAAAGCTATGATAAAGACACCGGCAACAATGCCAAGTAATGTTTTTGTTGTCATATGTCGATTATATACCAATCCCAATTTTTTTTCATCCAGTGGATGATGTGGGTGCGAGAGCGCTGAGGAAAGGCGTAATTTTCTATGCACCAAATCGTGACGGCATCATTTTTAACCTATTATGCGCGTAACGTCTTACCTCTCCTTCACAGATTCAAGCATTGCAGCCATGTTTGCGTAATCTTTACTTGCACCTGCGTCAATAATAATAGTGTTGCCATGACTTGCAGCACTTGTGATCGTATCAAGGCGGTTGGTGTCGGTAAGAAACTGAATGGCAACATTATTATCAAGACCCGCCTTCTTCATTGTCTCCATTGCCTCCTCAAGCCCACGGGCAATTGCCGTACGCATTTGTGCCATTCCCTCTCCTTGAAGTTTCTTACTCTCTGCTTCTGCTTGTGCTGCACCGATAAGCTTAATACGTGCTGCCTCCGCCTCATTGCGTGCTGCTTCCATAAGCCTCTTACTCGCAATCACTTTGTTAAACGCATCCCTCACTTCAATGCTCGGCTGTGGTTCATCTACAAGCACGTTTTCAATACTATATCCAAACTTTGCAAATTGCTCTGAAAGAGCAGTCTGTACTTGAGATTCAACCGCGTCGCGGTTAGCATAAAGCTCTGTCATCTCCATTCCTGAAGCTGTTTGTCGCACATTATTGAGAACGTATGAGGTAATTTGCTTTTCCGGTGACTCAAGTTCGTAGTGTGCCTTCACTGCACCGACAGCATCATCACTTGCCTTGTATTGAACCTTCACCGGCAGCATCATAAATGCATTATCACTCGTCTTCACCGACACATCAGCGTGGATTTCCTGAAGCTGCAAATTCACCCGTGCCACTATCGTGGTAATCGGCCATGGCAACTTTACATTAAGCCCAGGAAACACCGCATGTGTGTGCGGCCGCCCAAATGTTTCCAAAATCGCCGCCGTCTTCCCCTTTACTACATACACCATTGACGGCAAAAAAATTAACGCAATCACTAAGGCGATAATCCAAAACATACGCGGAATGGCTAGTTGATATACTCAAAGTATATCAGGAAATTTGAGTATGTATTTAGCGGCTAAATTTTGCTTACATCACCATCAAGCAGTATAGGCTTCATTCCCAGAATCTCTTGTTTATATGAAAGCTCAGAAGAAACGGGATTCTGTATGTAAATCTTCTTTTTTAGATAAAATGCTACTCCAATTTCTATGAGTGTATTTCCACCAATGTATCCTTGAATGCCGCGCTTCTCATTATTAATGACAAGGATTCCATCACACCAATCTATTTTTTCATAATGATCGTTGATTGCTGATTCTTTTAGATCCCAAATGTTATGCCCTACAGGGAAAGCATCAATACCTCCATTTTGTTCGATAAACTCACCAAAATATACTTTCTTGCCACCACCAAATTCTTTGGGCACTTCTAGTGCTAGCTCTGGAATCTTTACCTCATGGCCGTGCTTGATGAGTTCATCCCTAGCAAATTCCATTTCTTTATAAAACCCAATACTTCCACAAATTGTCATTTTCATAAAAAATTATTCGAGAAAAGCTCTTTAAGAGGGAAAGTCGCAACCATTACACCACTCCACAATATTCATATTATATCACACACTATTACCCCTCTAGACTGCAGGGTACCAAAAACTAAACCGCTGATATTCTGAGATACTCACAAAAATTATCCGATCTCAAACCTCAGCTTTTCCTGATTCAAATCTCAGGGGTTTTCTTAGTCTTTCTTCGGAGGAAGCCCCCACTACCACTTTGGTTTCTCTCCTGTCTTGTACGCAGTGAAAATGAAAGCGGCGGTCAAAAGGATGATCGGCAGTCCTAGTACCAAGAAGTTACTCCCTGAATCAGGATTCCCCGGAATGGATTCTTCTCGATTAAGTACTAGAAGTAAGACGAGTGCAATGTATACAAACGTAGCAAGTAATCCTTGCCACGTGACAGGCACCCAACCCCATCCCCAGATCTTTTGCTTGAACCAGTAGTGTTGTGGATTGTCTCGTAGGTAATCGAAATATTTTTTAAACATAAGCATGTATTAGGACTTACGTAGAATCTTCGGTATTGTCCTTCCCTTGGCGAGCTCATCCACCAGTTTATCAAGATAGCGCACCTCGCGCATAATCTTGTCCTCGATCTCCTCTACTCGTACACCACAGATCATGCCGGTGATGAGCTTGCGTGATGGGTTGAGCTTCGGGGCCTCTTTGAAGAACGTTTCAAAGTTTACTTCCTTCTTGATCTGAGCATTCAATTTGCTTTGCGTGTATCCGGTAAGCCAACGAATAACCTCATCGACTTCTTCTTTGGTTCTACCTTTCTTTTCTGCCTTGGTAATATACATCGGATATACTTTCGCAAAGATATATCCGTATACGCGCTTGAGCGTTGCTTCACTTGATGACTTCATAAGTATAAGTATAGCGGAAAGACCTCTTAGATTCGAACCGATTTCGTGACCTTAATATAAAACTCGAAATAGCCCGTCCAGGTCACTACATTAGCGCCTCTAAAATATCCATTGTGTACATGATGCGTCGTGGTCACGTGGGCACTGACCATAACTGCTGGCCGTCTCGAGCTCGAACCCTGGACGGGTAAGCCCTGCTTGACGGTTTAGCTACATTTTACACTCTCCAAACGACGCGTCTCGAGCACCTCAAAACTCTACTCCAACGCTCTGAGCTGACTTTTGACGGAGTCTTTCTAGCTTGGCCTTGTGTTTTTTTTGTTCCTCGCGCAAATAATTCAACGCCTCAACAGAAAGTAGCTCAGGTCGAGTTTGTTCCACTATCTCGAGAAATGGCCATACGCTCGCCTGATTATTTTGGCTATGCTTGCTAATGATTGTATTGACTTGTTCTTTCGTTACCTGCAGAATCAGTAGTTCCATGCCTGCAAAGAAGATATCGCTCTCAGCATAACTCCGTATATGTCCGTGCTGAATCCATACTTCAGCGATGTCACGCAACTCCTTTGTTTTTAACTTCTTTAGTATCAAATTAACATTGTGATTGTGTTTGAATTCAAACCGATCGTAGCCCTGCTCCTTGTGAAGATCAGAGAGGGCACGTTCCAGTTTTGTATACGTAACATAGGTTGAGTATTCATCGCGATTAAACTGACCCAGCACCCATTTTTTGATGAAGTTTCCTAATTCATCTACTAACGGACTCAGCGTACGACTCAATAGCCAACCAACTACTCCCAATACTGGTAACCCAACCAAGAATCCTTTTAGAAATTCGGGGATCTGATCTAGCATAGTCGATTGGAATGGCGTGGAAATAATCCTTGCAAAATCCAGTTCAGTAATTGTATCGCTGTTTCCATTTGGGTAAAACGTCGCGTTTCGTGGGCTCGAACCTAGCTCAACTTTGCTGCCGGACTTGGATTCGAACCAAGATACACGCCTCCAAAGGGCGTAGTCCTACCATTAGACGATCCGGCAATGGCTACATCAGGCACTTTAGCATAAGAAATTGTATGATTCTAGCTGAAAAAGGATTTATGTAGTGGCACAAATGTTTCCACCGCCCACTCCCCTTTTGTTGTTTGTGTTGCGTGGAAGCCTCCGCAGTGTACAAGCTCAGAAATTACCGTAAGTGGACGCCTAAAAAATGGCACAAATGTGTTGCCCTTCAGAATGTCTGTCATTTCTAGAATAATTGCGTTATGCGCAATGATGAGTAATTTTTCTTCTGATGTAGCGCTTGCCTCAATGCGCGCTAATGCCTCTGCAGTTCTTGCTCTAAACTCATAGGGATTTTCTTCATCACTGTAATGCATGTGGCTTCCTCCAAATAGAAGAAGCAGTGAGGCAACATAGAGTGATCGAGGATGAAAGTATGAAAGGTCTGCAAGCACTGATGGGCGCCGCTCTTCACGCAAATCTTCATGAAAAGTTATTGGCAGATTGAGGGTAGCTCCAACTATCGTTGCAGTCTGCATAGCTCTTGAAGCAGTGCTTGTTTCTATGCGACTGATTCCATATGAGGAAATGGCAGATGCAAGCGCGTTTGCTTGTGCCTCACCCTTTGGTGAGAGTGGTGTGTGGTGTCGGTGGTGGGTAAAGCGAGCATTATGCAACGTCTCGCCATGTCGCACGATAAATAGTTCCATACTATGAGAGAATCTCTAGAATAGAAAGCTCAAGCACAATATACGGGTCGTATGCCTTTGGCATTGTACTGAGAGCACTAAGTAGCGATACCAAAGATTTTTTTGCAAGTGTCTCATCAATACTACCAAGGAGGAGTATGTCTTCTTGAGAGAAGGCATTCTCGTACTTTTTTGCAAGGAGTGGTGCCACCTTATAGAGTAGTGCTTGTCTAAATTTTCGCACCAATAGCTCTGCGAGGAGTACTGGATGCATGCCATCTCGTGATGCATGTGAAAGTTCGGTAAAAGCCATCTCTTTGTCAGCATTCTTAATTGCAGAAATAAGAGAATACACCAATGCCCCTTTTGGCGCTCCTGTCATAGTCTCTACAACCTCGCGAGTGATGGAGGCTCCATCTGTCGCGCTCATGGCTTTTTGTAATATTCCATGTGCATCGCGAAAGGAGCCCTCAGCGATAAGTGCAATAAGTTCTGCTGCTTCTTTCTCAATGCGGTACTTCTCTTTTTTCGCTACTGCTTCAAGCATCGCAACAAGAGTAGTAAGTGATGGCTGTTTGAAGTGGAGTGTTTGGCAACGCGAAATTATTGTCTCAGGGAGGCGGTCAATCTCTGTTGTTGCAAGAATAAACATCACGTGCGCAGGCGGCTCCTCAAGAGTTTTGAGAAGCGCGTTAAATGCCTCTTTGGTGAGCATGTGTACCTCGTCAATTATGTACACCTTTTTAGGAGATTCAAATGGCAATACTGTTATAGCGCTTTTTAGTTCTCGCACATCATCAATACCTCTATTTGATGCTGCATCTATTTCAACCAAATCATTTTGCGTGCATCCAACTGCATCAACAAGAATGCGCGCAATTGTTGTCTTGCCCGTTCCACGAGGTCCAGCAAAAAGGTACGCGTGCGCGACGGTATTATTCTTAAGCGCGCCTTGTAGTGTTTGCACTATATGATCCTGCCCAAGTACTTCATCAAAGGATTTCGGGCGATATTTTCTGTATAAGGCTTCGCTCATGTATGGCTTAGTATAGCAGAGGATTGAAGTAGCAAAAACTCTACACAAAACGCGCCTTATTAGGGCGCGTTTTGTGTAGAGTTTTGTTGAGCAATTACTTCTTTTCTACTTTCTTTGCTGTCTTTGTTGCCTTTGGCTTTGGTGTGAGTTCTTTCTCAATTTCCTTCCAGTGCTTCTTTAGTTCTGCGCCAAGCTTCTTTGCTTCTACCTCTCCTACTGATGCTGCCTTTTCGTACTTTGCCGTAACAGTATCAACCACCTTCATAAATTTATCCTTGTCCACCTCCTTAAGCTTTTCTACCTGTTCAAGTACTTCACCCTTTGCTTTTAGCATCCAGCCTTTTGCTTTCTTTCTGTTTTTTGATGCGTCTTTAGTACCGTATAAAAAGTATGCGCTTGCGATTCCGGCAACGGCTGCTGCTGCTATACCTAGCTTTACCCCAGCGCCCGATGATTGTTTCTTAGCCATGCAGTATGATTACTTCCAATAATAATTACTCTGAGTCCTCTTCTCGTTTAGTACGCCGTGCCCTCTTTGGCTTGGCACCCGATCCAAATCGCTCTGCTTGATGAGCGACAAACGACATGATCGGCATTATTTTTGACTCACCTTCCTCTACCATCTTTTTCACAGTATCAACTCCATCTGATACTGAACGCACTCCCTTTCTCACAGTGTCGGTAATTTCTGCGATGTTACGTACTATTTTAAGTACATAGTATAAAATCACTATAACTACCGCAGTCACCATCACTACCGCAAAAGAGGTGATGTAGAAAAAAATATTAGTCTGAAGAATGAGCTCGCTTTCCACCCTTATAGTATCCCTCTCATATGCATAGGGCGCAATGTGTATAACAGCGCTATTGCCTATCCTGTATAAACTGTGTAATTACTTCCCTCACCTCAGCAGCAGTTTCTACATGCATCAGGCGGTCACGTAGCTCTTTTGCGCCATCAAAACCAGACACGTATGATTTATACATCCGTCGTACTTTTATAAAATGCTTATGTGGCAAGAGCTTTTCATAGAGGTCAGTATGCGCAAGGAGGGCGCTGAGTCTATCACTAAGTGATAGGGTTGATTCGTCTACGCGCTCATCAAATAGCCATGGTCTGCCAAATACCGCACGCCCAATCATGGCTCCATCAGCGTGAGTTGCAGCTATTTTTGCTCGGGCATCTTCAATACTTTGCACATCACCATTACCTATTATGCGCGCAGCGCTCTTGTGCGCATCACGTATTTCTACTGCTCGTGCTATACGATCCCACCTAGCGGGTACAAGTGATAATTCTTTTTTTGTGCGTGCATGAATGGTAACCGCAGAAGGCTCTGCGCTAAGGAGTGTAGGTAACCATGTTTCAAGCTCATCCTTGTTGTACCCCAATCGTGTTTTTACTGATACAGGAAGTCCACTCTTTTTTGCTGCACTAATAAGTGCAACTGCTTGCTCAGGGTACCGTATTAGCTCTGCGCCTGCCTTTTGCTTCATTACGCTTCTGTCTGGGCATCCCATGTTAATATCTACTCCATCAAAGCCAAGCTCAGCAACAAGCCTTGCCGCATACTCCATCATGTCGGGTGAGTGGGTAAATAGTTGTGCAACAATTGGTCGCTCTGCTTCGGAGTATTGCAAATCAAGCATGAGAGGGTTTTCAGCATCTGCGATTTTTTGTATTTCTCTCGTATGGTACAAGCCATCAGCAGATACAAATTCAGTCCACATAACATCCGCGCTCTTGTATGAAGCAATAAGATGTCTAAATGCGGGGTCTGTAGCATCCGCCATTGGCGCAAGTACAAAAAATGGCTTTTTTAGATTTTTCCAAAATGAGTCCATAGCTGAAGCCTAGCAATTGACTAATTACTGTCAAATGTGCAAAGTGGTGCTAGTAAACAGGAGGTTCTGATGAATGAAAAGAGTGGGAGTACCTTTTTTATTCAAGGAGTAGGATATCTTGCAATAAGAACAGCTGGGGGGCTAGTGAAAATTCCTAGCTCAGATGGCGCGCTTATAATACGTAATGGAGCTAGCCAATTTGTTCCTTTTAAAAAAGGATTGAGCTTAATAGTGAGTAAAGAGACGACCTCACATACTCTCGCATTTATCTGCCTACCTAGGCTTGGCACTGCAAAAGAAGTGTTGCAAATAAGAAGAAGGCTAGGCAAAGAACAAGGCAAAGATGTGGTACTAAACATGTAGAGGGGCGTTCAACATAGTTGAACGCCCCTAGTACTTTATATGGTTATCGTCTGTCCTCTACGAACCTCTCCTGCAATCAATTTATCAGCAACTTTTTGCTCTATTAATTCTTGTATTGCTCTATTCATTGGGCGGGCGCCAAATTGCGGATCGTACCCTTCTTTTACTATCGTCTCAAGCATTGCATCTGATACTTCAAGATTGACCCCTTGTTCACGCAATCGCTTTTTTAGCTTAGTCAGCATGAGTCCGGCAATTTTTCTAATATCTTCAATAGAAAGCGGATGAAAAACAATCACTCCATCAAAGCGGTTAAGTAACTCGGGTTTAAATATTCCTCTCTTAATAATTTCATTGGTGAGGTCATCTGCATGTAAAGAAGGGTCAGTGTTACTTTTTGCATACTCCCAAATTTTATCGCTTGCAGCGTTTGAGGTTGCTATCACAATAACGTTACGCGCATTCACCCGTTTGCCATGCGCGTCAGAAAATTGCCCTTCGTCAAGAATCTGAAGAAACAAATCATGGACATCTGGATTTGTTTTTTCAAACTCATCAAGAAGAAGTATGCCGTACTGCCCTTCTCTAAGCGCGCTTGATAGTGTCCCTGCCTTTCCAGATTGAAATGAGCCTATAAGTCTATCAAGCGCATCTGCGCCTCTATACTCACTCATGTCAAAACGCATGATTTTTTCTTTGTTTCCAAAAAATACTTCCGCAAGTGCTTTTGTTGTTTCTGTCTTTCCTACACCTGTAGGTCCTAAGAACAAGAATGATCCCATGGGGCGCTCCATATTGCGCACCCCTGCTCGTGACCTACGCATAGCCTTTGCTATTGCTGATACCGCTTCCACTTGCCCGATAATCTTTTCATGCAAGCGCTTTTCCAAATCAATAAGCATTTTTTGCTCATCCTTTGTTGGAGCGCTAAGCGGTATACCTGTTTTACCCTCAACAAGAGTAAGTACATCTTTTTGCAGAATATACTCCTGTTTATTTGCGACAGCAGATGCTACTAGCTCGCGCATAAGGTCAAATCCCTTGTCTGGCATTACCCCGTTTGCAAAGTATCTATCCGCGCTTCTGATGATTTCTAAAATCGCCTGGTAGGTGAAAAACACATTATGCTTTTCTTCAAGTATGAGTGATTCCCGCCCCAAGACTCGCACCAACATATATTCATCAAGATCCTCAACATATACCGTATCGAAAAACTGCATGATAGTGCCATGCTTTTCAAGTGTGTGGTGATACGCCTGAGGATCATCAGTAAAAATTATTTGTAAATCTTTTGATGAAAAGTATGGAGTCATCAAATCAATAACATCAACTCCAATAGCTTTTGTTGCCTCCATAAACGCGGTGACATTTTGTATCACCAAGATGATGTTACCAGCGTAGGCAGACTGATCGAGTATTTTTATAAATTCATGTTCAAATGCGCCAGACGCTTTGCCTACCTCTACCATAGCGGTAGGGTTAACAATAAACACTGTCTTATCCATGAGTGGTGGTAACGCGCTGCCCTCTCTGATGCGACGAGCAATTCTTGCGATAATTTCCATCTCTCCAATACCTGGCTCTCCAACTAAAAGTACATTTGACTGCCTATTTCGTGCCAAAATAGTCTCAAGCTTATCTACCTCTTCACGTTCACGCCATGCAAATTGTGATGATTCATACACCACATCTGTCACAATATCGTGACCATACTTGTCCAAAAAGTATGTCTGTCCGTAGCCAAGTGATCTACCAATAGCAGGAAATCTTCCTAGATTATCTCTGCCCCACCACCGCTGTCGCAATCTGCGCTCTCTAAAAATTTCTTCTACCCATAATGATGTTCCCAAAAAATCACTTTCTTGGACTTCTTCTTTAAACAAAAATTCTTGCAGTGAGTTGTCTGCGCGATAAATCGCTGCTGCATATTTTGAGATGGTTACAGGACCATCACCATAAAATGTTAGTGCTCCACCACTTAGATGCTCTCTGTGTCCTTGCAAAAATTGCTCTCGCGCCTCATCACGTACTCCTAATCTAGTAAGAATAACACCGCCAAAGTATGAGGTGAGAAAGCCTTCAGTAACATCATAAGGATTGGTTGAGTAGGTAATAGAACCCACTTCAAAGCTAACCGAAGTTGACGCATGACTTTCAAGCTCTTCAAGAACAAAATCAAGTCCACGATAGTAGTATGATCTCCTAAACCACTCCAAAAGGGCAAAGATCATCCATACTGAACACAACACAAGAGAGCTACCTACCCACAATGTCTCAAAGCTAGTTATAAACGGTGATACGGAAGGAAAGACAATTGCAATACCGCCAAGAAGTACTGTCACAAAAAAGGCTACCGCTATAACTCTAGATATCCTTCTGCGTACTGGCGTATCCAACGTAGCCTCAAGCACAAAGATAGGTGCAAAGTGTTTGTATACGTATTCTTGTAGATCAGCAAAGCTCATATTACATAACACTTATAGCCACCCCAAGCGCAATAAGTCCTGGAATGATAACAGGGATAAAAAACCACACTACAAACAACAATAATCCAACTGAAAATGTGGCAAGTAGAAATACAAGCCCAATCAATATAAGAATACTGCGTATGCCAAATCCCACTATACGCATGATAAGGCTTACAATAATTACCTCAGCGAGTTTATCTAGGTGTAATCCTCCATTATATTTTTCACCTAGTCGCTGAAAAGGGTCAAATAGCGTACGAAGAAGTATTGGTATCGAAAATACGTGGAGCACAAACCACATAAAATTTACCCACACACCAATATATTCTTTTGGTGCTCGTGTATAGTGCCAACGTGTGTAGTAATACAGCAGCATTAAAAATAGTATACTCGTTTTACTCGTTGGTGGGGAGAGTTGCTGTTCCCTCTAACGCATCTTCTCCAACAAAGCGATAATATATTTTTTTTCCAAATCGCATATCAATGTACGCAATAGTAGCAAGGTTAATATCGCGCAAAGGTTCCTCCTTGAAGATGGTCATAATCACATCCGCAAGTGATGAAAAATCATCATGGAGGTTAATGCGTAACTCAGGACCATCATTAATGGCTAAAAATGCCTCTTGCTCATCCGAAGAAATGTTGACGCGCATTACTGGATAACCATTTGCAGATAAAAATGATACCAGCTCACTTACGTGTGTATATGTCGCAGGAGTGAGTAATTGCATTGAAAGCGGCGGCTTTCCTGTTTCGTCCTTGGTGTACTTTACATACACCGCATCAGAAAATGTGGGGGCAAGTGCATACCCCATGGCGGTCTCGTCGATGTAATAGCATGATTCATCTGAAAGACACCACAATGCATGAGGTTCTCTCTCTACAACTGCTATTTCAAGAGTCGTAAGATTGGTACGCTTTACTGCTACTTCCTTAATTCTTGGGAGTGCTTCAAGAATCTGAGACTCAATAGAAGCGATAGGAACAAGCACTACATTATTACGTGGAAATATAAACAGAAACTTTTGCGAAAGAATCAATCTAGCTTGCGCCTCTATGGTGGCTACCTCTTCCACATGATTACCTTGCACAGTAATAGTAGCAACCCGCCAAAAAGATAAATAGAGCGAATATACCGCAGCAATAATCACCACACATATCCCCAAGAAAAATAGCCCGACTCGTACCAGAATCTTTTTTCTATATTTAGCTTTACGCTCAAGCGAGGAAAATGTATGCGGCCTCGGCATATAGCTATAAGCGTATCACGTCTTTGCCCATGTAAGGACGAAGCGCTTCAGTAATGACAATTGAGCCGTCTTCCTGCTGATTGTTTTCAATAATTGAAATCAAAATTCGTGGTGTGGCAATAGCGGTATTGTTTAGTGAGTGGGCAAAACGCAATTTACCTGTCTCATCTTTATATCTAATATTAAGTCTTCTGGTTTGAAAGTCGTGGAAGTATGACGCGCTGTGTGTTTCTCTGTATGTCTGTTCACTTGGTACCCACGCTTCAATGTCATACTTCTTTACCTGCCCAAGACCAATATCAGCTCCGCAATTGAGCACCACATGGTACGGAATGTTTAGTAATTGAAGTAATTTTTCAGAATTGCTGGTTAGCTCCTCATGCAAGGTCACCGAAGTCTCGTGTGACGCCTCGCACAATATAACTTGCTCAAACTTAAAAAATTCATGTACACGCATGATGCCCTTGGTGTCCTTTCCATGACTTCCCGCTTCTCGCCTAAAGCATGGTGAGAAGGCAAAATACTTCAATGGAAGCGACGCCCCATCAAGTACCTCGTCCATAAAATATCCCATCATGGCAACTTCTGCGGTACCCGCGAGGTAATCATTATCTTGTGTTTTGTACAAATCCTCTTCTGACTGAGGCAGATAACCTGTCCCTAAAAATGGTTCTTTGCGTACCATACTAGGTACTACCATCGGAACGTACTCTGGCTTTTGCTTTAGGAAATGATCCATAACAAACTGCCATACTGCGAAATTAAGCCGAGCACCATCACCTGTTAGAAAGTATCCTCTAAATCCAGCAACTTTAGTCCCGCGATCTAAATCTAGCATGCCAAGCGCGAGCATTAGCTCAACATGATTCTTAGGTGTGAATGAAAAATGTGGAATAGTGCCCCATGTACGCACCTCCTTGTTGTCCTTATCACTCTCTCCATCTGGCACGGTCATATCAGGCACATTAGGAACCTGTACCATGAGCTTTTGCCACTCCTGCATAACTTGCTTCAACTTTTCCTCCTCCTTTTGGAGCTCATCCTTATGCACTCGCATTTTACTAATCAAGATCTCTCTCTCGCTTGCATTTGCTGCTTTTGTAATGCCATCCGATGCAGCATTTTGCATAGCCCGAAATTCGTCTACTTTCTGCTGAAGTAGTTTTCGCTCATCATCAATAGCCACAAGTGCATCAAGGTCAACCGTAACGTGCTTTTTCCTTGCCGCATCCTTTACCAAATCCAAGTTTTCGCGAATGAATTTTATATCAAGCATAATAGTGATTATTTTCCCGTATACCCCTAACGGTAGCAGTACAGCGAAGAGTGGTCAAACACAGCTAGTCTATGGGCACTATACTGCCCATAGACTACAATATGGATATGGGAGAGATGTACACCATTAGCACAAAAAACATATTTCCACTCCTTAGCCATATTTCTAATGCACCCGAGAAGCTTTATGCGATAGGAAGCCTCCCCACTCTCCAATATAGCTATATATGCGTGATAGGAACTCGATCGCCAACACCATATGGAAGGATGGCAGTCGAGAGATTGTTGCATGGCCTTGTCGGCTACCCAATATGTATAGTCTCTGGCCTTGCGCTTGGAATCGATGCCGTAGCGCATGAATGCGCCCTCAAAGAAGGACTCTTTACCATTGCAGTCCCCGGCTCTGGGTTAAATCGAGATGTAATATACCCCAGAAGACACGCACACCTTGCAGCACGCATCGCAGCTGAAGGCGGTCTACTCCTATCGGAATTTGAGCCGGATTTCAGCGCACAGATGTGGAGCTTCCCTAAACGTAATCGCATCATGGCAGGACTCTCCCACGCAACACTTATAATAGAGGCGACAGAGAAATCAGGTACGCTCATCACCGCCCGATTAGCCCTAGAGTACGGTAGAGAAGTGCTTGCTGTTCCTGGTTCAATTTTTTCGGCTACTTCTGCATTGCCGCACGCGCTTATACGAGATGGTGCAACACCGATTAGAACATCAGAGGACATTTTAGAGTCATTAGGCATCACACCCAAGAACGAAACTAGTGACATGACAGTGATTCTCTCAGCGCCCGAGCGTGCGGTAGTGTCTATTCTTGTTAAAGAGCCTAAGGAAAGAGACGAATTGTTGCGCGAATTGCGCATGCCGCCACATGAGGCAATAGCACTTTTTAGTGCAATGGAGCTTCGTGGGTTACTATTTGAGCAAGGCGGCCTATTGTATACAAATATCAAACAATCTTAATGATGACACGCATCCACACTCTTCATTTGCTGATAGATAGACAAGTTATGCACAAATGTGGCATTTGCACTCTTTAAGGTGCTGTGGTATTGATTGCCCTGCAATAGTGCATATTCAAAAAACAATCATATAACATGAAATTAATTATTGTTGAGTCGCCCGCAAAGGCAAAGACAATTTCAAAATACGTATCTGCCATGCCAGAATTTAAAGATGAGCGAGTAGAAGTACGCGCATCAATTGGGCATGTTCGTGACCTTCCAAAGAGCAATAAGCATGCTATTGACATTGAGGCTGGATTTGTTCCCCACTACGAGATAGCAAAGGGAAAAGATAAGGTGATAGCCGACCTCTCAGCTCTCTCTAAAAAAGCAGACGGTATCATACTTGCTACCGACCCCGACAGAGAGGGCGAAGCAATTGCCTGGCATTTATATGAAGCACTATCGCTTCCCGCCTCAAAAACCAAACGAGTAACTTTTAATGAAATTACTAAAGAGGCAATTCAAGAAGCGATACGATCACCCCGCGATATAGATCAAAACCTCCGCAAGGCCCAAGAAGCACGAAGAGTGCTTGATAGACTTGTGGGGTATGATCTCTCTGGCCTTATTTGGAAGAAGGTTCGCTATGGACTATCCGCAGGAAGAGTACAATCACCTGCGCTACGCATCATTATGGAGCGCGAGCGTGAGATACGTGCCTTTATACCTGAAGACTACTTTGTGCTTGAGGCAATACTAAAGGCTAACGGTGGTTCAGAATTTACCGCCACCTGCTCAGTAGAACCAAAAACAGCAGCCGAGGCAGATGACATAATCACCAAAGGAACTAAAGGCGCTTGGCATGTAAAAGAAATAAAAGAAACAGATGCTGCTCGAGCACCTAAACCTCCCTTTACCACATCAACATTGCAACAAGTAGCAAGTACTCGCCTAGGATTTTCTCCAAGCCGAACTATGGGCGCCGCGCAAAAACTGTATGAAGCTGGACATATTACCTACATGCGTACCGACTCGCCTGCGCTATCGTCGCAAGCCCGAAACGCAATTGGCGAATACATCAATAATGCATTTGGAAAAAAGTACCACACACACAGAGAGTACAGCGCCAAGTCAAAAAATGCACAGGAGGCGCATGAAGCAGTACGCCCCACTACCATATCCGTACGAAACGCAGGTGACAATGAAGATCAAACACGTTTATATGATCTTATATGGAAGCGTACAGTTGCTTCGCAAATGACTGATGCGCTCATGAAGAAGACGCGTCTTGCGGTTACTATCACCGATGAAGCTATTCCTGATTTTGTCGTGAATGGTTCTAGAATTCTTTTTGATGGATGGATGCAGGTTGATCCCGCCGCTAGGACAGAGGAGGTAGAAATACCACCAGTAAAAGAAGGTGAGTCTCTCTCACTTATTGATATACATAAGGAAGCAAAGCAAACACAACCACCCGGCCGCTACTCAGAAGCAGGGCTTATAAAGGAGCTTGAAAAAAGGGGTATTGGGAGACCATCTACCTATGCCTCTATTATAAAGACACTTGGTGACAGAGGGTATGTCGAGAAGCAAGGACGCACGCTCATGCCTACCATTACCGGTGATGTGGTGTCCTCATTTTTGGAAACTCACTTCCCTACATATATCAGTGACACCTTTACCGCAGAGATGGAAGACGAGCTGGATGATATTGCAGATGGAAAGCGCTCGTACGAAAAAACTCTCAAGGATTTTTATACTCCCTTTACCAAAGAGGTAGAGTCAAAGGCTGACATAGAAAAACAAACATCTCTAGGTAAGGCTCCTGAAGAATTTGTATGCCCCAAGTGTGGAGCCGCAATGGAGTATAAGCTTTCAAAAAATGGCACATTTATGAGTTGTGTGAAATTTCCTGAGTGTGACGGCGCACGCACACAAGAAGGAAAAGAAATAACACTTAATGAGCCAATAGGTATATACCCAGAGACTGGCGAACCTATCTATCTCATGGATGGAAGATTTGGCGCATATGTACAAGTAGGTGATGGCGCTAAAAAGGAGGGTAAGAAAAAGACAAAGCCAAAGCGCGCAAGTGTACCAGCTGATTACGATCTTGCATCTATCACACTCAAAGACGCATTAAAATTTTTGAGCTTGCCACGAGTATTAGGAAACCATCCTGAAACCGGCGAGGCAATTTCTGCTAGTGTTGGCAAGTTTGGGCCATTCATAGTTCATCAAAGTGATTTTAGATCTCTCAAGGAAGATGATGTGTATACTATTGAGCTTCCGCGCGCGCTTGAGATACTGAGCGAACCTAAGCAAAGGCGAGGTGCAAAGGTTGCAAGAGAGATTGGTGCGCATCCAAAGACCGGTAAACAGATAAAGGTATTCACATCAAAGCAAGGGTACTTTCTCAAACGTGGATTTACAAATGTATACCTACCTAAAGAAATAGATATAGAGGCACTCTCGGTGGAACAAGCACTTGAATACCTAAAGAAAAAGTAGAAACACCCAAGACTTGCTCGGGTGCTCCCCCTGTAATTGGGGCTATTTATTTTTTCTCCTTTCAACTTCGCGTAGCCTTCTTCTTGCGTCTCTTTCTCTTATTTTCTTTAGCATTCTAGGACAAGATAACCTATTTGGATCAAGGTGAGTTTCTCCACATATCGGACATTTAAATCTTGGGTTTGGATGCAAATTGTCCCCCAACACACTTCCTCCCATTGCCTTTACCGCACAAGACTATACAATCTTTATATGGAAATGCAATCATCTAAAGAGCTTACCGCCCTCATGCACTCCCCCAGCAAGGAGGATGTTGCCTTGGTTGAAAAGGCGTATGCCTTTGCCGTGCATGCGCACAAAGACCACAAGCGCCTAAGTGGTGAACCGTATTTTATCCACACCTATGCCACCGCAAAGAAACTCGCAGAGATAGGTATGGGCGCACAAACAATCGCCGCAGGACTGCTCCACGACACCATTGAGGATGTGGGAGTTTCTCCCGAGGATATTCGGCGTGAATTTGGTGATGAAATACTTTTTCTTGTAGATGGAGTTACAAAACTAGGAAAGCTACGATACCAAGGGCTAGAGCGGCATGTCGAGTCCCTACGTAAATTGTTTGTGGCGACAAGTCAGGACGTGCGCATACTCATCATTCGCCTCATGGATAGACTTCACAATCTTGAGACACTTGAGCATGTACGTGAAGATAAGCGCAAACGTATCGCACTTGAAACACTAGAGATTTATGCCCCGATTGCAGATAGGCTTGGTATGGGGTCACTCAAGCGTTCACTGGAAGATCTTTCGTTTGCCTACGTATATCCAGATGATTACAAAATGATTAGCGAGTTAATTAAGGATAAAGAGAAAAAAATGGAGATGGCACTGAGTGAAGTACAGTACACGCTCAAGCGCGAGCTCGCTAAGTCGGGACTTCGTGATTTTCATACCAGCACTCGCATTAAAGGTTTATATAGTCTGTGGAGAAAACTTGCCAGAAAAGATAACGACATAGAGAAAATTTTTGATATTGCGGCGATACGCGTAGTAGTAACATCAATAGATGATTGTTATCGAGCGCTTGGCATAGTGCACGCACAGTGGAGACCACTTTTAGGAAGAATCAAAGATTTCATAGCCGTTCCTAAGCCTAACGGCTATCAATCACTACATACCACGATTTTTGCAGGTGATGGCTCTATAATTGAGGTGCAGATTCGTACAAAAGCGATGCAGCAGGAATCTGAGTGGGGTATTGCAAACCATCTTTCATACAAAGAGCAGGGTGTAAGAGAGGGGCGGTTTTTGTGGGTGTGGCAAATGCTTCCAGGATTTGGAAAAAGGAAGCCAGCAACGCAAACCGACACCACCAAGTCTAATAATGAAATTCCGGAGTGGATAGAAGAGATTGCGCATGCGCAGCGTTCAGTTCTTGAGGGGGAAGAATTTCTTGATGAGCTAAAGGGTGACTTCTTTAGTCACAGAGTGTTTGTGTTTACCCCAAAGGGTGACGTGATTGATTTGCCAATTGATTCTAGTCCTGTGGACTTTGCATATACCATTCATTCAGATATTGGCGACCACCTTTCGGGAGCAAAGGTAAACGGCAAACTCGTCTCTCTTGATACAAAATTAAAAAATGGCGACATAGTTGAAATAGAAACAAAAAAATCAAACAAGCCATCAAAGAAGTGGCTTGAGCACGCAAAAACATCAATTGCAAAGCGTCACATACGAAATGCACTGGGTCTTTCACCAAGCACTAAAAAATAATTGTTATATAGAGAAATTCCGCACAGAATAGAGCTCGCTCTCCTCCTCTTCCTTCTTTGGCATATCATCAGCATATATTGATGCCTCTTCTGGAGCTGGCTCAATACCTGAAGCTTCTGCAAGAGTCATAACAGACGAGTCTTGTGCTCCCAAAAAGTGCTGCAGTCGATCTAGAATACTTTTGATATCATTTGTATCATAAAAGTCGATAGTGACTTTTCCTCCTTGATCTTTTGGTTGAATAGTTACTCTTGTGCCCAGTGTCTCGGTAAGGGTTCGCTCAAGCTCAAGCATGTCAGGAGGAAGTGGCTTTTTTCGAGCTCTGTCTTCTGCTATACGCCTTGCGATACCCTCTGCCTCGCGTACGGTAAGTCGCTTGAGTAGCATTTCCTTATACAAAGTACGCTGCTCCTCAGGTCTATCAACCAACATCATAAGCGGCCGAGTGAGCCCCTCAGTTATCTCACCTTTTGCAAGGCTATCAAGCATATCCTGCGGAAGCATAAGCATACGTATCGTATTTGACACATATTCCCTACTCTTGCCCAGCTTCTTGCCTATCTCTGTATGTTTGTACCCATAGGTATCTACAAGCTGCTTAAAGGCGAGCGCCCTATCAACTGCATTGAGATCTTCTCGATGCAAGTTTTCAATGATTGCAAGCTCGAGCTTCATCTTATCGCTCTGCTCTCCTGCTCGGATAATAACCGGCAACAATGTTAGACCCGCAAGTTTAGACGCGCGTAATCTGCGCTCACCTGCTATTAGTTCGTATTCAACTGATAAGCCAACATCAGGGCGTTCAATTTCTTTTCTGGTAACTACAAGTGGTTGAAGCAAGCCATACTGTCTAATGGAGTCTGCAAGCTCTCGCATTTTTGCTTCATCAAACTCCTTTCGAGGTTGAAATGGATTTGGCTTTATCTTGTCTAATTCAACCCAAAATATTGATTCGTAGTACTGCCTATCTGATTTTGCTTCTTGTGCGCTCATGCAAAACAGTATAGCAAAGATTGTTATAGTGGAAAAATTCCTGAAAAACGATATAGTTTGTCCATGCTGGGGTGGCGGAATGGTAGACGCGATTGACTCAAAATCAATTGCCCGAAAGGGTGTGAGGGTTCAAGTCCCTCCTCCAGCACCATGAACAAAGGAGTCAGAAGCAAAGCTTTTGACGACTATTGTGAATTGCTGGAGGAGTTGTACCACAGGGGCATTTCCATTTTACTAACTCACTTCGTTCATAAGTAAAATTGGTCAAAGGCGTAGGCGGTTTACGATTTTGCGAAATGTAATGAAGCAAAATTGTCGCCGAGCCGGAGTCGAGAGTGCTTAGTAGTTTAGAATGTAATGAATAAACTACTTAGCAACTCGTGACCAAGTCCCCCAAGCACTCAATCATTTTTTAGTTTTTTTGCAGTTTCTTCTCGAGCCAAGCGCTGAGACAGATCTGTAAGTTCCTTTTGTGCCTGGATTGCTTTTCTTTTGAAATCCTCTATTTGTGTCTTTAGTGTTTCTGCTTCTTGCTCTTTGCGCTCAAGTATTCTTTTCATTCTTTCAATTTCTCCTTCTCTTCTTTTTATTTCTTCCTCTTCCTTTTTTATATCAGCTTGCTTTTTACTTAGCTCTGAGTTTAGTCTGTCTTCCTGTTTTTCAAGATTTTCTATCTCTCTTTCTATCTGTTGAATTGATTGTTCTATTGCCATACATGGATATTACTTATATGGGTATTCCGTGATTACAGTATACAAGCATTGTCTAAGAAGAAAAGTATGAAATACTCATGTCAATGAGAAAGCAAAAAGTAATTGTAATAGTTGGCCCAACCGCATCAGGCAAAAGCGACCTCGCCATTGCGCTTGCTAAAGAGCTACACGGGGAGGTTATATCAGCTGATTCTCGGCAGGTATATAAGGGATTTGATACCACAACCGCAAAGGTCACCCAAGAGGAAATGCTGGGTATTCCACACCATCTACTTGATATTGTTGATGTAGAAAGAGAGTATACCGTGGCGGACTTTAAAAAGGATGCTGCAATATCAATTGAAGCCATAGCCACAAATGGAGCGATTCCAATTATTGCTGGTGGCACAGGATTTTATATCGATGCTCTTATATATGGACAGTCCTTACCCGAGGTACCTCCAAATAAAGATCTCCGCTCATCGCTCAGCAAAAAAGATGCAGAAAGTCTCTTTGAGATTCTACTAGTAAAGGACCCACATAGAGCAGCTACGATTGAAAGGCAGAATAAACAACGCCTCATCAGAGCATTAGAAATTGTAGAGGCACTTGGATCAGTACCGCCAGCAATACACGCCACTCACACACCCTATGACGCGCTATGGGTAGGGATACTGTGGCAACGAGAGGATTTGATAAAACGCATCCACGAAAGAGTACTGCGTAGAATAGATAGCATAATCACAGAAGTTAGCGAACAAAAAGACCGCCTCACACCTGCTATTGCTGCTCGACTTGGATTTGATTTTACCCTCACCCTTTCACATATAGAAGGCAAAATGTCAAAGAGCGCCCTCATTGATGCCCTCACTCAAAAAGATGCAGCATATGCTCGCAGACAAATGACGTGGTTCAAGCGAAATAAAGATATCACGTGGCTATCACCTGAAACACTTCCTATCTCAGCAATTGATCTTGCAAAACAATTTCTAGTATAGGCCTGTATCTCACTCGCTAAGCGCTCGTTGCGGGCCCACTCCGACTCGAACGGAGGACGCTGGTTTTGGAGACCAGAATTTTACCTCTAAACTATAGGCCCATTATTATTTATATTGCTCAGGAGGCGTAGAAAAGCGCCCATGAGGCGCTTTTCATACTACCCTATTATTTAGCTTCTTTAAAGACTACGTGCTTTCTGAGCTTTGCTGAATACTTTTTGAGCTCAATTTTTCGAGCAACTTTCTTCTTATTTTTGCGGGTATAGTATGTCTCACCCGTTTCTTTATTTTTGATTTTAATCAATCTTTCATTGGCCATATTGGGAAACTATACATGGATAAATGCAATTGGTCAAACAATGTGTAGTTGGTATTTTTTAAG
Source organism: uncultured Candidatus Saccharibacteria bacterium (assembly GCA_964409035.1). Taxonomy (GTDB): domain Bacteria; phylum Patescibacteriota; class Minisyncoccia; order Phycocordibacterales; family UBA12088; genus CAYPBQ01. The sequence continues at coordinate 65,815 of CAYPBQ010000001.1, forward strand.
GACTATTGTGAACATGAAGCGGTTCTCTGTTGATTACAGTAAATAGAAAAGTGCGATTTTCCTGAGCCGAGCGTGGGTACAACTCTCACATTATCTGCAGAAATATTAGTACCTGCAAGTCTTGAAGCGGCTAGCAAATTATCTTTTTCATTTTGAGTGTTAACTTCCCACTCCGCCTTCATTCCAGCACTATTTGCTGCTGTTACCACCTTATTAATATTTTGAAGCTCTGATTGTGTATAGTAGGAATCATTGTAGGACGGATTAGTAAAATCAAAATCCGCACACGTGCCATTACTATGACATGCGTTGGCATGATTTACTGTGTCGTATGCTGATGTCATAACTAATGGCTCTGAGCCCGCAGTATCTAGATTGGTTTTGAGAGTTGATAGCTTTGTATTGTATCCAGGATCAACATAACAGCTTCCACCAGTATATGAGCATCCGCTATTTGGGTATGTAGTAGACGGCTCAAGACCAGCAGGAGGAGTATTTGCTGGTGGAGTAGGATTATTTACAACCTCACCATTAATCTTATCAATTTCAGCTCGAAGCGAATCAATTTCTCCTCTAATTTCAGTACACCGCGCATACAGCGCTTCGCCAGCCACCACATTGTTACACCCTCTCAGTGCATACTCTCTTCCAAGCTCAGCTACTCGCTCAGTGTTTGCTTTTAATAACTCATCTCTTACTGCAGTATCATACGATCTAGCAGCTGCATTTCTTTCTTGTTGTAGTTGATCAATTTTGTTCTGAACTTCTGCACGGCAAATATTTCTATCTGCGAGGTTTTCTGATTGACTATTACATGCAGCGAGTTGCCTATTGAGCTCTGAAATTTGTCTATCTAGTGATGCAATCTGATTTGCGAGCTCACCTGCTCTACCTCCATTCACTACCTGACCAGCATTAGGATTTGGAAGGAGACTGCTATTTCTTCCATCATTTTGGCAAGCAATCGCGCTCACGTCAGCAAGCGATCTTCCTGCAAGGGTGTTGAGGACGGTATTTATTACGATCCATGCACCAAGCACCGCAACAAAGCCAAAGAGTACATTCCAAAATATTCCTTTTGCTTTAGAAATGTTTCCTGGGTTAGTGCTGGAGGTAAGGTACAAAAATCCCGCATAGGTGAACATAATGCTAGCAAGAAGTACCGATACAAGAATCAAAAAATTAATTATCCTCTGTATAGTGCGGAAAAATTCGCATGGACCACAGCTACTTGTATCGCCGACATGATACCCTCTATTACATGTTACCAATCCATTTGTATTTTCATTAGCACCAAACTGTGTGTTCAAAATAATACTTCCATCTACCTGTGCTAGTTGCGAAGAATCCTCATCTGAAGACTCAAATACACTAATTACAGAATGAAGAGAGGTTGAAAAATCAAATGAAGGCAACGTAATATTTCCACCTTCACTCTTTTCAATCACCACGCCCGCCCCTGTGAGCAGGAAAAATTGCATCACAACTGCGGCAAAAATTATTTTTACTGATGGTGATTGCTTCATAGGTGTGTATTGATTAGTAGTTTAAGTCAACATTTCCATCAGGAAGCTCTGCTGGGTTTACGGAATTAGGAATATTTGTACCAGAAGTGGTGGTGTTTGCTGGCTTTTGATTAGTATAGTACTGATTATAATAATTAACCCTAGCCACATAATTACGCGTCTCTTCGAGACCTCCTGGATTAATTGAGCATTCATATGCGCGTGCACCTGGACAATCTGATGAGTCTGCTAGTGCTGGCTTTTTACCCGCATCATTTAGTTGATTGCCAGCGCCAGAATTGTATGAAGCGATTAAATCATTAGTATTGCCAGAGCGAACGTTGGGGTTGTTAAGGTTTGCATTTAATACCTGGACTCCAACACGAATATTTGTCTGTGGATTACGTAGCTCTTGTTCTATTTGCGCATCTGTTAGACCAGGAAAATACTGCCGTGCGGTACTAGGTAGTACCTGCATAAGACCAACAGCACCTGCTGGGCTTTTTGCATTAGGATTTCCACCGCTTTCAGCACTCATAATAGCTCTCACCAACTCTGGAGAAATGGGTACTCCTTGGCGAGCTAATTCTGCCTCAATAATTGCAGCGTATGAATTTGTATTGTTAGCAACTAGTGCTGCTCCCTCGGGGGTTATGTTTGCCTGTGGAATAAATACATTTGGATTTGTGCTTATAGGAGCTGTGCCTGGGATAGTGCCACCTGGAGGTGTGGTCGTGGGTGGTGCCCCCGCAAGCTGTGCTTGTAGTGCTGCTTTTTCCCGCTCTAGTTCCGTAATTCTCCTATCTACTGTAGAGCAGAGATTTTGATCCGCAGGAGCGATGTCACCCGTGTCTGCTCCTCCTGCTCCACCAGCTAAGCAGTTCAACTTCTCCGCCCGTAGTATTGCTATTGATTGATCTATATTTGCAATTTGTGCGCGTAGCACTGCAGCAGTATCAACAACGGCAGTTCCTGCACTTGGATTTGGAAGGAGGCTACTATTTCTTCCATCATTCTGGCAAGCAATCGCGCTCACATCCGTAAGTGATCGGTTATACAAAATATTTAGTACGGTGTTTACCACAATCCACGCTCCCAATACTGCAATAAAGCCAAATAGCACATTCCAAAATATTCCTTTTGCTTTAGAAATGTTTCCTGAGTTAGTACTGGAGGTGAGGTACAACATACCTGCGTATGCAAACATGATGGTTGCAACAATTACCGCAATGACAAATGCAAAGTTTAACACCCGTTGAATAGTTGCAAGAAATTCACACGGTCCACAGCTACTTGTATCTCCAACATGATACCCTCTATTACATGTTACCAATCCAAGAGTGTTTGTATCGGTGCCAAACTGTGGGTCTAAAATAATTTCTCCGCTCACCTGTGAAAGGTGATCAGAGGGAGAAATGGTAGATATAACTGATGATACAGAGTTCGACAACGAAGGAAGTCCCCATGCGCCAAGCACAAGTACGAGCTGCGCCACCACCCCTATTACCGCTACCCAAGAAGTCTTGTTCACACAATAAGAATAGCACGTCAAAAATAGAAAAAAGGTAAAAAACCTACATTCTGTGGATTTCAGACAAGGTGGTTATAAAATCAAAATACTCTTGTGGTGCGCCGGGAGGTCGGTCACGAGTTACTAAGTAGTTTAATCACTACGTTCAAAACTACTAAGTACTCTCGAACCCGCTTTTGCTAAGCTCGTATAAACTCGCTAAGCACGCTGGTCGCGCCTCGCCACCTCGCTCTGCTCGGTATGGCTCCGGCGGTTCGAATCCCACGCAAAGCACGAAGGTGCTTTGCTTCCACGGCGCTCCTAATCAAAATTCCCTCTGTTGAGGGAATTTTTCATGGTGCGCCGGGAGGGATTCGAACCCCCGTAGCCCGAAGGCGCTTGGTTTACAGCCAAGTGCGATTGACCACTCCGCCACCGACGCGTGTAGCCCTGCCAAGAGGCAAAGCTGTGCTAGCTACACTACCACCTTTTCTACTTTTTTTGAAGTCACTCGTCTTGCCCGTGTGGTACTCTTTTTTACGTCAAAAACAAACTCATTGTCCTTCATATCCACACTCACAGTGCCACCATCCATAACACCTCTTGAGATGATAAGTTCAGCAATCGGGTTTAGAATTTTGCTTTGAATCAAACGCTTGAGAGGGCGCGCTCCGTACTGCGGATTATATCCATCCTTACCCAAATAGCCGTAGACTGCATCACTAATATGAAGCGTGATATCTTTCTGCTTAAGTCGCTTTACCACAATCTCAACCTGTAAGCGTACAATCTCTTTAATAGCCTCAGGAGAGAGAATATTAAAGATGATAATCTCATCAAGACGATTGATGAACTCTGGTCTAAAGAATTCTCTTAACTCTTCAAGTACCTTGTCCTTCGCGTGGGTATACTCAGTTGCTTGATCACCCTCATTATTGGTAAATCCAAGGTGACTCATTCTGTCGATATATTGTGAACCAATGTTTGAAGTAAGGATGATGATTGTGTTTTTGAAGTTAACTACTCGTCCCTTGGCATCAGTAAGTCGTCCATTATCCAACACTTGTAGTAGTAGGTTAAACACTTCAGGATGTGCTTTTTCTACTTCATCAAATAGAAGTACGCTGTATGGTCTATGACGTACAAGCTCAGTGAGCGCCCCACCTTCCTCATGCCCCACATATCCAGGAGGAGAACCTACCATTTTTGATATCGCATGCCGCTCCATGTACTCACTCATATCAATACGAAGTAGTGAATCTGGATTATCAAACATAAACTCAGCAAGCGCTTTTGATAGCTCGGTCTTTCCAACACCAGTAGGTCCCAAGAAGAGGAATGAGCCGATTGGTCGATTAGGGTCAGAGATACCTGCTCGCGAACGCTTTACCGCTTGAGAAACTTTCACCACAGCTTCCTTTTGACCAATAACAACTGACTCAAGAGTTTCTTCCATTCTAGAGAGCTTCTGTGCTTCCTCCTCGAGCATTCGTGATACGGGTACCCCTGTCCACATCGAAACCACTGCCGCAATATCAGCTTCAGTAATTTCTTCTTTCAAAATCCTGCGTGATTTTTGCAGTTTAATGAGTCGCTTTAGCTTTTGATCAAGCTCCTTTTCAAGGGCAGGTATTTCTCCGTATCTAATTTCTGCGGCTCTAGAGAGATCCGCCATCGCCTCTGCCCTTTCTGCCTCAAGGCGGAGTGTTTCAAGATTTTTCTTAATGTGCTTAATGTCTGTATGAGCTGCCTTTTCATTGCTCCACTTAAGCTCAAGCTCTGCAGTTTTTTCGCGAAGGTCAGCAATTGATTTTTCGATTTGTTTTATACGATCCTTTGCCTCCTTAATAAGTTTTGTATCTGGTGTTTCTGTTTCTCTTACATCTTTCTCAAGTGCCTTACGTTCAATTTCTAAACGCACAATTTTTCTGTGTGCCTCCTCCAGCTCTACCGGCTTATTCTCCAAAGAGATACGCAGCGCGCTTGCAGCCTCATCAATAAGGTCTACTGCCTTATCCGGCAAAAACCTATCAGTGATATATCGAGATGAAAGTTCAACTGCCGCTACAATCGCATCGTCGGTTATACGCACACCATGATATAGCTCATATTTTTCACGTAGCCCTCTCAATATCGCAACGGCGTCCTCTTGATTAGGCTCGTTAACATGCACTGGCTGAAATCGTCTTGTGAGCGCTGGATCCTTTTCTATGTGCTTTTGGTATTCCTTTAATGTGGTAGCTCCAATAACCCTAAATTCGCCGCGAGCAAGTGCTGGCTTTAGCATATTAGATGCGTCCATTGCCCCTTCTGCTGCGCCGGCTCCAACTATGGTGTGTATTTCATCAACAAACAATATTACCTTACCCTCGGCTTTTTCAACCTCTTTCATAATCGCTTTGAGGCGCTCTTCAAACTCACCGCGATACTTAGTTCCTGCAATAAGTAGTCCTAGGTCAAGCAACACAAGCTCTTTGTCTCGGAGTGACTCTGGTACATCATTATTTGCTATACGCATTGCTAGCCCCTCTACAATAGCGGTCTTTCCTACTCCTGCCTCTCCTATGAGTATAGGGTTATTTTTTGTTCTTCGAGAAAGAATCTGAATTACCCTAATTATCTCCGCATCTCTTCCTATGACTGGGTCTAGTTTATTTTCTAGCGCAAGCTGAGTGAGCGAGCGGGTATACTTTTGCAGTGCTCTGTTTTTCTTTTTAGGGGTTACATCGTGTGTGTTGTTGTCTTTCAACTCTTCAAGCACACGCACCACCTGATCTCTCCCAAGAGAGAATCGCGTGATAACTTCTTTTGCAGGACCAGGGAAATCAAGTATCGCAACAAACAGATGCTCAGTCGAAACATATTGCTCTGAAAAGTCCTGTGCGATTCTTCCCGCGCTCTCAAGTACCTGCGCTAATTCTGGAGTGATATACAACTGATACGATGGAGAAAGTACCGAGGTTGTTTCTGGAGACTCAAGCACATCAAGTAGTGCATCTGTAAGGAGCATTGAATCAACCTCCAATTTATCAAGAATAGAAAACACCATACTCTCCTCTTGCAAGACTAGTGCCGTGAGTAGGTGTAGTGGATTAACATGGTTTTGACCACGCTCAATAGCAAGCTCGTGCGCCTTGTGGACTGCCTCCTTTGCTTTAGCGGTAAAATTGTTGAATGGTGCCATATATGTTGTATCTATTATGAATCAAGCGACTCATGAACGCCTTGAGAATATCACCTAGGCGCAAGCAATGCTACTGCTGTGGTTTAGCTCCCTGGGCCTCTTTGGTAACTACTCCAGAAAGTAGTACTGATATAGTTTCGCTACCTACTGGCACAAAGGTGTCATTTGAACCTATTCCTACAATCTCATTAAAAATGTTAATAAGTGGCGAACCGTCAAATACTTTTGTTGTGATAGTGGTTTCAATTGAAGTTAGTGTTTTAGGTACATCAGTAGCGGTGGTTGATGTGGCTTTACCTGCGCTGGAAGAAATTTTTGCTTCTGATTTTATAAGCTCAGCAATTGCGCCAATTGATATTTTTGCCCTGTCTTCACCACTCAATTGTATGACTGTTTGACCCAATTTTAGTGTACTTTGATTTGCAAAACTAACGACAGGAAGAGCAATCTCTTCACCCTTACCAGGCACTAGCGCCATGAGCCCTATTGCCCCCTTGCCCTCAACTACTATATCGGCTTGATACTCTCGATTATCTGCAAGCTTCACAATATAACTTTTACCAGGGATAAGTATGCTATCTGCAGTTGCAATTACACCGTGTTGCTTTACCACAATGCCATACCCCTTAAATACATCACCAACAGAGGTGCTTGATGCGGTGGCACTTGATAAACCGCGAGTATATATACGAACAATTTTATCTGTATTTGCTGCAATTGCTTCTGCGACCTTATCATCCTCCTTTACCACAACTGTTGTCACTGATTCTTGGGCTGATGCAGTTTGTGTTTCTTCCCTCTCCATAGGGATTACCCTCTCTACCGTTCTTTCTACAACTCTGTTTATGGTGCGAGTCATTGAGGAAGGGGCTTGATCAAGGAGTGATACTGTCACAATACCCGTAGCAATACTCGTGACAAAGCTAATGAGTAGGGTTAAGAGGATGATTTGTGATTTTGTAAGTCGCTCAATATCCATTAGTGGTATCATACCGTTTAATCACCTCACTACGCAACACAAATGTAAGCAAATACAAAATTATTACCTTAGTTACCTAGCGCTGTGACACAAATATAATCACGTTTTTTGCCACTTGTCAATTATTGGTGGCCAGCTGAGGCAACAATCTCGCCTATTGCGCTAATGGTATATTCTATATCAGCCATAGTAGTGCCATCTCCAAATGAAAAGCGTATTGCTGAAAGCGCTTCATCATCCCCACCTGTTATTGCTCTAATTACGTAGGAGCCTCCTTTTTGTTTTCCTAGGCACGCACTCCTAGTTGACGCATCAATACCTCGCTTTGATAGTGCATACATCATGTACTCACCCTCTATCCCAACAAACGATATGTTGACGTTACCACTTACCCTACATTCTCTATCGCCGTTAAGAACAGCTTTTGGATAGACTGCTAGCACGCCATCAATGAGTCTATTTTTTAGTGGGATAAAATGCTCATTGCGTTCCACTCTCTTTGCTTCAGCAAGCATGAGTGATTTTGCAAGGCCAATAATAAGCGGAGTGACTGGTGTACCAGGGCGAAGTCCCCTCTCTTGTGTACCGCCATACATTATGGGAGCAATTACCACTCCATTGCGTATATATAAAAACCCTACCCCTTTAGGTCCATACATTTTTTGCGCATCAATAGTCATCATATCCACACCAAGGCTCTCTACGTCACACGATATAAATACTGGAGCTTGGCTTGCATCAGTATGCAAAAGTGGCGTATGAATAAGCTCCTTACGACTTTTTATACTTGAAGCAATTTCCTTGAGAGGTTGTATCGTTCCTACCTCACTATTAACTAACATTATTGATACTAGTACGGTATTTTCTTGAACTAGGTCAGCAACTATTTTAGGGTCAACAACTCCGCTCTTACCTACCGGTATTTCTGTTATTGCTACGCCCTTTTTTGCTAACGCCTCCATGGTGTCTCTTACCGAGGAATGCTCTACGCTAAGCAACATCATATGCATTGAAGAAGGACTTCTTCCTTCTGCTACCAAGCGCTCAAATAATCCTAATATTGCAAGATTATTTCCTTCAGTACCGCCTGAGGTAAATACAATCTCAGCTGGAGTAGCGCCTATACACGCCGCCACCTCAGACCTCGCATTTTCGATAGCCTGTTTTGCAAGCTCTCCATCCGCATGGAGCGCCCCAGCATTTGCATAGATTGAAAGCATGTATGGCTCCATCGCATCGTATACCGATCTATTTAGTGGTGTCGCCGCAGCAAAATCTAGGTATATTCTTTTTTGTTCATTATGATTCATTTCTTCTGTCATTGTGCGATTGTATCGTGAGTTGGTCATTTTTGCCAAGATGAATGTGCTATAGTAATGACTGTATGGAACGTATTATTTCTATTCCGTTTTTTGTTGAGAGCGTGGCGATTTTACTTGCGGTATTGTGCTTTGTCCTTGTGATATGGGTGATACGCATTGAAATACGTCTCAGAAAATTACTCACTGGTAATAACGGCAAAAGCCTTGAGGGTGTAATTGGATCATTAGTAATACACAAAGATGAGGTTTCTAAATTTAAGGATGAGCTAGAAACATACCTAGAATCTGTAGAAACACGACTAAAGCGCAGCGTCCAAGCAGTAGAGACGCTTCGATTTAACCCATTTAAAGGTGATGGAAGCGGGGGCAACCTTAGCTTCTCTACAGCACTAATAAATGAGGAGGGTGATGGTGTTGTATTTTCTAGCCTTTATGCAAGGGATAGAGTAAGCATGTTTGCAAAACCGGTAAAGTCACACGTGCCTGAATTTGAACTTACCGAAGAAGAGCGCATTGTACTTGATAAAGCGAAAGCAGTCCTTGCGCGAATGGGATAAAAGTAGTACCACGTATAGGCATTATGGATAATCTCACTCCCCCACAAAAAGTGGTACGACAACCGGTCATAGCCGTAATGGGGCATATTGACCATGGAAAATCGACACTTCTTGACTATATCCGCAAAACCCACGTGGTAGATAGTGAGGCGGGTGGCATTACCCAGCACCTTAGTGCCTATGAAGTTACGCACACCGATAGTACCGGTACACCGCGCCACATGACCTTTCTTGACACTCCAGGACATGAGGCGTTTCAGAGTATGCGAGCAAGGGGCGCTACCGTAGCAGATATTGTTATATTGGTGGTATCCGCTGAAGACGGTGTGAAGGCACAAACCAAAGAAGCCCTAAAGGCAATACAACAAGCAAAGATTCCGTATATTGTCGCAATAACCAAAATCGACAAGACAAATGCGGATATTGAACGCGTGAAGATGAACCTTATTGAGAACGAAATATATATTGAGGGCTTTGGTGGAGATACCCCCTATGTAGCGGTATCCGCAAAAACAGGTAAAGGCATAAGCGAGCTACTCGATATGATGCTCCTTGTTGCTGATTTAGCTGAACTTACTTTTGATCCACAAAAAAAGGCAGAAGGCATCGTGATAGAGGCACATCGCGATCCGAAGCGCGGTATTGCTGCTACCCTACTTATCAAAGAGGGTACGCTTAGACCTGGAGAGTTTGTGGTGTCTGGATCAGTTATAGCCCCACTACGTATAGTTGAAGATTTTGCTGGCAACAAGCGAAATGAGGCGTCGGCAGGTTCTCCTATTTCTGTAATTGGATTTACTGATGTTCCTGAGGTAGGAGCTACATTTATTGCGGTAGCATCGAAAAAGGAAGCTGAGGACCTCGCTAGAGAGGCGGTACACATTTTACCTAATGACAGCGCTGACACTGGAGACGATCGAATGGTACTCCCTATTATTATAAAAGCGGACGCACTTGGTTCTATTGATGCTATTAAGCACGAAATAGCAAAAATTGATCAAAGTAGAGTGTGCCTTAGAACGGTATACGCTAGTGTCGGTGACATAAATGAAAGCGACGTACAACGAGCAGTTGCCGATGCGGGTAATGCGCTTGTGGTTGGATTTGGTGTTGGCATGGATGCAGCAGCTCGTGAGGTCGCACGCCGAGATGGGATTACCACCCACACATTTACCATCATATACGAGCTCGCAGAATGGATTGCAAAAGAAGCAAAAGAGCGAACGCCATCACGATCGACCAGTGTCGAAGTTTCCTACTCAAAAATACTTAAAGTGTTTAGTTCAGTACGAAATACCTATGTACTCGGCGCCCGCGTTGAGCGCGGATTGCTGACTAAAAAGTCTACTGTTCACCTCATGCGAAATGATGAAGAAGTTGGAAGAGGAACCATTGAGGGTCTGCAAGCACAGAAGCAAGCAACAACCAGCGTGAATCAGGGTCAAGAATGCGGTGTTCAAGTTACCCTCAGCATTGCCCCACAACCAGGCGACTACATGGCTTCATTTGAGACGCAAGAGGACTAATATCTTTATATGTCACTAAGAAATGAAAAAATCACCAGAGAGGTGCAGGAAATAGTAGCAAAGTTTATTAATGAAGAGGCTAGCAAGCAATCGCTCATTACTGTTACCAATCTCACTATTTCAAACGATAGCAAACAAGCAACAGTGTATGTCACTGTCTTTCCAAGAGAAAAGGAAGAGCAAGCAATTGGCTTTCTAAGAAGAAAGCTACCCGAGCTACGGGAGCATGTGAAAAAGGTACAACCAATGAAGCAAATACCCTTTTTTGCTATTGAAATTGATTCTGGTGAAAAGCACAGACAGGATATTGATGCATTACTACGCGACGCATGAGTGTGGTATCATGCCCGAGTAGCAAATAAGGTACACCGGCCTGGTGGCGAAGTGGAAACGCTGGGGACTGCAAATCCTCCACGCGCGGGTTCGATTCCCGCCCAGGCCTCTAGAAACACAAACGTGTTTCGCTGAGGCATGGGAGTAGGCAAAGAGTTTTGCCTACGTCGGGAATCGAAAGCCGGAGCCTTATCGAGCAAAGCGAGATGGCGAGGCGGGGTCGAGAGTGCTTAGTGGTTTAGAACGAAGTGAATAAAACACTTAGCAACTTGTGACCATTCCCAGAGAGGCCTCTAGAAACACAATCGTGTTTCGCTGAGGCATGGGAGTAGGCAAAGAGTTTTGCCTACAATACGTTATAATCAGCATGTAGATGCCGGGGTGATGAAATGGTAGACATAGGAGACTTAAAATTTCTGGGGCATTGCGCCCGTGCGGGTTCGAGTCCCGCCCCCGGCACACTAAATATTGCCAAACAGTCGAGACAGTAGGTCTTTCGTACTACACAAAACACTTTTTGCGCCTGTTAACTCTTCGGTCTTTGCACAATAAGAAAAAGTTTTTTGCAGCATATTCCCGGTGTAGTACTCAACCGGTGCATAGTTATCGGTAAAAATTATATCATCAGAGAAATCTATTTTTTCAGTTGAAATTTCTTTTTCATGTAGTTCTTGCATTATCACACTTTCATGTGTGGTTATTTTTTTGCTAAGAAAATCAGGAGTGACGTCACCATTCACTCCCACAAACATTATATTTTGCGGCTCATTGCTCTTAGTTGATACCACCGCAAAAAAGTAGCTGTTTGGAAATACCTCCTTAAAGGTTTTCATTTCTGACTCAATAAATGAGGGATTCTTCGTTGAAAGGTTTCCGATAAAATTTCCGATAAATAATCCATTAGGTGAGAGTTTTTCTTTTGCAAGGATGAAAAACTCCTTAGTAGTAAAGTGTGTTGGAATTGAAAAAAATGTGTAATACACATCACTAAAAATAATGTCATATGGTAGAGTCGAATCATTCAAAAATCGACGCCCATCCATGACATGATTGTGAAGTCGTTCTGACTCTTCTAAAAAAAAGTATTCCTTTGCTCTTTCGTATAACCCAGGCTCAATCTCAACCACATCCACCTCAACATCAGGTAGTTCTGCAATAAGCGCTTTTGGTATTGAATATGCTCCTCCACCAATTGAGAGTACACGCTTGGGAGCTAGTTCAAATACATCATACAGCTTGTAGTATCTCGTATAATCAAAAACCAGATCCGTAGGATCTGTTGTATCAAGGTGGGTTGCTGCAGACGTGGTAAGGTCCTGTGCTAAAAATCGTGTTGGCCGACCCATAAATTCACCATCATATATGGTAATTCTTTCATATAGACCATCATTTTTGTATACCGCCTCAACTTCAGTGGCCTGAGTAATGTACACAGATGTCCCAACAAAAAAGACAAACAATATGATAGCGATATCAATATTCTTTTTGTATCCTAGTACCACAAGTGGAACTAAGCCTAACGCAAACAATACCGCACTTACCCCTATCATTATTTCATGTACACCCACTAGCGGAATCAGCACAAAGCCAGCAAGCAAACTTCCAGAAATACTTCCAAGTGTAGACCAAAAGAATATCACCCCTGACACACTACCAATTCCCTCCCCTTTTAAAAGGTGACTCTGGAGTGTTACCGCATAGGGAGAGAGCATACCCATAATAAATGCGGGGAAGAAAAACAAAAGAATAGAAGAAAGTAGTGGGCCAATAGAGATAGACAGGATAGTCCCCAATACTGGTAAAAATACCACACCAATAAAATGGAATAGTATGAGCGAAAGTCCGCTCAGTAGAATTAGCCCATAAAAATAAATAAGTGATGGGTGTCTATCAGCAAGCTTTCCACCCACATAATATCCAACACTTAACGCCGCAAGGATAACGCTGATAATACTTGAAACACTATATATGGTATTTCCGTAAAATGGCGATAGTATCCTTGTGGCAACAATCTCAACAACAAGCACGCATGCTCCCGTGATAAAGACAACTATTGGTAATGCATTTCTTTTGATAAAAGATCCCATGTGTCTCAAAGGTTATTATTGTCTTTTATACTACCACATGTCACAGACTCCATAATTAACTCATTATTTTTAGCACTTTTACGCACCGAATACTCATGATATAGTGCAAGCCATGCCGAGGTGGCGAAATGGTAGACGCACTTGCCTTAGGAGCAAGCGGGGCAACCCATGGAGGTTCAAGTCCTCTCCTCGGCACAATGAACAAAGGAGTCAAAGCGAGTCAGTCCTCTCCGGGGCACAACTCGACTCATTTGTTTGCTAATGACAAGAGAAGATACTTTAAGAAGTATTGTTTCTCATTTTTTTGAATTATAGATAGCATTTCTTGACGTTTCTATATTTCATTGTATTATATTTTTGGCGTTTTTTGTCATGACACCCTGAGGGAGGTTGCAATGCGACTCATCAGCGCTTTGTTTGTAATTGTTGTTTCTCTGTTCTCTAGCAACACAGCCCTTGCTAGAGAATGTGTCTACGAAAAAGAAGTACCGTCTACACTATATATTGAAGCAACAGAAATCTTGTATCCTAAGCTCGCGGATGATAACCAAGCAGTTATTGCTGGAATACTTCAAACAGCAGATGAATATTCTCATCTAGCAAAGGATTCTACGAGATCACAAGAGGCTCGTGAATTCTCAGAACGCGCGGAACAAGCGTTGCTAAAAATGGTTACAATTCTTGTAAGATCATATGCAGCAATTCCAGAAATGGAACTTACTGCAGAAAAAATGAAGTTCGAAAAAGAGAATGGCCTCAAAAGTGTATCAGAAGACTTGGAACCACAGGTACGTGCAGTGGCGCGTACACTGGTAAGTATTGGCTTAGATGCTAGCAGATTGAGTCTTGAGTTTACAAAGTTGAGTGCGGACATTACAATTTGGAATCTCAAGAACGCAGGCGAAATCGAAATGCAGAACGTGCTTTCGCAACTTGATCGCACACTTTGCACATTTGAGTCTACAAATAACATTTTGCAGACAGTGGTGAGTTATGTATCAAACGCACTGATGCTTGCCGCGGTCAAGCATCTCAACTACTAGTACCAGAGGTGCCCCAGAGGCACACCCCCCAGCTCCGGCTGGGGGGTGCTTTCTTTCTAAGCTAGACACTTAAGTTACCATTATTACTCAGCACTCAATACAAACATTATTTTTTGTATCTGTACCTTTCTCGCTCTCCTGTAGTATCTGCTCTATAGGTAGTGGTTTGTCTTGGGTATATGGCAGGTCATGCATGATTGCTATCTCTGCCTTTTGAAGCTCGGCACCAATATCAAGAAGGTGTTCAGGAAGTATAATAAGTTCTAACTGCGCAATTTTTTTAGCTACCTCACTAGCTGTTTTACCCGACACCGTGAGCAATTCATCACCACTTGGAGTTTTAAAATATGCAGTAATTTTTTTATCTTTTGTACTAATGACAAACATGCCTCGCTTATCAGCACTAATTACTGGGTCAAATACAGCATGTGGCTCTCTTTCCCATATTGCGCACTCAACAAGTTTTTTAGCATCATCCCACTCCCCTTCATAAATATGCGCAGATTGCGAGGTAATTTGAAGACTCCCCATTGGCACGCCCACTTCTGTGGCTATTTTTTTGTGAAGCGCCCGCAGTCCAAAAGCATTAGGTAATGCGGCCTTAAAAATATCGTGACTCCGTGCGGTAACCAGCATGTGTAATTTTTTATTACTATAGAGTAGTTGAATGTGTGTGATGCATGGCGGCTCTTTTGAATCCTTATCTATTGCAGGAACTAGCGTAGTTGCGATAGCGCGCCTAGTATCAAGAGAGTCGTTTAGAGACTTTATAATGATTTCTTTTATTTGGTCGACATCGCCTTGCGTTGTGGGATACCGCATTAACCTATTTCCATACGTGTATGTCACCCCTTGAGGCATATCAGCAGAAAGAAACACTGATTTATAGTGATTGATAGCATTCATACTTAGCCCAATAGTTTGCCGTACGCTGCTTGGTAAATCACTTTCAATCATTGGGTTATCTGGATCCTCATCATCAACCACCCATGTCACTCCTATAAGCTCTCTTTGTTTGGTGCCATACTGTGTGCCCTTTATCGTTCCATACCTCATAATCCTATCCACTACCCGTGTCCATGTAGAAAGCACCCCATTACCGCGCACCACAAAGCCAATATGCTCTGATGGAAATACATCTATCACCTCTGGTACCGCTTCAGCAAAGCGTACTGGCTCCATATATGGCAAAGCAGGAGTATCAGTGAGCTCACTAACAAAAATAGAGAGGTCTTCATCTGTGGTCTCTATGAGATTTACATGTGCGATTATTTTTTTAACCACCTCGATGTCAATTTCTTTCTCAATCTTAAAATCGGTACCTACTACCACCCGATCTTCAGTAACGCCATCATGCCACAGCGCAAGCAATATCTCTCTCCCAGATACACCAAAAGGACTACACGAAAGGGCGCCATGATTCCACAAGTATAGGGTGGTAATCTGCGGATTAAGTGCAAGATTTCGCAATAGTATATTTACTCCTTGCCTGCTATATAGGGTACCTATAAGAGCAGCTTTTTTTAGCAAATCAGGGTGGGCATTAATTAGCTTTTCTGGCTCATTCCATAATGTGCAAAAGCCAATACTTACGCCTTCACCAAGCCACACCTTGTACTTATCTGGTAGGTAGAGTTTATCGTGAGATATCACTCCATGATAGTATCATCATCATGAGACAGGGTAAATTTATAGTTATTGAAGGCACTGATGGATCAGGAAAAGGAACCCAATTGCAACTTCTCGACACATACCTAAAGGCACACAACAAAAGATTTCAAGTAGTGGATTTTCCTCAGTACGACAATTTCTCAAGTGCATTTGTTGCCAAATACTTGAGGGGTGAATACGGCTCTGCAAAAGAGGTGGGGCCATACCGCGCATCACTTATGTATGCAATTGATCGCTATGACAAATCCTTTGACATTAAAAAATGGTTAGACAATGGCACACTTGTTCTTAGTAACAGGTATGTATCTGCAAGCATGGGTCATCAAGCAGGAAAGATACAAAACAAGAAAAAGCGAGATGAATACCTCTCTTGGCTTGTCGATCTTGAGTATCGAATCTTTGGTATACCAAAGCCAGATGCCACAATACTACTCTACATGCCACCAGAGATAGGTCAGCGCCTAGTAGACAACAAGAAGGCACGAAGCTACACCAAAGGTAAGAAGCGGGACATACATGAAGCTGATCTTACCCACCTGCGTGAGGCATCAGAGGCATTTTTGTACGTTGCCAAAAAATATAAGTGGCATGTGGTTAACTGCACCAACAATGGAGAGTTACTTTCAAGAGAGGAAATCCACCACGCAATACTAGCCATTATAAAAAAGTATATATAGCGCATATCGCGATACATCGCGATATGTATATTACGAGTGACGCAAATCTGCCTATATCAAATATAGCGATATATCGCGATAGTGTGAGGGCTTTTAATCATGCAAAAATTGCGCTATATTGTTCCTATCCGCTCGTAGCTCAGTTGGTAGAGCAACTCCCTCTTAAGGAGATGGTCGGAGGTTCGAATCCTCCCGAGCGGACACGTAAGAACAAAAAAACTGCCAGTTGGCAGTTTTTTTGTTCTATCACATATTATTTTATAGTGGTATTTCGCTTGGAAAATCAGACCCACTGTCTACCCTAAAGGTATCAAGTCCTACTCTGATAAGGGCAAATGATGACACCATCACAAAAAGCCCTACCAAACCCCACATCATATGTTGCTTTCCAGTCTCCCTCCCTGTTGAGCTATCTGCATTTCTGATGAACTCAATCCCACCCCATACAAATAGAAACAAGGCAATAACAGTAAGCGTTCCTATTATGGGGTTTATGATAAATCGATTGATATTATCAATAAGCTGTATAAGTTCGAAAGGAAGTGGCTCCATTTAACAAATAACCTTAAAAAAAATTAAAATGTGAAGAGATTATTTCCCGTTACATATGGATTAGGCGCTCTGTCCTCAGCAGATACCCCAAACACATCTCTCAAAAACGCAACCAATCCCCAGATAGATGCAGCAACGAAGAGTGCAATAACGCCCCAGATCATGAGGTTCTTTCCTTTCTCTTTATCCTCAGCATCACCAAGCATGTACTTTGCAAGACCCCAGAAGAAGAAGAGGAGAATTGCAGCAAAGGCAACGGGTATAAGTACACCAACAACATTACCGATCTCCTGGACGAAGGCGACAATATTATCTGTTTGTGGCTGTGCAAACGCGACAAAAGGTACTAGTAAAAAAATTCCAAGTAATGAGGCGTTGATTTTAGTAATTTTTTTCATTGAATGTTATTATTTCCTATAATTTAGTTGCAATTTTATTGAATACCTCTTTGCGGCACAGCCACAGGGTTGTTAGTTTGATCAAGGTCATTAACCCCAAACACATCTCTCAAAAACGCAACCAATCCCCAGATAGATGCAGCAACGAAGAGTGCAATAACGCCCCAGATCATGAGGTTCTTTCCTTTCTCTTTATCCTCAGCATCACCAAGCATGTACTTTGCAAGACCCCAGAAGAAGAAGAGGAGAATTGCAGCAAAGGCAACAGGTATAAGAATACTTATTACATTTGAAATACCTGTGACAAGATTATCTATATTAGTGAAAGTCACACCGGTACCCTGCCCTAGAGTGGTCTGTGGTAATAAAAATAAACTTCCGATTAAGAGTGTTATTTTGCTTTTTATCATAAAATGAGGTTATTTAGATAATTATCATCGACTAAAGCGAAAGTACTTCTGGAGTAACTGTCGGTGAATTTTCGTCAGTTTCAGGATCGACACCAAATACTTCTCCCAAAAACGCAACCAAGCCCCAGATAGATGCTGCAACGAAGAGTGCGATTACACCCCAGATCATGAGGTTCTTGCCCTTTTCCTTATCCTCAGCATCGCCAAACATGTACTTTGCAAGACCCCAGAAGAAAAAGAGAAGAATAAGAGCAAAGGCAATTGGTATCAAAATCCCAACAATCTCACTTACTGCAGATGCAATATCTACTAGACCATTTAAATCTTGCGCTCCCGCTACCAGTGGGAACATTAAAACAAGAGTTGCTACAGACCCAACAAATCTACTTTTTTTCTTTGTCATATAAAAGCTTGTAATGTTAATGCGCCGAAGCGCTACAGTAATATCTTTATCCACATGATACCTTTACCTAGGGCATATGCAATAAATATGTGTGGATAACAATATTTGATTTACCAAGTTATATAGAGCTTCCAAAGCTCGGTATGGTAGATCGCTCAAGGTTCCATCTATCATAATTTCCATCAACACCTATCACCTCTCTTAGGTATGCCGAGATGCCCCACACCGATGAGGCAACAAATAACGCTATTGTTCCCCACATTAATAACTCCTTTCCTTCTGTTTTTCCTTCCTCGCCAACAGAAAGAACAAATTTAGCGATACCCCACAGAAACACAAGCAGAATAATCGCAAACGCAACAGGAATCATGACCGCGATTACTCTTGAAAAGGCAATAAGTATAGATTGCACTGTTTGTGCATGGGTAACCAACGGCACCATGGGTAATAGTAATGTGCTATAGCCCAGCAATGATGAGAAAATTCTTTTCATAATTACCCAAAAAAAGTTTGTCGTAAGATTCGAACCAGCCCCCACACCGTGCCGAGGATAAACATAATGATCACCCCCCAAAAGATGCGGTACTTCCCTTCTGAGCGCGCCTTACTATCACCCGCAGAAAATATAAACACCGCCACTCCCCAAAAAAAGAGTAGTAGTGCCGCGCTAAACGCAAGGGTAATACCAAGCCCCGCAATATCGGAAATGATACACAGTATTTCTCGTAGATCTCCTCCTGAACATCCCATAATATATTGATTACACGCCCTATATCGTACCGGGCGCTATGTTGTTAACGGTCGCTCGTATAGCGGTAGATAATGCATATGAACCGAGGATAAGTAGCGCACCAATAATGGTATAGATAAGATACTCCTTTGCCTGAGAAATTTTAGCAGGGTTGCCTTGTGCGGTAAGAAACAGAAAGCCGGTGTAGACAATAAAGAGCACCGTAATAGGAAACATAATTGCCATAAAGGCAGAAAGTACAACCCTAAGAAGCCCTGTCATGTCAGTTATCCCTCTTTCCTCTAAGGGATTTCTGAGCCCTGGCCCAGCAAGAGCGGGATCAACAGCAGAAAAAAGTAGCGCGAGGAAAAACACAAACACCAGTACTGAGGAAAGAATATACTGTCGTTGTGTGTTCATATATATATTTATAGTACGCCACTAGAAGGTTTTCTTCAATGACCCTTCTGCAAGCCCCATTGCACTACTTATATCTTTTCTTCCGCTTGATATGTCGTCAATCATGGTGCTGAGTATTCTATCAGTGGTACGTGGGTCAGAATCAAGCCATGTAAAGGTATTAAGCGCGAGATTGTACGCAACCGCACCAAATGGATCAGTTGGCGGTGAGGCGAGCAATGTGCGGTGAAGTGGCGGCAACCCCGATGATGCAGACCAACTCTTGAGTGCAATCGCATCAGTAAGCCCACGAGCAGCAGCGTATGCTCTTGTGGCATTTGGTGATGATTTTGGTATTGCAAAGCCCGTAATGGTGCCATAAGTAACACTGCGAGTTGCTCCACGTATGCGTGGCATAGGGCCGATATCAAAGTTAAGATTAGGATTTGCTTCGCGCAGTGCTTTGTACTCACTTGCAAATCCAAAATATACCCCAAGGTCACCCGCCAAAAATGCTTGCCTCGATTCAGGAAGCGCTCTATTCCACGTGTACACACTTCGGACTGGATCAGAAAATTCTGTATAAAAACGTACCGCAGCAGGACCTCCGCTAAGCGCTACATCTCCCGCAGAAGAACTGGGCTGCGAAAGATTTACCTCAACAGAGCCATCGGGTAACCAACTAACCACTGGTATCTTTAGTTGAAGTAGTAGTGTTGATAGTACTGCCTTTGCATTGGTCACATTATCATACCCCCCCAGTGAGGTAGCAGCTTGGAGTACATTTTGATTATTATCAACAATCGTGAGCTTCTCTACCAATCCCACAAACTCATCCCAATACTGTGGTGGGTTAGCTAGTCCGTTTGCAAAAAATAAATCCCTATTCCAGTACATAACAAGAGGATCAACAGAAAAAGGTATTGCGAGTGTCCCCTCAGGGCGCAAGAATACTTCTGCCCCTTCTATGTACTCTGTTCTAAATGTTCGCTCTGGTAATGTCTCATAAGAGACAGGGCGAATTTTATCTGCCTGTTTGAGGAGTGCTCCCTGGTCAATAAGAAATAGATCGGGTCCGCGCCCTGCCGCTATCGCATCTACCACTTCGGCATAATACACATCACTTTCAATTTGCTTGTACGTTACACCCTTTAGATACTCTCTATCAGAGCTGAGGCTGCTGAGGTAATCCCCCATCTCAGCCTCAGAAAGTGTCCCCCATATTGCAATATCACCGACCGCCTCTGTTTCCGCCCCTCTAAAAAGAGCAATTGCAGCAGTACCCGCAACGATAAGTATCCCAAAGATAATGAGAACGACGATACGAAATACTTTTGGTTGATCTTCAAACATATTACTTTTTGAACAATAATCCAAAGTGATGCGCTCCAGGATCTATCTCTTCAAGCAGCGTGCATCCTAGGCCCTCAGCTA
Source organism: uncultured Candidatus Saccharibacteria bacterium (assembly GCA_964409035.1). GTDB lineage: Bacteria > Patescibacteriota > Minisyncoccia > Phycocordibacterales > UBA12088 > CAYPBQ01. The sequence goes on from CAYPBQ010000001.1 coordinate 86,535, forward strand.
TCTTTTTTATTTCTCCACCCTTCACAATATGCTCTGGCTGTGGACCAAGCCCCTTATATGACTCCTTCCAGTCTATAATAAGTAACTTGCCGCCATTTTTGAGAACACGAATACCTTCCTGCACCAACACCTGCTTATGCTCTATTTGAAATAGCGTATTTGAAATTATTACCGCATCTGCGCAATTATCAGGAAGCCCCGATCCATGCTCATGCTCAAGATCACCAACCATCGTCTCAACATTAGCCAGTCTGCGCAGTCGTGCCTCTTTTGCTACATGACGCACTAATTCATTTTGAATATCTACCGCGTACACTATCCCCGCCTCGCCCACTGCTCGCGCAGCTTCAAATACATAATGCCCAGAGCCAGCACCAAGGTCTACCACCCTCTGGCCGTACGCGAGTTTAAGTATGCCGATTGCCTCTTTTGGATTGAGAAACCGCATGTGTACAAGGAGTATAGCGCACTTTTATATATCGCGCGCAATTTTATCAACAGAGTTGTAGATGTTACAGACAAATAAGCGAAGCAATAGCATCTCCTGGGCGCATCTTCATAATACGCACACCTTGTGTAGCACGTGACAGTGATGGAATCTCAGCAAGTCCAGTTCTGATAACCTGCCCCTTTTGTGACATTACCACTAGCTCACTTAACTCTTCATCAACTACACGCAGCGCCATTATCTTTCCTGTCTTTGCAGTTACCGACGCAGCCTTTACACCTGATCCTCCACGTTTTTGTATTTTATATTCATCAATAGGTGTTTTTTTGCCGTACCCATTTTCAGACAACACCAAAAGCTCGGCTTTAACCGCATCCTTAGCTACTACTTCAGAGCCGATTATCTTGTCGCCTTTTTTGATGGTCATACCCTTTACGCCAGCTGCAGCTCGTCCCATTTCGCGTATATCATTTGCGCCAAATCGGATTGATTGACCATTTGATGTCACAAGCACGATAGAATCTTGCTTAGTTACAAACGCCGCACGCACAAGCTCATCACCTGCACCAAGCTTGATTGCGTTAAGCCCGCTTCGTCTAACTTCATAAAAATCTTTTGCGGGTGTGCGTTTAGCCACACCATCTTTTGTTATCATAAAGAGTGATAGTGCTTCCGCTTGCTTTATCTCCTTTGGCATTGCCAAAATACTGGTGATGTTCTCCCCCTCACCAAGAGGAAGGAAATTAACAAGTGCCTTGCCCTTGGTTGAGCGTTTACCCTCAGGTATGTCATACATCTTTGTTTGGTATGCCTTACCTTTATTAGAGAAGAACAGCACATCACTATGCGTTGACGCGGTAAGAAGTGTAGTGACAAAATCTTCCTCCTTTGTACCCATATCAATCACTCCCACGCCTCCACGCTTTTGCGCCTTATACTCTGCAGGATTGGTTCTCTTTATATAACCACCTTCAGTAAGCACCAATACATTTTCTTCATCTGCAACCAAATCCTCTGCAGACATTATTTTTACCCCTGACTTTACTATGCGAGTCTTTCGCTCATCACCATACTTCTCTCTATGAGCGCCAAGCTCGTGCTTTACCACAGCCAATATTTTAGCTGCGCTTGAAAGGATATCTTTGAGCTTCTTTATAAGAGCCTGTACTTCTTTGAGTTCATCCTCAATCTTCTTTCGCTCAAGTCCCGCAAGCTTTTGAAGACGCATTTCCAAAATGGCATTTGCTTGTCGCTCAGAGAAACTAAACTTCTTCATGAGGTTTACCCGAGCATCATCAACATCCTTTGACTGTTTGATGAGTTTGATTATTTCATCAATGTGATCAAGCGCCTTTGAAAGACCAAGGAGAATGTGTTCTCGTTCTTCTGCAATACGCAAATCATATTCCGTGCGTCTTCGTACCACCTCTTTTCGGTGAGCAATAAACTCAACAAGCACCCCTTTAAGAGATAGCGTCTGAGGCACTCCATCAACAAGCGCCACCATGTTGAGGTGAAAGGTATCCTCTAGTTGTGTGTGTTTGTATATCGCGTTCAACACTTTTTGCGGTTGCGCGGTTGATTTAAGCTCGATAACAATACGCACATCTTTTGTTGATTCGTCTCTTAGGTCACGAATACCTTCAATTTTTTTGTCTCGTACTAAGTCGGCAATCTTTTCAAGCAGGTCAGATTTATTTACTCGATACGGTATTGACGTGATGATAATTGCAAATTGCCCCTTCTTGTCTTCTATAATTTCTGCTTCACCCCTACAAACAATACCGCCACGTCCAGAGGCATATGCCTGCTTCATTTCCTTTTGGTTATAGGCAACAGCGCCAGTTGGAAAATCAGGTCCTTGTATATAAGTAAATATGTCATCTATGGTTGCATCAGGATTATCAATTAGATGTACTGTGGCATCGATAACCTCCTTCATGTTGTGTGGAGGGATGTTGGTTGCCATACCTACGGCAATACCAAGCGTGCCGTTTAACAGTAGGTTTGGCACTGCTGCCGGAAATACTATTGGCTCCTTTCTGGTGCCGTCATAGTTTGGTCGCCACCCTACAGTGTCTTTTTCTAGGTCTTGTATAAGCTCTGAAGAAAGTCGAGATAATTTCGCCTCTGTATATCGCATAGCAGCCGCAGGGTCACCGTCAAGTGATCCAAAGTTTCCTTGTCCTAGCACAAGTGGATACCGTGTTTTGAAATCTTGTCCAAGCTGTACCATCGCATCATAAATGGCGCTATCTCCGTGCGGGTGGTACTTTCCCATCACATCTCCAACTACCGCTGCAGACTTTCTAAATTTAGCTCCCGCTGAAAGTCCCATTTGCTGCATAGTATACAAAATACGTCTATGCACTGGCTTTAGTCCGTCTCGCACGTCAGGGAGTGCTCTTGAGGTAATTACGCTCATTGCGTAGTTAAGGTATGACTCCTTCATCTCATCAGCAATAGAACGAGCTACCACATTTACATGTGGAATTTTTTCTGAATTATCTTCTATTGGAGTGCTGTCGTTCTTTTTCTTGGGCATATGGTGACCTCAGTATATTTTTAGAAATCTGTTTTAGATGGTCGTACGTAACCACCAGTCTGAGTCTTGGTAGCTGACGGTGTGGTTGCCTTGGTGGTGTTACTGGATTTAGGCCCGTATGGATTTTGCACTGAAGCCTCGTACCCTACATCATCTGTAGCGGGTGTGGTAAGGGTACCATCCACCGTTGATTGCGTATAGCTATCAGTATATTCACCATACATTGATTCGTCACCGGTGGGATTTATTTCATTACCCCACGCATCGGTGGTGATAGCATCAGGGCGAGGAGGACCTTCCATAATGGCGCCTTTTGTCTCATCCACCAAATCTCCTGCCTTATCAAGCACCTCAATCATTGAAGTGGCGCCATTTGTAAATGCATTGATAGCTGATGCCTCTTGTCCATTTGGTGAAATAGTGACAGAAAGACTAGGAGAATTAAACGCGACAGATGCCCACACAAGAGTGATAAGTGCGGTGATACCACCAGAAGTCATTAGTGCAATTTGCTTTCTTTCTGCAACTGGTCGCATTCGCAACTTATCAAGAAAATCGTACATATTATATATAGTATACGTTAGTATTATATTACTTAGCACGATAAGACCACAACCTCTCCCGATTGAGTGTCGATGTCTTTCTTTTTTACAGTAAATTTCTCTTGCGGCTTTACACCCTCGACTCCTTCTTCTTTCAAGAATCGCTCAAGTGAGTCCTTTTCTCCAATACCCTGATAATGAATTGGAATAATTATCTTTGCATCAAGCGAGGTAGCGAGTTTGCTTGCCTCAGCAGGATCAAGCACTCCATCTCCACCAATAGGAATAAACAAAATATCTACATTATCAATTTCTTCCAAGATAGCAGGGGCAAGCTTGGCTTCAGACAATGCACCTAAAAAGAGAAGGTCGATGCCCTCCATCTTCATAAAGTAGACACTGTTAATACGTGATGAGTCCTTTGTGTCATAGCTACTTTTTGTAGCAAATCCTTTTACAAAAATATCCTGTATTTCATATTCTCCAGGGCCAGTAATAGACACTGGCACTCTCTCGCCATGACCAACCTGATCTACACCATTCATATCAGGGTGATTTATAGATATAAGGGCTATATCACTGCCAAATTTAGCTGAAGGAAGCCTAGAACTCTTAGACGGTGGATTATAGGCAATGGTAGTATCGCCATGAACAATCTTTATACACTCACCGCCTAAGTGGGTAATAACCATAGTAAGCAAAGTATAGCACACTCTTAATAATATTTAAGTAGCCAGGGTTTGTGGCTCTATTGCAAATAGGAGCGGCAAAGTAACCCTGCCGCTCCTATCTCCTCAGCCCATTAGAATTCCTACCCTCATTAATGTTTTTTCACGCATCGTTGCAGAAAATTCCTTTCTACAACAAGAAATGTAAATAACATAAATCAACCATATCGGCCAAAATAGCGAATATCTGAACATGACTTTCACTCTTTTGCTTGTCTGTTCTGCCTCGCTTGAATCGCCTCTCCATATATACATAAGCAATGCGCAAGTGTAATACAGCGCAAGAAGACAAAAAGGGACTAGATAGAGCCAGCAGAAAATGAAGAGAGTTGACGTCAACATTCAAATCTCCCACACAGTGAAGCGCTTATCTAGTTGTATATCACCCTGAGTCAATTTGCAATTACAAGCTCATATTAAGCCAAATCTGAGCCAGTATTCCTGTTTGCCTTTGAGAAAATAGTACAAATAAGCTATTTACACATGGAAAATGTAGGTAAAAAATTGCTTTTTGCGATACAAGTTTACTCACACATTAAAAGTCTCATGAGAATATAATGCAATTAAGCCGTGGTTTGGCGTGTGGTGTCTATTGACATTATTTCAATTTATGCTATATTACTCATGTCGGATAGAAAAATTCTCCGACACGGACTAAAGAGGAATCCCTGACCTCCAAAAACAAATCAGGAACATCTCACACAACATTGCCCAGATGGGCAGGAGGTAGTTATGGGACCGTGATCTTTTAATGAGAGTCGAGAGGGGTTTTCTCTAATCGCCACATAGGCGGGGAGGGTAAGTCACCAAGGGCCCGAACAACGCATGGCGTTGGGGTAGCTGTTGAGGAGAAATCTCCCATGAGGCGTCACACCCTCAGACTCCCAGAGGGAGTAACGGTGACCGGGCTGGTTCCAATAGACAAAAGAGCCGGCAGAAGCCGGCACCACTAAGGCACGAAGCGCCTTAGTGTCCGCTGAGGTTTTAAACCTCAAATCGAGGCTCGATCAAATTTGATTTTGATCGAGCCTCTCGCCATTTTATATGTTAAACGACACCTTTACAGGCAACTCTCTTTACATAAAGCCAAATTTAGGCTAGTATTCCTACGTTCTTTTATTAGTCTCAAAGAGAAAGGCTAACCCGCATGACGTGATACGGCTACGAGAAACGAAGTCATGCGAACCAATCTCTTTCAGAATACATGAGTAAACAAAAGCAAGAAGCGGTGCCTGCCCTTGAAAAAGAAGTAGCCACCATTATGGGCAAGCATTTTGCAGAAACGCAAAATCCGCCAAAAGTTGGAGATTTAGTAGAGGGCAAGATTATCGGTGTAGGCAAAAATAAGGTATACGCAGATATTCCGCCATTTGGTACGGGTATCATATACGGACGCGAGTACATGAATGCGCGCGATATTCTCCGAAAGGTAAATATCGGTGATGCAATTGCCGCAAAGGTAGTTGATACAGAAAATGAAGATGGTTATATCGAACTCTCGCTTAAAGAGGCTCGACAAGCGCTTATCTGGGCTGAAGCAGAACAAGCTATCATCAACAAGCAAGTATTCGAGCTTGTTATCAAAGAAGCAAATAAGGGAGGCCTTATTCTTGAATGGCAAGGCGTACCAGGATTTCTTCCTGCAAGCCAGCTAAAGCCTGAGCACTACCCTCGTGTAGAAGATGGCGATAAGGATAGAATCCTTGATGAGCTAAGAAAGCTCGTTGATGAAAGAATCGCAGTATCTATCATCACTGCAGACGCCAAAGAAGGAAAGCTCATCTTCTCTGAAAAGGGTCTCCAAGAAAAGGAAAAAGAAAAGATTATTGATCGCTATGCGGTAGGTGACGTGGTACAAGGCGAAGTAACAGGAGCCGTTGACTTTGGAGTATTCCTAAAGATTGAAGACGGACTTGAAGGTCTTGTCCACATCAGCGAGCTTGATTGGGGACTAGTAGAGAGCCCAAAGACACTCTTCCCTCTTGGTACCAAGATTCCTGCCAAGGTAATTGAGATTAAGGATGGAAAGATTTCACTCTCTATCAAACAACTCAAGCAAAACCCATGGCAAGATGCCAAAGAGAAGTACACCAAGGGTATGAAGGTAGAAGCAACCATCATTAAGTACAACAAGCATGGCGCGCTTGCCTCTATTGAAGAAGGTGTTGCAGGGTTGGTACACATTAGCGAATTCCCTAACGAGGCTAAACTTCGTGAAGTGCTAGAGCTAGGTAAAAGTTATCCGTTTACCATTACCCTCTTTGAGCCATCTGAACAGCGCATGACTCTCTCATACGCAGGAGTAAAGGATTGGCCTATGCCAGCTCCAAAAGAGAAGGAGAAAAAAGAGGATAAGTAATATAGTAGTAGCATGGTTGAAAACACCACACGGCGCCCTACGGGCGCCGTGTGGTGTTTTTCTGTGGTGTTTTTCTGTGCTGTTTTTCGGTGTTTTTCTGGCACTACACTGCTTTTAGTGTAAAATCTTGCTAGCAAAACAACGAGCGGAGAAGTTTAATGTCAACCTGTACCATCACAACAAGAAGAATGGGTGGATTTGACCTCACAGACATAACGTCTTACGGAGACCTAGCGCGTCATGCACTACAAAACATTGCAGAGCATGATGTAAGAGCAATGGTAAGTGGTCCCATTACTACGGGCGGGGTTGCCTCCCGTGGGGTGACTGACCCAGCACAAATACAAAGACAAAACCTCGCAATATTTGACTGCGCAATACGGTACACGCAAGCCCTAGCAGATTGTAATGGAGGCTCAAACGTATGGGACCAAATGCCCTACGAGGAAGTTATTGCAAGGTTAGTTGAAGATGAAAAATCATCCCCGGGTTATGGTGGGTATCCAACACGCCTTCTTCAAGAATTCTACCTACCGGTGTTTCAAGGGGCTGGATTTTCTGTGGTACACATGATCCCAGATTGGGAGAATTCAACAGGAGCATCGTGGGAGAAAAAAGTATTGGAAGCACTTGGAGCGCGGGTGGAGTTCTTACCTAAAGATTTTCTTGAAGACGCAGCAAGATTTGAAGTCTATCCACCCTTGCTCGACTAAAAAATCGACACGCTAGTTTAGCGCTGTCATCGCCTTATCCTTGCCATCTCGGACAATTGCTTCGAGGGCAAGGATAATTTTTTTATACACTTCAGGAAGTAATTCTTTTTCTTTTTTTGAAAATTGACCCAATATAAATGCCACCACCGCCTCTTCCCCTTTTGGTTTTTTTAACTTTCCGCTTGGAGTAGTAGGAGCGACTCCAACACGGACGCGAACAAATTCTTTTGTCTTTACCGCCTTAATAATTGAGGCAAGTCCATTATGACCACCTGCTCCTTTGTTAAAGGCAATCTTCACTACACCAAATGGAATATCAAGATCATCGTACACCACCACTAGCGACTCAGCCTTTTTGATACTGGTAATAAGTGGCTTAACAGAGCCACCAGAGTTATTCATGAAGGTTTCAGGTAAAAGGCAATCAACCGCACTCTTGCCTATGTGCACTTTCGCGCGCAGTGCACGTAATTTTTTATCAAGTTTCCATGAGACTGCCTCATCACACGAAAGAGCAAATGCCATAACCGCACTCCTCCCCACATTGTGTCGTGTCATCTCGTATTCCTCGGTTGGATTTCCCAATCCCACTACAAGTGTATTCATATAAGTGATGCATCCAGTATACAGAATGTGCTCGCACAGTGCTATGCGACACTTCACCTCCTTGTGTCAACAATTTTTATCACATACAATACAACCAATACATTGTATGGAACCTACACCTCCTGTTACTCATACTCCTCCTCATAATGGTACCGACACTTCTCGTGACGAATCTTCTCTTGTCGATACACTTATTCCACCAACAGACATCATTCCTCCTATTGAGCAGGATGACTCATTTATAAAAGACGTTATCAAATACGCACTTATCGCGCTCGTCATTGTCATTCCGTTTAGGATGTACATTGCGCAACCATTTTATGTATCTGGCGCATCTATGTCTCCAACATTTGAGACAGGCCAATACCTCATCATAGATCAACTGCACTACCAATTTAATGAGCCAGAGCGCGGTGATGTGATTGTGTTCAAGTACCCACGCGACCCTTCAAAATTTTTTATCAAGCGAGTTATTGGCTTACCAGGAGAAATAGTTGAGGTGCGTGGCAAAGAAATTGTCATCAAAGATAAAGAGCACAACGAACGATTTCGACTTAACGAACCATATATCGCGGAAGAAAACTTCCGTCTTGATTACATCACCACCACCTTGGGAGAAGACGAATATTTTGTAATGGGTGATAACAGAAAGGCAAGCAGCGACTCACGCGTATGGGGACCAGTCACTCGCGACCTTATTTCAGGTAAGGCATTCCTGCGTCTCATGCCACTTACCAACATTGACGTATATCCCGGAAAGGAAGAAATAGCCACCACGCCTATTAGTAACTAATTGTAGAATTGCGTTTATGGGTACACAAAAGTCCTCACCTGCAGACTTTTTGGCAAAAGCATCAGCTACCGCACGTCACTATGGATTTGATACGCTTTCTCGTACTATCGCAGCCAGCACCACGCAAGATAAAAAGAGCAAAGTATCGGTAGACAGACTAAAGCAAACTGACAAAAACATTGACGCATTAAGAGGTGAGCTAGTTTCAGGACTTGAGACACTGCTTACAAGCAGAAATAAGGTTGAAGAACCAATTCTCTTTTACACATCAAACGCTGATAGTACCAAACAAAAGAAGCACTCAACATTTGGCATTCATGTCATTGGCGCAAAAGAGAGCTTTGCAGAGGCGCTACTCCTTCGAGTTGGTCTCTCCATCCTTGAAGATACCGGACACAAAAATTACTCAGTGCGTATTGGCAGTATCGGCAATAGGGACTCATCTGCTAAGTACATACGAGAGGCGGGCAATTTCTTTCGACGTAATATGCACACGCTCTCTCCACAGCTACAAACACTATTAAAAGAGGACGTATTCCTCGCCGCAGAACATATATTGAAAAAGAAACACCCACTTCATCTTGAAATGCCTAAACCAGTCGAGTATCTCTCCACCCACAGCAGACGACATTTTCAAGAAGTGCTTGAGTATCTAGAAAAGGCTGATCTCCCGTATGAAATGAGTGATGCCCTCCTTGGGCATCGTGATTGCTACAGCGAAACTATTTTTGATATTCGCCCCATAGATGAGCAAGTACAAAGCCCTCTCATTGCTCGCGGTGGTCGTTATGATGAATTTGCTCGCAGATATTTGAAGAGTACAGTACCCGCGGTAGGACTCACCTTTATCATAGACGAGCCGCTCGACACCCTACCAGAGCAAAAAAACCATACCCAAAAGAGCCCAAAAGCATTTTTTATCCACCTAGGAACAGAGGCTCGTCTCAAAAGCATATCGGTAGTAGAGCGATTACGCAGAGCACGAGTCCCATTTGTGCACTCACTCTCAGGCGGAAGCTTCTCAGATCAACTCGCTCGAGCTGAGCGTGAATCTATCCCATTTGCGGTAATTATGGGTCAACGTGAGGCGATAAGTAACGCGGTTATCATACGAAATGTCATCAGCAGGGCGCAAGACACCATTCCCGTTGATGCAATTCCCTACTATTTCAAAGAAAAGCTGGCATAACGCAATAAGCACGGTACCCATTGCATACATGGTACCTCTATGATAACTTTGATAGCACTATGGCAATAAACGTAGAAACTACAAAAACTGCAACCGAAAACACCAGCTCGCTCATGCGACGCTTCACTAAGCGTGTCCAGGGTTCTGGTATCCTCCAAAGAGCTCGATCACTACGCTTTTTTGAGCGCAGTCACTCGACATTCGTAAAGAAGCGAAGAGCTCTAAAAACTATCGAACGCCGATCAGAATTTCAAAAAATGCTTAAAATGGGCCTAAGTAAGGAAGCGGCAAGCAAGCGACAGTAATCCTAGGTAGTCCCCAAGTAATCATTAGGGTTCTCTTCCGTGCAATCTCAATGGATGTTTCAATAAAAAACCTAACAAGGTCTCCACTCCCTCGTATCGCCTTCAACGAAATTAAGAATGCGATTTTAGGCTCCTCATATGAGCTATCACTAGTATTTGTTGGTACCACACGCTCACGCGCGCTCAACAAGCACTACAGAGCCAAGGACAAGCCAACTAATGTACTTGCCTTCCCTCTTGATACTGCAATTGGAGAAGTTTTTATTTGCCCTAAAGTATCAGACAAACAAGCTGTTGATTTTTCACTATCAAAAAAGGGCATGGTTGGCTATCTCTTCATACATGCATGTCTCCATTTAAAGGGGCTGGATCACGGTGATAAAATGGAAAAACTTGAAGAAAAGTACCTAAAAGCATTTTCTATAACCTAGTAAGGCTAGGTTATACACTTTTGCACATATACTGAGGACAACGCTATTGAAGTTATAGTGTAGAATACGTATACCATGTCTCACCATGGGTTTATGTTGTAAATGTAATGGACATAGGTATAGGCAAAAAAATCGTCACCGGCATCGACATTGGCACCTCTCACATCAAGGTGGTGATTGCTGAGTACTCACAAAAAAACCCAAGCGCAATTCCGCACATACTTGGCACAGGAGCTGCCCTCTCTAAGGGACTACGCCACGGCTACATCATCAATAAGGGCGATACTGGAAGAAGTATACGCGCTGCCCTCCATCAAGCAGAAAAGGCTGCCGGCATTAAGGTAAAAAAGGCATACCTTGCAGTAGGAGGCGTTGGACTTGATGAGGTAAGGTCAAGCGGAGAAAGCATAACCTCTCGTGCTGATCAAGAAGTTACCAGCCTTGATATCGCCCACGCCATTGAAGACGCAGAAGAGAGAGTCGCTTCAAAAATACAAAACCGAAAAATCCTTCATGTAATCCCTCTTCGATACAGACTTGATGGGGCGCCTGTATTGGGTCGCCCACTCGGCATGAAGGGAAATAAGCTTGAAGCAGAAGTGCTTTTTATAACCAGCTTAGAACAACACCTCGAAGACTTGATTAGCACCATTGAGGATAGTGGTATTAGCGTGGTTGATGCAATGGCAAGCCCTCTTGCTGCAAGTTTTGTAACACTCACCAAATCTCAAAAGGTTGCAGGTGTTATGCTAGCAAATATTGGTGCAGAAACCGTATCTGTTGCCGTCTTTGAAAATAATATTCCTATTTCATTAAAGGTATTCCCTATTGGTTCAACTGATATTACTAACGATATCGCACTGGGGCTTAAAGTATCTCTCGAAGAAGCTGAGCATTTAAAGCGAGGCACGCTAAGTAATTCTGAGCACCCACAAAAGAAACTTGATCAAATAATTTCGGCGCGCCTTTCAGATATCTTTGATCTTATTGATGCCCATCTTTCAAAGATTGGTAGAAACGGACTCCTTCCCGCGGGTATTATCCTCACCGGTGGAGGCTCTGGTATCACTACCGTAGAAGATATGGCTCGTGCCACATTAAAGCTCCCTTCAAAAATAGGTCACATTATCGCGCAAAATGGCAATGGTGCTAAGTTTAAAGATTCATCATGGGCAGTATCATATGGACTCACCATATGGGGCATGAGCGCAGATGAAGATTCGTTTGGAGTTGAAGTGGCAAAGAAAACAGGAAGCACCCTTATGTCGTGGATAAAGCGCTTTTTGCCGTAGAGGGCTTGTGATAGAGCCATAGTATCCACCATAACCGCAACTGCTATACACAGGCACCATACTGTGTCCTAATAATTTTTTATCTATTTTGATTGAGTGACACTATACAGTTGTGTCAAGTCTTTTCATCCCCACTCCAGACTGATACTATGTCGCTACGTTAATTTACGCCCGAACAGGCCAGAAACCATGAAGCAAATCCAACCAGAAGTAGAAGCATTCGCACGTATACGCGTTGTCGGCGTAGGTGGCTCAGGTAAAAACGCGACAAACCACATGATCGACTCCAAAGTAAAGGGAGTTGAGTTTATTGCGGTTAATACAGACGCGCAAGACCTTCATCACTCGCTCGCTAAAAAGAAGATACACGTAGGTAAAAACCTTACCCGTGGGCTAGGTGCAGGAGGTCATCCTGATATCGGCAGAAAAGCAGCTGAAGAAACTAAAGAAGAAATTCTCGACGCGCTCAAAGGTTCTGACATGGTCTTTATAACCTGCGGTATGGGTGGTGGTACCGGAACAGGCGCAAGCGCGGTAGTTGCAAGCGCCGCTAAAGAAATAGGCGCTCTCACGGTAGGAGTAGTAACAAAACCATTTTCATTTGAAGGCCAGCAGCGCATGCGCATGGCAGAGCAAGGTATTGAAAATCTTAAAAAAGAAGTTGATGCGCTCATCGTTATTCCTAATGATAGACTGCTTGCAATTGTCGACAGAGATACAAGTGTAAAAAATGCATTTGCGCTTTGTGATGACATTCTCCTTAGAGCGGTTGAAGGCATCTCTGATCTAATCACCATGCCAGGTATCGTTAACGTGGACTTTGCCGATATTAAGTCAGTTATGGAAAACGCAGGAAGCGCGCTCATGGGTGTGGGTATCGCCTCAGGAGAAAAGCGTGCTGAAGAAGCAGCTCATCAAGCAATTAACTCTCCTCTTCTTGAGGTATCTATCTCTGGAGCAAAGGGAGTGCTCTTTGCCATTGCAGGAGGTGATGACCTTGGAATGCTTGAGGTACAAGACGCCGCGCGAGTTATTACCGAATCTATCGACCCAAATGCTCGTGTTATCTTTGGTGCTATTAAAGATGAAAAGCTAAAGAAGAATGAAATAAAGGTAACTGTTATCGCAACAGGCTTCCCTGAAGGTATGCTCTCAAAGAGCTCATCCCTCTTTGGTATTTCAGCTCCTCGCAGAGTGCAACACGAAGAAGAACGCGAGGAGAGAAGTGTTATACACAACTCCCTTGGTGACGTTGCCTCAATGGTAAAGCCTCGGATAGAGAGTAAGGATGAGGTAATAAACACTCCAGAAGAAAAAAAGGAGACAACTAATTCTACAGACGATGATGACGATGACTGGGGTGCGGTTCCTGCCTTTCTTCGCAGAAGCAAAATAAAATAGTGTCACACACACCACAAAGAGAAACACCAGCTACTAATAGTAGCTGGTGTTTCTTTTCTGGAATCAGAAAAGTTTGTAAAAAAGTGCAGTAACGGAAACATACAATAATCTTTTCTCTGGATGCGGTTTGAAATGACACACATCCATGCGCATTGCCTCACTTCGTATATCTTTCTCAAGAAAACTTAGCTTTGCCCTATTGCAGAGCCTCGCGAGCGAATATAGTGCTTCATGTGTAAGTGAGCGCGGAATAACAGTCGCAGAAACAACAAACAAAACGAAACTGAAGGGAAATTCAACATGCAACAACATTGTAGCCCCAGTTGCTATTGAAAAGTAGCAATTGCCAACTAGAATTGCAGCCGCAAACTCCTTCTCTGTGTATAACTGCAACAAAACTATGAACGCCCACAAGAACCCGATTTGCAAAATAAAGTACGCGTTTTCAATCCCCTGATCTGCTATCCATATGGTAACAAAGTGCATTGAACCGAGAACTACTCTCAGATAGAACACCGTTGTACTCCCCCTTGGTACATAAGCTGGATTGTTTGTACCACACGGCTATTTCCGTGGCAATCACCTAAAGGAGAGGCGCCCTCACGGGCGCCTCAACAAAACCTCTACACATCATATATAAAAATATAAATCACGGAACAAACACACACAATCAAACCGACGATTGCTTCTTTTGGGTACAAAATAAGCACAGTGACACCTGCCGCGCAATACACTACTCCAACCGCTACCATCAAAACAAAGTAGGGGTCGTTCAAGTCTAGTAAATTCCGGATCAAGCCTCTGCAGGCTTGATCCCTCTCTCCAAAAGACCTAGTAACCATAACACCCCTCCTTAGGTTCCCCACTCAATAAAGCACCGCATGATATACTATGCAAGTACTTACCAATTTCAACCGACACATGAAAGATCTAGTAATCATAGGAGGTGGCCCAGCCGGCACCTCAGCAGGCGTATACGCAGCCAGAAAGAGACTATCTACCGTCCTTATCACTAAAGAATTTGGCGGTCAAAGCGTAGTCTCAAGCGATATACAAAACTGGATTGGTACCCCCCATATAAGTGGCGATGCCTTAGCCAAATCATTTACCGCACACCTCAAAGAATACGCAGACACAGTACTTACCCTTACGACTGGTAGCGTTACCGCAATCACTCCACGTGAGGGTGGATTCACTGTCACCCTAGATGATGCTAGTACGATAGAAACAAAAACTGTCCTTATTGCCGCAGGCGCAGATAGACGAAGACTAACTGTACCAGGAGCAGACACGTACAACCACAAGGGAGTAGTGTATTGCGCGTCATGTGACGGTCCACTTTTTAGCGGTATGGATGTAGCGGTAATTGGTGGAGGCAATGCAGGATTTGAAACCGCGGCACAACTACTTGCCTACGCAAAATCAGTTACCCTTCTTGAATACAATACATCATTCAAAGCAGATACCATCACTATAGATGCAGTTACCAAGCACCCCGCCATGAAGGCGCTCACAAGCGCGCGGCTTGATGAAATCATCGGTGATGCAATGGTGTCTGGTATACGATACACCAACACCAGCACAAATGAGGTAGTTACCCTTCCTGTACAGGGAGTATTTGTAGAAATAGGACTAATTCCTAACACATCATTCCTAGAAGGTGTTGTGGAGCTAGATACCATGAAGCGAGTAAAGATTGACCCTCTTACACAACGCACCAATGTAACCGGCATATGGGCAGCAGGAGATTGTACCAATGTCCTCTATCATCAAAACAACATCGCTGCAGGCGACGCTATCAAAGCACTTGAGGACATATATCTGTACATCAAGAAAACCACCTAACGCATTGACATACGCTAATAGGTTGTGTTTAATCCAAAAAGGTATCCACGGGAGGACCACGATGTCAGCAGTTACCTTTGATGTTCGTTATTCTATTGATAATGTAGATAACGGTCAGACTCAAATTGCCTCGGTGCCAATAAGTATTATAGAGCAGTGCTATTTGGTACTGAAAGAACTCTATCCATACTTTGAAACACCTTTTAGGGTAAGCAAAAGAAGAATAACTCAAATCAATTTTTCATTTGTGGGGAAACTTGAACGTGGGATTAGCTCTATCAATATTCGTTGCAATATTACCTATGAAGTTACAGAGCAGAGTGGAACTATTTATACAAACGTATCAAGTTGCATTCATTGTTGCATTCTAGGCGGTGAAGGAGATGCCCATACAATAATGTTAGACAACATTAGGAGTATCTTTAAATGAAAAATTAACCAGAGAGAGGAGTATCGCTGTATCCCAAAAGGGTACAGCGATCTACTTTTCATTGCTACAGTAACGCACTACTATTTATCACCAATATATTCAAATCGCGGCACTTCTTTTCCATCAGCCACCACTGTTTCTGTAAACATAGACAATGGCCGTATCCAAAGCGCTCCCTCTTCATAAACCTCTGTAGCGTACATCGCCTTATATACCACCAACACTTCCATCGTCTCACTATGACGACCAACACCAATTACCTCATACAAATTCCCTTTGTAGTGCCTATACTTCCCTATTTTTATATCTGATTCAGTCATACAACGCAGCACTATTTTTTACGTTCTCTAGCGGAGAGGGGGAGATTCGAACTCCCGATACCGGTAAGGGTATGCCGGTTTTCGAAACCGGTGCATTCGACCACTCTGCCACCTCTCCAATGGCTCCATTAGAAAATAGCACGTTATAGCCACAAACACATCTCCCCTTACCACTTCTTTTATTTTATGGTATATTTCTCGTGCCGCTTTGGCGGCATTTTATATAGGTCTATTTAGTAGAAATATATTGGCCCTATCGTCTAACGGTTAGGACAGCGCCCTTTCACGGCGTAAATCGGGGTTCGATTCCCCGTAGGGTCACAAAAATAAGGAGCATGGTGCGAATGCAACATGTGAG
>CAYPBQ010000001.1:102939-192064 GCA_964409035.1 uncultured Candidatus Saccharibacteria bacterium
TGAATGAAATGAATTAGATATCTCGGGACGATTCCCCGTAGGGTCACAAAAATAAGGAGCATGGTGCGAATGCAACATGTGAGTATATTTTTGTAGAGCATACAGGGAATCGAACGGCGGAGACGGTTTACGATTTTACGGAACGAAGTGAAGTAAAATTGTCGTCGAGCCGCGTCCAGAGAATCTTATGAATGAAATGAATTAGATATCTCGGGACGATTCCCCGTAGGGTCACAAAAATAATTACATGTAGTATTCTTGTGTACATACACAATGAAAGTAGAATCGCATGCGGTAATTGAAATTAGTAGCTCATCACGGATAGTATTTTCTGTGCCAGTTTCCTATACCTCACCCTCAAAGGTTGAGGTAAAAATTGTTAATCATGATAAAGACGACAACATACTTGTGGTAATCATGAACATGGAGACGCAGGATCTTGACTCAGCAACTTTTGAGACAGAGCGCGAACTACTGAGGGTGGTAAATTTTTTGAGTTGGAAATATAGTTTTGTAATTAAAAAGTATCGTACGACCGGATATCAGTACTCAGAGCAGGTTGGCAAAGTAAACGCAATTGCTCTTGCCACCACACTACATCTCACCGCTTCGATTTCTATGAGTAAAACTGTGGGGATTGATGACGTGAAGGAATTTAGTAATGCCTTAGCAAATAACTATAGCGATCAAATCGATACTATATTACTTAAATGGCGTGATGCTATAAGTCAAGAATCACCTTTTGTTCGATTCCTACTTATGTTTCAAATACTTGAATTCTTAACAGAAAAGCGAACCCGAAAGGAGGCCGATATGCTGATACGTGATATAGAGCCTGAGGTTCAACTGCGTATGAGCGGTAGAAATGGTGACGAGGAGGTAAGTATATATACCTATTTACGAGATTGTATTCACGCAAAGCCTGAAAACCAACGCTTTCCTTTTAACGAGGTTGAAGCGCGTGTTAGCGCCATGCAACAAATTGTGATAAAAGCACTGAGAGAAAAGTTTCCAGTTTTGCTAGTCTAACAAATGCAATTTCCTACACCGTAATCTCACAAAATGGAGAAGCGTTTACGCTCACTGTATCGTGGCTGAGGTCAAGTGCTCGCATCCATGTTGGTGTTATTTTGAACATAACGTACTGCTCAGAAGCAATTTGAAGGAGTGGTGGCCAAAAATCTGGATGGCTAGTTACCGCCTTTGCAAATTCATTTTTTAGCCACTCTTGCTCTTTGCTATCAGTTATTGGAAATGCTTCCCCGTCTATTTGTACCAACATCTGCTTATGTTCCCATATAGAGCAGCTTATATTTGGATTAGCTGAGAGATATTTTTCTTTATATGATCCTGCGTGCGTAACAAAGTAAAGCGAGCAAGCATCATCTACTACATAGAGTACTACTGAAGAAGACGGCTTATCTCCATTTGCCGTCGCAATGCTCATTACAAACTGAGTTTTTAAAAAGTCTACCACCGCTTGTTTTTTGTCTTCTTGTTCCATATCGATAATAGTACCTTAAAAAGGGCTCTAGTGTATAGGCTTAGACATCAGCATGGACAATACTAACCTCCCTACCCAAAATGGTGCTTGCAACGTGGGCAAGCGTTTGAGTGCTATATGCGCCTTCTCGTATAAGGGTAATGCTCTCGTCATTAATTGAGATAACAGTTGAAGGTGCCCCACTGCACATTCCTCCATCTACCACATACCCAATATCAGGAAACTGCTCTCGTATATCAATAGGCGTAGTAAGTGGTGCCTGGCCAGAGATATTGGCACTTGTTGAGGTAATGGGGGTATTGCAATACTTAAAAAATGCTTCCCTAAATGGATGATTTGGCATACGAAACCCAATATATGCTGAATGAGTGACTCCACGTAGCGCTTCACTATCACCATACGGAACAAGTAGCGACAGTGCTCCCGGCCAACATGTTGAAAGTAGTGCGCGCGCAAATGGAGAAAGAGTGACGTACTCTGAAAGCATATCGATATCGCGAACCATGACTAAAAAATTCTTTTCTTGCGGTGACTGCTTTACGGCAAATAATTGTGTAACCGCACTCTTATTTGTTGCATCTACTCCAAGCCCATAGAGAGTATCGGTAGGATACGCGATTATCCCACCCTGCTTGATTATTTCTGCTGATTCTTTTGCCTGTGTCTCTAAGTCCATAGGCTAGAGCGTAGCGCATAAGCGTCATTTTTGCTAGAATCGCATACAGCATACTTATTTTGCGCGGTTAGCTCAGTTGGTAGAGCATCCCCTTGACGTGGGGAGGGTCAGAGGTTCGAGTCCTCTATCGCGCACAAAACAACGAGTAAAATGTGAATATGTTTTGTGATTATGTTTTGTGATTATGTTTTGTGATTGACAAACTCACTTGATGTAGTACTGTCCACAAACGCCCTAAGATGAAGGGCGAAAGGAGGAAACGATGTATCTTCGAATCCTTTCTTTCCTGGTGATGCTCTTTATGAGCTCTGTGCCAGCATATGCTGATGATGCAGAGGGAGTTCCCCATACTCCTTCCCGATGCGGTGATGGACGGCACCACCGCGGGGGGATTCACCCCCGCAATCATGGGTCCCAAGTACATTGGGACGAAGCAGGATGTAAATCCTGCTTCGTCTTGCAAGTCATGCCAAAGCGCTGCCACCGTCGTCCTGCCAAAAGGACTGCAGGGCTCGGTATGGACCGGTGGTGGGAACGCCTCCACCTTCAGAAAGTGATCTCTCACATCCTTCGCGGGGGCCAAATGGCCCCCGCAACAACCACGTTATTCTGACGTGGTCTTTTCATTACCTAGCGCGTGGCTTTTCTTTATAATTTCCTCTATACTCTCCGTACATGAAGATATTGGCCATAGAAACATCGTGTGACGAAACTGCTGTAGCAATACTAGATGCTATAGGAGAGAGAGGAGCAACCACCTACACAGTACTTGGGCACGCTCTTTATTCACAAGCATCACTCCATAGCGAATTTGGTGGTGTATTCCCTGCCCTTGCTAAGCGTGAGCATGGCAAAAATATTACCCCTCTCTTGCGTGCCTGTCTTGAGGAAGCATCCATGCTACAGAGCAATGCAGAAGAAATCACCGAAGAGAAAAAAAATACTGTACGCACACTTCTAGAACGGGAGGGAGATGCCGCAGAAATGCTTATAGAGCTTCTTGATGAAATAGAAGTACCCTCTATTGATGCTATTGCGGTTACCAAAGGCCCTGGGCTTGAGCCAGCGCTTTGGGTAGGTATTAATGTTGCTAAGGCGCTGTCACTAACTTGGAACATTCCCCTTATACCAGTCAATCACATGCAAGGGCATATCATATCTGCTCTTGCATCTCCCACAGCAACCGAAGGGTTACAAGACACATTTGAAATACACCTCGTACCATTCCCTCTTGTTACCCTACTTATTTCAGGAGGACATACTGAATTTGTGACAATGCTCGATTGGGATACAAAAAAGATAATCGGAGAAACTCGCGATGATGCGGTAGGAGAGAGTTTTGATAAAGTGGCGCGCATGCTTTCCCTCCCCTATCCTGGTGGAAAAGAGGTCTCACGCCTCGCACAGATAGCACGGGATGAAGGGCTACCTGACATTGACCCTCTCCCTCGCCCCATGCTAAATAGCGATGACTGTGATGTTTCTTTTTCTGGACTCAAAACTGCCGTCTTATATCGCCTAAAAGAGCTAACACTAAGTGACACTATCATTAAACAATATGCTCGAGCATTTGAAGATGCAGTTACCGAGGTGCTGGTCGCTAAATCGCTTAAAGCAATAAAAATGACTACTGCAACATCATTTGCAGTAGGTGGTGGCGTAGCATCAAATCAACATATTCAAAAAAGTCTCACCACCGCACTACAACGCCAGTATAGCGATATATCGCTATATTTTCCTAAGCCAGAGATTGCAACAGATAATGCCATTATGATAGCCATGGCAGCATACTATACAGATGAGAGAGTTGTTGACCCGTTACTCCTTAGTGCTGATGGGAGAATGGGGTATTAATTCAGAATATTGGGTGATGTATTAAATTACTCATCGCGATTTTCTTTGTACAAAAGAAAAAGGCCACCCTCGGACAGCAATGCTGTCTTTGGGTGGCCCGATTGGGGTGATTAGGGTCCACACCCTATCACCCTTGAAGTAATCGCCCTCGGTGAGTGCTCTGAGGATAAAGGTTGGTGTATTCGGAGAGTACGCCCGCCTCCTGTTACTATTACAATTGGAAATTTATCCTTTGGCACTTTCTTGAACCTTTGCCAGAAATCTCTTTCATCTGGAAGAATATTTTGTTCATCCAAATACCTTTTAACCCCAGATACCCATGCGGGTCTAGCGGTAGAAGCTTTTACACAGGACATAAGGCTTTCCTTTTTGTAAAACTGCGGCTAAAAAAATAATACCACAAAAATTGTAAATTGCAAGATGCAAAGAGGCGGGGACTTGTCCCCGCCTCTGGTGTCGAGACCCTGTCACGATGATGCGTGTGGGTCTCTCTCTATTTTTCTTCTTTTTTTTGAAGGGGGGTATGAGAACCCCCCTTCGGAAAAGCCGCTGGGGGGTGATAGCATCCCCGCATGACCGAAGTCAGGCCTAGGTCCGTCATGAGGATGCTGGGCCATCCTCATGGACGCATCATGAATACCACCCAAAATAATGCCATACATCTCTTGAGACCGAGAACTACTTGTCATGGTACGCATAAAAGCCTCCGAAAACTCTCACCGCAACAGCGCGGTGATCCTGTCCTGAGTTTCTATCAGTGACAGGGAAATTGGGCAAATACATGGCTATTTTTCGCTTTGCCTTATTTCCCTGTCACCGTTACTTTCTAGAAATATAATACCACTTACAAACCATTTTGTCAATGTCTTTGTTCAGAAATAACTTTTCCTAGTTTACACGTTATCCCTGTGTGATGTAAAGAGATGCGCGAGGCGTACAAAGAGCACAATTAGTACCAGAACAAGCGGCCATATATAGCACCATGCCTCGATAATAACCCCAAGCACAATAGCTCCAGCAATTCCGGCAACAAAGACTATCAGTGTTCTAAAGAGTCGTGCGTACGGAAGAGTGGTATCAGCAGTGAAGAAATCAAGCAGAGCCGATCCCGCCATAAGAAGTGCCATAACAAGCAGTGGGAACATCTCATACGGATCCTCATCAATAAACCACACAAGCAAGGCGCTCACTGCACCAAGGAGTGCAAATATAGTGGTTCTAGAAAATGTCCGCGCAATAGGTACTTTTGCATCAATCATATCTCTTCCCCACCATGTGGCTATGAGATATGCAATGAGGGTAATAATGGTAACTATCCACGCGCTATCACACTCGCCAATAGCAAATAAATTATTCAAAAAGTCTGGAAGACCAAACAACGCTGCAGCAGCCTGTGTGTTGTTTTGACCACCTTCTTCACTTACTGGAGGTGTGGTCGTATCATCTTGTGGTTGCGTGGGTGCATCAGTAGGTGTATTACCACCGCTGTTGTTAGTACCGCCCGCAGTATTTCCATCACCTCCCGTACCGCCGCCATCAGGTTCACCCTCAGGCTCTACCGAGAAAAAGGTTGACGCAACAAGCGGTACGGTAAAGATAAACTCTGGACTCACAGTAAATACATCTCCTGGATTTTGCCGTGATGCAACACGATACACATACGTCTCACCAGGTATAAGCCCAGAAAGTGGTAACTGGTGATCAAGGGTAATGGTTGTTTCTTCTGCGGTCGTTGATGGGTAACCAAAATTAGTATCAAAAAGATTTAAATTGTATGGACCTGCAGATTGTAGCCCGTATACCACTCTACTAGTTGCGGGCAGATTAGTATCCCACACTATGGTTGCATCCCCTCCTAGGGTGATGTTGAGTGCGTTTTCATTAAAGGTATCAAGATTGGTGAGTGTTACTGGCCCTCCACCCCCACCACCTCCTCCGCCCCCTCCAGTTGGCGTGGTGGGGGTGGGTGTCTCACCCCCGCTGTCACCATCTGATACACAGCTATTCTCCCCACCACTAAATCCGATGCAAAAATCAAAGCCTGCAGTACCAAGTTGAAACTCATTTCCTGCCGTACTCGGAAAGGCGACCGAAAAGGTATACGTCACCGAAGCGCCATTTGTCAGATTGCTAGTAAGCGCGCGAGGGGTTCCATCAATAAAGCTACTTATTGGAAGATTGTTGATAAGCGTACCGCCCCCAGTTACCGAAAGAAAGAGCGTGCTTGCAAGATTCCCTGTTGAAAATCCATTAGTCGCCTTTACATACACATCTTGTGATTCAGTTGATGTATTTGTTACTACCACCGTTCTTGATATGGTGTCTCCTGGTTTTATATCTCCTTCACTAAAGAGTGGCTCTTGTTCAAAATCAACAGATATATTTGCTGCATACGTAGTAGAGGCATACGAAAAGACCATCACAGCGGCAAGTACAAATGTGGTGAGTAAGTGGTTATAGTGCTTCATAGTCTTCTTTTATTGCATCCGCATCACCTGTAATTGGCGCTTCTGTTACCTCCTCATGTTGCTCATTACTTTCACTTCCTGCTGAAGAAGCAGTCACGCTCTCTACCACGTCAGTGTTTGTCCCTTCATTAGCAATTGCGTCGTTTTCATGTGCGGGCATAATATCCTCTTCTCTTGTTTCTGCAACTGCATCTGTTACTTCGTTATATGTACTATTAGCTGTGTCATTTTCTTCAAATGGAGCTCTCTCAGGGAGTAGTGGCGCTGAAAGTGGCATCTCTACTGGTGCCTCATTATTTGTATCAACCTCTACAAGTGATGTGTCAGAAACATCCATCATCTCTGCATTACTACTACCAGCCTCAAACATATCGTCTGACACAAGAAGTTGTTCCTCAGATTCTCCAATTATCTCTGGTGGGAGCTCTTCATCACCCGGCACAATGATATTTGATTCGCCAGGAGTAGGTATTGGATCAAACCACACCCCAATACCGTTAGGTGATCGTGCAACAGTCTTTCCTACCGCTATTGATCCAAAACTTCGTTTATCAAGAAGTGCATTACTATTGTCATACAAGGCAACCGTGTCACCGGTGTTGTTTAGTTTTGTTGGATCAGCAAATAAAAGTACTGCATACCCATGAGCAGGAATAATGGTGGTACCTGCTAAGGTGCCAATTTGATTTGTGCCTGGGCTAGTTGCGACAATAGTATAAAAATTCTCAGTTACACCGCCAGATAATTCTGACACTATCCATCCCGCAATATCAACTGGTGTGTCACCATTATTGTATAGCTCTATCCACTCACTATTATTTGGGTATGTGGCAGAACTACTTGGATTAGGCAGTATCTCGTTAAGTACTACCATTTTAGCGGTAAGGTCAAATGACACTCGCTCTTTATCGCTAAATCCGCTCTCTGTAGTGGTGGCTGCAGAGAGTAAAAAGGCATCAAATACGATATCAAAATTACACACATCCCCATGCCCAACTGGCACTAATGGTGGTACATCAAACTCAAACTCCCACGCGCCAAAATCTGCCGTAGGTAAAAGTGATAACCCCTCAACCGAGCCTGAGTATTGCACTAATCCATTTCGTGTTGCTTCAACATCTATCGCATTACAAAAATCTGCATCGCCAACTATATTACTTGCGTGTGTAGTGTACTTAGTAGCAACACTAGTTGGTGTAAGCGAAACAAGTGACGCATAGTCAACTTCTCCTAGTGCCTCAACACCTATGTAACTCTCTAATGAATCATTAACAAGAGTGATATCAAGCTCTCCAGCAGCAAAACTATTCTGCGTCGCCGCCTCGATGTCTGTGAAGTGCGCAATGGTACTTCCGACACCGAGGAGCCCTACCCAGTTAAGAGCAACAATGAGGAGGAGTGCAGTGACGCGTGCGCATGGCCCGGAAATAATCCGGAGAAAACTCACCAATACTTGATGTGCTTGCTTCGAATTATGTTGTCTAATGTGTGTCTTAAACATTGTTTTCTTCCTCAATTTTATTTTTTCTTCGGAGGTGTCTTGTTTCTTTTACTATGGTGGCAATCTCATCAATAACCACAATAGCTGCTGGTACACCTATAAGAAATACAAATCCCCAGGGCTTTTTGGCAATATCAAGTAGATAACCAATATACGGGATACTAAAGAGGACTTTTCCTATTACCTCGTCAATTGCTACCGATCCCGAATCTTTTTCCTCATTTGCATCCCCCTTTGTCTCAAATCGTATTTTTCCGCCAGATATAATGTCTGCAACAATGCGGTGTGTGGTTGGTATGCTTGTTTGAGTTTCTTCACCAAAGGTAATCACATCACCCACTGCATACGCATCTTGTGGCATAATCACCACAATTGACCCCGTCCCAATTGCCGGCTCCATTGAACCAGACTGAACTATCTTTACAGATATGTTACCAGGAATAGGTACAAGCGTTGCCACAAGCAGTAGCCCAAGCGCGGCAACCGCAAGTAGAAATGTGTAGTATGCGATTGAAAAGAGCGTATTCATTGCGGTGTGTACTCACGACCTCATTGCTACGCCCTCTATCATTAGGCGTAGCATGAAGCCGTGAATAAGTTCTATTAGATTACATCGGGTGTATCTGAACCCCCGTCAGTTGTGCAATCAAAGTCCTCGTTATTTCGTGACTGTGTTGCGTATACGGTCAACACTGCAGAAATCGTATCTGTCTGTGCAAGGTTGGTAGATGGGAGCGCAGCAGGTGATGCAGCGGTACTTCCATCACAAGTAAATGGCGAGCCATCAACCACCCCTAACGTTCCCGCACACCATGCGACACTCACGTATTCTGTGGTTCCACCCACATGTACTCCGTTAGCCATATTTGAATCATGGATTGGCACTTCCATTGATCCAGCAAATGAATCATGGAGCAATTCGATTTCAGTAGCATCCTTTATGCCATCTTTATCGCTATCAAGCCAAAAGTACATGTCTATAAGTTCTCCAAGCTCTCCATCGTCATCAGTAAGACTATCGAGTGCTTCATTTTCTGGATCAGTTAGTCCATTTTCTTTGTTCTCTACATCGGTAACATAGAGGCATGAGAATGCATCATTGCTATCAACGTGTAGGGATATAGTGTTTGTTCCGTAATCACCCGGCTTTACATCAGTGAATGCGAAGAATTTTTCATCATCAAGATCAGTGGCTGACCATAGCTTGCATGAGCCTCCAACAGAGTAGGCAAACTCGTCTGGATCACAAACTCCATCCACCACCGCCTTAAACATTACCCCAGCTGGGTTAGTGGTTGGTGTACTACCAGGGACACCTAGGTTATCAACCTCTACTTCGATAGTGTTAAGACCAGGCACCATTGCTGATGCGATGTTGTACACATCTTCTGTTCCAAGTTGGAAGTTGTTTTCATCTGTTGACGCACCCACCAACACTCCATTTACCCTCGCGCGGTGTTGGTTGTCTGACGCAACATATAATTGCGCTGAAGAAACACTACCACTCCACACAAAGGTCTTTGTAAAGGTGAAGGTTTGCGTAACCGTAGGGTCACTTACTGGATTACTTATCCACACCCAATCACCCGCGCCACCTGTACCATCTAGGTCCGCAGTCCACGCAGGGTGGATAAAGGTGAGCACCTCTGCATTCGCGTTAGAATTTTCATCAACGGTAACCCCAACGCTACTAGGGACATCGCCATCACATCCATAGACACACTCCTCACCAAGATACGAAGCAAAGGTGTGGTCTACTTTGAGGTCAATGTTACCTGCGGTAAACACATTACCTGTTGAAGTCTCACCATCAGTGAAGAATGCTCCTGTACCCGCGGCTACCACCGACCCTAGGCCGATGATAATCGCAAGCGAGCTAATAATTCTAGTGTATTTCATTTAATTTACCTTCTACTAATTACTAATAAATGAAGATGTTACCAAAGAGATTAGTTCTCGAAGTCAAACTTCTTTGTTACGCCGTTTACTGTCATTGAGAAGCTGTCAACATTTCCAGTAAATCCATCTGCGTATGGCTCACCTACACGAATACCAAGCCATGAGTCGGTTGAACGAGTCTCAGCGTTAGGGAATGAAGCAACGATGTCGTTCCATGTTCTGTTTGCATTGGTATTTCCATCTGGCCACATGTTTCCATTAGCAGCAAATCCAGACCAAGACCACAAACTAGTACCACCTGTATTCCATGTCTGCCATGTGTCAGGCACTACAGTGCCATTAGCACTTGGTACAAACACTAGACGCCTCTGCCATGTGTCAGAGTTGTTGAAGTCAACATTGAAGTGAAGATACGGTGCTCGTTGTGTGCTTCCAGGGTTACCCGCAGATTGTGAAAGAGTGGTGAAGCTCATTGCATCAATATCAGCAAGCTTTATATCCTTAAACTGATACGTTGCAATATTTTTCCTCTCTGTTCCTGTCACACTCATTTGCGCGCTTCCTGTGCCTGTCATTGGAGTAGTAGGTCCTGCTACAAAACTGCCAAGTGTATTGTTAATGGTGTCATTCTCATCGTTATAGAAGAACCACTTTGTTGGATCAGATGCTACATCTACGAGACTTGATGCAAGGTTAGACGCGCCAACATTTGTCTCGATAGCGATAGGTCCAGGTGCTGGTACCCCCTCGCATACAAAGGTGTTGTTATTTCGTGACTGTACTGCCATAAACGACACATCTAACTTAGTGCTGTCTGTCTGTGCAGCATTAGTAGTGCTTGCGCCGTTGCAGGTAAATCCAGTTCCACGAGCAAGCGGACCGCTAGTAGCAACTCCATCTTGAGAAACTGGAGCGCTAGTCATTGTGCCGAAGCACCATCCCTTACCAATGTATCGCTCTGATCCTCCTGCTACTGGTCCTGTGCCGCTCCAAATGTTTCTGTTGGAGTCTGCAAGAGCAATATTTATTGGTGTGTTAAGTGGCGCATCGCCCAATTTTCCTTGAGTGATTACCGTCTCGTCACTTTCAAGTACGTTATCACCATCGTCTGCCCACCACATAAATGAGAGTGACTGTGCTAGGTCACCATCAGTCATATCAGTGTCTGGCTCTACACATGTTGTATCAGCATCAAGCTCAGAGTCATTACAAGTCACGTCGTCATTCTCTTTTACGGTAACTGCGGCACAAAGCCATGAGTCATTTGATGTAACCTTAAGACCAATAGTGTCTTCTCCGTGATCTCCAGGCTTTACATCAGCAAAGTTAAAAAATAGCCTACCGGTAAGCTCATTCCATGCCCATGTGGTAGCTGTTGAGGCAACAAGTGTGCCTGTCGCGTCAGTCACATAGCTCGTGTTAGACACTTTCAGGTCAATATCTCCTGCAGCAAAGGTGTTTCCGGTTGAGCTCTCTGAATCAGAGAAAAATGCTCCAGTAGCACCAACTGCCGCTATGCCCACAAAGGCAATCATCGCAAGCGATAATATAACTCTTTTCATAAATATGAAGCTATTAATAATGAATAATCCAATAAAATCCTTACTCCCTATAACCGATAATCAGAAAGAACAGATACGACAAACACCGCATTTCTTTATGCGGTTTCTCTCGTCTACGCGTTAGTAGTTATGCGCATGACATCGACAGTATACGCCACAATATTGAAGCAACACAAAGATGCTACGTGTGCCAACAACGATCAAAATACAGTGTCAAATTAAAGGACAAACTAGATTTTTTTGAGTTAGTATTAAAGCCATATTATGTGTGTCCTTAACAATTTTTTTGAAATATTCTGCGATAAAAGACACATGTTTATAGGACAATTTTTTTGACCTTTTTATCCAAAATATTCACCCCTTAAAGAAAGTGATACTCGTACGACTCTATGCTATATTAGCGATATGGATGAGAAAGTAATAGACTCAATCTTTTTAAAACCATACAACCCAGGCGATGTTGAGGAGGCCCTCTACAAGGATTGGGAGGCTTCTTCTTTTTTTAACCCTGATGTGTGCAAAGAGAGGGGTATTGCAAACCCAGCACTTAAGCCCTTTTCGATTGTACTTCCTCCCCCTAACGTAACCGGGACCCTCCACATGGGTCATGCTGCCATGCTTGCCACAGAAGATATTTTAGTCAGGCATGCGCGTATGAGCGGTAGACCAACACTGTGGCTTCCGGGCACTGATTCA
Organism: uncultured Candidatus Saccharibacteria bacterium; assembly: GCA_964409035.1. Classification (GTDB taxonomy): domain Bacteria; phylum Patescibacteriota; class Minisyncoccia; order Phycocordibacterales; family UBA12088; genus CAYPBQ01. Next base: position 115,100 of record CAYPBQ010000001.1, read on the forward strand.
GCGGCAATCGCAACCCAAAGCAAGGTAGAGAAAGAAATACAAAAGAAGGAGGGTAAAAGCCGATACGACTTAGGGAGAGAAGAACTACTCAAGCGAGTCGGCGAATTTGCAGAGGAAAGCAAGGCGACAATTATTTCTCAGACTAAAAAAATGGGAAGCAGCCTTGATTGGTCTCGATATGCGTACACCATGGATGAATCACGCTACCGCGCCGTTATGGAAGCCTTTGTACGTATGTATGAGGCGGGACTCATCTACCGTGGTCACCGTATTGTTAATTGGGACCCTAAGGGGCAAACGACTATTTCTGATGATGAGATTGTGTACATTGAAGAGAAAACTACGTTCTACCACTTTCAATATGGCCCATTTGTTATTGGCACCGCCCGCCCTGAAACTAAATTTGGCGACAAGTATGTGGTGATGCACCCAGATGATGAGCGTTATAGCGCATACATCCACGGTCAAACAATTGAGGTTGAATGGATAAATGGTCCAATTACCGCAACCATTGTTAAAGACTCCTCTATTGATATGGCATTTGGTACTGGAGTGATGACTATTACCCCATGGCATAGCGCAATCGACTTTGACATTGCTGAACGATATCAACTTGAAAAGGAGCAGATAATTGATGAGCGCGGTAAACTCCTCCCTATCGCTGGAGAATGTGCAGGAATGAAAATAGCAGATGCGCGAGCGCGTGTTGTTGAGCTACTGCGCGCAAAGGGGTTAATCGTAAAAGAGGAGCCATATACCCACAACATAGCCACCGCAGAGCGCACTGGCGCGACCATTGAGCCTCAAATTAAGGAGCAGTGGTTTATTGATGTTGATAAGCAATTTACCATTCCCCACTCAACCATTGTTGGTATTCCAAGCGGATCACAGACCTCTCTCAAAACGCTAATGAAGCAGTGCGTTGAGAGTAAAGAAATAAGCATTCTCCCCGACCGATTTGAAAAAGTCTATTTTAACTGGATAGATAATTTACGCCCATGGTGCATATCACGGCAAATATGGTTTGGACACCGCATCCCCGTTTGGTACAAGGGTAGCGAGACGTATGTAGGAGTTGAGGCGCCAACCGATGATGGATGGGAGCAAGATCCAGACACCCTTGATACATGGTTTTCTTCAGGACTATGGACGTTTTCTACCCTTGGGTGGCCTGATAAAACAACTGACCTAGCTACATACCACCCCACCAGCGTACTTGAAACCGGTTACGACATTCTCTTCTTCTGGGTAGCGCGTATGGTACTCATGAGCACGTTCCACCTCGGGGAGGTACCGTTTAAGACGGTATATCTCCACGGCTTAGTGCGTGATGCAAAAGGTCAAAAAATGAGTAAATCTCTTGGAAATATTATTGATCCAGTAGAACTAATAGAGAAGTATGGCGCTGATGCAGTACGGCTTTCACTCATTATTGGCGCAGCGGCAGGTAATGACACAAAGCTTTCTGAAGATAAGGTGCGTGGCTACAAGTATTTTGCTAATAAGCTATGGAATGTGGCGAGGTTTATTTTTGAGAATACGCAGGATACTAGCATAGATGAGCAAGCCACCCTCTCTACTCTTGATGCAGAGTACCTACACACCTTTACTGAGCTTGCTAAGGAGATTGAGAGCGATATAGAAAACTTTAGGCTATATTTAGCTGCTGAAAAGTTATACCACTACTCTTGGGACACTCTCGCATCGCAGATACTTGAAGAGAGTAAAAAGCTATTCACAGAAGGTGACAAAGCGCTTGTGGCATCTAGAAAGCAATTGTTGCTTGTCATCATTCGTGACTTGTTAAAGTTACTCCACCCGTTTGCTCCTTTTGTTACAGAAAAAATTTGGCAGCATTCACCGTTTAAGCAACCATCTCGCCCATTTATCATGGTTGAGACCTGGCCTGTTCACAACTAATAGCAATTCTTGCGCTATACTTTATACATGGAGCTAGCCGCTACGTGGCTTTCTGTTATTGGCGCATCACCCGCTGGGGCTTACTCCTATGCCTTTATAGGAGGTATAGTACCCGCACTCCTTTGGCTACTGTTTTTTTTGCGTGAAGACAGACTCCATCCTGAACCACGCAAGTTGCTTATCTTTACCTTTATTGCAGGTATGTCATGTGTCATCTTTGTACTTCCTGTACAGCGATTTGCCTATGGGTTTTTGACTGGTGGCTCTCTATTGCTCGCGTGGGCGTTTATTGAGGAGCTATTCAAGTACTGGGCAGCATATCTTGTGGTGTTGTGGCAATCGGCAGTTGATGAACCGATGGATCCTGTTATCTATATGATTACTGCAGCCCTAGGTTTTGCCGCTCTTGAAAACGCACTGTTTATGTCTGGGCCTCTACTAAGCGGTAATCCTACTGAGGCACTTATTACAGGTAATCTTCGCTTTATTGGAGCAGCACTTCTTCATGTGGTTGCGTCAGCATCCATTGGTATGGCACTTGCGCTTTCATTTTATCGAAAGAGCAAATATAAACGATTGTATTTTTTAACCGGCTTTATCCTTTCTGTCTTATTGCATACGATATTTAACTTTTTTATAATGGAGAGTAACGGAGGAGAGGTACTTATCGTCTTTTCTTTTGTCTGGATTGGTGTCATTCTATTACTACTCCTCTTTGAGAGAATAAAGCTTATCAAAAAACCATTACCCACAAGCATCTTTAAATAACATATTATGGCAAGAGATAAACGATCATTTTTTGAACGACTAACTGGCACCGTGAGTACGGATGAATATGAAGAATTTGGAGATGACTTTGTTCCGCAACAAACCGCTGTCACAACAGCAAAAAAGGCACGAGTAGTACCTACAGAAGAGCCCGTATATGAAGAACCAGAACCTGAAGAAGAAGGTCAATTATCTGTAGATGTGTATCAAACTCCAACCGACATTGTCATTAAAGCAGTTGTTGCTGGTGTAAAGCCTGATGAGCTAGATGTCGCAATTACAAGGGACATGGTTACCATCAGAGGAGAACGACAAGAGGTAAAGGAAGCAACTGATGAAAACTATTTCCACCAGGAGCTTTACTGGGGTAGATTCTCACGAACCATTCTTCTCCCCGCAGAAATTGAGGTAGAAGCAGCGGAGGCGCAGGAAAAGCACGGCGTACTCGTTATTCGACTTCCAAAAATTGATAAGGACCGTCAAACAAAGTTAAAGGTAAAGAGCTAAGATAATACTACCAATAACGTAAAAGGCGCAGGACAAATGTCCTGCGCCTTTTACTCATGTGCTTGGGGCCGGGTTCGAACCGGCGACCCTTCGCTCTTCAGGCGAATGCTCTACCAACTGAGCTACCCAAGCGTTGTATTACTCCTTTGGGGTAGAAGTAGCTTGTTCCCCTCCCAAATAATTAAGTAACTTTTGTATACCCTCTGGCAAGATAGATTCAGCATTTTTAATACCATCTACCTGCTCCTTTATTTGTGAATACGATGATGATATCTCACTCATATACGGCTGTACGTACGAATAGTAGATATATAGAGGTACTCCGATAAGTAACCCCCAGTACACAATAGTGATAACTGTGGTAATTATCCCAGACCGCCGAATCTTCTTCAGCATTCTGTTGTTCTCCTTTTCAAGCTCCAAGGTCTCCCTCAAAAGCCTTAGTGATTCATCATCCTTTTGATCCACCGCATGATTCTACCAGAAATACTCTCCAAAATAAAGCGTGTATGCTAATGCGCATCCTCCATAAGAAAAGAGGTAGCAGGTCTCAAACTGCTACCTCCTCGGGCGTTACGATATGTAATGGAGCAATACCCACACCTGCGTTGTTGTGCCCGCGAGCACAAAGACGTGTTGCAACTCTCTATATCCAAAAACTCTGGGGACTATATCAGGCCACCTACTCGCATGTACAAGATAATTTATGAAGTAGCATGCGATCCCAAACCAAAATATGGTTAACCCAATCACATCTAGCCATACCGTTAGTTCATAAAACGATATGGTAAGTGGTGTTGTAGCCAATACAAGATATAACACTCCTCCAGTCTTGTGATTTGAAAGACAAAACCATCTTACCGCACTTACTGATAGCGTGAGGAATGCCAACAATGGCAGTCGCCAGTATAACTCTGCATCAGGCAAGAGCGTCATCCAATACGGCACAAATGTTCCGCCAGTAAGAAGTACAATGACTTGGTGATCAAGCTTTTGCCATACTATGCTGTATGGCAAAAAGTGGTAGCAACAACTCACAAAATACTGGAGTACAACTAAAAGCGGTAGTGTGGCTATCCAAAATGATGGTGCGTATGCAACCCACAACCACACCGTCACCAGAAAGCCAATTACATCTATCGCACACAAAACAGGGTGGCGTGGCGTAAAGCCACTAGCATTTTCACGATGCGTGAGTTGCAACAACGACATGTCGTCCTTCCTTCCCTTTGGTCACTGTATAGCTATTCCTAACGCATACTATACTACCTACCCATTGATTCAAGTGGTGGTGGGCGTGTATCCAATAATTGGTGCCCTTGGCAGGATATCTCACTCCTGGGAAACCCAAGGTTTTCCCAATCCTTCCTCCACGGGGAAACAAATGTTTCCCCGACCCACTTCTGGTTCGATTCCAGCCACGCTTGAATTACTTTGTGCCCTTGGCAGGAATCGAACCTACATCTCTCCCTTAGGACGGGATTGCTCTATCCATTGAGCTACAAGGGCAATATTTAATAACGGCACTATAGCACAAAACCCCGCATTGTTTATGCGGGGTTTTGTGTTTGCTTATATATTAAGCAGGGTAGATAACTGTCTTTCTTCAAATCCAATCATCATCTCTTCCTTATCCCCTTCTTTTACTACAATAACCGGTACCCCCATTTGCCCGCTCTTATCAACCATTTCTTTTCTTTTCTCAAGGTCATCTGCAACATTGTACTCAGTATAGGTGAGTCCCTTTTCATTCAGAAATTCCTTAGTTAATTTGCAAAAATGACACGTAGGGGTGCTATAGATGGTGATTTGTTTTTCCATAAATACTAATTATCTTACAAGCTAGGGCAGTATAGCATACATTTACTATTGCAAAATATATTGCCTCGCACTCATGCCCACCCCTCAGTATCGCGATACATCGCGATACTGAGGGGTGGTTAATGACAAACTATTACTTGAACCAACCAAGTATTTTTTCAAAAAACCCTTTTTCCTTCTCTTTGTTTGCATCAAGTGGTACTCGCTCTTCTTTCTCTACTACAACAATTGCATACTCCCCCTCCCTTCCAACATCAAATTGCTTCCTGAGTTCTTCCTCCTTGCCTTTATCAGTTTCTAGGTATGCAATTCGCTCCCTCAATTGAGCCTCACGCACTTGGAGCGCGCCAAGTTCAGCGGCAACTTCCATTCTTTTATCCTTTGCTATCGATGCTTTGTCCCATGCATTGTACGCAACATTAGCTAAGAATAGTGTAATGAGAAGTATCACTACCACCATAGGCTTAGAGTGCAATATCCTACGGAGCTTTCTTCTCTCATAAAAGGTAAACATATTATAAGTATACCAAAACTTGCGATACATCGATAAATTGAGTACCCTAATAGCACTATGCTATTTCATAAAAAAACAAAAAAGGCCATTAAATGGATTTGGGCGGGTTTGGTGATACTTATTATCTTCTCAATGGTGATTCTCTATATACCGCTTGGTTAAGAGTAGAGGTATAGACAATCAAAATAATTTGTTGTACAAAGCTATTTAGCTGGTACCAGATGGGAGCACGTCAATGGTCACACTTAGACCGCTAAGTGACAATGATGTTGTAGCAATAAACAAGATTACAGAGGGGAACACAAATGGATTTGGTATACCGAACGTTGGCGCTACAATTGGTAAACTGCTGGAGGGAAAAAATACTCAAAGCGATGTTCATTTTTTCTGTATCGTGGTAGGTAATGAAATTGTTGGTATACGATATTTAAAACCACAAGACGATGGAGTAGAAACGGGGGTATGGATACTTCCAGCCCACAGAAGAAATGGGTACGCCACAGATTCATTGCGTGTGCTTATCTATATACTGAAAACTGAATTTGCATGTGTAGGGTATAGAAAGGCATTAATCTATGTAGACATAGAAAAAAATCCCTATGCGTGTAAACCCGCATTACAATGTAGGTTTACAGAAGTAGGAGTAGCAGAAAGTATAAATGGGTCAACATTTTCAATATTTGCACTTTCGTTGGATTAGTCTACAGTTTGCACTCACTGAGGAGGCGGTCGCAAGACCGCCTTTTCTATTACTAATCCCCTTTCATTATTTTCATAAACACATCCTGTGAGAGGTGCACCTTGCCTCGTTCAAGCATTTTTTTCTTTCCTCGCTTTTGTTTTTCACGTAGCTTCATCTTTCTAGTGATGTCACCACCATATAGGTGCCCCGTCACATCCTTTTTCATAGCTGCAATACGCTCCGCAGCGATAATGCGTCCAAAGGCCTTTGCCTGTATTTTTGTCACAAACATTTGCTTAGGGAGTGAGTCCCTCAGCCTCTCTACAATTTTAGTCGCCTCTTCTTCCACTCTTCTGAGGGATACCACTCGAGAAAACGCCGGGACAAGCTCTTCAGCAATAAGAACATCAAGACGAGTTACCTCAGCCTTTCGTGATCCGCCAAATTCATACGATACCGATGCATAGCCAGAGCTAATACTCTTTAACTTATCAAAAAAGTTTCTCATCATCTCTCTAAGTGGCATGGTCACTGCCATAATGGTTCTTCCATCAGAAAATGCTTCCGAGTTACTAAGCTCTGCCTCATGATCGTAGAGCATCTGCATCACAGGCCCCACATACTCTGGTGGTGTAATTATCTTTACATCTACCCACGGCTCCATAACACCCTTATACATGCCATGGTCAGGAAATTTTGAGGGGTTATAAATGGTCTCTATCTTTCCATTTGATAACTCAACCTCATACACGATACTTGGCAGCGTTACAATCAGCTCAAGTGAAAACTCACGTCTCAAACGCTCGGTTATAATTTCAAGGTGTAGCATACCCAAAAATCCACACCTAAATCCCCGCCCCAATACACCAGATGTTTCTTCTTCGTAGGTAAGTGATGAATCTGAAAGACGTAGCCTATCAAGCGCCTGCTTGAGGGCAGAAAAGTCGTCTTGGCTCTCTGGGTACACACTGGCCCAGACAACAGGCCTTGGTGTTTTATACCCCGCAAGCGCTGTTACCGGCTGCTTAGAAAGCGCGATAGTATCTCCCACAGTAGCTACCCCAGGTTGTTTTATACCAGTTACCACATAGCCAATTTCACCCCCACTAAGGCTATCGACTGGTTTCTCCTCAGGAACAAATACCCCAACCTCTATCGCAATAAAGGATTCATTAGCGTTCATGAAAGTGAGGTAGTCACCCTTTTTTATCGCCCCATCAAAGAGGCGCATATACACAATTACCCCTCTATGATTTGAATATTGAAAATCAAATACAAGCGCACTAGTCGTAGTGGCGCCAGTCTCCCTTGGTGGTGGAATCCTTTCAATGATGGCATCTAGAAGCGTTGCAACACCTTCACCGGTCTTGCCTGAGGTAAGAAGTACATCATCCACATCAACATTAAACTTCAGCGCCATCTCTTCTCTAAGCTCTTTGGTGCGTGCCGTTGGAGCATCAATTTTTGAGAGCACAGGAATAACCACAAGCCCCTGCTCCTCTGCCATACCAAGGGTTGTGAGCGTTTGTGCTTGTATCCCCTGTGTCGCGTCAACAAGTAGTATCACTCCCTCTACCGCCTTGAGTGCGCGTGATACCTCATATGAAAAATCTATGTGCCCTGGTGTATCGATAAGATTAACTACGTATTCGACACCATCTTTCTTCCACACCATTCGAGCTGGCTGCATCTTTATAGTGATACCACGCTCACGCTCAAGCTCCATAGAATCGAGTACTTGCTCTTTCATTTTTCTCTTTTCTATCGTGCCTGTTACCTCAAGGAGGCGGTCTGCGAGAGTAGATTTGCCGTGGTCTATGTGGGCAATAATGCTAAAGTTGCGGATATGCTTCATGTAGCGCAATTATGCCCTATTTTAGGCATTTATCAAGGTTAGTATTGACAAAAAATTTGCGTATGACAAGCTTTAACTTGAGGTGGAGGAGTTGACAACCTCCTGTCCGTTAGGGGACTGCGCCAAGAAATGCACATGCCCCCGTCTGGCAACACAGTTTGCTGGATAGCCTAGAGCCCAATGGGCTAGCAAAGACGGTGTGTCCGATGGTCTACTGACCCAAACGATCCGCTCCGAGCTAGAGCAGAGCTGAGCGGAGGACACCCACCTCACTTTAACCCGCAGTCATCGACTGCGGGTTTGTCATTTCAAAATAATACTCAAAAATACTACAATTCTTACTCCATTTGCTCATCAGGCAACTGAGTTGGCCTTGCCGATAACTTATGATGAAGAGCGCCAATCACTTCCCTCACCTCAACATTTTTTAGTACATATAACACAGCAACATATGCAACAAGACCAAACAATCCCGCGATTGCTCCTTGCAGTGATATACCGACAAACGTATTAATATCAACCACATCATCCATGAGGTTGAGACCGGTATAAGCAACTATTCCTGCACATAGTGAGGCAAAACCAGAATGAAGCACCACACGTGCAAGCACTCCAGAAAGTGGAGAAAAATCCTGACCAAAAAATACAAGTAGAAACATCGCATTAAATAGCATTCCAATGGTATATCCCAAAGGAAGCATAAGTACTTCTGTACCCGCAAGACCCTCTACCCTCAAAAGTGCTTCCATGAATAGTTGAAAGGGCTCATGGAGAGAAAAAACCGAAAGAAGCAATGTCGCACTTGAAAGACCTGCGATAGAAGAGACAGCATTAATAAGGAAAGGTTTAAGCGTATTACCTGCCGCATAGTACGCCCGCACGACAACCAACATCACGCTATGCGCAAAAAGTGAAAGCGCAAAAAGCGCAAGACCTGCTGCAACAAGTCGAGTATCCGCCCAATCAAACTCCCCTGTTCCCAGCACTGTGCGCACCACCTGCGCTCGTAGCACAATAAGGAGCACCGTTGCAGGAAATGCCCAAAATACAATATGCCTAAGTGCGGTACCTATGTGATGTACAAACGATTGCGTATCACCCGCACTAATAAATCGTGACAATATAGGAAATGCAGCGACAGAATAGCTCACCCCTATTATTGCAAGTGGTACCGACTGGAGGTTAAACGCAAATGAGAACACTGCAATTGATCCAACCGTCATGTATGACGCTATAGATATAAATATAAACGATAGCATCTGCCCCACTGAAAGAGTGAGTGTTCGAGGTATCGACATCGAGAGTATCTTCCGAACCACGCTCCACTCGATTGAAAGCGTAAAGGTAGGAAATAGCTTGTGACTAACCATAAACGGCAGTTGAATTGCCAAGTGAAGAGTAGCTCCAATGGCAACACCTAGTGCTAATCCTGCAATACCAAGCAATGGGTACAAAAAGAGTACACCAAAAATTATACCGATATTGTATAGAATTGGTGATATGCCGTAGAGTAAAAACTTTTGGTACACCTGAGTGACAGAAGCACAAAGATTAGACACGCCAAGTATAATTGGTTGTACTAATAGTATGCGTATAAGCAAGGTCAAATCTCCATGAAGCGCTTCCTCAAAGCCCGGAAATAGTAACGGTACTAATGCCGGCGCAAGGACAAATACCACCGCGCTTGTACCAGCAATAAGTATGAGAAAAAAACTATATAAACTTGAGAGCAATTCTCGTACTTTCTCTGTAGAAATAAGTAATCGCTCAGAAAGAAATGGAATAAGCACATACACCGACACCAATGAACCAAGTAATACATACAAGAGATCAGGTATACGAAATGCCGCGTAATAGAGATCAAGGGTCACACCTGCACCAAATTCATGAGCGAGTATTCTATCTCGAAGGAGGGCAAGTACTTGTGAAGTAAGGGTAAATATACCCAAAAGGTACGCAGCCTCGTGGAGACCGCGTACCTCTCGGTATAAAAATCCAAACACCTTAGACATGAGTACAGTATACTCCTATTCAAGCACTTCTGTACTTGTTGACGACTCTTCACTTACCGGGAGTGAATCGAGAGACTCAACAGATGATGACGTGTTCTCAGAAACTGGAGGAAGTCCGTTTTCAAGATTTTCAAGAACACTCTCAATCTCAGCATTATCCGGATTAAGTGTTTGTACCTTCTTGAACTGTTCAATCGCACTGTCGATATCACCCCTCTCGTACTCAGAAAGACCAAGGAAGTAAAGTGCGTTTGAGTAATCTGGATTAAGCGCTATCGCTCTTGAGAATGATGATGACGCACCCTCATACTGTTTGTCTGAGTACTTGAGTAGTCCAAGCTGGAAGAAATTAACAGCATTTGTTGGTTCTATGATAGTAGTTGCTTCGACACTCTTTATCGCCTCTTCGGTCTCTCCTTCGTTTATCTGAATTTGCGCCAAGAGGAATATTGCTTCTGTATAGTTATTCTTCTTTTCTAGGGCGAGCTGAATCTTTTCTTTTGCAGTCTCATTGTTACCATTTGCACTTTCTAGCTGCGCAAGACCCAAGAAGATTGCTGGTGATTGTGGGTTAAACTCTAGCGCACGTGCATAGGCTTGTGTTGCCCCATCATACGCACCTTCAACCTTAAGAGGTACTACTGTTTGATATACCTGTGCGAGATTTATCCAGTTTTGATAGTTTGTTGGATCAAGGACAGTGGCACGCTGTGCGTTTTGGATAGCAGCAGCAAGTACCGCTTGGAATTGTGTTCGAGCCTCCTCTTCAGAAAGTGTTTCTGATTGAGCAACCTCGCTAAGTCTAATGAGATTAAGATTGGTACCAAATCGATAGTACGCATCTACCTCATTAAGAGTCACCGCTTGTGACACTAATGCCTCGGCTTTCTCAATGTCATTTTCTACATTGAGAGCTACCACTCCCTTTTGAAAGTACATTGCGCTTGCATATCGCTCACCGATTGCAAATATTGAAGCGATGCTTCCAAGAAACAGCAAGGTGAGGAAAAGCACTGAGATAAAGCCAAGACGAGGGTTTTCTACAAAAGAAATTTCCTTTTCTGAAAAACCTCCCGGCTGACGTCTGATAGATGCAATAAATACTCCAGTGAGCAAAAAGGCGAAGAACAGAATGCTGTGACTAGGTGTATAAATGATTGCAAATATCCACAAGAAGAGTGCCCCAAGGTATGACGAGAGCGATAGGTACGAAGAAAGTGGGTCAGCGTTTGCTCGCATTACCAGCGCTCTAAAGCCTGCGTATAAGAATAATCCAATGAAGAGAATCCATGATATCGCACCAACAGCACCAGTGGTTGCAAGTGAAGTCGGAATGTAGCCAATACCGCTAGCAAAATCTGCAGACCAAAATAGTGTTTGATTGATTTCAACAGGCTTATTGAGTAGCCACTCTCTCGAGAAGGAGCCAGGACCAGAGCCAAATATCGCATGCTTTGCATACGTACTCTGAATCACATCGGCAGTACTTTGCCAGGATGGACGCACCTCAAGCTGTGAGACATTAAAGAATGTAGATACGCTGTTACCGATAAAATTACCTCCAACAAGAAATACAAGACATAATGACAGCACCAAGAGCGAAGCAAACGATGTTTGCCCTTCTCCCACAAGCTCACGCATTTGTGATTCACTCTCAAGTGAATCAGTGGTAGCTCTCTCGCGAGAGTATCGTCCGGTGGTTAAACTGTAGACAAAGGTACCAAGTGCAAATGCACCAATCACCCACCATACTACGCTAAAGTTGATTACAATAAGCATTGCAATAGATACTGCAAGCGCCCCGACAACGACAAGCTTTATTTTTCCATGAAGCGTAAGTCCAACAAGAGTTACGAGTGACAGCACAGTAACCAATCCAAAGAATATTGCGAGATCATTCCAAGAACCAAGCACGTTTGCAGTGGTACTCGTAAAAATGCCGAAAGAAAGAAAATTTGGTCCAAAAAACAATCTTGCGATTTGAAATACAGCAACTATCCCAACTGACGCCATAAAAGCGCCGTATAGCTTTAGAAGACTCTCTCTTTTTCTAAGTCCAATCGCAACAAGTGTTGCAATAAGTGTAAGTACTCCAACAAACGCAAAAGAGTCTGTGTTAAAGCCTTGACCAAGAAGTGATTGCTCTATGTTTCCTGAGAATAATGAAGAAACAAGATACGCAATAGGAATCATCCACATCGCACCCATAAGTGGACTCATAGGAATGAGTATTCTGCGCTCTTTCATTCTTGCCACTATGTAGAATGCGACACCGAGTAACGCTACTATTGCGATAAAAAACGCCTTAGTAAACTGAAACGGGGCAAACAAAAGAGGAATAAATACGATAGGAACAAGAGCGGTAGCCCCAATGAGAAGCCACTCAAGCATCCCATCAAATCCTGCGCGTGATTTCTGCGGAAGATATGCCATAGATATGTTAGTTATGTATAAAGTGGATCAAGGTTTTAGTATGCACATGCCCGCATCTAGTGGGAGGTGTGGTACCTACACCGAGAGCCTAAACACTACCCACATAGTATACGACTAAACAATCATATTGCACACGAAGCGGTGTGGGTAACTACATAGAAATACGCCCGCATTACGCGGGCGTATTTCATATCTCGATATCTGTGCCTATAAGCCGAATTCTGTCTATCCCTATAGATGAGTACTATATGGGAGATAGTTATGTATCTAGGAGTGTTGTTACCAACACCCTCAAGCGGCTCTCCCCACCCATCTTAATCTTTATCTATATATAGAAGACTAAGATGGATGGGGCACGGCCTTGCACGCAGGTAGGAATTTTGCCGTTTCAGCCTTGCCTCACAACAAGGTTTTCTGCATATTGCATACGCTATATGCAGACCGCATTTCTCTCAAAATAGCGCGTCTCTGTTCGCATCCCGTGGGTCACCCCAGGCGGGCGTTACCCGCTACCATTCTCCAGCTTTCACTGAGCGTGTTCGGACTTTCCTCTCTTTGTATACTTGCGTAACAAAGAGCAACTATCCAGCACAGACCTTTTATATTATACAACACTTTTATATATATGAAAACACCCTTTGTGAGGGTGTTGGGGGGGCGTGGAGCTAATCACGATGACTAGCTCCACGCTACGAGAGGTGCTGGGGGCGTTGGGGAGGAATCACGCCGACCTCATATAGAATACCCGTATACTGATATTTTTGCAAATCACTCATCCTCCGCAGCAAACTCCATGTAGCGAAGTGTATCCCCCACCTTCATGCCAAGAGCGCTTGCAACACCACGGTTAACCTCAAGCACGTAGGTTGCCATTGTTGGCGGCTCAAATACTTTAGGGTAACTCTCTGGAGCAACATCCTCTTCGATATGCACAATGGTAAGTGTGCTATCGACCCATACAATATCAATAGCAAACTTCATATCCTTCATCCATATACCGTGCGTGTCGGGAGTATCAAACACAAACCATAGCCCAGTATCTTGTGGCAGCATCTCTCTATTTGAGAGTCCTGTTCTTCTTTCAAATGGTGTGCGTGCTACCTCAATTTTAAGCGGAGTAGTATTTACAAGCAAAAGCGCAAGTGGTGCCTCTTGCTTGGCAACAATAGGTGAGAAGTATCCTTCCTCAAGAGCATAAACAAGACCTGTCGCCACAAACATGACAATCCCAAAGATTGCTATACGCATACTATTGCCACAACACAAGCACGCTAGCTACTGCAACTATACGAAGCGCCTCGTAGCCAACATATATAAGAAACAGATTAAATGGCTTCTTCTCCCAAATTACTCCACCTAGATAATTAGTGACGATAAAACCCACCCAAATAATTGACCCTATAACAATGCCATCATATACGCTTGTTGCATTAGCAATACGAAGTATTATTGCAAGCACAGTAGAAAAGACGGCAGCGGTCAAAAATCCAGCGCCCATCACCTTTATCATTTCAGCACCCGATGGTTTAGATTGAGATACTCCTGTAAGTCTCATCCACGATCTTCCGATTGATGTCATTGGTGAGTACCAGAATGTTCCTATTACCATACTGATAATCGCTGAAACAACAATTGCCCATGTATTTAAATCTTCAAACATATAAAAATTAGAGATGTTTATAACAATACATATATTGTCTATGTAGTGGAGAAAAAAGTAAAGGCAGTAATGGACATAAGTCCATTACTGCCCCCCTTCGACTTGAGGCTTATGCCTCATTTTTTCTTTTTCTTTTTCTTTCTTGAAGCCTCTATTGAAGGCCAGTTCATAGATTGGGGACCCTCTCCCTCAACCATGCTAGTAAGAGACCTCACTCTACCGAATCTTGCAAGGTTAATAGATATATCGAGTCTCTCTCTTACCTCATCAAAATTCGGAGGTAATAACGACACCGGATCGAGTACATCGCGAAAAGTCATAACACACCTCCCAAGAAGCTGTTACCGCATTATGTGTACCACACCATGCTCCATTTTAGCAATACTTTATGGTATAACAGCGTGACTGGAGGGTTCGCATAGTGGTCGAGTGCGCCGCCTTGGAAAGGCGGTATTGGGGAAACCCAATCGAGGGTTCGAATCCCTCACCCTCCGCAATTTTGAACGTAGTAAAAAAGTGCGGAGGGTGAGAAAGGTACCTTCGTACCTTTCGTAGGGATTCGAAGCGCCGGAGTATATTGCGAAGCAATACGAGGCGCCGTCCTAGGAATGCGAGGTTTTTGTGAGCTGCAAGGCGAAACAAAACCCGCAATTCAGGGGACAATCCCTCACCCTCCGCAAAACAAGGAGAACAATGCGAAGTATTGGGCGACTATGTTTTGAGAGAGTGGTGAGGGATTCGCACCACAAGAGTATTTCCATGTTACTAATTCGCCTTGCTCATAAGTAACATTGGTCAACGCCGGAGGCGGTCTACGATTTTACGAAACGAAGTGTAGTAAAATTGTCGCCGAGGCGCGACCAGCGTGCTTAGCCCGTAGGGCTTAGCAAAAGCGGGTCGAATCCCTCACCGCTCTAAGGATTTAATATTGGAAATAGATAGAGGTATTACACAAAGATGCGCTGCAAACGCCATCATTTTAATAGATTGTTAGTTGGGTGGTAGGATAAAAATATGTCGAAACAAATTTATATTAATTTAATTACCAAAGATCTCGCCAAGTCCTCTGCTTTTTATAGAGCTATAGGGTTTATAAAGAATGAAGTGTTTTCAAATTCCGATGCTGAGTCATTTATGTATAGCGATGATATTGTCTTTATGATACTCACTGAGGAATTTGCAAAAAACTTCAATGACGGCAAGACCTTCCCAGATCAGAAGAAAACTGTCAGTGCACTCTATGCCCTAAGCTGTGCTTCAAAGGAGGAAGTAGACAACATGTGCGCTGCCGCAAAATCAGCAGGAGGTAGAGTCTATGAAAATGAATACAATAAAAAGGTAGCGGGCGACTTTATGTACTCTTTTGAAATCGAAGATCCAGATGGGTATATCCTCGAGCCAGTATTTATGGATATGACCAAATTCTCACAAGGGTAAACCTGGGGTTAGTTACTATAACTAACATAGATTCTATTTTTAGTAGAAATGTATGTCCTACACCAACAAAACACAGCCGACAAAAACTAGCCCTGAGAAGTATTTGAAGGAAAACTTTAAGGGAAAAGAAAAAGTGCAAAGCGAGGCACTGGCTTTAGTTGATCTGTATACAAAAGTCACTGGCTCCCCGTGTGTGATGTGGAACAAAATTTTTGGCTTTGGGAAATATCATTATTTAGATAGCAAAGGCGGCGAACATACCCACCTTATAACTGGCTTTGCTATTTCTTCAACCGGCTTCACCCTCTACAACATGATAGGCTGGGAGACTTATAAAAAAGAAATTGAAAAACTTGGTAAATACAAGCTCTCGGGTAAATCTTGTCTTGCAATAAAGAGCATAGAAGATATTGATCTGAAGGTGCTAAAAGCGGTTGCAAAAAGCTCATTTGTCTTGATGAAGAAACGCTATAGAACTGAAAAGTAATTTGATACCACATGACCATGAACCAAAAAGCACATACAGTAAAAAAAGTATTTAGTAGAGAAACAGCAGTATCTATTTTGATCAACGCTACCCCAGAAAAAATTTGGCAGATACTGGTAGATGTTGGTAATTATAAAAACTGGAATAGTACTATTCTTTCAATAGAGGGAGAGATAAAGGCTGGCGGAGAAATTAAAATCGTTCCATCAATAAACCCAAATAGAACTTTTAAGCTAAAGATAAAAGCATTTGAGCCGTATACAAAAATGGTTTCAGGAGATGCGATGGGTAGCCGAACCTTTTTACTTGAAAAAGTTGAAGGCGGAACCCTGTTTACCATGACAGAAAAAATTGGCGGGCTGCTTTTTCCGTTATTTGCAAACATGATACCCCCGTTTGACGACGCCTTCGATGCCTATGCAAGAGATTTAAAAGTAGTCAGCGAGAAGTAGGTCTCAATTTTATAAAATAATTAACTAAAGAACTATGAAGACTCTAAAATGTGATTTGTGTGAAGCAACGGCGGAAGGCGCAACATTTGAAGAATGGATGAGTGCTCTTATGCCACATTATATGCAAGCTCATGCCGATGTCATGAACGACCCAAAAATGACCAAAGAAGACCAGCAGAAGTGGATGGCTGAAAACAAAGCAAGGTTTGAAGCGGTAATATTGTAAGCAAAATGTATGACAAACAACAAAACACGATCTTAATCGTGTTTTGTTGTCTCATATCCCTGAATACACTTTGAATACCCTCTTACTTCAGAGCTTTTTATTTTTGTGTATCCGCAAAATGTATCATTGCGTCCTGCATAAATTGTGCGAGTCCACTAGCAACATTCTCATAATTTGCCTTAAAGCGTTCGTCTGCAACATACATATGTGCTAAACCGCGATATATTTCAACATTTGGTTCGTAAAACGCACGAAGACCATCGTAGTGCTTAGCAATTAGCGTTTGAACTTTCGCACTTGTTGGATCGAGCCCAGCTTTCATTGTCTCTGCAATCTCTACCGTAAGCATACCTGACTCCTCCATTACCTTTTTCAAACCGTCTTTTCCCATTTTCTTTACGCGCACTTGTGACTCCTTGAATGCCTTTGTATTGCCCCACTTCTGCCGCGCCTCTTCGGTGTAGGTATCCATCTCCTCTTTGGAGAAGTTTCCATATAATTCTTTGTCATCCATAGTAATCTCTTTGTTAATTTTTTTAATTGTTTTATCAATTGTCTTAACTAATTTGCTCAGACGATTCTTTTTAAGCTCAATCAATTTTTTCTGATCGCGAAGCGTTTCTCTCATATCAAATGATTGGGAGGACAGAATTTGTTTTATTTCTTCAAGAGAAAAATCAAGCTCTCTAAAGAATAGAATCTGTTGGAGCTTCAGAAGCTCTCTTTCCTCATAATATCTATAACCATTATTTTCAACTCGAGACGGCTTTAAAAGCCCCACTTTGTCATAATGGTGAAGTGTCCGGACACTTATTCCGGCAATGATTGCTAGTTTTTTTATGGTATACGACATACAAATTACAACCACCCTATTTTCGGTGTCGACCCACCATACCACAGTCTAAACTATGACGTTACGTTATAGTCAAGGTCATGATGATATGCCGTACTGAGATATGCCCAGCCGTTTATAAAGTGTGTAGTTTGCAAGCAATAGCAACAGTGAGAGTGCCGTGTGCACATTTACTCGTGAGCAATTTTTTTCAATACCCCCTTTCTTTTTACAATATTTTTATAATCCCACTGTATCTCTTTTGCCTTCTTCAACCACCTTTTTACACTTGTGATCTTAATCTCCTTAACGTCTGTATACACCACCTCTGCGGCTTTGAATTTTCCACTCGGCACTAAATCCTTTTCATCAAAACTTTGACCGCTGAAAAATAGCAAAGAAACATTCTTACCCTTTCGCACAGAGTATGCAACAACAGGATTGCCTTCTATAAACCACACTGGGCTTCCATGCCAGATTTTTGACTCACTCTTCTTCACGTTCTTTTGTATTAACGCATCCAAAAATACACAAATATCATTCACCTGTTTTGTGTGTAGGGTGTTGTATTCCGGTATGGTAGTGGCAGTCGTTTTTTGCATATTGTAGCTATATTACCCCTTGTGTGTTGGGTCAAAATCTATCATCCATTCAATTCCATATTTGTCACGAAGCATACCAAAGTACGTACCCCAGGGGCTCTCACTCATTGGAAATTCAACACTTCCACCCGCGGATAACCCGTTGAATAATGCATCAGCCTCTTCTCTACTTTCTACGCTAATAGCAATTTTTGATCTATGTTCATTTTCATTTGTCCTCCCCATACTCTCTGGCACGTCGTTACCCATTAAAAAGCTTTTACCAATTGGTAAAGCGATGTGCATTATTTTGTTTGCCTCATTCTCTGCCACCTGAAATTCAGCGCTTGCAAGATCTTTGAAGCGCATAATCTTTGCAAACTCTCCACCAAATACCGACTTATAAAAAGTGAAAGCCTCTTCTGCATTTCCATTAAAGTTTATATGCGGATGTATTGTTGTCATACTTATTTTTATCGATAATAGCACTATTGTAGTATTTTTGATGCACAATTGCGATTTACCATGCTTGAAAGGATGAGAATTTTCTTAAATACCTACATTGCTTGTTTATCCGTAAAGCTTGCCTCCCAGAAGGCTGTCATTGTCTTATCTTGAATAAAAAACTATTTGACGCATTATCGATCGCTCTTATTGAGGAGTGCATGCACACGTGCTTCGACAGGTGGGTGTGTCGCAAAGAGCGAGGCTATCCAGCTTCGTTTTTGCACTCCCACCTCGCCTTCATCGGTATCACCAAATGGATTTGCAATAAAGAGGTGCGCCGTGGCATGGCTTGCCCTTTGCATGGGGTGGCCACTTCCATACGCGTGGATTTTTTTAAGCGCGGAGGCAAGCCCTTCTGGATAACGTGTAAGCAGGGCGCCAGAAGCGTCTGCTAAAAACTCACGTTTGCGTGATATAGCAAGCTGAAGAAGCTGTGCCGCAATAGGAGCAAGAATTGCAGCAACAATACCAACAATAAGCAAAATGAGTCCCGCTCGCGAATCTCTGTCTCTCCCACTTCCAAACATACTCATACGCAAAAACATATCAGAGAGTATTGCCACAAATCCAACAAGCACAACCGCCACAGTAGAGACGAGCATATCACGGTTACCAATGTGGGATAGCTCGTGTGCCGCTACCCCTTCAAGCTCACTCCTATCGAGGATAGAAAGAATACCAGTGGTAAAGGCAACAAGTGAGTGTTCAGGATTTCTACCTGTAGCAAATGCATTTGGTGCCGAATCTTCAACAATATACACCTTTGGTTTTGGCAGACCCGCCGTTATCGCGAGATTCTCGACAATGTTGTGGAGGTCTTTGTACACAACCTCATCTGCTGGCTTTGCGCCCGTCATCGCAACAACAAGCTTGTCTGAAAACCAGTAGCTGCCCACGTTCATAACAAGGGCAATCACCACCGACACGTACAAGATAGTTTGATCGTTGAAGTAAAAGGCAAAGCCCCACCCAAGGGCAATAACTGCCATAAAAAACCCAATCATGAGAAACCAGGTCTTTCGTATATTAGAATCTTTTTGTGTATACAGTGTTGCCATACGTCAAAAGACAGGTACTACGCACATAAAGAGACGGTACACTCTCTGTATTCTTTCTTAGAACTTTACCTCTACCGGCTTTCGAGCTGCTTCCTCCCCTTCTTCAAGCTCAAAGAACTCTCGCTCAGAGAAACTAAACATGTTGGCAATAATATTGTTAGGAAATACCTGCACAGAGGTATTTAGGTCACGCACATTGCCGTTATAAAACCTACGTGATGCTTGAATTTTGTTCTCTGTGTCAGACAATTCTCTTTGAAGCTCAAGGAAGTTTGTATTTGCCTTTAAATCTGGATAACTCTCCGCCACCGCAAAAAGTGACTTGAGCGTTTCTGAAAGCATATTCTCTGCCTTTCCTTTCGCTTCTATCCCCTCTGCCTTCATTGCTGATGATCGCATCTCGGTTACCTTTTGCAATGTGTCCTTTTCATGTGAGGCATACCCTTGCACCGTGCTTACCAAATTAGGGATAAGGTCATACCGACGCTTTAGTTGAACATCAATATCTGCCCACGCCTCATTTGTCCTGTTGATAAGACGAATAAATCCATTGTATGCAGCGGCAATCCATAGCCCAAGCACCACAAGCGCACCTACGAGAATATAAAAAATGGTGTCCATATATATTGCTATTAGTAGTATGGGAAGTATACCAGAATTACCTACTATGGTTAATAGATAATTGATTGGCTTGCAATCAATCCTGAGAGGGTATTGACAAAATATTATTTTCGTGTAAATTCTCCCCTGGGTCTACATTTTATCGGTCCAACATAAGGGAGGCACGTCTCAACTCGGAAGCATTACGCAATTCTGCGTGATGAATCTGGGATATGAGCATGCCTACTTTTACTGGGACCGCTGGCAACAACTCCTCGACGCTCAAGGGACTTATCCAGTTGGATAAGTTCTATATGCTCGAGGGGAATGATCTGCTCGACCTTACCGGAGCGTGGGGTAACACCTCATTCTCCGTCTTCGGTGGAGCAGGTAACGATATCCTACGTGGGTCGTCTCGTACGACCACCATCATGGACGGTGGTACAGGCAATGACGACTTTGTAATCAACAACCAGAACAACCTCGCCGTAGAGGTGGCGAACCAGGGTTACGACACCCTGCGTATTGCCACGCCTTACGTTGAAGCGGGGGGATCGCGTTCGATCGTTATGGCCGGAAGCGGCGTCAGCGGTGGATACATTGTTGACGTTGACATCGAGGCCGTCCGTGCAGAGGTGTCTTTGGGGAAGATTGGGCCCAAAAGTCTTGGGTTCAACTTCTATGGAAACACCGGAGCGAACGTCTTTGCAGGATCGGAGGGTGGCGATACCATGCGTGGAAACGCTGGGAACGACACCCTCGAAGGAAAAGGTGGTGACGATCGCCTGCAGGGCGAACTCGGGCTCGACATCCTCGTTGGGGATGGAGGGAACGACACGCTCTTTGCAGAGAGAGCTGACGGAGACAAGCTCACCGGCGGTGCTGGTGCAGATCTCTTCGTCTTCGGAGGAAAGGGTGGAACACCGGTCACCCTTACCGATGTTGTCATGGACTATGATCGCGCCCTGGACGATATCGTCCTCCAGGGCATTGGGAGCAGCATCAAGAGTGTCTCGGGCGTCACCGCAGGTGGAACCACCCAGGTGACAGTAGTAGGTACAACTGATACCGCCATCTTCTCGATGGTGGGGTCGTACTCGACCTCAGTGCTCAATAGCATGTTGGGCGCTGGTGACATCAGGATCGACAACAATTTGTTTGTCTGAAAAAGGAGGGTAAACCTCCAAAGTATACCTCAAGCGGTTGTACAGGGGGGCGGGTGCGCAAGCACCCGCCTTTTGACTTTTTATACTTGAACAATAGAGATTCTTGAAAATCCACAAAAACAAATAGCAGGCACAACATGTGCCCGCTATTTGTTTCTTCTAGCTCTAGTGGATGTACTTATTAATACATTCCTCCCATGTCACCTCCTTGTGGTGACTCCTTCTTTGGTTCAGGAATATCCGCAATAGCTACCTCGGTAGTAAGGAGGATAGCAGCAGCAGATGCCGCGTGGCGCACACCAGATCGGGTTACCTTAACCGGATCAAGTATTCCTCGCTCAATCATGTTTACACGCTCACCGATTTTTGCGTCAAACCCTTCTTCAAGTTTTGCATTTGCCACCCACTCTACAATCACCGCGCTATCATCTTCGTGTCCCGCATTATACGCAATACGGTTAAGTGGCGCTCTAAGCGCAGAGAGCATAATGTCATACCCTGTTTCAAACTCAACCTCATGTCGCTTTGCGCTCTTTGCATTCCCCTCCCTTTTTTTGCGAAGTATTGTTGAAACCTTAGCAAGCGCAGCTCCCCCTCCTGGCACCACACCCTCTTCTATCGCTGCCTTTGTTGCATTGACTGCATCCTCAATTTTTAGCTTCAGATACTTCATTTCGGTCTCAGTAGCTGCCCCCACGCGGATAACTGCCACTCCGCCAGAGAGCTTGCCAATGCGCTCTTGCAATTTTTCTTTATCGTACTTTGAATCGGTATTTTTAAGCTGGGCTCGTAGCTGTGATACTCGCTTATCAATATCTGTCTTCTTTCCCTTTCCTCCCACGAGTACCGTTTTGTCTTTTGTAGCAACTACCCTACTTGCCTTTCCAAGCACCTCCACTCCCACTGAGTCAAATTTCATCCCCACATCATCAGACACCACCGTTGCGCCAATAGTAACGGCGATATCAGCGAGCATTTCTTTTTTCTTGTCACCATACCCTGGCGCCTTTACACCAAGCACATTAAATGTGCCTCGTAGCTTGTTAAGCACAAAGGTTGTAAGCGCCTCGCCATCAATATCATCGGCAACAATCACTAAATCCTTTTTACCTGTCTGCGCCAACTTCTCAAGTAGCGGTAGAACCTCCTGTATCGAAGAAATCTTTTTGTCAGTAACAAGAATTGGCACCTCCTTATACTCCGCCTCCATGCGCTCCGCATTAGTTATCATGTAAGGCGAAATGTAGCCTTTATCAAATTCTAGTCCTTCAACCACCTCGGTTTCAATACCAAATGATTGCGACTCTTCTACGGTGACTACACCATCTTTACCTACTGTTTGTATGGTTTCAGCTATCTTTTCTCCCAAGACTTCACTCTCAGCAGAAATAGTAGCTACGTGCTGTATTTCTTCTTTGCTCTTTACAGGGCGAGCCATCTTTTTTAGTTCTTCAAGAATGTCTTCAGTAGCTTGCTCAATACCACCCCGCACCATCATTGCATTTGCGCCAAGAGCAGTTCTTCTAAATCCTTCTGAGATTATTGCTTGAGTGAGTACTACCGCAGTGGTAGTACCATCACCTGCCGCCTCATTTGTTTTGGTAGCAACCTCCTTTACGATTTCAGCACCCATGTTTTCAAATCTATCCGTGAGGGTAATCTCTTTTGCGATAGATACACCATCATTAATTACCGATGGGCCTCCGTATGACTTTTCAATAGCAACATTTCTTCCCCGCGGACCAATCGTAACGCGTACCGCATTAGCAACCTTATCCACTCCTTCCTTTATTTTTCGTCGTACATCCTCATCAAAAATAATTTGTTTTGCCATAGTATATATAGAGTATTACGCCTATGGATAATGACTGGTAATTAAGACCCAAGGACCGCAAGTATATTGTCCTCTCTTACTAGATAATATTCCTTTCCATGAACCTCAACCTTTTCCCCCCATTGAAATAGAATTCTGTCTCCCTCTTTTACATCAATCGCTACACGCTCACCATTTTCATTACGCTTACCTGCACCAACTGCAATAACCACTCCTCTATCAGACTTTTCTTCTTTAGACCCAGTAGGGATGATGATACCAGAAGGTGATCGTGTACCCATTTCTTCAGGAGTAAACTCACGTACAAGCACCCTATCTCCAAGTGGCATAATTGGCGCTGATGCCGCTGCTGGTTTGCGAGGGGCAGTTTTCACAGATAATGATACTTGCTTCTGTTTTTTTGAAGCGGTACGCGTTGCTTTCTTTGCTTTCTTTGCCATATAAAGAAACTATTATCTGATAATACTTCTAATCGGAACATAGTATACAAGACTCTCTAAACTTGTATAGCTGCTTGCTATTGCGCCACGGATTATAACGGCATTTGTATTTCACTACCGTATTTGATATTGCTTGCTTGCCTCATACAAGAGCCTGTGGTAGCATGTGACAAATGGAAGTTATCGAGGGCATTATGCCTTACCTACAAATAGCGCTCTCCATTCTCCTTATTCTGGCTATTCTCCTACAACAAAGGGGATCAAGCTTGGGTGGAGCATTCGGGGGAGATAATTTTTCAGCGACATTCCATACCAGGCGTGGCGCAGAAAAGGTATTGTTTCAAGCTTCAATAGTCCTTGCCTTTCTCTTTGCACTATCTGCATTTGCTGTATTCCTTTTCTAAGGCTCTTCCATCGCGTTACAAATTACCACTCGGATACTATTTAGTTTCTATTATATATTTTCATGACTGACGAGCATTCTACGTCTCTTGGTTCGTTTCGGTTTTCAGTAGAACGAAAACTTGCTGAGACACTTTCACAATTTTCTCCTTTCGAGCGAATACTCTTTGGGTTTCTTTCACTTACCCTTATCGTCTCTAGTTTTTTATTACTTGAAAAAGTGAGCGCTGCATTTAGTGAGGTAGTACCAGCTACAGGCGGATCATACGCAGAGGGTATCATCGGCTCTCCACGATTCATCAACCCACTTCTTGCAATCTCAGATGCAGACAGAGATATAGGAGCACTTATCTATAGTGGCCTCATGCGCCCAGGGGAAAAGGAGGGATTGGTCACCGACCTAGCAGAGTCATATACAATATCTGAAGATGGAAAGACATACTCATTTATACTACGGGGTGATGCGGTATTTCATGACGGAAAGCCAGTCACCGTGGAAGATGTCATTTATACGGTAGAACGAGCACAAGACCCTGGACTTAAAAGTCCCATGAGAGCGTCATGGGAAGGTATTGCCGTAGAACGAGGAGCGCAGCAAAACGAAGTTATTTTTACCCTTACGCAACCATTTGCGCCATTCCTTGAAAATCTCACCATTGGTATTCTCCCTAAGCATATTTGGAAAAGCTCTGACAATGAAGAGTTTCCATTCAGTAAATTTAATACCGAACCTATTGGCTCTGGCGCGTATAAAGTGTCTTCAATTCTACGAGACCAAACGGGTGTACCCACCTCATATACACTCACCGCAGTTAACGACCACTACCTAAAGCCTAATATCAAAACCATCACTCTCAAGTTTTACTCTGGAGAAGACGAGCTCATAACTGCGCTTAATCGAAGAGAAATTGATGCCGTAAGTGGTATACGACCAACATCGTTGTTCTCTATTACTCGCAAAGACCTTTCTATCATTACCACCCCACTCCCAAGAGTCTTTGGATTGTTTTTTAACCAAAATAAAAACAGTATCTTTGCAGACAAGGCATTGCGTGAATCTCTTGATATTGCTATTGATAAAGAGCGCCTTATTACTGACGCATTACTTGGTTATGGTACCGTCATTGATTCACCATTCCCTCCTACGGTAGTATCTTCAACCCACACTCGTAACGAGGGTGCAATTGATGAAGCGCTCGCATTACTCGCATCACGTGGGTGGGTAAAAAATCCTGAAACAGGTGTTCTTGAGAAAGGATCGAAAGAAAAAACCCCTCTCAGTATCAGTATTGCCACCGCAAATGTGCCTGAGCTAAAGACGGCAGCTGAATCTGTTGCCGAGGATTGGCGAGCACTCGGTATTGATGTCCAAATAAAGATATTTGAACCAAGCGACCTCACACTTAATGTAATTCGCCCACGCGATTATGAGGTACTCTTGTTTGGAGAAGTGGTAGGGAGAGGACTTGATTTGTTTGCATTCTGGCATTCTTCACAAAGAAATGATCCTGGACTCAACATTGCTGGATATGCAAGCATCACCGCAGACGCACTACTTGAAAAGGCTCGCAAAACAAGTGATGTAGGCGAACGCAACGAGCTCTTCAGCGCATTCAGAGAAGAAGTAGCAAAAGAAAAGCCAGCAATATTCCTTTACTCTCCGAATTTTTTGTATGTTCTTAAAGATGACATTTCTGGTATCACCATTTCAAATATCGAAACAGGCTCTGACCGATTTGATTTTGCGCATGAGTGGTTTATAGAAACTGAGAGAGTGTGGAGTTTCCTCCTATAAAATTAATTATTACTTTGAAATACTGACGCAGCACACTATATGAACGAACAATATTCACCAAGAAACAACTCGCATGGACCTAGAAATGCAAAAGGCAGGTCTCGCCAAAACATTCGCACCATGCACACACCAGAGGCAACAACACCACCTCTTGAACAAGCCGCAACACAGCAAAAGGCTACTTCTGTGCGCCCACCATCTCGTTATCAGTATAGCCAACGTAGTACTACCCCACACAGGCGAAGCCCCTCATCACCACGTAGATCAACCTATCAAGGTAGCGGTACAAGCTATCCTAGACGAACACCGCTTGCTGCACCAAGCAACAGAGGAGAAAGCACACAAAGAGAAGGTCGAGCAAGTACCACCGCAAGAAGCGCTCGAAAATCTTTGCGAGAGCGACGACCACGTACCTCTGCTCCAAAAGCAGAAGTTGTACCACTTCTCCCTATTCCTAAAATTGCACCGGGAGTTATCCGTATAATCCCACTCGGTGGCGTTGAAGAAATTGGCCGCAACATGACTGCGGTAGAGATTGGTGACGATATTTTTGTTATTGACTGCGGATTTCAATTCAAAGAGGAAGAGACACCAGGCATTGATTATATTCTTCCTAATACAAAATACCTTGAGGATAATGTAGAGAGGGTGCGCGCCATGCTGATTACGCACGGACACCTCGACCACATTGGCGGTATTCCGTATATTCTTGATAGAATTGGCAACCCCCCACTCTACACACGAAACCTCACCGCTATAATGATAAAAAAGCGGCAAGCTGAGTTTCCTCACCTTCCACAAATCGACATGCGAGTAGTAGAAAAGAACGAAAGTATTCGCATAGGCAACGTGTCATTTAGATTCTTTGGTGTTACTCACACAATACCGGATTCAATGGGTATCATTATAGACACCCCATATGGTCCAATAGTCGCACCGGGCGATTACAAGCTGCAACATGTAGCGGGAGTACCATCACTTGAAGAAGAAAATGAATATAAGTTTTTCGATAATGAAAAGCCTCTGTTTCTCATGCTCGACTCCACTAACGTTGACCAGCCAGGATGGTCTACGCCAGAGCATCTTGTTCATGAAGGATTGGAGCACATCATTCAAGAATCAAGTGGACGACTTATAATCGGCACCTTCTCGTCACAAATAACTCGTATCATCAAAACTATCCAAATCGCTGAGAAGTACAAGAAAAAGATTGTGGTAGAAGGTAGGAGTATGAAGACCAACATTGAGATTGCTCAGCTTGCAAAAATGTTTGAGCCTCAAAAAGGTACATTTATTACCGCGCAAGAAATGGATAGATATCCTAAGAATAAAATTATTATTCTTTCAACAGGCGCGCAGGGTGAAGAGTTTGCCGCGCTAATGCGCATGGCAAATAAGAGCCACAAGTCTGCCCGCATCGAGCCAGGTGATACCGTTGTCCTTTCTGCATCAATCATTCCTGGAAACGAGAAGGCAGTTGAAAAACTTAAAGATAACCTTGCAAAAGCAGGTGCACGTATCGTCAGCTACCGAACCAGCGAGCAGTATATCCACTCAACAGGTCACGGAAACCGTGAAGAGCTTGCCTGGCTGCATCGAAAGGTAAAGCCTCGATTCTTTATGCCGCTACACGGCAATTACTATCGTCTCAAGATTCATGCTGAGCTTGCTGAAGAAAATGGCATCGCAAAAGAAAACATCATTATTCCTGAAAACGGTTCTATACTAGAAATACGTGACGAGGGCACAAAGATGGTAAAGCTCAAGGAAAAAGCTCCTTCTAATATCCGTATGGTAGATGGCTTTGCGGTAGGCGATATGCAAGAGGTGGTGATCCGTGACAGGCAAATGCTTGCTGAAGATGGTATGTTCGTAGTTATTGCTATGGTTAATCTAAAAACAGGCAAACTACGCAAATCTCCTGATATTATCTCTCGAGGATTTATCTACCTACGAGAGTCACAAGACCTACTTGGACAAACAAGACTCATCGCTAAAAAGGCAGTAGAGGATACGACCGCAACAATGAATCCAATAAACTTTGACTACGCAAGAAAGAATCTCACTGACGCAGTAGAACTGTTTCTATTTCAAAAGACTGCAAAACGACCTATTGTGATACCAGTCATCCTTGGCGTGTAAGTATCACCCCGCGCTATACTAGTAGTATATGCAATCGCAACGTTCATTTGTGCGAAACATATACGCGCTTGATTTTTTGCTGTTCTTCCACCTATTTTTGGTGTTGTATGTAAATTCAAGCATATTGTCCAATTACTTCTCCGCACAGGCGGTAAGTAGCGTATTTTTCGTTGGGTCATTTTTTGCACTCCTCGCCATCACTTTTTTACCCAGGCTACTTCGCATACACGGTCTTATCAAGGTCATGCTCACTTTGTCGGTCATTGAGACCGCACTTTTTGTCGGACTAGGAACAACCTCCTCAGGTGTCCTACTAGTGATCTTTTTCATCGCTACACAAATGACATACATAACCCTTACCTACGGGCTTGATATATTACTCGAAAGAGCAATAAGCAAAGAGGGTTCGACTGGGCACGTGAGAGGGATATTTCTTACTATTGTTAATACCGCACTAATTCTCTGTCCGTTATTAGTGGGGTATCTCGTAGAAAGACATGACTACTCATTTGTATACATACTCTCAAGTCTTATTATGATCCCTGTCGCATTAATCATGGGCTTTGGCTTCAGAGGATTCAGCGACCCAAAATACCACTCATACTCTATTGTAGATACCTACAAAAAAGTTTTCCAAGTGGACGCACTCAGAAAGGTGTACTTTGCACATTTTGTACTCCGCATCTTCTATGGATTTATGGTTATTTATTCCCCACTCTTCCTACGTTTTGAGCTAGGCTTTTCTTGGAGTGAAATTGGAATACTACTTAGCCTTGCAATATTACCATTTGTATTGTTTGAGTATTCCATAGGCAAAATTGCTGACTCATATATTGGAGAGAAAGAAATGATGGTGCTGGGCTATATAATTATGATTGTTGCGGTAAGTGTATTTTTCTTCGCTACAACTAAGAGTCTGGTCTTTTGGGGTATACTCTTCTTTATTTCAAGAACTGGCGCAAGTCTAGTTGAAGTTACCACTGAGAGTTATTTCTTTAAACACGTCGATGCGTATGATGCGTCACTAATTAGTGTCTTTAGAGCACTCCATCCTCTCTCTGGTATGATAGCGCCGCTTATCGCGGGTATGGTGCTCCTAGTTGCTGGATTGCAGTACGTATTTCTTGCACTTGTCGTAATACTAGTGTTCGGACTTGCATTATCACTTACACTCACAGACACACGCTAATTATCGTTAGGTACCATATATCGAACGCCTCTTTTGGTTACCAATCCATCACGAACAAGAGAATGTAGGGCTTGCTCCACCTTACTCTTTTCTTTTTTTACTTTTTTCGAAAGCTCAGCAAGTGTGTAACTGCCTATGGTGAGCTCCCTTACTATGGCCCCTCTTATTTGCCGAGTTGATCCATTGAATGCAGATTGTCCTCTATAATTATGAGCACGGGCTACATGATTATTGCCACTTTTTTTAAGGTGCGCGCCATAATCCATGAGCGCATATCCCCACTCTCTTACATCTATACCCGCGTCTTTAGCAAACTTCCACAACATATTCGCGGTAGCAAGTAATTCTTTTTCAGTAACCTTCTCCTTTTCTTTGTAAAAAAAGTGTATTAGTACTGTACGGATATTTGTCTCTAAAAAGACACTCTCTGTGTTGTAGGCAAACGCTAGGATAGCCCCCGCAGTGTAAACCCCTACACCAGGAAGTGCGACAAGCGCCTCAAGAGTGGTTGGCACTTTTCCGTTGTGATTAGTCACAATGTTGCGCGCACTCTCTAGCAGATACTTTGCCCTACGGTTATAGCCGAGTCCCTTCCATAAGATAAGTACCTCACTAAGTGACGCACGGGATAACGACTCCACCGTAGGAAACCGTTTACACCACAAGCGGTAATAAGAAACCACCCGCTCTGCTTGTGTTTGTTGCAACATCACCTCTGATACCAAAATCCTGTATGCGATAGTGCTACGACGATTATTATTAACCACGCCAGAGA
This sequence comes from uncultured Candidatus Saccharibacteria bacterium, assembly GCA_964409035.1. GTDB lineage: Bacteria > Patescibacteriota > Minisyncoccia > Phycocordibacterales > UBA12088 > CAYPBQ01. The sequence continues at coordinate 145,195 of CAYPBQ010000001.1, forward strand.
TTCTCCAAGGGAAATCCCGGCGATTGTTGGCATAATAACGACTAATTGTCTGTACTACTCGTTTGTACTCACTAGCTGCGTTTCTCTTCATGCAAAATAGTCACATGGTGATCTCCCTCAAGCGGTATAACAAACATAGAGATAACATACACCAGTAGGCAAGGTACTATTGCCGTTACGATAAGTACGATTATAAAAATAATCCTAAGCAAAACTGGATCGATTGAAAAGTATTCACCTACCCCGCCAAATACCCCCGCAACAATGCGATTTTCTCTGCTTCTATATAAATGCTTATAAGGTGAATGCATAAGTAACCATGATTGTATCACAAAACAACAAAAGCGCTTCTGGTGAACCTGAGCGCTTTTGTTGGTAGACAAAAACAAAAAAACGGCAACGCCGAATTGTTTTTTTATCTACATATGTAATCCCTCTCCACAAGGGATGTAGCTTTATCGCTACAGAAAAAAGATCATACCCTTATATAGTATACCAATGAGCCACATACATTGATAGTGGATAAATCCTACAAGTGGTAAATCACATCCTTTCGCTCAACTACCACCTTCCATCCATTTCTTCGGGCATGACGGTATAGCTCTTTATTTGGGTTAACACATATAGGGGTCTCTACCAATTCAAGAAATGATATGTCCGATTCTGTATCACCTATTCCAAATGAGCCCTCAAGGGTTAAATTATCTTTTTCTATTGCACGCTTCACAATATTTGCCTTGTTGGCGATAAGGTGTAGGTCCTGCACCTCACCGGTAAAACGATTCTCAGGGCCAATGGGGTATATGCGTCCATAAACCTTATCAAAACCCAAATTCTTGCAAAAACCTTCTAGGATAGTTTTTGGTGATTGAGATACTGCAAGCAGAAAGTATCTCTGCGCCTTGAGAGATTGAATTAAATCTCTCGTATACTTGTACACACGATTATGGTGATACGCGACCACCTCATCTGCTACCGATGCAAAGTCAGCGTAATGCACACCCTTAAGGTGAGTCATAAATGAGGCGACAATAGTATTGAGGTACGCATCATATTCACCCGTACGCTCTAGCCACGCAGTTTTCTCCTTTTCATAATCTTTCACCATTTCTTTAGGAAAGACTCCCTCCCTTATAAGCGCGTCTACAAGCTCAGTAAACAGTGAGGATCTGAAGACTGTCCCATCAATATCAAAAATTGCCACAGATCGCTTCATGGAGTGAAGTATACATCAAAAAGTAGCATATTTCAGCGCTTGAGATTTTTAGGTTTTAGGCAATCTCGCAGCCTAAATCTATTACCAGCACTAGGGTAAATAGCAACAAGAGGATCGCGCGCCACGTCATACACCCTTGCAGGAGCCACTTCTCTCCCATACCTAATGACGAGATAGGTAAAAGTGAACCATTCCTTTGGGGGTAGAATTTTCATCAAATCCTTCTCAATACAAGTGGGGTCATGAGGTGAGTCAGTAAGATCAAAACGCGCAGCAAAGCGTTGCACATGGGTATCCACGGCAATACCCTCACTTCTTCCATGCAGATTACTCAATACCACATTAGCAGTTTTTCTTCCTACACCTGGGATGGTAAGCATCTGAGATATGCTGGTCGGAAGCACACCGTTAAAATCCGCAAGAACAGTGCTAGCTGCGCGAGTGATGTGTCTAGTTTTAGACTTATAGAATCCTGTTTGAAATATATCTTGCTCAAAGGTAGCAATGTCTGCTGTTGCGTATGCGGATATGCTTGGATATTTAGCAAACAAATGTTGCGTTACCTCATTAACTTTTTTGTCTGTACATCGCGCTGAAAGTATAACCGCAACAAGCAACTCCCACTCTGTGGAGTAATTAAGCATGGTACCCTTCGGCTCAGGAAACATCCTTTTAAGTGCGGCAAGAAGTTTTCTTGCTCGGAGTGCTCTATTTGTCTTTTTCTCCATGCACTCCTACTACCTATTCATCCACACTTGTCGATATGCCATTTGAGCCAAGACTCCACAAGCTGCCATAAAGAAGAATGTGCCAATTATCCAACCCGCAATTGGCATGACACTCACTACCGACAAGGCAACGACACCAATAAATACCCACGATAGGTTAATCTGTTGTTTTTTTGTAAAGACTTTTGCAAGCATTGCTCCACACAAAATACCAGAATATACCATACTAAGTAGTATGAGTACGCCATAAAGAGCAAGCACAATACATGCAACTATCCATCCAAAGAATGTGACAAATGCAAGAAGAATCGCTAGTGGCGTAAGTACCATTACACCAAATCCAATAAGTACGCTTTTGAAGAATGAGTGGGCACCCGCATCTACCACATCTTTACTAAAGTCCTTAAAGAAGTATACAGCAAGTAGTGCCGTGACAAGCATAGCAAGCACCTTTGATACAAAAAACAATCCCGCAAGCGCAAGCATGCCTTTTGTAACTCCCATGCGTACATCATCTCGTACTGACTGTGTCTCAATCATTTCACCAACCACCACCGATCCCTCCTTGATGGTTATTTCAGCGTGATATGGATACGAGAGTGAGCCATTTATAACTGCCCCCTCTTCAATAACAATATAATCTGCTGATATCTTTACATCACCATTTGCAGTACCGCTAAATACAACCCTCTCGCCACTCAAACGGAGAGTCTTTTGTGCTGTACCTGCAAACGACACTTCTCCGCCAGCAAGTACGGTATCCCCTTTAGTGATTGCATCTGAAAGTACTCGTACAGAACCTCCTACTGCAAGCAAGTCGCCACCAATGTCAGTGTTTACCGTTATCTCACCACCAGTGATACGCGCATCCTCCATAACTGATCCAAGGATATCAACAGTACCTCCCGCAATTGAAGCATCATTTGACACCATGCCGGAGAGTAATACACGCCCACCTATTGCATACACATCCCCCAGCACATCACCTGAGAGTATTGCATCCCCAGCAGCAACATAGAGATTTTCTGGTGTTACTGAATCCTTAGGGAGTGAATATTGCTCTCCCGCCTTAAACAAGGCAGCGTGAGCTACCCCCGTAGAAAAAAGAATCGCGAGTAAACAAAAAGAAAAGAGGTGCTTATGCATATAATATATAAATAGTAATACCTACTGTAACTATAGTGTGCCAAAGATACGCCCAAAGAGCAATCGAGATACCGCCCCTCACCTACTCGGTAACTTCAAACCAGCCAAACGGCATCTTGCATGGCGAGGAGAATGTTTGTCGCTCACCAGTAACTGATTGTTCGCCGATAATTTCTCGTGGAGTACACATTGAGACAATGTCGCCCTCAACCTCTTTAGCAATGAGATACAATGCCCCCTCATCAAGCACATAGTAATCAGTAGCGATTTGTCTCCCAACTCGACGCACCGCTGAGTAATTATCTATAGGATTAACTATCAATAAATTACTATCTTTTCTGTATGCTACACCCTCTTCAGAAAGAAGATTGTATACCACAATAGCCCCATCGAGTGCGTCTACAATAGCCAGACCCTCGCAACTAGTACCACATCCCCATGTTGCAATTATGTAATGACCTGCAAAATTAACACCCGTATTCACTGCATTAGTTATAGCCGTACGAAAAGTAGCTGCATCTTTATTAGATTCAAAATCCACTGGCGCCACCACCCCATCGTAGAGGTTATCGGCAGGATACTGCGAGAAAGATATACTACGAGGTGTTGGAGTGGTGTGTATATCATTCTCTGCTTGCTGGTACACATACGTAATGAGAGTAAGAAGACACGCCAACACCACACACACAATCACATTTTTGAGTGTGAAAAATGTTCTCATACTACTTTTCAAGCGAGGAGGTGTATTGTCCATCGCGCGCAAGTATGTTCATTCGAAGACGATGAATAAATTTTCTTTGTGCCTCATCTCTATTTGCTTCATCACCCTTCCACGCATCAAGAGCGGCGTCCTGTAGTGCGCGCGAATAAGAAAATGTCATTGGCCACGGATGCGGGCCTATGAGCGCCATTTCATTGAGATGTTCTGTAGCCATAAGTGCTGATTGTCCACCAGAAAGAAAGACAACGCCCCCTACTTTTTCTGGAACGCAATCCTTGAGCACCGCAACAGTCCGTGTTGCCACATCCTTGTAACTTACCGATACCCCGCTATCCTTTCCAGGAAGAACCATACTAGTTTTAAGAATTGTAGAACCCAAATCCACCTCTGCATTTACAAGCTCTTTGTAGAGGGCAGTGAGAACTCGGCGCAATGCCGACTCACACTCATCTATGCTGTGAGAACCATCATAAAGCACCTCTGGTTCAAGGATAGGCACCACCCCTGCCTCTATGCAGTTAATTGCATAAGACGCTAATGCCTTTGTATCGATTGTTATATCTGCATCAGTCGGAAGTCCGTTACCGACTGAAAAGACCGCTCGCCATTTTGCAAATGATGCGCCCTGTTTTTTGTATTCTAAGAGGCGCTGATCAAGCCCGCTTAATCCGTCAGTGTATTGTTCACCAGGTGTTTCAGGATTATCAAGTAATCCCTGGTCTACTTTTATACCTACTTGTATCCCTTTATTTTTTAAGTGGTGCGCAAATGGATCTCCCAAAAGGGTAGATTGTCGAAGTGTTTCTTCGTATAAAATAACTCCGCTTACATAATGCTCAATGTGAGGCGTGGTTAAGAGTAGATCTCTGTACGCCCTGCGGACCTCAGCGCTTTCTGTAATTCCTCGCGCCTTCAATCGCGCATTCATTGACTTATTACTCTCGTCTGCCGCAAGAATACCCTTACCCTCTTGCATAAGAAGAGAAACCGTTTCGTGTAGATTCATATCCGTATTGTATATTAGATTTTATCTTTTCGAGCTAAATAAATTGGTAGATACGGATTCTTATCTTGTGCTTCTTTTTGTAACATTTCAATTCGTGATCGTATCGTAGCCATTATTTCATCATCTGTCTCAGTAGTAAACTGTATTGGCTCACCAATAGCAACCGTTACCGTCCCTGAATGCGGAATAATCGAATTTCTTTTTAGTACATACGAGAGCCCATAATGGGCAATAGGTACTACGGGTAGTTTGAGTGCTCGAATAAGGTGTGCAGTTCCTCGCATAAACGGTAAGAGCTCACCATTATCACTTCGTCTACCCTCTGGAAACATAAGTAGTGACTCTCCCCCTTCTACTACATGCCCTGCATATTTGAGCGATGCCGAAAATCCATCTTCTTGCCGCAAGATAAATGCCCCCGCGCTAACTCTCACAAGAAAAAGAATACCCCTATACCACAATCGCGTAAGGAGTGGAGCATGTGGTCGATAATAATAGGTGTCCGCAGTAGGTGTTGCAAGAAGATATCTATATCTATATGGCAATGCTCGTATTATTACCGAGTGATCAGCGCTACTAACGTGATTAGTAACAATCATCATAGGTTCGTGGGTATCGGGTATATGCTCGCGCCCAATCACCTTGAGTGTAATAAAGCATGCACTTATCGCGCTCTCGAGCACAGACATGAGCGCACGAAGCGATCTACCTACTGGAGTATGAATACCTTGAAACCCATGAAGAGATTGCGTAGTCTTTTTTCTCTCTTGAATGTACTTTTCTATCTCAGCAACAGTGGTACGCGGAGTAATCATATCCTCTGATAACTCGTAGTTATACTCACGAGCAATGCCAGAGATAAGCTCTACCCTCCCTAATGAATCGAGCCCCACCTCACTTACCAATGTTTGATGAGGAGCAATCGTAGAGGCTTCCCTTCCAGTTATGGACGCCAGCAAATCATATAGTTTTGACCTATGTGATGATGCGGTAGCACTTCCTTCTGTAGCGCCAGAGATAATTCTTTTGACTGCGATACGTTTTGTTTTTAGTGTTGTGGTTTTAGGAAATTCTCGCTCATGCCACAAACTGTATCCTTGTATTCGCATCGCGCTTGAAAGCGTGTCATTTGCACGTTGTACAATATCCTTCACGTCATCATGCTCATCTTTTAGAATCAACACCGCATGGATTGCCTCACCATGATCTCGCTCTACCCCCACCACGCACGCCTCCTTTACTCGTGAATCATCTAGGAGTACTCGTTCTATATCATCAGGAAATATGTTGATACCAGAGGAAGAAAGAATCATTTCTTTCACCCTACCACTCACTACCAAGTTAGCATCATCATCTTTATAACCAATGTCACCTGTTTTAAACCATCCATCATCAGTAAATGCATCGTGTGTTGCATGCTCATGATGATAGTAACCAGTAAAGACATTAGGTCCGCGTACTTCTATTTCTCCCTCTTTTGAAAAACGCACTGACACACGAGGAAATTCTTTGCCTACCGTACCCCATGCCTTATCAGTAGGAGAAGTTGCAGCGATAACAGGAGATGTTTCAGTAAGGCCATACCCCTCATATATAGATATACCGACATTTCTCCAAAATGTAGCAATAGACCGAGAGAGTGGCGCGCCACCTGATACCATGTACTCAAAATGTCGTCCAAACGCCTTATGTATTTTTCTAAATAGTATCTTTTTTACAAATAGCGGTAGTGTACTCGCTCGCTCGCTTAATTTCATGAGTGTATCATATCTGCCTGATTCTTTTGCCCTCCCAATCACACCCATATACATCGCCTCAATAAGGCGTGGCACTACGAGCATGTGGGTTATTTTTTCCTTTTTTAACAAAGAAAATAGTACAGATGCGACTATCGCACTTGGGTATACAATAGTACCGCCTAACAAAAGTGGTACCCAGAGTCCGCCAACCTGCTCAAACATATGAGAGAGTGGGAGCGTAGAGAGTACGCGAACTCGTTTTCCAAATGAAAAATGAGTTACTGCTCCACACACATTTGCAGTCACGTTTGCATGGGTAAGCATCACCCCCTTAGGATCGCCTGTGGTGCCAGAGGTATACACAATGTAGGCAAGATCATCTTCCTTGACTAAAGACGCAGGGATACCAGCATATGGCGCAATAGTATGTAAAAAATCTTCAAGTACTACTGTTGTCCCGCTCATATTCTGCGGTCGGTACTTACTCTTAAGTAGTAACTTCGCTTGTGATCGTGTTGCGATTGTTTGTGCAGTTGAGAGAGTTGCCTGTATATCAACAGGGACAACAACCGCTCCAACAGATAGCGCTCCAAGGCTTGCAACTACCCACTCAATACTATTTGGTCCCCATATAACAATGGTGTCTCCCTTGCGTATACCCTCCGCTACACACCACGCGCTCGCCTTCTGTATAAGTGTATGCAATGTTGCGTAGGAATATCTAAAGGTGCGATATCCGTTATGAACTACAATCGCCTCACCCGATTGTGTTGCATGTATACCAAGTATATCTACAAGAGTTTTCGGGTCTTTAGTCATATACCTTTATGTGTTAGGTAAGTAATACTATCGCAGTAGCATATTCACCATCGTGACTTATTGATACACTCATTATCTTGCTATCATCTACGCGCAAAAAAGGAGCGCCACTTACTTCATGATCTACTTCAAGCAATAGCCAATCGATTTTTTTACCTACCGCCTTACAGTACGCCTCTTTAACGGCTATGTATCCCCCAGCCCGAAGAGAATTTCCTTGAATTGATTGTAACTCTGCATCTGTAAACACTCGAGCACACTCTTCACTATTTGAAAGTAGCCGCTCTACCCTTCGTATGCTGATTAAATCTATTCCTACCCGCATTGGTAGTAGTATACCAGAGCTGTGCTATGCTTTTTGACATGGCGATTATTCGTAACAAAAAGGCATCATTTAACTTCGAACTTCAAGAGAGATTCGAGGCGGGTATTGAGCTTTTTGGCCATGAAGTAAAGGCAATAAAAGCCGGAAAAGCACATCTAGAGGGAGCTCGGGTACTTGTAAGAGGGGGCGAGGTATATCTTGTGGGTGCAACTATATTTGCATACCAAGAAAGTAATAGCCCAAAGACATATAACCCAATGCGCAACAGACGACTGCTTCTCCACAAAAAGGAAATGCTTCAGATAGCAAGCGCGGAAGCCACCAAAGGGTTGACAGTAGTACCAATTTCAATGTATAATAAGGGTAGAAAGTTGAAGCTTGAAATTGCTATTGCTCGTGGTAAGAAGATGGCAGACAAACGAGAGACAATAAAAAAGCGTGACACTAATAGAGACGTTGAGCGCGAGACAAAATTCAAACTCAAATAACACGTCATTTTGTTTTTTGAAAATAATATACATGCTTATCGTAATGGAAACATATCCTTCCCCGCCTTTACTTATTACATGAGTTAAGACGGGGGATGATTGGCCTCGACAGTGAGTATGTGTTGCATAGTGTGCGAGTTCGTGTGAGGTGACACGGTAAAAACACCTCAACCAATACGTGCTACAAAACTTCGCACGGCAATTCTTTCACCTTTCCAGATGAAGGACTTTGCACTCGCTGTAGCCTAAGGCTCGCGACATCCTACAGGGCGTTGTCTGATAGCCTTGTAACGGTGTAATACCATCAGAACCGCAAGTAGAACGACGTCACTCTGCTTGCTAAATAATGACGCTATACGGTGTTGGCTTTTGACGAATTTTCTATCAACACCACGAACCAACAAATTCGCCAAGACTTCGTAGACTCACTATGCACTCCTCTCTGGATGCGGGTTCGATTCCCGCCATCTCCACAATTACAAAAACCTTCCCGCTTTCGCGGGAGTTTTTGTTTGTGGAGTGGAGCGAGAGAACTTCTTCTCTCGCGTCGGGAATCGAAAGGCGCAGCGATGTTTTGTCCGCGTCCAAGCGGACAAAACCGCGAGCCTAGACGAAGCGCGCTTACTATCTTTTTGAGCGCAGCGATAGAAAGTAGTTAGCGACGCATCGTCGATCCGCCATCTCCACAAATTAAAACAATACCGCCCTTTGGCGGTTTTTGTTTTTACTGTGGAGTGGAAGACGATGCCTTCGCATCGTCTGTCGGGAATCGAACGGCGGAGCGTTATACGTACGACTAAAAGGAGTGCGTATCGCGAGCCGCGTCCAACAACACTTAACGAATGCAATGAGTTTAGTGATTGTGGGACGATTCCCGCCATCTCCACGTAATAACACTAATTCGAACTATTTGGTCGCAGAGCGACTGTTCTGTGTACTTGGTACGCGCCGAGTGCGTGGGACAGGCATACTAAGAAAAAAGGGTAATTTTTGTTATACTCTGCACATGAAATCATCGACCATCGAATCCCCTTCCTATGTTATAAGACAATTTAAGACGAGTGATGCCGAATTGTGGCAAATGTGGGATATTGATCCTGAAGTGCAGGCATTTATGCCGGAGCCGTTTAATAAACCACAAGACATTGAGGAGCAGTACGCATACATCAAAGCATGTGAAGCTGATGAAGAAGGATACTACTGGTCAATAGAAACGAGGGGTGGAGTCACGATTGGTACCATCGCGCTCACAGAATGCAATGACTACCATGGCGTTGCTAATCTCGGTATCGTGATCGGAAATAAAAACTATTGGGGCAAAGGGGTTGCAACGGAAACCATCACTGCTCTTATCGACTATGCATTTACAAATCTAAACCTTTTCTATATTAGCGCTGAAGTTGAGGAAGGAAATGTTCCGATGGTGAATGTTCTGGAAAAAGTCGGGTTCAGACAAGACGGTTTATTTGAATCAGCTCGGGTAAAAAATGAAAAACGAATCAATGTTCACCATTTCAGTATTGTTAAGCGATAATGAATAGTTATATGAAAAGCACAAAAATAATCCCTATTAAACAACGAGACGCCAGTGCCTGCGGACCTACCAGTATTGAAATGACTCTGAAATACTTTGACGTACCACATACAGTCGCAGATATTACTAGAGTAACTAACTATAAAAAAGAAGGTGGCATATACAACAAACAACTGGTGAGCGTGCTACAACACTATGGCCTTAAGACAAAAGTTTTGAAGAATACCTCTTGGGAACAACTGATGGAACTAAATACCAAAGATTCCGTGATAATTCTTTCTTGGATGCTTGATGGCTACATTGGACACCTTAGTGTTTTGGATAATGTTGATAAAGACCATATCTATCTCGCGGAACCTACAACTGGAGAAATATTAAGGGTAGGTAAGATAAAGTTTCTCAGGCTCTGGTTAGACTACGAGGCTAAAGCTGAAGTACCACTGTTCCCCGAATCAAAGTCTGACATTCAACTGAGGTGGTTGTGTATCGCATCGAAACCATAAGCAAAGAGAAAACCCAAAAGCCAATGAAGGCCTTGGGTTTTCAAGTTGTGTCCTGGGTCACTTTTTCAGACTTACCCAATGCAGTACCTTCATGAGGATATGGAAGACCAGGCTGGTCGTCATATCATCACGATCGAGTGCTGGACTAAGTTCGACAACATCTATGCCGACAACCTGGTTGCGCTCGATAACCGCACGCAACAACTTCAGCAGCACCTGCGGAGTCATGCCGAGCGGTACAGGAGTACCAGTTCCAGGAGCGAAAGATGGGTCGAGCACATCAACGTCGAAGCTGATATAGCACTTCATCCCTTTTGGCAACCTAGTTGCAAGCACATTAGCCAGCTCCTCTTCGATGACGACTTGAGTTGTTGTCTGACACCTTTCTTCACCAAGAGGAGCACCGGCAAAACCACGCACTCCAAACTGGAGCAAATGGGCTGTTGGGTTTTCATGCACCACTCGTCGCATGACGTTGCCATGATGATGCTCTGAACCAACCTCCCACTCCCCCATGTCTGTGTGCGCATCCAGATGAATGATGACTATCTCTCCATGGACTTCTGTACACGCACGAATGAGTGGCGCAGAGATTGAGTGGTCTCCCCCAATGAACACAGGAAATGCACCGCTCCGATGTGACAATAAAGCGCCCCGATAGCAACGCTCATAGACAGTCGCTAGAGATTCCCCTGTTCGATACGCAACATTGCCCAGGTCTCCAAACGGAACTCCTTCGAGGATCACAGTCCCGAGGTCAGCGTTATGCCAACCACGGTTTCTTCTGGTAAAGATATCCCGCTCGTAAGCCAGAAATTTCGCTGAAACTTCACGGAGTCGATCCGGACCAAAGCGAGTACCCGGATTACCGGTCGCCGCCTGGTCGAGACATACTCCAGCCACAACGATTGTTCCTTCTTCGAGACTACACACATCGACTGCAGGCGAGTACACAAACTGTATTCGCGCACTAACAAATAAGGTTTCCCTATCGACAACCAGCGGCTCTTCAGCTTTTCCGTCTACTACTTCAATTAGAAAGAAAGCTTCAGCAAACGCAGCAATAATCAATAGAAATTCCTCGTACGGTTCACCCCCAGCCACTCCAAGCTCCATCGCGGCTTCATGCGTGCTTTTAACTACGCGGAAAGCTGCGAGGATCTTCAAGGACTCCTCAGTCAGAGAAAGCCGATGACCAGTCCGAGTGTTGTGTACCACAACACAATTCTCGCCATCTTCACTTTCAAGCATGAGGTGTCTTGATACAACATACCAATCAGTACTCATGACTCTCCTCTCTTGTGCCCACAGCATGGGCACATGTGCCGTTTCCTGAATTTGCGGAAGTTGATATCGTAGGTACGAAAATCCAACTCCGCAACCTTATTAGTCATCGTTGGTTTCGAGAAACCAGTAATGACCTTCACCACATCCAATACATGATAGTTTGCGGTGATCGCACTAATGGCAGCGATATTTCCACCTTTAATGTGCGTATTAGTAACTGTCAATTGCTGATACTCAGCTCGATGAAGCTGTTTATCAAGTGCGTGCTCATAACAGTACCAACACGCTGATTCTCCAGGAATGACCGTTGGTCCGATAAAGCTTAAGTGTCCATCATACCCTCCGCAGAGAATGTGAGGCACTTGTAGCTCAAAACCAACTTCCGTGACAATCCGATTAACCACATCTGTACTCGGATCATCCGCACAGGAGATAATCAAACTGCTACCTCGCATCCCAACAAGGCAGTCTTGTGGGGACACAACTTGCCGTGCAACACCCTGGACTGAGATTCCAGCATCAATGGCACGGAGTTTTCGTTCTGCCACTTGAACCTTTAGGGATCCGACGTCATCAACATTGAACAAACACTGTCTGTTCAAGTTTGATATTTCCACCACGTCTGGATCGATGAATGTAAAGTTACGGACACCAGCTAGGGCAAGACCTTGGGCAACCCAAGTACCAATCCCTCCCAAACCGATTATCGCAACCCGCGCTATATGTAAACGCTCTTGCATTGCTTCGCGGGATTGGGTTCTTGTCTCAAACTCCGCAAAGAAATTGCGCTGGGTTACAAATTTATCCTGGCAAATAACGGTAGGATGCTTTTTGGTAGCCAGTATCCGACTCTTTTGGAGTATTGATACCAGTCGCCGGACTTCTATTATTGGGAGGCCTGCTTTCCTTGCTATCTCTTCGATTGGATGCAAACCATCAAAATATTGCAAGCAACCAAAAGCCTCTTTGTTAAGTTGGAACGGCAGGACAACACTACTTGCATTGAAGAGAAAGTTCACTTCATAGACATCTCGTACACTTCTGTACAAGACAGAGATACTGTCTTTGATCTGTGGAAACACTGCGTGGACTCCTTTCATAGGCATTCCGAACCCTTCTGTACAAGACAGGGATACTGTCTTTAGCCTGTGGAAACACTGCGTGGACTCCTATTGTTAATTTCAAAAAACAAGAAGTGATTCTATGCGAAAAGTACTACACATCGGAGTCATGTCAAGGCAAGCTACTGGAGATTGACACAAAAGAGAATAGCCACTACTCTTCTAATAAACAAGTGGATAGGCTGCTTGTTCCCAACCCGCATACGGAGAATCCTATGCAAAAGAGCGTTCTGTCGACCGACTCAACTCCCCAAGGCAATCCGGCAGCCACCGTAGTCGATCTGCGGAAAGTGAGCATCAAGTCGTTGCCGCGTCGTCACAGCGATGTCTACATGCGGGGACTGCGACGTCCGCGCGCTTAATCGGACGACGGCCATTGCCTGGGACGGAGACCACAACGTGTGGTTTCCGTCCCTTTTTCACTTTCCCTTCGGGCGCTTTTTGTTTTGTGGAGTGGAGCGAGCAAACTGCTTTGCTCGCGTCGGGCATCGAAAGGCGCAGGCATATCGCGAAGCGATGCCGAGCCGTGGTCAAGAGTGCTTAGTATTTTTAGAGCAACGCGAATAAAAATAGTTAGCAACTAGTGACCGATTCCCATAAGACGATTCCCGCCACCTCAAGACAAAAATGAAATATCCTCCCCAAGTTGGTGTAATAAGAGTAGTATGCGGGGTATGGAGTCCGAAAGTGACGAAATAGTGGCAGAAAAAATACAATCGGGCGATGCCGAGGCGTTTGGTGTATTGATGGATAGGTATGAGGCAAAGATAACCCGATATGCGAGTAGATTTTTGTACTCGTATGATGATCAGCTTGATGCCGTGCAGGATGTTTTCTTGCGAGCGTTTCAAAATATCCAAAGTTTCAATTCGAGCCAAAAGTTTTCTCCATGGCTATATCGAATTGCGCACAACGTATTTCTTAATATCATCAGAAAGAAAGGGAGAGAAAAAATCTCCTTTGTCGATCTCGATACTCTGTTCCCTTCTGGTATCCCAGATGAGAGTGAGGAAAGAGTCATGCTATCTAATGAGTACCCGCATATTGAACGGTACCTTTCTGCGCTCGATGTAAAGTACAGAGAGGTGTTGGTATTATTTTATTTTGAAGAACACTCATACGAGCAAATCGCAGAAATATTACAAATCCCAAAGGCAACCGTCGGAGTGCGGTTAAAAAGAGCAAAGAGCGCAATGAAGAAAATAGTAGAAACATCAGCATGAACAATCTCAAACACACAGTAATGAATACAATAAAGGCAGGAAATGTCTCTATGCATTCGCGAATGCACTTTATTATTCGTAGCACGCTCCTCATTACGGGATTTGTTCTATTGTTTGCCGCGTCATTATTTTTGGTAAGTTTTGTGATATTTCTTCTACGAACAAACGGGCTTCTTGGTATCGCCCACTTTGGCATGGACGCACTTGGCTCTTTGTTATTTAGCCTTCCGTGGCTAATCCTGCTTTTAGCAGTATTAGTATTTATCACTCTAGAGTTACTCGCATCACACTTCTCATTTGTATATAAGCGCCCACTTGTGTATTCGATTCTTGGCGGCAGTGTAGTGGTAGTCTGCGGCGGAGTCCTTATCGCACACAGCACCATTCACGAGCAAATGTTTCGACTCAACGAGCTTCGCCCTATACCAGGGATAAATTATATGTACAAGCAAGCATTGTTTACACCCGAGGGGGTACTTGTCGGGATTATATCTAGCTCTAGCAGTTCATTTATTGATATTGATACAAGAGGTGGTTCAAGCACCCGTGTCACCGTCCTTGAAAAAACCAGACGACCACCTATGCCCTTTGCCGTTGGAGATGCGGTAGTGGTAATGACCAAAAAGGAGAACGGCAGTATTACAGCAATAGGTATACGCCCGATTGAAAAGCAACGCGCTCTTTTACACAAAAAGGACATACAGCAACAGAAAAAGGACCTATGCAAAGAGGCGGAATGTCGCAAGTGAAATAAGTAACACTAAATGGTGTACTAATAAGTGTGAGGACGCTCACGTATCACAATATAAACTTCTGTATCATTGTGATAACAACTTATTAAAAAACACACATTACTTCATACGCATCACTCTATGGTTAAGACATATATTATTGCGGGTATTATCGCAACCAGTATAGTAGCAGGAACTACAGCATTTGCAGCTGAGGACACAATGCCACTACGTGGCGCAGGTCACATTGATAAAGGAGCAATAGTGGCAGACCTTCTTGGTATTACACAAGATGAATTTATCTCCAGAGTCAAAAATGGAGAAAAGCCAAAGGAAATGCTCGAGAGTGCTGGTATTACAAAAGAGGACATGGAATCAGCTCGAGCCACGCATATGCGTGAGCGGCTAGCCAAAGCAGTAGCAGATGGAAAGATAACGCAAGCACAAGCAGATGAAAAAGTTAAAAAAATGGAACTACGACAAGCTAAGCATGAGTCAATACGCGTAGCTATTACCAACAACGACTACGATGCATTTATTATTGCAGTCGCAGACACTCCCCTTAAAGAAAGGGTGACACGAGAAAACTTTGCAAAATTTGTGGAAGCACATCGTCTTCATGAAGCAGGTGACCATAACGGAGCAAAAGCCATCATGGACGAGCTCGGACTTAAAGGTCTACATAAGGACGCAAAACACACAAAAGGCATGGGCTCCATAAGGAGTGCAAAATAATGTAGTCACATAAACACAGCATACGCACACCGCCCAATAGGGCGGTGTTTCGTTATACAAACAGAATAAATTCATCTTACAAAAAAATGCCGGATAAATCCGGCACAAGCACTGTGAGATGTTATTCTACTTTAAAGGGAAGGGTTCAATCGTTTTCGCCTTTTGAATCCACCAGGTTACCTCCTCCAAATTCGGCGATCTTCGAGATAGTCTCTCTTGTGCATTTATTTCATCAAGCAGGTCGTGCAGCTCCACGGCTTGTTGTTCTGCCAATACTTTGGCAGAAGTGATATTCCCGATTATCAGTAGATTTAGGAATACTTGTCCAATGCCGTGTATACTAGCCAACTCGATACGACCATCACAAGCAATCAATGAATCTAATGAAATCCCTGTGTGTTCAGCAAATGCATCTAGATTCGGAAATAAATTTCTACGCACAAAATAACCCGGGACTGTGCATATCCTATTTTTTTTGAGTGTAGCTTGCACATTTTTATCTAGTCCTCCCACCTTTGATAGGGGGAGCTCGTATGCATTTCTATTTCCCATGACGCTCTCCTTGCTGATGTGCCAGGGAGATTATGCAATATAATCTATATTTAGCAATACCCTGTGTGTAAAATGAGTTTAAATATAAAACACTACATGCCACAGCAAAAGATTTATCCCGGTTACGGGACTACTTTTCTGTAATTGATGCTGTATAACCTAGGGTTATTCTTTCTCAATATTTGCTATACTTCATACATGCGATTTGGATATATACAACAATTTTTCTTTTTTGGATTACTACTCGTTACCACGGCAACCTTTTTGTGGATGATTGGTGGATTTATTATGCCTATCTTTTGGGCAATAGTGCTCTCTATTGTCTTTTATCCTTTTTTTACCAGATGCGCTGATACCCTATTTGATAATCGTACTGTCGCCTCACTCATTACGATACTTATTTTAATTGTTATCGTACTTGCTCCACTTATCAGCATTGCAGGGCTTGTGGTAAAAGAATCTATCACACTGTATCAAACCATTACAGAAAACGGATCAGCACAAACACAAACACTTTCACTACTTGAGCACCTTGATGATCTTTCCTATTACCTTGAACCGTACGGAATCACCGAGGCAATGGTCAAAGAAAAATTGAAGTCATATGTAGCTGGTATATCATCGTGGCTTACTTCATCAGCACTTACAATAAGCCAAATAACATTTTCTTTCCTTATCAATATTTGTTTAATGTTGTATATACTCTTCTTTCTTCTTAAGGACGGTGATGCGATACAGAAAAAATTGCTGCATATTCTCCCACTTGGAGATAAGTATGAAAAGCTCCTTTTTGAGCGATTTAGTGCTACCACCCGAGCAGTGGTAAAGGGTACATTAGTGATCTCCGTCATCCAAGGCATTATTGGCGGCGTACTCTTTTATCTTACTGGAGTTACGGCGCCTGTGTTATGGGGCGTGGTTATGACATTTCTTGCTATTATTCCTGCGGTAGGTCCAGCAATAGTATGGATCCCTGCGGGAGTTATTCTCATTCTCTCAGGTTTTCTATGGGAAGGCTTTACTATTCTTCTTGTGGGAAGCCTCCTTATTAGCCTTGTTGATAACGTGCTTAGACCTCTTCTTGTTGGGCGAGACACGCAAATGCCAGACGCAATAGTGTTACTTTCAACCATTGGCGGTCTTGCCACCTTTGGTATATCTGGCTTTGTTATTGGGCCAATTGTTGCCGCATTCTTTATTTCATTGTGGTCTATTTTTGAGGAGAAGTACCACGCGGAACTTTCTCAAAACACCTAACGCTACTTAATTAGTTCAACATATTCTCCAAGTACCCATCCTTCTGTCTTTGCATCTACCACAATAAGATACCATCCGTCTTTTAGCTCTTTGTATTCGTATTCTGTTCGAGGAGATACGCGAGTCACACGAGTACCTGTTGGAGATGGTGTCGCACGAACATTAAGCCACCCTGTCTCGGTCTCTCGTATACGAAGTTTCTTAACCACTACTGAGGGAGTTGGTGTGGTGCTTGTTGCTACGGTACTTGTAGCCACGGTAGTAGGCGGAGTAAGACTATCATCAAGTGGTGTTTCGTCTATTACCACCTCTGGTCTATTACTTGTTGAAATACCCAAGGTAAGAAAATGCGGTGCGTAAAAAACAATTCCTGCGATAATTCCAATAACCGCACTTACCACTACAATCTGAAATAGCACCCCTAAAAAGGAGACGTCTTTAAGAAATGGTCGATGGGGACGGGGTGGATATGGCTTATTGCTTGTTGTGTATGCTTCCTCAACCTCATCTTCAAACACATCATCAATGACAGCTTCCGGTTCATAGGTCTGCTCGCTTGCTTTTGCCTTACGCGTGATATCTTCTGTATGTGGTTTTTGTCGTTTGCCCTCCATGTGTGTAGTATAACTCCAGTGCACTGCTTTTACTATGCCTCAAATTTCAATGGGTCACACTCCTTACAAATACCCAATGTATTGAGTTTTGCTAGATAATCAAGCACGGTAATAACGTATTCTGCATGACTCCAAACTAGTGGCGCAACAGATACCTGACTCCCTGTGTATGGGTTAATTTGCTCTGATAGAATTCCAGAGGGGGTAGCGTATTTTGTCATCCATTCGAATACCTTTCTTACCTTATCTAAGTCACCATCATCTTTTGCGGTAGCAATATCAAATTGCGTAAACCATAGTGTTGTAATAAACCAAGGATTTTCTGATGCATCATCACCTGATCTAAAGTATTGATCATGCTCATAACGCTTTATGCCTCCAATATGCGTATCTACATGCAACTTTTTCCGAGTAACCGTAAATGCTCGTATGAGTCGCTCATCAGTAGGAGGAAGTACTCCAAATCGAAACACTCCATACGCGCTACTAGCATCTAGGGTTCGCTCTGGGTGGACTACACCATCTTCAATCATGATTGAGCGGTAAAAAAATCCATCTCCCGCATCATAACAATATTTGATAATGCTCTGCTGTATCTCCTTAGCAACATCACTGTATAAGAGCGCCTCGTCGTGCTTTCCGAGTAATGTTGCAAATTTTGACGCGACCGTAAGAGCGCCATACACAGATGAGGCGGTAAATGTGTGTATTCCGTACCTCTCTTCCCATATATCATAGCTAGGTAGTGGCATTCCTGTTTTCTCATCACGATATTTACACAAAAATTGTGCCGTCTTCTTTATAAGAGTATTGTAGACCTCTTCAATAAACTCAAGGTCTTTGGATAGCTCGTAGTAGCGCCACAGCGAATAGAGCACTAGTGCTGTCTCATCTTCTTGAATTGGGAGTACTCGCTTCCCCTCTCGTAACCATGGATGCCACGAGCTACCAAGAGAACCATCAACACCATACTTGTGCATAAAGTAACCACCATCAGAGAGTATTTGATTACAAAACTCAAAAAAACGCTTTGCAGGAGAATATGATCCTGATTGATAGAGGGCGATAGTGGTAATTGCTCCGTCGCGTGGCCACGAGTACGCATAAGAATCTTTACCCTGGTGGAGGATATCTGAATCAGAAGAGGCAATAACTGCCCCTCCCGCGTCAACATGCGCGCGAATAGTAAATAATGACCTTTTAAACAAGGCAATCGCCTTTTCTCCCATACCATAAAAGGTGTACGGTCTACGGCTAACCCACGCTCTCCAAAAGTCAGTGGTGGTAGTAATCAAATGTTGTGGACCCTTTTGAAGCACATACGAGTTAAGGGCGGTAACTTCAGGTATCGAAAATCCCGCACACATCCAAAAAAATACTTCTTTTTGTTCACGCGGCAAAAATCTAATTCCACATCCAATTACCGAATCAGCAGGTCCATGTTCGATAGGATTCTTGGATAGGATACCTTCTTCTGCGTCTCTAAAAGAACCCTCTTTATTCCATATACCTTGAATGCCAGTAGTATACTCAGTAAATTTTTTACCATCAGCAATAGCATTTACCAAAAACACCCGCTTGCCCTTATAGTGTATGACTGCATGCGTATCAGGATCAAAGTATGCCGTGTGTGCCGTAGATGATTCGTATATCTGAAACTCTTGCCCAAAGAATATTTTTACCACGCGCTCATCGTTACGTTCGTTTTTTATGGAAAACTTTCTTACCAAAATTGTCTTTTCGTTATATACCACGTCAGTTATTGTGATAGAAATACCAAGTTCGTGATTACGAGCCGTGGTAACTCCAACCTGCGAATCAATCTCAGAGCCAACCTGTATGTCCCACGCATTATCAACAAACCAATAAAAAACTCCATCTACCCATACGCCTACACGGTGAATAAGCCCCCTGCCCACATGGTTTTCTAACCCGACTTGCGGATAATACAAATCCTTAACCTGCCCATCAGCATCAAATCCAATAAGCAAATTACCATTACCGAGTGTGAGCGATCTAGACATTATACTTAGCAAGCGAAGCTCTAACTGCATCTATAGTTTCGTGTCTTGTTTGCGCGCGTTTGATTTTTTTAGCACACGCATCATCACAAAGGACAATACCGACCCATGGCACAAAGTCATTTCGCTCGGCATTAACATGATAAGAAAACTGCGCATCATCAATTTCCTCTAGAACACGAAGTAATTCGAGTAGATTACTTATAATGTGTCCGCTACTGAAGTAGAAACGATACTCTCCCTCAGCGTGCAATAAATCCTTTTTGACATTTGATTTTTTGGTAACGGATTTTCTGGCGGTTTTTGGAAGTGCTGACCGTGAAGTACGCTTCTTTAATGAAGACGCTGCTTCTGTGACGACTTCTTTTTTTGCCATAGATATAGTGCCGTTAACATTATAATTGCCTTGTATTCCTAATATATCTCTAAACGTTTCCCACATAATTGATGCGTATAGTGTAAGTATACCACTGTGATAGCGTGCCTATGTCTTGTTATGCACAGCTTCTATCCGCAGTGTGAGGTCTTTAACGGCATTCATATAAGCAATAAAGGCATCGTATGGAGAGTCATACGGAGAAAAGTACGCATGCACATCACCGTCATTAGACCACTTAGTACACATATAATAAAAATGATCAGATGTTTGGAGTTTTCGCCACGAAGTAATTAGTGCTGAATCGTTAGTAGCAAGAACACTCTCTTCAAGTTTATATATCGCCTCAATCGCACTCCTCTGCATATCATTTGCCACCCACGCGGTAAGGTCCCTATCGGTATCTGCCCACGTAAGTATCTCTGGAGAATCAATCTCTCCCCTATCTTGATAGGATGCTACTGTTTGTGAGGGTGTCTTGAATGAATTATCTGGATGAGCAAGAATCGCTGAAGGCAACGCGCGTAAAAAATCAAAAATACCAGTATCTTCCCATTGATGTTCACCAAATGTTTCAAAATCCATAAAGAGATTAACCGTCTCTCCATTTCCATTGATTGAGGAAATCCAGTGCGCGTAGGTGTCTGCGGTAAGAGGCCACGATTCCCAACTTTTTTGACCAAAGCGAAATGCGACATCATCAGATAACTTGTAGTTTTTTAATAGTAGCTTTATGTTTGTTGCTCCCTTTGGATGGTACACAAAATTTGGACTTCTCTCTCCTAAAATTGTATGCCATCCCTCAGCAAGTACTGCCGTATACCCCGCGCGATCTGCCCATATCCCAACGTTGTTATTATATGAAAGTTCAGTATTTCTAAATACCGTTGGTGTAACACCAAATAAATCCTGTATTTTCTTTTTATGAAGAAGTACTTGTCGTTCAAACTCCTTTTGTGAATAGAAAAATGCTAGTGAATGGTAATAAGTCTCACTCAATACTTCTACTCGGCCAGTTGCAATTACCTGCCTAAACAACACAAGCGTGTCACTATCCCATGCCTCAAGTTGTTCTAACACTAGCCCAGAGAATGATAGAGAAAAGGTAAACTCTGGATGCTTCTCTAGTAACTCCAATAGCACACGTAGTGTTGGTGCATAGGATTTACTGGCAACTTTTTTTAGTATCCATTCATTATTAAGATTATTCGATCCTGTTGCATTAAAGTACTCGCTATCCTCAGCAATATCAAATACTCGGTACCGCTTTACCCGGTATGGCTGATGAACCTGTAAATATATACACACTGATGCCATATTACATGGGGTTTCTTCCAACTCGTTTATAGATTTCTTTCATTCGGAGGGCGGACTTTTCCCATGTCGCTGCTGATGCTTCTGCCTTACCGTGTCTAATCAACTCATGGGCAAGTGCTGGGTACTCGATCGCGCAAAGTATCTTGTTTGCTAGTTCATCAATATCCCAAAAATCAACCTTAAGTGCGTGAGTAAGTATCTCAGCAACACCA
The DNA here is from genome assembly GCA_964409035.1 of uncultured Candidatus Saccharibacteria bacterium. Taxonomy (GTDB): domain Bacteria; phylum Patescibacteriota; class Minisyncoccia; order Phycocordibacterales; family UBA12088; genus CAYPBQ01. The sequence goes on from CAYPBQ010000001.1 coordinate 166,866, forward strand.
GATTGCTTTGATACGATAACTGGTGTGCCGTGCATAAGTGCCTCAAGCGGCACAATACCAAACGGCTCTGAGACAGAGGGCATTACCACCACATCTGCTGTCTTATACATACTATCTCGCTCATCTCCCCATAATGGTCCAGCAAATAACACATTTCCTGAGAGACCTAGCGCTGCGGTCTCACGAATAATCTGTCGTTCCATATCACCGGAACCAGAGATAACAAATAATACGTATGGATTAATTTCAACCACCCGCTTTGCTGCTCTGATAAAGTAATCTGGGCCCTTTTGTATAGTGATTCGTCCATGATAGAGCACAACACGGTATCCATGTTGTCGCAATACCGCAAGTGACGATTGAACATTTGATGCACTTATTGCAACCCCATTGTACACTACAGATATTTTTGATTCTTCAATTAAAAACTTTTCTATAATCATCCGTTTTGTTCGCTCACTCACCGCCACAATATGATCTGCTGAAAGAAAAGCCCCGCGCTCTATGTCATAAATCTCTTTATCTACATGATTACTTGCTGCTTGATCAAAAGATAGCGAATGCACATGTAATACAAGTGGCTTTTTAGTTTTTCTCTGCACGGCTACCCCAGCCAAATAGCTCACCCAGTCATGAGCATGTATCACATCAAAGTCGATATCACTCACCTGCCCTTGTATCTGGTGTGCGTACACCTTTGATTCATCTATGAGCTTGTTCCACGAATGAGTGAGTGGGACATCTCCCTCATGTGGTAATGAAGAAATATAGGGACCATGCCACCCATCTTTTGAAAAAAAGTCGGGAACTGAACAAAATACAACAGGCATACTAGTATCAATTGATTGAGGCTTTGGAAGCACAAAGGTAATATCACATCCGTCAGCTATGAGTGCATCTGTAAGACCCTTGCACGCAACACCAAGACCGCCCATGGTTTGCGGAGGAAAATCCCAACCAATCATCAAAACCCTTTTGCTCATGCAATATGCTGTATTACAACATCTCTATTGTACCTCAATACAAAAGGGCGACATAGTCGCCTTTTTGTATATCTCTCTTTAAGTGAGCAACTTATTTTTTGTTTTTTACTGACTTTTTTGGTTTTTTCTTTTCTTTGTTTGATCGTTGATCTGCCATATGTATACATCTACTGTTCAATGATAAACTCGACCTAGTTACTGTAGTGTACCACCAAGATTACTTCAAAATAAATACATCAATTGCATATCCAATGCCATACGCAATCGCTGCTGCTACCCCACCAACAAGTAACATCTCCATACCCGCATATAACCAGTGTAATCTCGTAAATAGCGCGCGACCACTCCCTACCACAAAGAGCGTAATTGCTGTTGCAATAGCAGAAACCTCAAATTGATAGTCAGATGATACACCAAATAAAAATGGCGTAAGTGGTAGTGTTCCTGCAATAACAAATGCGATAAAGGTAGCAGACCCGTCTCCTATAGGAGACCTACTCTGCACATCAGAATCTTTATCATGAACAGCTTGCTCTGATGAAAGCGCCAAGTACCTTGATGATCCCATTGAGAAGCCGTCCGCAATAAGATTAGATACTCCCAGAATAATTATTACCGTTGCCCCCAAATCTGCCCCTGACGCTCCAGAGACTACTGCAAAGGTGGTGATAATTCCATCATTGGCACCGTAGACAATCTCACTCAAGTAATACTGAAATTTGTTGCGTATATATTCAATCATGCCAATTAGTGTTCCACGAGTCGTACATGTACGCAATACCTATAACTGCCCACTATCTAGTGGCTTACTACCACGCACTGTCTCCATAGAATGATCAGGGAAAAAAGCGTAAAAAGTACTTCCCTTATTTTCTTCAGACACAAACCACGTCATACCGCCAAGCTCATCAAGTATTTTTTTAACGATATAAAGACCAAGTCCTGTACCATCAACATCTAAAGTTTTAATGTTGTGTGCTCTAAACATCTTTTCATATATACGTGATTGTTCTTGAAGTGGTATTCCATATCCGCTATCAGTAACAGAAAATAGCATGCCGCCAGTCTTAATTTCATGATCTCCGATGCAAACCTCGCCTTCATTTTTCTTTTCAAGTCGCACATCAATAACGCTCTCAGGGTAGGTGTATTTTATTGCGTTAGAAATAAAATTACCACACACAATCGAGAGTAGATTTTTATCTGCTATTATCCCACTCTTCAATTCATCATCAATATGTGTATTTACTGTTATATTTTTTGCTGTAAGTAGAGGCGCCACGCCTAGCACCACCTCTTCAACAAGTGATGATGGCACAATTGAAACCGGCTCAATCGCAAATGTACCAAGCTCAAGACGCGAGGCATTAAGCAGTGCGTTTACAAGGGCAGTCATTTTTTGCGTACTGTCATACGCCTCAGCAAGATACTTTTTTTGTTGCTCAGTAATATTTCCCGCATCCCCCGATAGCAGCATTTCAATATACCAATTCGCAGTTGATAGCGGGGTTCGCAGTTGGTGTGAAGCCACAGAGACAAATTCTGTTTTTGCAGTATCAATTTGCTTTTCCTTAGTAATATCTCTATCAATGCTGACAAAAAATTCTACATTGCCGTCATCGTCATAAACAGGTGAGATGGTGGAGTGAGTAATATACCGCTCACCATTCTTTCTCTTGTTTTCTATTTCACCAATAAAGCTTCGCTTTTCCTTTATCAGCCGTTCAAACACACCTGCATAAAACTTGCTCGATGACTCAGTACCCCACAGCGACACGTCTCCTGCTCGCTTAGTTAACACCTCAACATTTGAAAATCCAGTTATTTCTTCTACCGCTCTATTTGCATAGGTAATAATACCTTCTGCGTCAGTGATGATGATGTGATCTGAGGCGCTTTCAACCGCCAGTTTAAACTTCTCAAGATCCTTAGCACTTTCAAGCGCTTTCTCTTTTTCCAACTCCACATCATGGAGCACATTTGTAAGTGCACTATATGAGGTAGCCAGATCTCTATATTGTTTTTCTAGGCTATCATCAGTATCCATGTAGTGGTGCACAATAAGAGCACTGCAACAGTCGGAACATGTTTCCGACTGTGTGCGCTACTCTCATTAACGAGTAACCTCTATTGTGTCATCTAACTCTGCCTTAGGAGCTATGACTCTTACACGATTACCAGAGGTAGTTGCGATTGTATATCCGGTACCGTTAGTAATTGTCGCGCCCTGAGGATCACTTGGTAGCAGTGTAAGGTATGTCTCACCATCAGTGAGTGCGCCTAAAAACACTAGCCCACCAGATGCGCAGGTAGTAGATGCTACTCCCGTCGCGCATATTTCAACAGGAGAACCATTTGATACAAATGGCATCTGCCCATTTTCGTCAATTGCATATTGATACACCGCATTAAGGATTGTGTTTACATCAGCCTTTCTTTGGGCGTTGCGAGTTTCTGCAAGCTGCTTAGAAGGATTGATTGCCACAATTACAATTGATGCAAGTATACCAATCGCTGCCACCACAAGAAGAATTTCAAGTAGGGTGAATCCTCGATTTGTTATACGAGTATGTGCTGATTGCATAGTGCTACAAAGTTATACGCTCTCAATAAGGTCTATCGTCGTGCTTCGATCGTTTGACCTTGCTCTGCCTTTGGCGCATGTACCACTACGCGACCACTTGAAGTAGTTGCAATAGAATATCCTGCTCCGTTAGTCAACACAGCTCCCTGTGGATCAAGAGGAACTGAAATGAGGTATGTCTCTGCATCAGTAAGCGTGCTTAGGTCAACCAAACCTGAACATGATGGTGCTCCAGTTGCGCATACTTCTGTGAGTGTTCCAGTCGATGTGAAAGGAAGTCTACCCTCATTATCAATCGCATACTGATACACCGCAGACAAGATGGTGTTAACGTCAGCGCGACGTTGCGCGTTGCGAGTTTCCGCAAGTTGCTTAGATGGATTAATAGCGACAATAACTATCGATGCAAGAATTCCGATTGCTGCCACCACGAGAAGAATTTCAAGTAGGGTGAATCCGCGATTCTGCGTGCTTCGTGAAGAATTATTCATGCTGAATATTTTTCTAATAATTTCTAATAACTGGCTAATTATAGCGCCTTGTTAGTTAAGACGCTAAATAAACTGTGGATTACTCTAACTATCAACAACCTATCTAAGATACTCTACAGTAATTGGATTGGTAGAAATAAGCTTCAACTCAGCCGTTTTTGCAATATCAGACATGGTACTTGTGGCAAGTAAATATGTGGCATCATCGGTAACCAACACCGTCATTACACAATTACCGCCGCCAAATGCAAGAGTTTCCTGTCCGTAATAGCTAGCATTCTCACTAATCTTGTATAATCCCATTTCAATACATGCATCTATAAGTTGTATTGCTTGAGCTTCATGATACGTATGTAAACTCTGTTTTTCTGTATCTATACCAAGTAGCACAATAGGAAGCGCGATTGACATACCAATAGCACCAGCAATCATAGTAGCGAACAGAGTGATATAGCCTTCTTGATTAGTGTGCATAAGCATAGTTATTGTCCCACCGCTGCAGCGCTCCTTATTGTATAAAGATAATTATTCGCACTACCCGACAATGTCATACCTCTAATAAATGAAGTGCTCACATCAACCACACCCGGTGATGAAGACGTGCCAACGTGAAGTACGGTAAAACTGCTAACTAATGTTTCAGGAGAAGTGATACGCTCAGGCGCTATTGTATCCTCACTCCTCCACACACCTGAAGAAACAAATTCATACGCAACGATAGTACCGTCTTCTCGCTCAAGCAAAAGTGAGGTGCTAGTACTAAATAGTGTAGGATAAAGTACCCGCTTAGCTACTCGGATATCATACGTGAGTAATCGCTGTACCCTGTCTGCATCCTGAAATAGTTGCGAAGTTTCTTGATGCCGAAATTCGGCCCTAAGCATACTATATATATACGAAGATACCGCACCAAGTACCACGGTCATGATGGCAAGATAGAGCATGGTCTCTACCAGAGTGAATCCTTTTTGACTATTCATAAAAAATACTTACTGATTCTACTTCTGGCGTACTAGATGCAATCTCTGTCGCAAGCCTAAGGCGGTACTGTAGTAATGGATATGGATTTATAGCGCGCATCTCTTTAGAGGGTAACTCAAGATCATCCCCTTCTACATAAGGACCGTACCAAGAGCTTGTAGTAAGTGGACTATGTGAATAGGCATATCTAATCATAAGCGACACAGAGGTTGATGCAATATTCATATTTTCCAAGGCAACATTTCTAATGGTGACTTCCTGTTTGTTTGTGTGATACCACCGCGAAGTAAACCAACCCTCTTGCGCGTACAATCGTTCCAATTCCTTAGGTGAAAGAATTAGCAATTCGGCATTATTATTTTCGCATGCCACATACACAAATGACTCATGTGCAGTAACACCGTTGCAATCCCCCGCATTGTTATATGTTGAAACCATTGTTGGATTAGTTGAAGACGCTACATCAAGCGCAGCAAAACCACTTGCATTGTTGTTTGTTGCCACAAACACTGTAGGAAACACAACACCTATCCCCGTTACATCTTCTCCGATATTGTATGTCCCCTTGTATTGGGGCGTAGAAAGAGTTGATATGTCTATTATATGCATGTCACCTTCTGATGATGCGTGATTAGTACCAACGTATGCGGTAGTACCTGTAACAGCGACAGAAGTTGCTGACAGTGTTCCGGGTATATCAACTAAAGCCCTTACGGCTGGCAAGGCTTTATTAGAAGCATCAAGAATGACAAGCTCACTGCTATTATTGTCGGTTGCCAAAAAAAGAGTATCTCCTTGTGTGTCTATACCTAACACATCTTCATTTACCTCATACCCGCCAATTTGTGTAAATGTTACCGAGGATTGATTAGTGGTATTAGGAACTAAAACATGCACCTCGTAATTGAGCCCAGAAGAGGTGTTCTGTGTGGTGCCTACAAACAATGTATTACCGATACTCATAATTGCCCGCGCGTCTGAACCAGAATCTAGGTTGTAGTAACCAACTTTAACAATATTTGTTGGGTCCTTTACATATAACACCATTACTTCTTCAGAGTTGTGTGATGTCGCAATGTACGCAAAGTCCCCCACCACCGCAACATCAAAAGCACTCGCAGAGAGATTGAGTCCATCTAAAAATACTGGCCTCTTTGGATCACTCACCTCATACACCGCGATATCCATACTTGCTCCTGCGTCTGTTCTGGTAACGTAAGCAAGTGATTCAACAAGTTCTACGTGTACTGCGTTATCCGCACCAGCTACATCTTCCTTGGCAACCATTACTGGCTCTGTCCATCCCCCTCTACCAGCAGAAATAATATTAAGTACTCCCTGAGCGCCACCTGTTACCAAGAAACGCCCTGTTTTTATCATTGCATATGGACTGTATGCACCCGTAACATCTATGGTAGTAGTAGAAAAATCCTCCAAGGATACCACTCTAACCTCTGCGCCGTATGAAGATTCTTGAGCGATAAAAAGCCGCGCATAAAGTGAATCATAAGAAAGTGAAGCTACGTTTGATGTGCCGTAATCAGTATTAAATAATTCTTCTACTCCACTTGATGTGGTTATCGGGCTTTCAAATGATAGACCTACCACCCTATTGGTATCCATTCCTATGAATACAAGGTTATCCTTAACCGTAACAGATGTAGCGTTAGGATTATTTGCATCACTTGGATTATATGTACGCACCACACTACACACACCTTGAGGGCAATCAGTATAATCAACAATCCACAGCTCATCTACATTATCTGTGGCAAGGTACGCATACCTATGAGTAAGCGCAATCGCACGAACCGCATCACCAACCTCAACAGATCCAATCAGCTCACCTTCTTCAGAAAAAATAAAAAATTCGCTCTCTGTCTGTGCTGGTTTTCCCACAGCCACATATCCATTGTAGGACGCAATAGCAATTGATCCCGCTGCTCCTGGCACATCAATAGGAGTAGTACTTGCAGTCATGCGGTCAAATAGCAGCAAATCAGCATTTTGTGTATTAGTAGCGATAAATACCGTACTTGTTGCTACCGCAATAGCACGGATACTATGCCCAATATCATAACTCTTAGTAGGAGTGACTATACCCTCTGATATAGCAGCAATGTCTAGCACTGCAAGCTCAGAAGATGTCACGCTCTCATCTCGTCCCACATACATCTCTGTAGCATCCGAGGCTATTGATCGAATTGATGCACCGCCTGGTAAATCATTCACATTATACGTAAAGCCGGTTTTCCAGTCCCCCTCCTTTTCAAGTATGATACTATCTCGTAACTCATCTATATATACTGAGTGTGATTTTCCTGATGAAAACTCAGCAAATGTGGTATCGATAAATGCCAGCACTCCAGACTGGACCCAATTATAAAAGTATGTGACTAACGAAATCATTCTTGTCACGTACCCTCGCTCTTGCCATGAGACTGTCGCTGTAACTTCTTTTGTGTGTGCATCAATTGATTCTATCGCCACCACTCGAGTAAGATTGCCATGCACATCTGGGGGGCTATGAAGATTGTACCCATCAGCGGATACATCAACTCCATACATACCATCTACAAGGTGAGCAAAATCTGCCTCACGTATATCACGCACCACTTCGATTGCTTGTGTTGCAAGTGCGGTAGCTGAAAGTCTGTTTAGTGCATCTGATGTGCTTTCCTCAGAGTACAACAGCACCCCTGCAAATATCGTACTGTAAATAGCAAGGAGTGCTCCACTGAGAAGAACTTCTATTATTGAAAACCCTCTTTCCGTGACTCTCATATTAATTATGCGCCTCTGTCACCCCATAACGGTTTATTGAAATAGTCCGCGAAATAAGCGATGGAGAGACTAACGTGATGGTGGAAGGTGTAAGGGTAAATATATTTTCTGATGAAAATCGCACATCTCGCATACCCGATACTCCATACGATGTACCAAATGTGATTATTTCATCGGCGTGAGGAGTCCTCTGTGTATACGAAGAGCCAGCGTATAATGTGGTACTTGTAGCGGTAACATACACTCCCCAGGCGCCTTGTTGCTTGTCCGAATACGCATAGGCGCTCGCGCGAGAAATCTGTTCGCGTATCGCTCCTTCAGCAACTGACATATCAACTCTCTCAAGGTACGAAAGGTACACCGGAGCAATGATAGCAGCAACACAAGCAACTATACTCACCGAGAGTAAGAATTCTAGTAATGTAAATCCTTTCTGTAATGCGTGCATATATGAGTGAGTTTATATCTCTGCCGCCCCGGTACTTGATTCACGCACATCACTCCTTTTTATCCATCCCTCGACTCCAGGTTTAACTATCACTCGTACCCATGTAGACGTTACCTCAACCACATCATAACCAACACTATTACTTGCTTGTTGTAGTACTACTGCCTGTTCATCTGCCGCAGTATATATTGGAACCTCATCAAATTTGGTAAATGCAACTTCACCAATTGGATTACCCTCTGTTACTGGCGCGTTAGTGCTAGATCCCATATTAAGCCCGCTAGTAAGATTGTATACAGGTAATATGACCGCAAACGCCACCGCAACTACTCCTGCCCATATAATAATAAGTAGTATCGGCTCAATAATGACTGAGAGATTTTTTGTGGCAATATCGGTACGCTCTTCATATACTTTTCCTATATGCATAAAGGTATCAGAGAGTGTTCCTGAGTTTTCTCCCGCAATGATGAGCTGTCCAACACTTGTAGGAATCAATCGCTCATATGAAGGGTACTCATCAAACGCGAGCCTGAATGTATATCCGTTTTCAATCTGTGTTTCAAGGTACGAATAAAATTGTTTATAAGAAACAAAGGTGGTTGCATCTTTAAGCGCGCGTATTGCTTCAACAAGCGTAAGGCCGCTAGCAAGGAGCGTACCCATGATAAACCCTAACCGCGAGACTTCGATTTGCCTTACTATGTTTTTTATTACAGGCATCCTCTGCATAATCATTTGCCCAATAAAGCGAGTCTTTGAGTAGACAAACACAAAAAACATAGTGAGCACTATTGTCACAACAAATAGTGGGACTGCGATTGTTCCGTACTTACTTAAAAATGTTCCAAAATCAATGAGCACTCTCGTAAGAAATGGTAGGTCAAGTTGTAGTTGATCAAAGACAGTAGCGAGTCGTGGCAAAATTAGCCACGAGATACCAATACCAATAACCAATGTCACCCCAAGCACAAAGACAGGATACATCATTGCGCTTTTCAGTTTTGATTTGAACATTCTGTTCTTGCTTTGTGTAGTCACCACAAACTTTAGATTGTGACTGAGTCGTCCATTCTCCTCACCTATTTTAACTATCGCTATTACATACTCAGGAAATAATCCGGTTCGAACTAACGCTTTCCAAAACGGAACGCCGTTTTCAATATCTTCCCGTAAGCCCACAATGATTCGCTTCATGGTAGTGCTCTTCATTTCTTTTTGCACGGCATCAACTGCTTGAATTACCCCCAATCCTGACGCGGTAAGAACTGAAAGGTTTTCTATAAAATAATCACGCTCTTCGCGTATACCAAGAGTTTCAAATGGAAGCCGTTTGTGTGAGTATTCTTTATCGTTCATGAGTTATTCTGCTCGTGATGGCGGCACCACACGCACAAGCTCGGCTATAGTTGTCTCTCCGTGTAAGACTTTTTCCATACCATTTTCAAACATGGATTGAGTACCTAATGTTCGCGCTAGTGCCCATACCTCATGTGCATTAGGTGATGTAACAATGCACTCTTGCATCTCCTTTCCTACTGGCACAAGCTCAAACACCCCTGTTCTTCCTGAGTAGCCACTATGATTACATGCTTCGCACCCCTTTCCCTCATACGCAACCAAACTTTTTCCAGTAATCATCTGCGCAGCTTGAGGTGAAAGTTGAGACACTTCCTCTTTGCTTATTTCTTTACTGTACTTACACTGCTCACATATTCTTCTAACTAGTCGCTGACCAATAACAAGCTCGAGTGTGGATGAGAGTAGGAATGATTCAATACCCATATCAAGAAGTCGTGGTATTGCAGTAGCAGCATCATTAGCGTGAAAGGTAGAAAATAGTAAGTGCCCTGTCAACGCTGCGTTAACGGCAATTTCTGCGGTTTCTTTATCTCGAATTTCTCCTACCAAAATAACATCTGGGTCTTGTCTTACTATTGAGCGTAACCCTTCCGCAAATGAAAGATTGGTTTGGTTATTAACTGACATGTGGTTAACACCCTCTATTTTGTACTCAACGGGGTCTTCAATAGTAGCTATGTTAATCTCGGGATTATTCAAAATTTTTATTAGTGAATACAAAGTGGTTGTCTTTCCAGACCCAGTAGGTCCAGTAACCAAAATCATGCCAAATGGTTTCTTTGCCGCATCAAGCAATATCTTCTGATGTGCGTCAGATAACCCAATGTCGCCAAGAGTGAAATTTCGTATATATGAGGAGAGCACTCTAATCACCACCTTTTCTCCGTCAATCAGTGGAAGTATTGATACTCGCAAATCAACCGATATAGTCGGCGTTCTAAAACGAATAGCCCCATCCTGCGCCGCGCGGTGTTCATCTGTACGCAATCGTCCAAGTACTTTTATTCGATTTAACACCGTCTCATATAAATCCTTAGGCAACCTTCCTGCCTCCTTCAAAATACCATCAATACGAAAACGAATAATTACCTCACCCTCTCGTGGTTCAAAGTGAATATCTGAAGCCCTAAACACAAGCGCCTCTTCAACTATCTCTTCAATAAGCGTAGGAGCAATACGTCTATCTTTCGTTTCTATAATACTTGCAAACCTGGTAGAAAGCGCTTTTCTGTATTCTATTAAAATCGCGTCGATATCTATTGGTAGTGAAAATGCAATTACAATTTTTTTCTGAGGAAACAACTCCTTAAGCACTCCCAAAAGACCTCGAGCCTTTGGACCATCAGTTGCAATTACATACTCAGTGTCTCTTTTTTCAAATAGTACCACTCTATATTTGGTGGCAATCTCTTCTGGAATTTCTACTATCTGATCGTGTGGTGGCTTGTGGGAGTTTAAGTCTGCATACACCACAGAAAAGTGCTCCGAAATCGCCTGACCCAACAAGTCATTAGTAATAAGATTCTCCTTATACAGATACTCAAGCGCGTGTGTATCCTCTTTTTCCGCAAAATCAAGTGCTTTCTGCTTATCCTCCTCAGCGATATAGTTTCCAGAAACTAAAATCGAAAGCATTTTTTCATCAGCAACTTGTGTTGCCTTGCCAGACTTTTGTATTGCCATACGGTCAAACGGTTAACGTAGCGCCTTTCACTATCGTGTAAGTATTGCTCTCTTAGTTTGTATCCTGCTAATTTCTGCCTTGCGTGGAATATAGCTATTAACCAATTCCACAATTTTATGAAGCGGTGTATTTGATTTAATAAAATAATCACTTGCACCAAGCTCTCGTACTCTTGCTATATCTTCGCGCTGGCTTAGATTGCTACAAACAAGAATTCGCGCGCCCTTCTTCCCTAAGACTTTTAGTACAGAGAACCCGTCCATAATCGGCATCACTAAATCGAGAATCACCACATCAAATTCATTTGCATCAAATGCCTCGATTCCTTGCTTGCCATTATGAGCCACTACCACCTCATACCCCTCCCTAGTAAGCTTAAGCTCAAGTGCGCGCGCCATAGGGCGCTCGTCATCAACTACCAAAATACGGTAACTGTAAGCCATAGGGATATGTATAGTATACCTCTACTATAGTTAGTGTGCTTGTTAATCTGGGGAGAAGTTCTACAACGCGCGACTATCGTATGCAAAGTGGAGTAATGCTTGACGCTGTCTCGGACGACAAGCAGTGTCACCCACACGACAATGATGTTGCAATTGTGCAATATGACGCTTCATTTGACGCCATCTGCGAATCTGCCGAGCATCATCCTCATGCCTCCTACCCATATAGTAACGACAGTACCACTCAAACCAACCCCTCGGATCATCCTTGTGTATCCACCCCTTCGCTCTCCAATATGAAAGGGTGGTGCTTGCTTTTATCTTAAAAAAATTTATTGATGGGTCTGGTGCCCCAGTTGCAAATTTTGCACGCGTAAACCAATCCTTTGGATACTCCTTAGTAGCATCTCGCATGTACACCCCAGAAAAGATACCTAGAGAGAGCATTTGTTTGGGAGTTAGCATTGGACTAAACCCCTCGTCAAAATGCCTCCCCATTGGTTCTGTGAGGTAATACACGTAACCTTTTTGCATTGCATTGTTGACTACTACTCGTTTCTTTTTCATAGCTAGTATTGTACCCCATTCTATAGCGTCTATGATATACTCCCATTGCCATACTGGCATTTATTAAGTAGGAATTAGTAACGATATTCACATATGAATAAAGGAATTTTCGTACTCATCGGCGTCGTGCTTCTTGCGGGCGGATGGTATGTCTTCACGAAAGAAGACCGACAGATGAACAAGGAAGTAGTAACTGAAGCATCTCAAGATGAGATGAAAGCTTCAAAGAGCGTCCCCTCATCAGGTGTATACGAGGCGGTAGTCGCTGAAAGTAACGTAATGTGGAGTGGTCAAAAGCCTCTTGTTGCTGGATACGTGCACAAAGGCACAATCATGCTCTCTGAAGGAATGATTGAGGTTAATGGTGCTACGGCGACTGGTTCGTTTACTATTGATATGAATAGTATCAAAGCAACATCACTTGGAGGCGGCAAGGCAGGACAAGAATCTGGACTTGAAAAGCATCTCAAGTCAAAGGATTTCTTCAATGTAGAAACCTATCCAACCGCTACCATGAAGATTGCCGCTGTGACTCCAATTGAAGGAGATGCGCATCGTTATACAGTAACAGGAGAGCTTACCCTACTTGGAAAGACAAATACGGTAACCTTCCCAGCGGAAATCTATACGACTGAAGATGGAACACTTATGGCAAAGGCAACAGTAAGTATAGACAGAACAGTCTGGGGAATCACCTATGGTTCTGGGTCATTCTTTGATAACCTCGCAAACAACGCAATAGACAACAATATCAATCTTGAACTCTCATTGGTTGCAAAGATGAAGACGCCAACAACAGAGACTGAAGGTGCAATGACACAGTAGTCGCAGTATAAACGGTAAGAAATAATTACAACACCGCTCATCGAAGATGAGCGGTGTTGTTTTATATGGCAATAAAAATTTGCGGGCGCCAAGTGGCGCCCGCAGGGGTAGATACGATAAACCGCTTCTGTAAGCACCACATATGTGCTTACTTGAAATCTGTCATAACGCAACTTCCATCCTGGAGGAACGATATCAAATGTAATCTCTCCTTGCAGGACCTCGTGTGTTGATGGAATTCTCCACACGAATGAGTGCAATACACACGCTGCTGTTGGTGTGTTACTACTAGCAACCATACTAGAAAATACCTCGGTATGTAGCACGCTCCCGTGCGGGGCATCTCGTACCTCTACCAAGAGAACGAGATGAATTACATCGCTAAACCGTGTACATGTAGAAATTGCAACGATATTCTCTCTTGTTGTTTCCAATATTTGAGTAGGACACTCAGATCTCTGGAGTCTGTTAATGACAACTTCTTCTCTATTGAGAAGAGATACTCCAAAGAACGGCGGCAAAAAAATTAGCATAAGGGAGACAACGAGAACAAAGAGAGAAATCCTCTTCAAGAGAGTCGAAACCATGGTAACCCCTTTCGTGGGTTTAGCTTCAAAAAGCATACCTGAGTCGTAAAACTTTGCACGTCTTTTTTTCACTATCCAAAAAAACATTATTGCAAGCCCCACTTTTGGGGTGTATCATGCCCTCATTGTTTATAAACATATTATTATGTCTCACACACTAAATACTCCTGCTGCACTACAGCGGGTAAAGGAGAACTGGCGCTCTGCACTTACAGTAGCGCTCATTTCTCTTCCACTCTCAATTGCGCTTGCTATCGCATCTGGAGCTGGTCCAATTCCGGGTATCATCACTGGCGTATGGGCTACTCTTGTCGCAGCATTCTTTGGTTCAAGTAATTACAACATTGTTGGTGTCGCTGGAGCGCTCACCACCATACTCTTTGGCGCTGCGCTATTTGCTGGTCCACTTATACTTCCCTTTCTCGCGATAGCCTCGGGTATATGTATCTTACTTATGTACCTATTCAAACTAGATAGGTACATACGCTATATACCAAATGCGGTAGTGTATGGATTTGCATCCGGTGTAGCAGTTCTTATTGCGGCAAATCAGTTGTATGACGCATTTGGATTATCGCTCATTAAGCGACACGGCCACCTTATCCCTGACCTTGTTCAGTTTATTGAAATGAGAAGCGCAATCAGCATAGAAAGCGGGATACTTTTTGGTGTGTTTCTTGTTATTCTCCTTGCGTGGAAAAAGTGGATACGATTCCTTCCGGGAGTAATTCCTGTTGCGGTACTTGGTTCTGTAATTGGCTACCTTTCTGAGACAGGCAAATTCTTTGGATATTCATTTATTACACTTGAAGATAAATTTGGCGATCTCTCTATTACCCTTATCCAAATACCTCTTCTTAGTGATATCACTTCTTTCATTACCGATAATGGTAATCTCATTTGGTTTTTGCAAACAGCATTTATCATTGCGGTTATCTCAGTACTTGAGACACTCATCACCGCACGCATTGGAGATAAGATTACCAAAACAGAGCATAGCCCAAGAAAAGAGTTGCGCGGGCTCGGTCTTGCAAACATTGCAAGCGGTATCATGGGGGGACTTCCATCTACTGGTGTATTTATCCGTACAGGACTCAATATAAAAAGTGGAGCCACACATAAGACTTCTCAAGGAATGGCAGCAATATTCACTGCTCTCCTTGGTGTTATTGTATGGCCATATCTCCAGTACCTACCTCTTCCTGTTGTTGCTGCAATACTAAGCATGACCGCAATCGGACTCATAGAAGTGGAACACTTTGTGCGATTCTGGAAATATGAAAAGGCTAGCTTGTTAGTAGGTATGGTAGTAGCAGGAACCACCGTACTTGATGATGCGGGAGTAGGGGTATTGTTTGGAACTATTCTTGCGCTACTTATTCTTATCGATCAACTTACCCGTGGACGACATGAGGTGCAGTTCAATGTAAACAAGCAAAGAATTAAACTCTCTGGCAAGGGCATGCTTACTATCCCAGAGGGAGTAGCGCCTGATGTGGTGGTGTATAGCATTGGAGGATTTGTAAGCTATGCTGATGCGGTCTATCACCGTGATAATATTCGCATCCTTTCCAACACACCTTCAATTGAAACTATCGTAATCCGTATGAGAAACCTCCACTACGCTGATCTAGACGGTATCGACACACTCGCAGAAGGTATAGATGACGCAATGCGAATGAAGAAAAATATTCTTATCGCATCAGCCAGTGACTACATCACTACACTTACAACTCGTGACAGTATTTTTGCAAACCTAATGAAAGAAGGTAAATTCTTCTCTTCAACAGAAAGCGCATTACGAACCCTCGGCTTTGACGATGAACACCTTAAAAGAGACGCCCCCGTGTATGTTAGTGGGCGTGAAAGCCAGACAATCTAAGAATCTCACATAGGGATAATACTGAATCAGCAGTCTATTTTTTCTCCCATCTATCTTCATCTCTTGCCTTAATTTTATTCATTGTCTCATCGAATCAACGCCTCTGTTCTTGTATCACACCTAATGATACAGAGACTGCATCACCATCTCCAATAGCCTCCCTTCTTCTTACTTCTACCTTTAGGGGTAATAAATATACGCCTGATTTCG
Source organism: uncultured Candidatus Saccharibacteria bacterium (assembly GCA_964409035.1). GTDB lineage: Bacteria > Patescibacteriota > Minisyncoccia > Phycocordibacterales > UBA12088 > CAYPBQ01. Next base: position 182,697 of record CAYPBQ010000001.1, read on the forward strand.
TATCAGGGAATATAGATGTATTCCACTCAGTTGCTCCAATACGCGCACTCACTCGCAAGGAACCCCATCCCCTGGCAATATCTTTATGAGTATTTTTTAGCTTTGTAGACAATGCAATTGGAAGAGGCGCAAAGTACCATGCGCCCTTTTGCGGTTGTGCGTGTGTATTTCCACCATAGACCATCACCGTAGTGGTAAATCGATGTACCTTTGTTGCCGTACGACGTTCTACCATACGCATCTTTGCAATAAATTACGCTGATTGCGCGTGTGATTCTTTTCTCAACACAGAGCGCATACAGAAGTAGGTTGCGATAGCGCCAGTCCACACAATAAAGAATACAGACCACCACAACGCCTTGATATTGCCCGGGAACATAGTAGTCACAAAGAAAAATACCGGTAGTGGAATAACCACCTGTCTAAGAATACCGATTATGAGCGGAAAGAAGGCGTGCTTGAGGCCTCGAAGTGAAGACTCTGAAACAAAGATAATGCCGTACGCCCATGAAATAAGCGCAGCAATAGAAAGATATCCTACCCCATAGGCAATAATATTTTCATCGCTGGTAAACAGGCTAACCAATTGTCTACCCAAGAAATATATACAAAGTGATACCCCAAGACTCATTATGAGTGAATACTTCAACGCAACCGAAACTACCTCTTGCACTCTATCAAATCGCTTTGCGCCATTGTTGTGCCCTATTAAGGTAAGGACCGCGATGGTAAGCCCGATTCCAGGTATCAAAAATATCTGCTCAATCCTAATGCTGGTACCATATCCCGCGACAGCGTCTGGTCCAAAAAGTGCCACATAATAGGTGATGACAAATGATCCAAGTGCGATTGTCATCATAGACAAACTTGCAGGAAAACCTTGTGAGAAGATTTTTATATATGGCTCTCTTTCTGGGAGAAAATGCTTCCTTACATGATCCGCCGTGAGAATACCAGTGTGGTATACCTTGTATGCAAGGTATACAAATCCAACAAACGTTGAAAGTATAGTTGCAAGAGAAACACCAAGAATACCCAGAGCTGGAAATCCAAAATAACCAAATGCGAGTACCGGATCGGCAATAAGGTTAATAAAGAATCCCGCTATAAGTACATTGCGATATGATTTTGTATCCCCTAAAGAGTTAAGTATTGCGTTGAATACGAAACTCATACTAAAAAATATCGAACCAAGAAATAGTGGTTGCATATAGAGGAGTGCTTGTGTGAGTACATCCCCTTCAGCGCTAAGCATACTGAACAAGTGCGGAGCAGAAAAATAACCTATACACGAAAGTATAATAGAGAGAAACAACCCAAATGAAATCGCCTGGACTGCGTAGCGCTTCGCCTCATCGGTATTACCTGCTCCTATAAAATTAGACAAAAGAGATGTGGTGCCTGTTCCTACTCCAGAACCAAATGCAATGATAAGAAAGAATATTGGAAAGGTAATCGAAAGTGCGGCAAGTGCCTCAGGCGAGATCTTCCCTGCCACAAATGTATCCACAATGTTGTACATTGTGTTGAAGAAAAACCCCACCGCAGACGGAATACCGAGTGCAAGTATAAGCTTAGGGATAGGATCCTTTAGCAAATGCTCTGAAGAAACTGAAAGAGACATAATAGGACTACGCAAGAACCAAGATTGCCACTTTCTTCCCTCGACGCAGGAGTGTGATGCCATTTTCAAAACTATCAATACGTATCGATTCATCAACTTGTGACACCTCCTCTCCATTTATTGAGATAGCTTTTTGAGAGAGCAATCTTCTTGCATCACCTTTAGATTCTGCAAGCCCACTCATCACTAGCACATCAACAACAGAAACACCCTTCGAGACATCTTTTTTATTTACCACAAAAGATGGGGCTTCCTTAATAAGTAATGCCTTATCTTTTACAGAGATGCGAGCAAGTGATTCGCCCTGATATAGGATAGCCATCACCCGCTCCACGCTTTCTACCGCCTCCTTTCCGTGGATAAATGCAGTTACTTCGCTAGCAAGCGTACGTTGCCCCAGCCTTTTGTGCGGCGCAGCGGTGTGTGTAGTCAGTACGTGCTCTATTTTTTTTAGCGAAAGAAAGGTGAATATCTTTAAATACTCCTCAAGATTCTCATCAGCTACATTGAACCAAAATTGATAGAAGGCAAATGGTGAAGTCCTTGCGGCATCAAGCCATACCGCATTACCCTCTGACTTTCCAAACTTTTTACCAGTACTTTTGTCTACAATAATAGGAGTGGTTAGCGCGTATACAGTTTTACCTAGACGCTTTCTTACCAAATCAATACCAGAGAGAATATTTGTCCACTGATCAGCGCCGCCAATCTGAAGCTCAACATTATGGGTATCTGCTAACACTTCATAGTCATACGCTTGTAGTAACGAATAAGAAAATTCAGTGTATGAAATGCTATCTTGCTCATCTTCTAAGCGTCTTTTTATGAGGTCTCTTTTTATAAGTTGGTTTACCGTAAAGTGTTTGCCTATGTCACGCAAAAAGTCTATTGCACGAAGTTTAGTAAGCCACGTAGCATTGTTTATCATTACAAAAGACTTTTCTCCAAACAGAGTGCTAAGTTGCTTAGAAAGACCTTTTACGTTTTTGTTTACTTCTTGCGTAGTAATGAGAGGGCGCTCCCCACTTGCTCGCGGGTCGCCAATAAGACCGGTACCGCCACCCACTATAAAGTAGGGCTTGTGCCCCGCTTGCGCTAAATGATGCATAAGAAGTATAGGGACTAGATGCCCTACATGAAGTGAATCAGCAGTAGGATCCATTCCTAAGTATACGTTTCTCTTCTTAGACAACACCTCTTTTAGGGTGCCGCCTCCAACACCATCTATTAGTCCTCTAGCTGTTAGTTCATCTGTAAGTGAAGCCATGGTAGTGGTAAAAGTAACCTAGTACCGGTTAATAGTACCAGAAAAGTATTGTTATCAAAGCGCGTGATGATCTGCCTAACGAAATATGACAGTACCGCCATCATTCTTTAAGGTAAGAATGAGTTCTCCCTTAGAGGTAAATACAAATCCTTCAGTATTTGTAAGAAAGTCAGAAAATACTCTCTCTTGCGAACCATCACAGTACATTAAGGTAGACATCATTTTATCAAAGGATAGGCTAGACTTACCCGCAACATACTCTCCCCCTATTCCATTACAATCTGTTGACGCTGAAAAAGTACCGTCCTTGTTAAAGGTAAGAGTAAATTTGTCTGCCTTATTCGGAGTAATGTCACCCTCTCTAGTAGTTGCTTTTATCCATCTCCACTTGTTCATACTTAGGGTCATTGTTGATGGGTCTGCCTCACCTTCAAAATCCTTCACGACTTCACCAAAGGTTAATGTGGTAGGGTCAAGTAATAGTGACATGCTCTTTCCAACAGATGGCTGAGTACTAAAGTCTTCACCTACCGCTCTATCAGCATACGCTACCACTATGACATTCTCATTTTCAATGCTGGTACTTTGCGGTGCGATTCTGTCACCTATAAATACTCCTTTTGATCCTACGTAGCCGCTTTCTTTATTAAGGGCGGCAACAAGGTAATAAAATACTCCGCTACCCCCTGTCTCTTGAGAAAGCAAAAAGGCAGTATCCATGCGTCCATCGCCATCTAGGTCGTGTGTTACTTCATTGCCAAAGTATCGAGTTATTACCTTGGATGCGCTTCCGGCTACTACTTCTTGCTCAGCAACACCGTTGCGTAATGTTACTTGCGTACCATCAATTACGTACGTGGCATCTTTTGGTGACATAATTGGCGCTTCAACTACACCCACCACATCATCCTTGAGGGATAAGGTATAAAAATACCACACCGCACTAAGAATAACTGCCCCTACAAATAATGCTGACAATGTTTTCATAGGTGTAGTATATCAAAGATTTATTATTGCTTCAGTGATTCCATACTAGTTACCACTTTTGTAAACCACTCTTTATATCCAAGTGCTGATGGGTGCAATCCGTCCTTTGCAAAATAGCGATCCGGATCAAGAACAAATACATCCTTTTGCGGCGATTCATACAAATTTACATACACACCACCCACTGATGCAATCGCACCCTCAACCTTTTTGTGGTACTCCATAGTTCGAGCGTGATATATAGGTCGCGCAAACCATGGAAATAGAGCACTTGCACCTATATCACCAGCAGTAAGGACGTACACTTCTTTTGACTGCTTCTTGAGGTCGCTCACCGTAGCAACTATGCGTTTAATAGCCTCATCAAGATCAACAAAGCGTATAATGTCATTTGCGCCAATCTGAATAAGTACCATATCGTATTTCGAGCGCTTCGCCATGGAGCGTTGCCTAGCTAAATCACTTGTGCGTGCCCCTGACACCGCATAGTTTTCTACATGAGTAGCGCCAAGATATTCTGCTAGGTAAGCAGGTACTGACTCGCTTGCAGTGCTACCCACCCCTACCGCGGTACTGTCTCCAAGTACCAGCAGGTGTATCCCACCTTCTACCCCACTCTCTTTCATATTTTCGTCTAATTTCTCAAAACGGACCGCAACCTCACTAAGCCCTCTTGCGATATGAATGTTGTAGGCAAATCGACCCACCTCATACACCATATACAACCCAACCACCACAAGTATGTATAGCAACATTTTCATTTTTTTTGAGCAGTACTTTTTATAAGCATCAACTTTTCTGGTTTTGACAACTTTTTTATCTGTATCTCCCTTTTTGAGGCAATGGATCTATTTTCACACACTTCAGTAAAGACCATGCGCAATACCCCTTTTGCTCTGGTATACCTTCCGCCCACACCATCTTTATGCTCTTCTAAACGGCGAGTGGTATCTGTGGTTATGCCAGTGTATAGTGACCCATCCTTACACAACAACATATACACATAAAACATACTCATTGAATAAGTATACCCCAGATTACTCCGCCTCACTGATTGATGGATCTGTTGCTGCTTCTTCAACTACTACCACTTCTTCCGCAGGCTCATCAGGAGTCTGTACTTCCTCTTGGGCACGTTGAGTATCAGGATCAGAAGATTCAATATCTATAACGGGATCATTTTCAGGTTCCACTTCTGGTGGCATAGCACCGCCGCCACTTTCAGCATCTTGTTGTGTAGCATCAGATGCGCTGGTATGTATAGCTTCCAGCTCTCTGATTCGTTTTTCCAATGCTTCAATCTTTTTGTCTTGATCCGCATTGTACACATCTTGCTGTTCAAATCGACTCAATGTTATTTCATAAAACTCTTGGAATGCCCTTACCAAAACCGAAAGAATAGATCGGTCATCGATACCTGTTACCATTCCTTCATCATTGTAGGTTGCTAGCACCTCATTTACACCTGCTACATCCTCAGCAATAAATCCATATCGTGTTCGTGTTGTACCATTATATATAAATGAGACAGAATCAAGCGCCGTTACAACACTAATCGCTTTAAGTGATAACGAAGCAATGTCGTGTTTTGTTTCTCTTAGTGATGGAAGACAGCTGTCTGATGCACTGTTGTATACCACTTGTTTGTTTGAAGTGAGACACAGAGACCCGGCTCCCGTGGAGCCAGTGAGGCCGTCGAAGCCGACAGTGCCGGTTACTGAAAGGGTACGCCATGGACTTGTCGTCCCGATGCCGACGTTGCCTCCGTTTTGATTCAAGATCAAATTCTTGTAGTTATCACCCCAATGAACAGGTTGAATCCAGCCGTAATCATTTGTGGTGTTATACCCAATTTGCAGCATTTTCCCTGTGCTCCCGTTACCACCGTCACCAACAGCAAGCTGAGCTGCGGAACCCGGTCCTGCACTATTTAATCCTGCAACAGTAAGTTTGTAAGTAGGGGAAGTCGTCCCAATGCCGACGTTGCCAGAGCCCGATATTGTCATAACCGTATTCGCCGCCGCTGAACCCTTCATTCTAAAATCCATACGGGCTGCATTGTTATTGTAGGTATTCGCTATATGCATGATTGTGTTACCTGCTTCGTTGTAGCCAAACTCGCCGCGGAAATTCGCATCATCATTGAGAATAAGCTGAGCTGCATCTGTAGTCCCTTGATTAATTCCCAAATGCAAGAGCGCAGCCGGGGCAGTATTCCCGATGCCAACGTTGCCGCTACTATCAATTCTGACTCGTTCTGTATTGTTTGTGCTGAAAATCAAACCACCATTCTGTCGGTTCAAAAGATAGAGCGCAGGGTCGGAGGTACCATTGAGATAGCCGATATCAAACCCACTCGTGAGGACAGATGTTGCAAGGCGAATAGCTGCGACACCACTTCCGCCGTTCACCTCTAGTTTTACTCCCGGCGCCGCCGTCCCCACCCCGACGTTGCCTGAGGTATCTATATCCAGCGCTCTCACTGATCCACCTGTTCCGCTATACCATGTATGTGTTGAGGCATACACTTGAGAAGGTATATACAAACTAGTTGTACGATTATAGTTGAGTAATTCATTACCAGAGAAGACGCCTACTCCTGCACCAAACTCAAATCCTTTTGACCCATCAGATACAACCAACTTTCTGTTCGGCGCTGCCGTGCCAATGCCCATATTGCCGCTGGAATCTATACGAACTCGTTCAACTTCAGAGGTATAGAAAGTCATCGGACCCACCTCTTCGTTTACGAGTGCAAGATTTGCGCCTGTGTGTTGTATGTATCCAAGCCTGTCTGTCCCAGAGGTGTCGTAGTAGGAAAGATATGCCGCGGTGCCTTGGATACGGATAGCCTCTGCCGCGCCTGAATTTACGTGGAACTTCGCCTCGGGCACTGTCGTCCCGATGCCAACGAAGCCGGTGTTTGCCAATACTAACTGATAATCACTTGCAGACACTTCGCTCAACCTGATTACATTAGTGGTACTATTGATTGTTAGTGCTGAGACTCCAGTTCTTTCAATTCGCAGTATGTCACCAGAGCCACTTCGCTCGATATGAAGATTAGCGCTCGGCACCGCCGTCCCCACCCCCACATTCCCACTCGCATCAATCACAAAGGGTGTCGAGTCAGGAGAGGTTGAGTCTTCAACAATAAAAGAAGGAGCAGAGCCGGTGTTAGTGACAGAAAGTTTGGCGTATGGAGAGGTGGTGCCGATGCCGACGTTGCCTTCAACTATCAACCCATTGGTTGGAGCGGCTGTCGCATCGTACGAACTACCAATACTTGCGTTTCCAGACACGTTAAACTTGCTGCCAAAATCAGCATCACCGCCAACTGAAACTCTATGGTTTGAAGTGTTGAAGTTCAAGAAGTAATCGGAGCGATTTCCAAGGAGCCCAATAACACCTAAGCCACGCTGTGCGAAGTACCAGTTTGTTGAACTATCAACCCATTGCTCAATAAGACCCTGAACTACCAGTTTGCGTGCTGGTGTCGTCGTCCCAATGCCGACGTTGCCGCTTGTATCAATCGTCAGCATGTCTCCTGCTCCTACGGTCGATGCGCCATTATTGGAAATCTTGAATTTGTCAGAGTCGGAGTTATCTACACCCACAAGCCAATTTGATGAAGCACCTGGGATTGTAAATTGAATGACTGGATCATTAGCACTAGTTCCTCCAACTTGAAGATTTAATACCGCTAAGGCATTTGGGGTATTACTAGTGTTACGGATACTACCAATCACACCATTTGTTGCAGAGATATCACTCGTAAATAGATTGATGGTACCTGTTACTGTGCCAGTACCATAGTAGAGTGTGTCATTATTTGTGTTTGATGATGCATGAATAGCTACAGTGTTATTTGTCCCTGACACACTCAGTTTATAAAGTGGATTCGTCGTCCCAATACCGACGTTGCCGCCATTAAAAAGCGCGGAATAATTCGTCCCTGCAGAGGACGCTGAGGTTACACTCAAACCAACTGCAGTAGCTCCAGCCGTATTAGCTGTTGCAGAGATATTTGCGCCGTACAAAATGCCTGTATTCCCTGTATTGTTTGTTACTGTAACATCGATTCCTCGCCCAAGCCCAGCTACACCAGTATGCTGCAGAGTGCTACTAATTTTCAGACCCGCCATCGTCGAATTGTTGGTCACAGCAGCACCTGTTTTTGTAACTAAGATGCTGTCAACGGTGCCAGTATCAGCAATATTGATAGCGCTTCCTGTTGCTGAGTTTGTTATATTAAGCGCGGTTGCGTTTGTCTGTTGTACCACATCCAACTTCGCTCCCGGATTAGTCGTCCCAATGCCGACGTTGCCGGTGCTATTAATAACCGCCCGCGCATTCCCATTAGTAGTGAATGTCATTGTGTCAGGTAATCCAGCAGCGGTACTGTTTTGATACGTGATTCCTCCACGATCATTATCAGAAGAATCGCCAAAGTAGATACCGCCAGTACTCGCAGCTGGAAGAGCAAACTGCAGGTAGCGCGAACCTGGTGCCTCAAGTATCAATTGTGCATTACCTATAGCAGTTGCACCGCTTGACCCTGCAGAAAGATGCAAAAGAGAACTTGGCGAAGCAGTCCCTATGCCGACATTGCCACTTGCCTTGACGGTCAACGGCGTAACATTGAGAGTCCCGCCACTACTTGTACGGAAAATAAAGTCGCTCGAACTAGTACGCTGATCGAAATAAAAGTGTCCACCTGAATCACTATTTATACCTCCTGATGCTCCTGACCCATAAAGCTCCGAATAGCTCGCACCGCCGTTAGATGCTTTGATTGTACCTGCTACCTCCAGTTTTTGGTCAGGATCCGTTAGCCCAATACCAACGTTGCCTGTGTTTAATATCGACATTGCAGTTACTGCGCTTGTTCCATACAAATCCAGACGAGTTGTTCCAGCAGGAATGTACCATTGCCATTGTTGAGATAAATTCTTTAGGACGACGCCCACCTCTGCTCCAGCATTAGCCGTTTCAACTAACATTCTTTGTGAGCTAGCAGAGGCACCGCCATAAACATGAAGATGTTCACTCGGACTCGCCGTCCCAATACCCACATTGCCATTATCCAATACCGTGACCTTAGCACTATTTGCAGAGTCAGTGATTTGAAAGGCTTTTCCTGTGCTGGTGCCTCCTCCTTTTACTGAAAGTTTAGCGAGTGGTGAGGTGGTGCCGATACCGACGTTGCCGGTATCTTGAATAACCATTGCCGGAGTCGCAAAAGTAGAACCGCCATTCGCAGTCGAAGGAGTAAATTCTAAAGCATTAGCTACGTTCCATCGATTAGCTATACGCCAGTTCAGTGCAGTACTTGCTCCGAGAAAATGTACATATGCCCCACTGTTACTTCTACCGTTACCAATTTGTATACCTGGCAAAGCCGTCTGGACATGGAGTGCACTCCCTGGCGTACTCGTCCCCACCCCCACATTCCCACTCGCATCAATCACAAAAGGTGTCGTGTCAGGA
>CAYPBQ010000002.1:0-189022 GCA_964409035.1 uncultured Candidatus Saccharibacteria bacterium
TATAGCGCTTTTTTTCGTCTTTTTGGGTGTGTGGTGTGGGGATAAGTGGGGGTGGTAACCAGTCACTAAAAACACCACAAATATCTACTAGATTCTGTTGTAGGTACTTTTCTCTTTTGTAGTCACATTAGCAAGCTCAAGTGTCTCTGGTGTAATCTTTTTTACCACAAAATGTTCAGTAGTTGATTCACCATTTTCAAATGTGGTTATATCAAGGTGTACTAATTGCTCTTCACCAAGAGCGATTGAAGCCTCCTGTTCTTCAGAAATATAGGCATTCCAAGTACCATTTCTAACCTTACTATTATCACTATAGTCTACAAATATACCCACAGAAAACTCTCGAATACGCTTAGTGTCATCAGTTGATTGCCATCGGTCGACAAGACTCTCTGCTACAAGCTTCACTATATCGCCCGCATCGCCACTCCCCTCTCCGGCATCGCCAAAATTAAATGGTGCAAGATTTGGATCAAATGGTTGTGCGCATGTGGTTACAATGTTTGTTGATTTGTTGGTCACTGCTACTCCTTCACCTGCAAATACGTATGTATAGTCAGCATCTTCAAATCTGTATCCATACCCTTCTACCTGTGGCAGTGTACGCACTAGCTCACCATCAACAATAACCTGCAGTGATGTGCTAGTAGGAAACTCTGCAATAAAATAACTATCATCATTGCATATCATTGATACAGAGATTATTTGTGTCTGTATATCTTCTGCGATTTCTTCCTTCTCAATCCGTAAACCAAGAGTATATGCACCATAGATAGCAATCATCGCCACCGCAAACAAAAGAGTAAAAATTACCTTATTCATTAAGTCAAAAAAGTATTATTAATAAGTAATAATAACATCACCCAAGCAGTTGATACTCGTATCACACACAAAGTAATGTTTAGATAAAGTTGATCGATTCTACAAGGGGTGAAAAATCACGACGAATATCAGAATGGTGATCAATAAACTGACCTGTTATGAGGTATATCATACCATTGTGTGATATCACAATATTCTCTGACACATAAAGACCGTCTGCCATATAGCGTATGGCATCAGCGCCGGCAATAGTGCTACTTACCGTAGCGCCTTGTAATAGATGGATGTTGCTGTGTTGAGGATTTCTTTCTGCCCACGCTTGAGGAGAGAGATTTTCATTATTTTTATAGAGTGTAACAGATAGTGCTGGCGGAGCTTCTCCACCAAGCGGTGGGTCGTTGGTTGCATCCTCTGATGGTATAAGAACAATGGTTTTTATAGCTTCTTCGTCTGCAGCAACTGGTATTCTCTCTTCTATCACATACCCATCTACGCCGGTTGCATACTCAAAGGTCATTCCTCCATGCGAATCATGATATGTTGCTGTCATTGCCTCATTGATACTAGTCGCATCATTTTTTTCCCGACTTTTATCTTTGAATATCACATAGTACCCAAGCAGTGCCACGATACTAACAGTTATAATTATAAATAGCGATTTCATATACCTAGTATAGCTTATTTGCGCTGTCCTCCACTTGCAAGAGTTGCCACTAACTTTTTTATGTGTGTAGTATGCGCATCCTTATCTTTTATTGTTGAAAGTGTACTTATCATATCTCTACGCGCATTTGGCGATAGGTTTTTCCAGGCGGCTTTTGCCTTTTGATTTTTGTTTAGTGCGGTATACACATCCATAGGTACCACCGCATAACAACACGGCCGACGCTTTCCTGAAAGAAGTTTGTCGCCCATTTGTTCAATTCTTCTTTTTCGTGTTTCTTCTTGTTTGGCAGACTCTATCCAATGTATAAAGTCATGCTGCGCTATTGGCGTTAGCGTCTTCCATATTACAGAGACCGGCTTGTTGCGATCTAATGAGTGCTGTATGTCTGATGCAATTTTTTTCATAGTGTTAGTATCTTGTACTACCAACCTAGGCGCTGTATGTAGGTAAAGTGCTTTTTAGTTACTGGCATAACAGAGAGTCTAAGACCGGGCTCACGTAGGGGTATTCCTTGAAGGGCGGGATCAGACTTTATTGTCGAAAGAAGTACTGGCTTGTTAAATTTCTCAGTAAAGGCTATGTCAGGGCAATACCATAGTGGTGTTTCTTTTGTTGCCTTAGGCTCAAAATACTGATTATCGCTATCAAATTGTGATGGATCAGGGTATGCCTTCTTCAATACATGTCCCACGCCGTACACCCCCTTATGTGCCGTGCTTGAATGATAAATAAGTACCCCATCACCCACCTCCATAGCCCGCAAAAAATTGCGGGCCTGATAGTTACGCACTCCTTCCCATGAAGTCTTTTTATTTCGCGCAAGATCATCTATCGAATATGCGTCTGGTTCTGTTTTTACTATCCAGTAGTTCATGGTGTGTAATTTCGATAGCTATTCAAGGTATTACTCACTGTGTGATTACTCTGTAGTTTACCCTTTGCGGGCGGCCTCAATGGCGGCAATATCAATTTTTTTCATTGTCATCATTGCATCAAAGACTCGTTTTGTTTCTTCACCACCAGCGGATAGTCCAGAGAGTAGCGCGCGAGGTGTTATTTGCCATGATACTCCCCATGCATCCTTGCACCACCCACACTCACTCTCCTTACCTCCATTGTGTACAATCGCATTCCAATACCTATCAGTTTCTTCTTGATCATCGGTAGCTATTTGAAAAGAAAAAGCTTCACTTTGTGGAAACATAGGACCTCCATTAAGCCCCATACATGGAATGCCAAAAACGGTAAACTCAACCGTGAGCGCCTCACCTTTTACCCCTCCCGGAAAATCTGATGGCGCATAAAAGACCTCACCCACCGTGCTATCAGGAAATGTTGCGGCATAGAATGTTGCCGCCTCGAGCGCTCCCTTCTCAAACCATAGGCACACCGTATTTTTTGCTTGCATACATTTATTGTTGCTGGATAACTTTACTTCTCTCTATGCATAACTATATATGAGGTAGTGTAGCATGAATACATTGTGGCTTTTCTTATGTACACCTGTTTTTGCGTCACCTAGGAATATATTGGTAACAAGGGGTGGTAACGTGTATATTTTGTACATGCAAACAAAAAACATCATATTAGGTATTGGTGCGCTGGCGCTTGTTGGTATAGCTATCTGGTATGTAGTTGGTATGCGCCAACAGCAATCGCAAGATACTATGCTTGATGCAACACCTCAGAATGTCACTCTTTCTGGTGAGTATGTGTGTTTGCCTCATCTAGATACAACGTCACCACAAACAGATGAGTGCGCTTTTGGACTTAAAACGGATAATGGCGAGTACTATGCTGTAAATTTTGGCGCATCTGCTTCAAGCATGGAACAGTTTAAAAGCGGACAACACATCACCGCAAGTGGTTTTGTAGTTATTAAAGAAGCGCTTAGTACAGACCAATGGGCTACGTACGATATGAAAGGTATCTTTACCATCACCGACCAACCAATTATTAATACTCCATCTAACAAGCCTGAAGGCAAACTTGATATACACGCGGTGTGTGAAGGTGCGCTAATGTATATGACATTCAATGATGGCGAGAGTGCGGCAAGATTTGTTGCTGAGTGTGAGGAGGGCAAGCACCCAGAAGTAATCGAACGATTCAAAGCCGAGCTAAACCTTGGCGATGGAGCAGCGCTTTAGTATTGCTACTGCGTAGTACTGAGTAGCAGTTTAACTATAAAATGCTGCCTGCAACTATAAAATAAAGGAGGACCGTGAGAAGATCGCTGGTAATAATTGCAATCGGTGGAGTCGCACTTGCTGGGTCTCGGAGTATCTTTGAGAGAATAAGAGGCACGCCGATACCGGTAAGTAATGCGGAAGCAACCGCCGCGAGGGTGGCAATACTAATTACAAGCGCGGTAGCACCGAGGTTGAAAACAAACGTATTAACGGCATATAGCAATGCCGAAATTGCAACTCCAAGCCCAGCAACTACTATTGCTTGGCGACTGACGTATTTCAAAAAAGGAAGATTGTCGAGTGTAGCAAGATCACGAACAAAAAACATTTGAATTTGTGCTGATATAGCACCTGCCAAAAATACCACAAGCGGAATGTAACTTACGAGCACAATATTTGCGGCAAGAATAGCTTCAAAGTGTTCTATGATAACAGCTGCGCCAAGCCCCCCCACTAGACCCACCATAAGCCACGGAGCGCGTTGTATAACAGAAGTAAAAATAGATTGAGTGAGAACATCATCAAGAACTTTTCTTTCACTCACATGAGAAGCGCCCGCTTCGGCAATATCTTCGGCAGAATCGTAATGAAGAATGGTAAGAAGTTTTATTGATGGAACAGCACCAATCAATTTGCCAAACTCTACCACCGGCACCACCGCAAGTCCGTATCTAATAGCGATATAGACTGTTTGCTCGTCATTATCACTCGGCGAAACAGTCACAATATCATCAGTCTTCATGATAGAAGCCACCTCGGTGTCTGGACTATGACGAAATAGATCTTTGAAACTAATGATGCCAATTAGATTCTTTTTTTTATTGGTGACAAAAAGATACTTTGTTGTGTCGTATGAGGGATTTTTCCAAAGTTGTGCTTGTACATCGGCAAGGGTGTCGGTGGGTTTAATGATAGGTATATTCGTCACCATGTACTTCCTCACTCGATGCTCTGGATCAGTTATAGGGATATTTTGAGTTGCAGTAATCATATAGGGTTTAGCTTAGAAAAAGGCTCGTAATACCAAAAAAGATTAGGAGTGTGGTGATGTCTGAAACAATAGTAGCAACAGGGGCGGTTGCATTTGCAGGATCCTTGATATATCTCGCAAGAAGAGCGGGTACAAATACACCAGTAACCACCGCCGAAAGTGACGCGAGGCCAATACTACCCGCAATTAGGTAACCAGTTATTCCAAGGTCTTTAATGTATACACTCATAAAGAGAAGTGCTGCAGCAATAAGAAGCGCAAGGCAACACACTACCCCTGTTTGCCTCCAAAGATATCGCCAAAAAGGAAGAGTCGGATAGAGTGCAAGATCACGCACATAGCTAATCTGAATTTGAGCAGAAAGCGCACCGGTGATGTAAACCGCAAGTGGTATGAAAGTAGCAATAACGAGGTGAGTACTTAAAACAGGTTCAAAGTAGGACACGATAACCGCAGAGCCAATACCACCAACAAGTCCAACAAGTATCCATGGAAGACGATTTTTAAATGCTTCAAAGAGCGGAATTTCTAGAATATTGTCGAGTTGTGGCGAAAGATCAAAGTGACCATAAGCAGCAAGGTCTTCCTGCGTTTCTTCAAAAAGAATTTTAAGAAGCTCTTTAATTGAAATTGCACCAATAAGCACATTGTGATCGTCCACCACCACCACAAATTCTGTATGCTTCGCAAGCGCTTGGTTAACCGCATGCTCTTGGTCATCGTTCACATTTATCACGCAAATGTTTTCAGGTGATTGCAAAATGTCGATAACTGGTGTGTGGAGTGGGCGCCGGAAAATTTCACGACTAGGAAAACAACCTACAAAGTGGTGCTCATCATCAACTACATAGACATCACGGATAGTATCGAAGCAACCAAGCTGCTTCCAAAAAAGCGCTTGCGCGTCACTTAAGATTGCCGTACTCGGCACAATAGGAATACTAGTGGTAAGGCGGTCACGGGCAGTGGTGCCCTTACCGTTGAAGTGTCGTATGAGCATATAGTTGTGTAATAGTCACAGTACTACTCGCGCAAAAGTGCGCGCAAGTACTGCATTGGCAACAAAAATTTTAAGAGTCTTAAGTTCAAACACGTTGAAGTGTTTGTGGTCAAGATTCTGAAAACCTTATTATTGCGAGCTAAATATACTTACAATGTGGTGATTAGTCAATTAAGTAATGCAGGGCTTCTATTACCCTACCATATTACTTATGTAGTCTTACTGAGAGTGATTACTTTAAATATACATAATTGCCCCTGATTCATTTCTTATATTTTCAAGAAAATTTGAAATACTTGTAACACGCATTCTGCGTGCTAATCGGACTTATCCCCATCTCCCTTTAGCGGAAGAAAAAAACCTACAATATTCCTTGAATTTACATTATCGACAAGATCGACCTCGATCGATCAGGTATAAAGAAGAAACTGGAAGCCGAAATCGAGCGACACAAGAAGTTCCATTCTGGCATCATGGGCAAAGCGGAGGAAACCTATCACGCAAAGGATGCGGATATCAGGAACTACGCGAAGTACCTGCTGACGGAAGGATCGATGTTCGAGAAGAGGGATTTGCTAACCTGTTTGAAGAGTAAAATCCTACTTAAAGATAAAGGGATTGGGATTAGGAACTGAGATTATTCTCCCTGCGTCCCTTGGTCTGTTTCAGATATAGTCTTATAACTTCCCACTTTCTTTGCCTCTGTTCCGGAGGACATTGTATCTTGATAATATTTTTGGACATCTTTATGACTAGTTCTTAAAGTATTGATTGTATTTTTATACTCAGCTATGACATCTTTATAGCTCTCCTTAATTTGATTTGAAAAAAATGATCCGAAAGTGTAAAGAAGACCAATTATTATAGATATACTTCCTAAAACGCCAGCCGGAGTTGAAAGAGAGTTGTCTTTATTTAGAAGTAAAAGTCCGAACAAAAGAGTGAGGAATAAAACCAATACTGATTGCAACTCTATTTTTTTAATGAGTTCTTGCCACATATCAGTTAAAAGTTTGGTTAACTACAACCAAAAAACCATCTTCGTCGGCAAGATACTCTCTAAAATCCTTGAGCAGCTTACCAATGTCTGATTTTACAATTTCTCCATTTTTGAACACGTCGATATCGAATAAAACACCGTATGTCTTATTTTCTTCCTCTTTTACCACAGGTTGCAATACCAAGTTGGCACTAAAGTCTTTACCTGTTTTAATCTCTAGTCTTAATATTAAAGGTAGCGTGTTGTCGATGACGGTAAACTTCTTAAGATACTTTTCTTGTTCATCTTTATCTTTGAATTCATGAACGAAATAATTTCTCCATCCGACACGATTTAATTTTTCTACTGCTAAGATATCAAGAACCTTTTTTGTTTCCTGGGCAAAAGTTGTAGAGAGCATATCAAGTGAGTCAACAGTGCTAGATTTGATCCAAAACACCTGAGAAGTCACTTTTAATTGGTCTATCTTCTCAACTGGCTCATCAATGATTAGCCCATTAAGGTTCATTGAAAATTGCGGAGCCGCGTCTTTCTTGTGGTATAAATTTACAATCTCTCCTGCACGATCAATATACTTAAAACCTTTAACGGTATTCACCTGAATAAAGCTTTCAGGATTTTTGAGCATATTTAATTTTTGAATAGTTTTGCTCATTTATATTATCGGTATTGTACCAACGACCCCTCTAGGTCCTTCGATACTTTTCTAAATTGCTGGCCGAGTCGAGCTAGAACCGTAGGTGGTCAAGCCCAGATTGGCGGATTTAGCTAATTTAAGAATATCATATCGACGGGTCTCGAGCACATTACTTTTTTCAAAAAGTGACAAAAGTGACACAGGATGAGGTATAAAAGTTACAGCTCTGTGTCATCATCCATCAATCTCTCTTTAGAATTCATCATCTCATCTGAAAATAGTTGCCATTTGCCTTTTCTGCCCCTAACTGTCCTTTTTACAATAACATCATTTGCTTCCTCAAGGTCAAATTCTGGAGAAACTGGAATTCCTTTTTGTGCCTTTATTTGTTCATAAGCATTCATTATGTGTTCCTTTAATCCATCTGGAACCTTTTGATTTTTAGGCTTTATTTTTTCTTGTCTCATTGGATTATCACTCAATCTCCAGTTAGGTCTCATGTTGTCCCACATCTGAGTAGTTAAAAATCTACTGTTGTCTGGAGGATACCAAGCAAAACCAAAAACCCCACCTCTTTTTTCATCATCGGTTTTTAATTTAAAAAAATGTTCATCTAATTCTGATAAATCCTTTTTTAAATCAGGACCATAAATAAATCTTTGATCTGATTCTAGAAATAACGGAGTAACTCGTTTGTGTAAATTATCACTTGAAGTGAATATATTGGCGAAAGGTAGATAATATAAATAAGCCATATCGGCTCTATTACTTTTTCTATCACGAGAGATAAGACTGGAGCTGGTACACAGTATAAAAAAGATATCTACTTTTAATACATGACTCGCATATGGAGCGAATTGGCTTATAGAAACCATTCCACTTTTATTCCATCCTTTCAATATTTCTCTGAAACCTGCATCGCTTATGTTGAATAAATTTCTAGCCATTATCAATAATTTATATCTGTCACCCTCTCCACGAACTATCTTTGAAGCCATGCCGTATGCTTCCTCGATATTTTTTGGTTTTGTAAATGTTAAACCAGTAATTTGTTTGATTAAATCTAAATAATAATCATAATCAAATTCTGCGAGAGCCTGTCTCCATAATGAAGCAATTTCTCTTTCAAGTTCATTAAACTCTTGTTTTTGCCAGCGCTGAAAAGCTTTAGTTTCTGGAGGCTCATCAAAAACGACACCGATCTTATTATTCATTGTGTATCTTTTTCCTCCACTAAGAATTGGTCTTCTAGAATTACTAACTTCATATCCCAACAGATTACCGACTACAAGTTCTCTGTGATGAGTATTTGGACTAGAACCCATTTCAGGTACCTTATTTGCAATCATGCGAACGGTATCTTCTGCAGACCTTGATTCAGAATCCTTAGCTAAATCCGCTAAGGTTTCAACATAAAATAGGGGTGTAATTATTGAATGATAAAATGCATCAAGCCAAACAGATTCATCTTCACTGAGTGATTGAAGTACGGATTTATCAAATATGATTGTTGGTCCTAGTGACGACATAACCCCATTTTACCATTTTAAAGAGATATATAACGAAATAGTCTATTTAATAACAGTTATCCACTTGACCCCTCCCCACATAGAGCTATACTACAGGTACTTGTAATAACAAGAAACTAGCTGGAACTAAAAGAGCACTTAAAATGTTGTGAGTTGAGATCTGGCAATTGTCGATCTCTCCTTGCTTGTTAAGTGTTTTTTGTTTGCACCTATCTTGACGACCTAAATTGTTTTAACAGTTTTAACTTTAAAACAACATGACCAAATTAATATGGCGTTCTGAAAGAAGGAGCGTTAAGTCTCTAAAAGCTTGGAAAAACAATCCAAGGAAAATTACCAGTGAAGCATTTGAGAAACTAAAGGATCGCATCAAACAGCGTGGTTTCCACGATGTAATTAAAATTGATACAGATGGTACGGTACTTTCTGGAAATCAGAGAAAGAAAGCATTAGTTGAACTAGGAATCACAGAAGTTACCGTCCTCATCCCAAATCGTAAACTGACCAAAGACGAGAGGGATAAAGTTGCACTTGAGAGTAACACTAACGATGGAACGTGGGATTTTGAAGGCTTGAAATCCTTTGACCTAGACACTCTTACTGATATAGGTTTTGATAAAGATGAACTGGCAGACATCTGGAATGAAAATCTCGAAGCAGAAGATGATGATTTTGATGTAGATAAGGAACTAGCAAAAATTACTAAGCCAAAAACTAAACTTGGGGATCTCATCATCATGGGAGAACATAAGTTGTATTGTGGAGATTCTTTAGATCCCACTTCTCTCAAAAAACTCTTCGGTAAAGAAAAAGCGTCAATGATATATTCAGATCCCGTCTACAATATCAAAATAAACTACAACGGTGGAATTGGTGGGAAGCAAAACTATGGTGGAAATGTAAATGACAACAGGACAGATACAGAATACAAAGAATTCTTGAGAAAGAGTATGGTTAATGCTTTGACTGTGTCTAAACCAGATACCCATATCTTCTACTGGTCAGATCAAATTTACATCGGATTCGTCCAAGATCTATATCGTGAACTTGGTATTGAAAACAAACGAGTGTGTTTGTGGGTTAAAAATTCACAAAATCCAGTACCGAGCGTTGCATTTAATAAATGCTATGAACCCTGTACATATGGTGTGCGTGGAAAACCGTTCATTACTAAAAAAATTCAAAATCTCAATGAAGTAATGAATAAGGAAATAACGACTGGGAATAATCTGATAACAGAAGCTTTGGATCACTTAGATTTGTGGTTTGTAAAACGGCTATCTGGAAAGGAATACGAACATGCAACGAGCAAGCCACCTAAGCTACATGAGAAAGCAATCCGTAGATGCACTAAACCAGGCGACATTATCCTTGATTCTTTTGCAGGATCGTCTAGCACCATGATTTGTGCTGAACAATTGAAACGACGAGTATATGCAGTAGAACTTGAACCCCGATTCTGTGATCTAGCTATCAAGCGATATGAACTCCTGACAGGAAAGAAAGCTAAGATAATTCACTCATATGAAGAAGAATAAAATCAAGAATTCATTTCTTGAACAACTCCGTAAGATCCCGATAGTACAGGTTGCTTGTGAGAAAACAAATATTTCTAGGAATAGTGTGTATCGTTGGAGAAAAGAAGATACTAAATTTCTGGAAGAAATGGAGCTCGCTTTAGCTGAGGGTGAAGCCTTAGTTAATGACATGAGTGAGAATCAACTCCTGTCTCTCATTCGTGATAAGGAATTTAAAGCTATTAGTTTTTGGCTACGTCATAGAAACCCTAAATTCAGAGAAAAGGTCGAGATCACAGCAAAACTGGAAAACTCCAAAGAACCGCTATCTTCAGAACAAGAAGCTTTGTTGAAGAAAGCTCTAACCTTGGCTATGCCACAGAAAACAGATGAGAAATCTAACTCCTGATGAAGAGAAGATCATAGAGAGGATGATGAAGGATAAATCGTTCAGAGTAGCGATGGTACGCAAAAGCCATTTCTGGTTTTTCCATTACTACTTTGGTCGTGACTATGTTAAGTACCAAACTGCTGAGTATCAGAGAGAAATATTCCAACTGACGGAAGACTCTAATATACAGAACTTAGTCATTACTGCCTTTAGAGGAAGTGCTAAAAGTACCATTATCACTCTATCGTATATTATCTGGTCAATTGTTGGAGAACAACAAAAGAAGTTTCCTTTAATTCTTGGAAAGACCCAACTCAAAGCTCAAAATCACTTAATGAATATTAAGAAGGAACTGGAGCAGAACGATGAACTCCGTCGTGATCTTGGTCCCTTTAAAGAAGAGAGTAATCAATGGGGTGCTCAATCTCTCATATTGTTCCAATATGGAGCAAGAATCTCTATTGGATCAGTAGAGCAGAGTATTAGAGGCATTAGACATAATCAGCATAGACCTGATGTCATTGTCTGTGACGACTTGGAAGATTCAGAATCAGTTAAGACTCAAGAGAGCAGAGATAAATTATTTGAGTGGCTAACAGGTGATGTACTACCCGCTGGAGACAAGAATACTCGGATGATCTTCATAGGTACACCACTACATCAGGATTCTTTACTCATGCGACTTAAGGGTATCTTTAAAGATGGTGATCCAAAAAGTGTATTCAGACAGTACCCAATTGTTGACGAAAATAATATTCCGTTATGGTCTGGAAAGTTTCCCTACGAAGAAGATATAGAGATGGAGAAAGCTAAATGCTTTAATCTTTTAGCTTGGCAAAGAGAATATCTACTCCAAATCGTTGAGAGAGAAGATCAAGTTATTCAGAGAGGATGGATACAGTACTATGATGTGCTTCCACCTGATAACTTCCACACATATAGAGCTGTTGGTATTGATCTAGCCATATCACTTAAAGATAGTGCAGATTACACTGCTATGGTACCTGCCCTAGTTCAAGGGCGAGGGCAAAATTTGAGGATATACATTTTACCTAATATTGTTAACAAAAGACTAACGTCTCTTGAAACCATTGAGCAAGCTAAAATGGTATCGTCTGTACTTAATAGGCCCAAACTATTTGTTGAAACTAATGGATATCAAGCTTCAATAATAGAGCACCTCAAAAAGGAGAACTGTAATGTTGTAGGTGTACGTTCTGTGGGTGATAAATATGACAGATTAAGTGCTGTTAGTTTTCTGATAGAGAGTGGTCAAGTATTGTTTCCTAAAACTGGAGTAGACCAACTCATTAATCAGTTAACTGGTTTTGGTTCAGAAAGACACGATGACTTAGCTGATGCTTTTTCGATACTACTTTCTAAAGTTATCGAGAACAGTCATAGATCGGTATCATTTGGAGTATTTCCACCTAGAGATGACAGTGACCTCAATCATCTAAGTAGTAGAGAGAAGCATGCTATTGTGGAGAAAAGAAATGTCATACGAAATGCTCCAAGATGGGATGCGATTTAGTTATCTCCCTAGATCAACAAGAGCTGATTTTCCACCAAACATACTTCCGTTGTATTGGAATTGCAGTCTAGTAGCACCTCTTTTGATTTCAAACCCAACCCAGCCAGTTCTTTTACTTTGAGCGATAACAGAACCATCTAATCCAAATCCTGGATTTTCCATGGCTTTGTTTGTAACAGCAACTTGGTAACTATTCTTTTCTGCATCACGGATAAACATCTGACCCAAAGTTGTTACGTACTGTTGTGATGATCCAGTATTTTCTATAGTCACATTCAAATTAACCCACTCGTTACCATCAGCTGGCTTAGTGTACTGACCACCTTGTGAATATTCCACTTTGTTAACTGTCACAATTGAATTACCTAATTTAATTTGATCACCAACTTTAAAGGTCGTGCTTTTCTCAACTGTATTATTTGAAGTAGAAGTATTTTCTCCAACTTTTTGAGGAGAACTATCTCCATTTGATCCAATAACTATTAAAACAATTACGACAATACCCCAAAACCACCACTTTTTATAGAATTTCTTTTTAGTCTCTTTTTCCATTTAGATTAAGTTAACTATTAATATAGTGGTATACAAAAAACCTACCACTAGGTGGCCCGAAGGCCCATACCGGTTTCCCGATATGACGTCGTAAACGAGCCTAATGATAGGTTTTCTGTTTACGACGATTTGATGCCATGCCAGTGATTACTCACTGGTTTAGGCATGCTTTGCTATTTAGTTGTTAATGAACATTATATTCCATTTTTCCCTCTAATCCAACCCTATCGCATATCACTTGTTTTGCTAAGACCTAATGCGACCATGAGACGAAAAACTAGTTCTGCATAGCTATGCAGGGTTCTTGGTTTTGTCATTAATATATGTATGGAAACACATATACAATCGCATATAAAACCAACAGGCTTAATAGGTAAAGAAGTAATTTTACCAACAGTAAAAATTAAGTACTGTTTATATGCTAGAAAATCAACTGAATCAGATGAAAGGCAAGCATTGAGTATTGATTCTCAAGTTAAAGAAATGCTCACTATCGCTGAAAGAGAAAATTTAGAAATAATTGATATTCGTCGTGAATCGCATTCGGCTAAGGATTCAGGGCAGAGACCTGTTTTTAAGGAACTTCTGGAAGACATTAGACGAAAGAGATTTAACGGAATTTTGACATGGGCTCCTGATAGATTGAGTCGTAATGCTGGAGATTTGGGGTCGCTTGTGGATTTAATGGATGAGAAACAACTACTTGAGATTCGCACATATGGACAACATTTTCACAACTCACCAAATGAAAAGTTTTTGTTAATGATTTTGTGTTCACAAGCTAAACTGGAAAACGACAACAAGAGTATAAATGTAAAAAGAGGTTTAAAAACTAGAGTTGAAATGGGACTTTGGCCATCTGTCGCTCCCACAGGATATTTAAATAGTAAAAATGTAGGAGAGAAAGGAGTTATCTATATTGATCCACAGAGAGCACCTATTATCAGAAAAATGTTTGAAAAAGTGGCATATGAAAAGTGGAGTGGAAGAAAAATATACAATTGGCTCAAATTTGATTTGAATCTTAAGACGGCTAGTGGAAATAAAAACCTGACGCTAAGTAATGTATACATGATTCTACAAAACCATTTCTATTATGGAACATATGAATATCCTAAAGAGTCTGGTAACTGGTATAGAGGGAAACACGAACCTCTAATTACTAAAGAATTATTTGACCAAGTGCAAGAGCAGATAAAGAGATCTGTTATTAGAGTAGAGAATAAAGAATTTGCATTTACTAAACTAATGATTTGTGGACTATGTTCTTCTGGTATCACCCCAGATGAGAAGTTTAAAAAACAAAAAGACGGTAGTGTTCACAGACATGTTTATTATGGTTGTAATGGGTCTAAAGATAGAGATTGCAAAGGTGGGTATATAAATGAAATTGATTTGATAAAACAGTTTGAAGAATTAATGGAAACTATCAACATAGATGAGATTGGGATAAAAGAGAAAATCAAAAATGAGGTTCAGAGATTTAAGAAATTTAATCAAATAGTTCTCAATTCAAAAGACAAGATTGAAGTTGGAGATATTGATATACGGAATTACTGCAAATACATCTTGAGAAACGGAACTGATGGAGAGAAAAGAGAGTTGTTGGGGTGTTTAAAGGGTAAGATTACTTTAAATAATAAGGTCATTTCTCTCTATGTTTAATATGCTCATACATGATAAACGCCATACGTTTGAAACCAGCATGAGCTTTTAAGATTTCCTGCTTAGTCGGCTCACGACCTAGGACATCAGCGAGAGCCTCCCTAGTAAGCTCCATAAGATCATCCTCGTTTTGAGGAAGCGACTCTCTTACTACACCACATCCTTTTTTACAAATATATTTACCATTATCCTCACCGTAACCCCTCTCTATTTTATGCCAGCCGTCAGGATGAGTGCAACAGGCATCGCACACAGTTATATGATTTTCATCATATATATACTGCCTCGTCCCATTACATTTTTTACACACTCCTAGTTTTGCCATATTGTTTTGAATTTTCTTTGATTATTGTAACAAACCCTTTAGTTTATTTTTTACAATCACAAAAGGATCTTTTTCAGAATCAAGTAACGAGTCTCCTCTTTTAAAATCGCTAGTTAATGGATTAATAGGTGTACCATTTTCAAACATAGCGTATTGGAGATGAGGACCTGTTGAGATGCCTGTTGAGCCAACATACCCTATAATATCTCCCTGATTGACACTCACTCCATTTTTAACACCCTTGGCTATGCTTGAGAGATGAGCATACTGCGTAAGATAACCTCCATGTTTTAATTCTACAGTAATACCCAAACCTCCTTTTGAACCAGCAGTTGTAACTTTACCATCAGCAGTAGCGATCACAGGAGTTCCTGTATTTGCAGCATAATCAATCGCCCTGTGTGCAGTAACTTGTTTAGTTACTGGATTCACGCGACTGTAGCTGTAACCTGAACTGATTTGAGCATAACTAAGGGGTGATTTAAGAAATTGACGAGCCAGAGATTCTCCATTTTCATTATAAAATTTATCGTTATAACGAAATGCCGTATATGTTTTGCCGTCGTTCGTAAACTTTGCTCCTAAGACTTTTCCAGCCCCAGCTGGTTTTCCATCAAGTGTTCGCCTTTCATAGACTAGAGAAAATGAATCGCCCTCTCGTATATCAGTAGCAAAATCAATATCGCTTGAAAAGATACTAGCGAGTTCCATAGTGGCCTTATCTTCAACTCCTGTGTTTTGAGCTGTGAGAAACAATGAGTCTGCAATAATTCCTTTTGCAGTAACTACTTTGATATCATATTCAATAGGTTTAGCGACCACTTCAAAAGCATTCTCTTTTTTTTCAACTACAACAACCTCATCGCTTGAAAGTGGATATTCGATTGAAGCAAGTGCTTTCTTCACGAAGATTAATTTAAGAACCTTTCCGGTTTGAATTTTTGTAAAATCAAACACATCTTTTGAAGAACTAAGAATAGTCAGGGCTTGGTCGTATGATACGTCAAAAGACCCTAAAACCTTCGTAAACGTATCACCTGACTGTATTTCATACTCTACAACCTCTCTATTTGCTATTTGTTGTGTAGAAATGTCTTGATTTATGTCATTTTTTGATCCAACGAAGGGGGCGGCTACAAGGATAATGCCTCCGATGACCAAGGAAATTATTTTCTCCATGAACCACTCATCTTAGCAGAAATAGGTCACTTTTTCAACCCAAAAACGAGCCTTATTTTAGGGGCTATAATGATAAATAATTTAATCACCAAGAAAAAACAAAGGAGCTGTAAAAGCCCTTTTTGCCGTTTTTTTGCCCTTATCGCGAGCTTTGCACAAGGATTAACCTTTTAGCCTCTTGCCTAGTTGGACGAGCCGTTAGACGATTCTTTTAGATTAGCCAAAAATTAAAACTTTATCTGAACTCTCCACCATTTTGAGTAAGTCGGGCATCGTGAAAACTGGACATACACTACTTTCTTCCTTCCCACGAACTTTAAGACAACTACCACAAGCATAAATCTCGCCTTTTAATTCTTTGAACTCCGACATTTTCTTTGAAATATCAAAATCTTTAGTATCGGGAATGGTATATAATTCTGACCCCTCGCTCATTAAAAAGATTTCTACTTGATGTCCAGCTTTAAGCGAAGTAATTCCAAGACGAAATGTATTCCATATATGCTCTGGTTTATTTGATTGTAAAATCATTCCTAGTTTCATAATAGTTTAACTTAAATCTTTCTTCTTTTCTTCAAACTCTTTCTTATCAATTTCGCCCTTGGCATATCTTTCTTTCAAAATATCTAATGCGTTTTTACTACCATCCACTCCATTGGTTTTACTATTACGAACAAGCCAGACAATGAAATAAATGATTGCTCCCCAAAATAAAAGCATCATAATTCCACCTCCAAACCAGCCCATCATATTGCCCCAACCTCCAAAACCATTATATATTCCATACATCATAGTTTTTATAGTTAATACTAATAATTTTTATTCTTACAACATTTTACCATAAAATAAATCTTCCATTGGAATACCTAACGCTTTGATGAGTTCAATTTTTTTGGCTGCAAAGATGATTGTTTTTTCATACTAATTAAAATTTACTGCGAAATTATACATTCCCATCGAGCATACGCCCTGAACTTTCTCACCGGATTTTGGATTACCTAAGTCAATTATTTCCTCTCCTGTAGGCTGTAAGACTTTTTGGAATCCAGCTGAACGAATGGCGAGCGATGCAGAGCAATCGTAGGTGCCGTCGGTTTTTACCACTAACTTAGTTGGCATTCCTCCCTTAAGTTGGGTAGTGCGCGGAGAATAACCGCCCTTTGCCGTTATAGTCACATACTGCACACCGTCTCTAATCTCAACATTCTGAGATTGCGTAACTTCACCACCCGAGGATGCCGATCTGTCAGAGACAAAGTAAAGAGTCCCACCGATAAGGACGACACTGACGATAATGGATATGATTGTGTTTTTTTGCATAGATTAATTAATAAATTATATGTTAAATAAGGGATCGATGATACCGAGCCCCGCGAGACCTGCGAGAAGCGCAAAAGCTCCAAGTCCAATCACCACAACTCCTGCGGATTTAAAAAAGAGTGGAGCGTGCTTTGATTGTGCGAATGAAGCCGAACCGAACGACAGGAGTGCAAGCACCGGAAGTGTGCCGAGAGCGAATGCAGTCATAATGAGAAGCCCTGAGAGAAACGAACCGCTTGAAAGTGCCGCAACCTGCATCGCCTGAGTAAACCCACAAGGCAGAAAAAATGTACCGACACCCACGAGAAATGGAGCTATTGTCTTGTGCTCCACTTTACGAAAGAAGCTGAAAAAGCCGGAGGGCAAAGTGACCACATTCTTCTGAAAGACCCCCACCAGATTAAGTCCCAACACAATCATCACAACAGAAGCAACGATTCCAAGTATTGCAGTGAATGTAAAACTTATTCCAATCGCGCTTCCGATAGCACCGAGAACACCGCCAAGCACCGCAAAACTTATTAACCGTCCTCCGTGGAAAAGCATCATCGGTTTTACATCACTTATTTTGTCTTGAGATACTGTTGCAGAAAGAGAAAGAACAAGCCCTCCAACAACCGCAAGACAGCTTGAGACGGACGCAACAAGGCCAATGATAAAGCTGGTGATTGGCGTGACTGTTCCACCAAGACCGAAATTTAGTATTCCTGATTTCTGGACGATAAAAAACAAAGCTATAAATGCAAGACCAATCGGCAATGCCTGCCAAATGACCCCGTTATCTTTCTTCTCTCCAGCCTGCTTCTCAACAGAAAGAGAATAGCCATTGTGTTTTATTTTTTCAGTTAATATCTCTGCGAGTTTGTGCTGACTCTCATCGAGGACAGTGTCGATTGACACAATTTCGCGCTTCAAATCGACATTGGCATGACTAATACCAATCTGCTCATTCAGAGTGTCTTCAATCAAGATTTTACATGATGCACAGTGGGTGCCGGTGACATGTAATGTGAGTGTTTTCATAAATTATAGTTTCGTATTCTTAAGCCGAAGCGAGTTCGTGACGACCGTGACGCTCTCAAATGCCATAATCGCTCCTGCAACGGCTGGGCTTAAGGTCCAACCAAAAAACGGAAAGAGGACACCGGCCGCGACAGGAATGCCGACCGAGTTATAGCCGAACGACCAAATCAAGTTTTGCCATATTGTTCGGTTGGTTTTTTTCGCAAGATTTACAGCTTCAGCCACTTTGCCGATGTCACCTTTAAGGAGCACGATATCGGAACTTTCAATGGCAATGTCCGAACCATCGCTCATCGAGATTGCTACATCAGCCTGTGCAAGTGCCGGAGAATCATTGACCCCGTCACCGATCATGGCGACCTTAATGCCTTTCTTTTGCAGATCGCCAATAATCTTAAGTTTGTCCTCCGGTTTTACATCAGTGTATACTTCATCAATACCAAGACTTTTAGCGACCGCTTCTCCCGTCTTTTTGTGATCACCAGTTGCCATGATCACCTTGAGTCCAAGTCGTTTGAGCTTTTCAATTTCTACTTTCGCTTCTGCTTTGATAGTGTCGTGAATTTTTATGAGCGACATCACTTCTTTATCGTTTGAGAGATACAGCTCACGACCGCTCTCGAAGCGTCCATCATGGAAGTCTTTGCGTATCTGCTTTTCAGACTGGCCTATCGTTTCTCCGATATAATCGATTGATCCGAGGTAATAAGTCGCGCCATCGTATGTAGCCTTAAGACCTTTGCCGGGCAGTTCCGTAATATCGGAAACTTTAACCTCTTTTGCTTTTGTTTCTTTGAGCCATGTAGCAACGCTTGCCGAGACCGGATGCTTTGATGACTTTGTCATCGAGTAAATAAGAGACTGTTTGAAATTGGTATCGTCGATATCGCACACGTGGTTCTCGTCCTTGCAGAATATGCCCTCAATCGAAAGCTTGTTTTCAGTAAGTGTTCCAGTCTTGTCGAAGACGATCGCCGTTACCTTTGCAAGCTTTTCAAGACTCTCTGCATTCTTGATGAGGATGCCGCGACGTGCGCCTGTACCCACACCGGTAATAATGGCCGTAGGAGTAGCGAGACCAAGCGAACACGGACAAGCGATAACGAGCACGGCCATAGTTGTGGAGAGTGCGAAAGCAAACGCTTTGGCCATACCAAATGTTCCGGGCGCAAAAATCATCCACGAGGCAAAGGTGATCACGGCAATCACGAGCACGATATAAACAAAATAGCCAGAAATCCTATCAGCAATTTTTTCAATTGGAGCCTTTGAATTTTGAGCATTCTCCACAATGGTGATGATATGTGCAAGCGCCGTATCTTTGGTGTCTTTCAGAACCTCCACCTTAAGCAATCCTTGAAAATTCTGGGTCCCTGCAAAAACCACTTCTCCCGAAATCTTATCGACCGGCACCGATTCTCCTGTCAGATTGGATTCATCGATGCTCGATGATCCGAATACAATCTTGCCATCGACCGGAATACGCTCATTCGGTTTGACGATCACGACATCACCGACCTCGACTTTCTCAATAGGAATCTCAATCTCTTTTCCGTCACGCTCAACCAGAGCCGTTTTGCTGGTAAGTTCAGCCAGTTTTTGAAGCGATTCGTTCGTCTTTCTTTTTGCTCTGGCTTCAAGAAATTGTCCGAGAGCGATGAGACCGATGACGATAATGACAACATCATAAAAATTTGACCCGACGTCCAAAAAATTAGAAAGAGGCTTTTCAAAGGCGGTTACTGCAAACGAATATATAAATGCAACGATCGTTGATATACCGACAAGCACGTCCATATTCGCAATGCCGGTTCGGAGGAATATCCACGTTGCCTTAATATACCTCCGGCCGATACCAAACAGGACGAATGTCGCAAAGATCGGCATGAGATGATGGAAGCCCTCGTATATCGTCTCTGGCATCTCCGGAATAATATTATTGCTGGATAGAACGTCCCAAAACATCATGATGAAAGAAAAAATGACCATCGGGATGACAAATTTCATCTCAAGAGCCATTGATTTCTCCTTTGTGTCGCCTCCGCCGTGATCCATACGAGCATGATCCATTCCCGCCATCTCTTTCTTGGCTGTATCCTCAAACGTGTAGCCGAATGGTGAAATTGCGCTGTTGAGAGACTCGACAGGAACCGGTGCTCCAGAGAAAGTCACCTTTGCGTTTTCTTGGGTAAGTCCGACTGATACCGACTCGACGCCGGGAATTTTTGCAACCTTGTTTTGAATGAGCGAGACACAGCTCGCACAGTGCATTCCTTTTACTTTGTATATGTTTGATGTCGCCATATTATTTTCTTTTTAGCTTATAAACCTTAAGCACC
Source organism: uncultured Candidatus Saccharibacteria bacterium (assembly GCA_964409035.1). Lineage (GTDB taxonomy): Bacteria > Patescibacteriota > Minisyncoccia > Phycocordibacterales > UBA12088 > CAYPBQ01. The sequence continues at coordinate 20,684 of CAYPBQ010000002.1, forward strand.
TCGTCCCGTGCTTTTTGTGATTGACCAGATGACATCTGGTGGTGCACACAATGATCGAGATGATTCTCAAGCAGGAGATCTTCAACATTCGAAAGCCCCTGCTTTACCGCAGAAGTTTGCGTGATAACGTCAACGCAGTAAGTGTCACTTTCGACCATCTTTTGAAGTCCTCTGACTTGCCCCTCTAAGAGTTTGAGGCGGCGAATGACTTTCGCCTTACTTTTTTCATCCATGTATTTCATATGGACGTAGTATATACCCCCTAGGGGGTATTGTCAAAACAGAATGTGGATAGTTTTTTATTCTGGAAACGAGAAATAATGTACGAGCTCACGAGGATGGATACGATGGCAATTACCACACTACCCAGAACATCTATCGGATGATGCACTTTTGCAAGAACGCTTCCAATACCCACTATCATAGCTAAAGTACCTAAGAGAATTCCCATCTTCTTATGAAGTATAAAGATAATTCCTGCGATCAGTATTGCAAAAAGCGTATGCTCCGATGGAAAACCATTGTCTGCCACATGAGGAACAAGAGGAGAGATATTCTCAACCACAAAAGGTCTTGGACTGTAGACAATTGCGTTTAATGCCTTATCGATCACTAATGCTACAATCGAGGACAATAATGCAAGTATGAGTATAGGTTTTCTATCCGCATATAACTTACTAACCAAAAAGACGATAGCAATCACTGCTATCACTATGTAGAGATACTGAACGGAGAAAAAAACCAATTGATTGAACATCTGGCTTACTTATCCTTCCAGGATTTTTTCAAGTCCTTCCAGAATCTCTTGTGAATTTCTATGGTGTCAGCAAGGTGCTTTTCGGCCAGATGCTTCACGTCACCACCAGCTTCTTCTATTATTTCTTGATGGATTCTAATTTCTTCTTGAGCGTGATCCTTTAATGCTTGTATCGCTTTTTTTAGATTCATATAATTTTTATTAATTTGTAATGATTGTGGTCGGCTGTTTTCTAGGATTTAAGATCATGTAATAACTTATTTATACCAGTTGGTATACCAATCCTGCATCTGCTGTATTTCCTCTGACTGTGATTTGATAATATTCTTTGCAAGTTGTTGCATCTCTGGTCTACCAGTACCGGATTCAAGCATTCGCGCCATCATAATGGCCATCTGATGATGAGGAATCATCTGCTCAATAAATTCCTTGTCAAAATCAGATGCGTTTTTTAGAACTTCAATGTCTTGAGTACTGCCCATATGCATACCGCCCTGCGACATCATTCCACCCATCCCTAGGTTCGCACCGCTTGGAACGCTTTTCCCAAACCAATCCTGATACCATGCGCGCATTTCCTGATTTTCTGCAGTCTGAGCTTTGAGGATCGCCTGAGCCAATGTTTTAATCTCCGGACGAGTTGCTTTCTCCAAAGCCAGATTTGCCATGGCGATTGCTCCGTCATGGTGCGGGATCATTTGCTCGATGAAATGCTGATCAATAGAACTCGCAATTCCTTTACGTGCACTCGGATTTTGGCCATAGTTCCAAGACATCATTCCTCCATACCTCATAATGGGAGTAAAAAGTGTGGCAAGAATGAGCCCGATCACAATTCCTCCTATCCCGTATATTATTTTGTTGTTTTGATTGTTGTTCATAGTGTTTTAGTTAATTATTTGAATTTGTAATTAATGTGCTTGTTGCTGATGGTTCTTGTACTGTTTTCCTAGAGCCGTTCCTATTGTCCCGAGTGATATATGCATAACTAAAAAGTAGAACAGCGAAAATTATTGTTATTGCGAGTTTCTTTGGTTCTATCTTTTCAGAATGGTTGTGCATAATATCTTTAATCTTTAAGTGCCTCATCAATCAGTTTCTTGAAGGGTTCATATCCTTGTGGATTTTCAATTTTTTTACCGTTAAGGAAAAATGATGGAGTTCCTTGGAGATTGAGACTTACAGCTTCTTTATAACTATCGTCCACACGCTTTTTCACCTCATCACTAGTGACATCTTTTTTCCATTGCTCGATATTTACACCAGCTTCAATTGCATACTTTTCAAACTGATTTTGGTTTGTGAATTGACCTTCACCCCACTCCTTTTGTTTATTGAAAAGCACATCATGCATTTCCCAAAACTTTCCTTGTTTTCCTGCCGCTTCAACTGCATAAGCCGCCGTTTTAGAATTTTTGTGTCCTGGTAAAGGAAAATAACGAACCACAAAAAGAATAGATTCTTTGTACTCATCCTTTATCTGTCTAATCAAAGGATAGTACGCTCCACATGCTTCACATTCAAAATCAAGGTATTCAACAAGAACAACCTTTGCTGTAGTACTTCCGATAGCCCAATCATTTCCTTTGATTTCCAGTGTAGAAGCCTGAGTAGTATTAGTATTTTCAATTTTATCTTCTGATTTTTTGTAACTTCCTTTTGCCATAAAGAATACTATGACAATAAGAACAACAATACCGATAATAACTTTAAGATGTTTCATATTTATCTTTATTTAGACTAATAAATGCAAGAACTGTAATAACTGCGAATGAGACGAGTCCCATAAACGGAATGGTTATAAAACCAAACCATTCAAAAAACTTGGTTGTGCATGATATTCCAAGTGTACATGGAGCAATACTTTCAGGAAGTACTTTCCAATAAAGTAGATTGTGATAGATAGAAATTATAAAACCAGGAATTGCTAGAGCAAGAACGGAAATATAAAGTTTTCTATCGCCTCGCATAATACCAATAGCAGTAAGAATAACTATCGGATACATTGCAATACGCTGATACCAACAGAGAACGCACGGAGGTAAATTCATTACCTCACTGAAAAACAGACTTCCTGCCATAGCTATACCTGCTTGTAGCAATATGCCATAATGAAGTGTTTCAACATAAATTTTGTTAATAATTTTTTGCATAGTTTTAATTTTAGATTTTACAAACAAGAGGGTCTACTATTTTTTTAGCAGTTAGATAGATTGCAACTACAAGAAGTAAGACCCCTATAATTCCAAATTCACTACCTCCAAGTGGAAGAAGTGCCAAAACACTTCCAGTACCGAAAAAAGTTAAACTAGTCAGAAGAAATGATCCACAAGCAGCACATCCGACTCCCAAGAGTCCGCTTAGAGCACCTAGAAATCCAGTAGCCACCCCACTTTGCCCAACTTCTTTGATTCTACGTTTCAGAAAGTATGTCATCATCGAAATGTACACTCCAAATAAAATAGAAATCAAGATAGTGTAAGAAGCAGAAAACAAAGTGAAGTTAGTAGTGATAGAACCCAAGAGACTAAATGGTAATTCAATTTTAGTTGCAAGAGGTACATCTCCCGAAGTGACCAAACTTACGATTAAGTTAATGTTTGGCAGCCATACCGCAAACGCAAAAGCTACAATGCCTACAACTATTGTAAGAACTACATATACCACTTTTTGATATACCTCTTGTAAGGCTCGAATTAACATATTTTTCTGCTATTTATTTTGAAGTGCGAGATCAATTAGTTGCTTAACAGATGCCAGAGGTTGAGAGCCTGAAAGTGGATATTTCTTTCCTTTTGGACCGACAACAATACTCCATGGGGTGCCTTGTCCACCAGTTGCTACTGCATTTTGAACATGCTCTTCAATTTTTTGTGCATACTTTCCACTTGTAAGACATTCGTTGAATTTATTTTTATCTAGACCAACATATTCCGCAATTTTTGGAAGCTCTGCTGGATCAAGACCATTGTTTGCAGGAGTAATTTCCATAAGACGATCTAGGTATGCCCAGAATTTATCGTTACCACCGAGTTCAGCGGCACATTCAGTTGCCTCAGCCTCTTTACGAGCTTTTGAGTGAAGTTGATCAAGTGGAAAGTGCCGATAGACCCACGCAACCTTGCCGTTCTTTCCATATTCATCCATGACCTGTTGCATAGTTGGATGGAATCTTTTACAGAAAGGACACTCTGTATCCGAGTATTCAACTATTTTTACTGGTGCATTTATATCGCCCCTAATATGATCTTCTGATGTCACAGGAATCATTTTATCCAAGTCACCAGTTTCTTGTACTATTGCTTGTCCTTGAGTATTTACTGCATTACTACTAGGGGTTTTACCGCTACTATATGCTACAGCCCAAGCAATAAGGGCTCCTGCAATAACAATAGCAATTGGTATCGCTAGATTATTTTTTTGAATTATTTGTGTGGGTTCTTCCATAGAGACATAAAATTAAATTAATAAAACCACCATCAAAAAATTGAGGGTGTATTTAATTAATGCCACTAGAAAAGTTTGGGGTTCAGAATACCTTGAGAAAAAGCTTCTTGAAGATAGTCAGATACTGAAATATTCCTTGAGTAAAAACGGTTTATCCCCAGTTCTAGTCGTGAAAAATTCTCTAGAGAAAGTTTATTAAAATATTTTAATCCAAGTAAAGCCAGTAGGGTTAGAAGTATGGAAAGAATTATCGACAAGATGTCTTTTGAAGGAAGTGTAGTAAACATACTTTGCCACTCTTCTAGATGCTCCAGTGGGTTCATGCTACATATAGACATTGAATGACCAGAGAATGGACATCTTGTCATTGTCCCGCCTATATCCATACCAACCTGTGATATGCCGAAAACTGCAACTAAGATAAAGATAGTGGCTATAAACGAAAAAATATTTTTGACTACCGTGCTTTTGAGAATAAACATGAATAAAGTATATCAGATTTTATTCAACAAAAAAATCACCTATCCAGGCGATTTTTTTGTCTTGAATACTGCTCTCAGCAGGTATGCGACGACGGAATAGATGGCTTATGCGGTTTCTCCGTCCTAGACGGGTCGCTCTTTACTTCATCAAAATATCATTATTTTGACGCGTCTTGAGCGTCGCACGAGCTGGCTGCCGGACTTGGACTCGAACCAAGATACACGCCTCCAGAGGGCGTAGTCCTACCATTAGACGATCCGGCAAAGATATGCGTAATAACCCAGATACGCAACATACGCTATTTGCGCACATGGACTATAGCATATTGCTCATGTGGTCGCATCCCACACCAAAACGTGAAGATACCCTAAAAGAGGTAGTGGTATACAAATGAGGTGATGATATCTGCCTCAGGTCCACGCGTTATTATGGCCCCAAGCGCGCCGGTTATCACCAAAGAAATAAATCCAATAGCAGCAACTACCGGCGCAAACCATCCATCAGTCATATGAAGCGCGAGGGCATACTTGATGTCGTATATTTTTTTGAAAAGAATCCATCTACTAATCACAAATAGCTTAAATGCGGTTCCGTGAGAAAGTCTGAGCGCATACGCACTAGCAAGAATCGCAAATATAAGAAAGGTGATAATGGCAAACGCTTCGTGTGTTTCTATCACCTCATGAATAACCTCTTGCTCACCAAGCATTTCCTCTGCGTACATTCCAAAAAGGATGGTAGGAAGCGTAGTGATAGCGCCAAATATAACTAACACACCCTTTATCAGCACCAGCTTTTCGTGTCTTCGAAAAAAGATATAGCTAGCGCACTCAATAAGTGCATACAGTGAGAGAAGCGCTATTGGAAAGTGGACTAGAAGTGGATGAAGGTTCATACGAACATTATACTCCTTTCTTAATTTTAGCTGCCTTTATAAATGCACTAAAAAGAGGATGTGGAGAAAGTGGGCGAGCTAAAAACTCTGGGTGAAATTGCGTGCCAAGCATAAATGGATGTTCTTCTTTTGAGAGCTCGGTAATTTCCATAAGAGTGCCGTCTGGGGATACTCCAGAAAAGATGAGCCCTGCCCTTTCGAGGCGTTCAATGTATTCTGGATTTACCTCGTAGCGGTGACGGTGCCGCTCTACTACGCTGTCACTTCCGTATGCAGCGCGCGCAATGGTTCCCTTCTTCAAGTTTGCTGGGTAATCACCAAGGCGCATAGTGCCCCCGTAGTCACTATTTTTCATTTTTTCTTTTTGGTCTGGCATTATGTCAATGACAAGATCGCCTGCGTTTGGCTTTATCTCGCGGGTGTGCGCGCCTGGTATATGCGCCTTATTGCGGGCGTACTCTATAACCATAAGTTGCATACCGTAGCAAAGTCCAAAATAAGGTATCTTCTTTTTTCGAGCATACTCAATGACATTTATTTTGCCTTCGATGCCAGTCTCCCCAAAACCTCCTGGTACCAAAATGCCGTCGTAGCTATCAAGTACAAAGAGCCCTTTCCCGTCTTCAAAATCTTGCGCAGAGATGTAGTCAATCTTTGGAATAACCCCAAGCGCATACGCAGAATACTTGAGTGCCTCAAGTACAGATATATACACGTCCGAAAGAACAAAATCCCCCGAGCCAAAATATTTGCCCACAACGGCTATGCTTACCACATGCTTTGCATTTTTCTTTTTGGCGGTAAATGCTTTCCACTCTTTTAGGTCTGCAGTGTGTCCGCACGAAAGTGTGAGAAGCTCACAAAGCCGCTCGGTGAGCTGGTCTTTTTCAAAATTGAGAGGAACATCATACACACTCTCAACATCTGGCGCAGAAATAATATTTTCCTCCTGCACATTGCAAAAGGTTGCAATCTTCTCTTTTCTCTTTTTATCTATAGCAACAGGTGCTCGCGCGATAATAATATCCGCAAATACTCCCGCGCTATTAAGTTCACGCGCGGCGTGCTGCGTGGGTTTTGTTTTCATTTCTCCAATGGAGCCTGGCACAGGAAGATACGACACAAGCACTGTTCCCACATTCTTTGGTTCGCGTATTTTGAGAAGGCGGATTGCTTCAAGAAAAAGGATGTTTTCATACTCACCCACGGTGCCTCCTATCTCAATAATAACCACATCAGCGTGAGCAGTTTCTCCTGCCTTTTTTATTCGGGCGATTACCTCGTTAGGTATGTCTGGTACTACTTGCACATTTTTACCCTTGTACTCAAGATTTCGCTCCTTTTCAATAACGGCGCGATACACACTCCCCGTGGTCATGTAGTTGATACTTGGTATCGAGGTATTGAGAAAACGCTCATAGTTGCCCATGTCTTGATCTGTCTCGAGCCCATCATGGAGAACAAACACTTCACCATGCTCGGTTGGATTCATGGTACCGGCATCAACATTGATGTACGGGTCTATCTTCATCGCGGTAACGGTAAGTCCGCGAGATTTAAGCAACATAGCAATAGAGGAAGAAGTGATCCCCTTACCAACTCCGCTCATTACCCCACCCACTACAAAGAGGTACTTTGTTGGAGTTTTTTTAGCAGACGATCGTGAAGTTCGGGCGGGCGGCATTTTCATAACTATCAGACATTGAGGTAGCGCTTAACCGCTAGGTAACTTGAAACCGCGCCAAGCATAATACCTGCACCCACCAAAATGAGGAACAAGACACCGAAGTTGTGCGTGTAGTATTGGAATAGGTCTATCGTTGAATCAAAGTACTCACGAGTCTTTGGACCAAGCGCAAGTGCGATTGGATAAAAGAGGATGAGTGTAAGTAGTCCAGCAAACGCACCGTACATAATACCCTGAAATACAAATGGCCCACGGATATACTGATTAGACGCACCAACAAGACGCATCACAGTTATCTCATCGCGTGCGGTGTATATCGCAAGGCGGATAGTGGTAAAGGTAATAAGGATAGAGGCGATAACCAATACCACAGTAACTGCAAGACCTAATGCTTCTGCGCTCTTGATGATGTCAGAGAGGCGGTCTATGGCAACTTTGTTTTTGAAATAATTCACCTCATCAATGATAGGAGTACCGTCTTTTGATAGCGCGTTGGTGTCGTCAGAGAGAAATTCTGCAATACCCTCATACTGAGAGGGTTCTTTAGCCTTAATTGAAAGAGCTGCTCCAAGAGGGTTATCCCCTAATTCTTCAAGTGCCTGAAGCATAAGCTGATCATTTGCGTGGCGCTCTTTAAAGCGCGTGAGTGCATCCTCGCTTGAGATATATTCGACTCGCTCTACCTGTGGCAAGCCTTCTATTTGTCGTTGAATAGTTTGTATGTCTTCAGTTGATGCATTTACTGTGAAGTACACATTTATATCCACCTTGTCTCTGAATATCTGAAGCGCGGTGCTAAGCATTGCGTTTACAAATATGAGAGAGCCTATCACAAACAGTGTGACAGTCATTACCAAAATAGCAGCAAGTGATACAAAGCTATTGCGCCAAAAGCCGACAAAGCCTGCCTGTATTATTCTTTTTGTATTTATCCAAAGCATGTGTGTGTTATAGAGAATACTTACCCTCCTTATCATCACGAACCACTCTTCCATTATCCATAGTGATTACCCTCCTGCGTATCGAGTCTACCACGCCCTTGTTGTGGGTTGTAAGGACAACAGTGGTACCAAGATCATTTATCTTTTTGAGAATCTGTACTACCTCGTAGGTATTGATAGGATCAAGGTTGCCAGTAGGCTCATCAGCAATAATCATCTCTGGTTGATTTACTATCGCGCGCGCGATAGCAACACGCTGTTTTTCTCCTCCAGAAAGTTCGTGAGGAAAATTCCACATCTTGTCACCTAGGTCAACAAGATCAAGTACGTGTGGCACATCCGCTGCTATCTCCTCATCTTCCCTTCCTGCGGCCTCCATAGCAAAGGCGATATTTTCAAATGCGGTTTTATTGGGGAGTAGTCTAAAATCTTGAAACACTGTTCCGACCTTTCTGCGGTACTCATTGAGGGACTTTCGTGGAATCTGATGTATATCAACTGAATGGAAAAATACTCTTCCATCTGAAGGAGCGTCTTCCGCTAACAACATTTTAAGTAAGGTTGTTTTACCTGCGCCTGAGTGACCTACTACCGATACAAATTCGCCCGGCTCAATGGAGAGAGAGACGTTATCAAGTGCCACAGAATTATCATTATATATTTTTGAAACTCGGTCGAAATATATCATGGATAAATTGACAATTGATGTACATGCCCTTGTTAGAGTATGTACTGATTTTACCCCACTTGAGACATGCCGTCTATAAACATTTGTATATCACCTTCTTCAAGGACGCTGTCAACATTGCCGGTTTCGATAGAGGTGCGGTGATCTTTTACCAACTGATATGGGTGAAGTACGTAGGAGCGTATTTGGCTGCCCCATTCAATCTTGCCTACATCCGTAGAAAGCTCGGCGATGGTCTCCTTTCTTTCTCGTTCCATAAGGGTAAAAAGCTTAGCGCTGATCATGGCAATCGCCTTTTCTTTATTAGCATTTTGATACCGCTCGCCATCCACATGAGCAGATACTCCTGTGGGGATATGCACAACTCGCACCGCAGTCTCACGCTTGTTTACATTTTGCCCACCTGGACCAGAAGATTTGGTATATGAGATATCAAGATCAGATTCTGGTATATCCATGACACCGGTCTTTTCAATCACAGGCAACACCTCAATAAGTACAAATGAGGTTTGACGCTTTCCACCCGCATTAAATGGTGAGATACGCACCAACCTATGCACGCCGTATTCATGCTTGAGCTCCCCATAGGCTCCCTTTCCAGAAACTTCAATTGAAAGATTTCGATACCCACCATGATCATTTTCATGAAGATGAAGCACGTGCACATTCCAATTCTTTTTTGCACAAAATTTTTGATACATGCGTAGCAACATGCCAGCAAAATCTTCTGCATCATCTCCACCCGCGCCTGCATAGATAGAAAGTATGGCACCACCTTTATCATATTTACCTACTCCCTCTCGTGCATCTTTAAGCTCTTCATATTCCTTCAAAAGTGCTTGCGCTCTCTTTGGATCACTCCAAAAATCACTCGCATACATTGCGGACTCGATTTCCTTAATTCGAATCTCTATTGCATCTTTATTCATGTGTATATCCACACTACCACATTACACTAGTGGCAAATGAGCCACCTCCCAGAATCGAACTGGGGACCTACGCGTTACGAATGCGTTGCTCTGCCAACTGAGCTAAGGTGGCTACTATGTTATAAGTGATATCACAACACACTTGTTATTATGAGCCGATGTCCGGGATTGAACCGGAGACCTCCCCCTTACCATGGGGGTGCTCTACCAACTGAGCTACATCGGCACGTACCATATATTTAGTACGACCTAGAGCGCATGGTATCTAAAAAAGGACAAGAATGCAAAGTATCATGCTATATAGTAGAGTAATCGGGTATGGAACCAATAACATTTGCCATTATTGGCGCACTTGCAGTCGTTGCTGTGTCGGGGATTGGTATTTTAGTAGCATTATCAATCAATCACACCCTACTACACAGGGCGCTACACTATCTACCTAGCTTTGCTGCGGGAGTGTTTATAGTGGTAATTTTAGGACTTGCGGAAGAAGCTCATCACACGCTTTCCCTTACTCAAGCCTCACTGCTTGGTCTTGGTGGCTTTTTGCTTCTTGCGGGCGTGTCCTTTTTTGCTCCAGATGCGGCGCAAGGACACAGCGAGAATTGTGAGCACACACACGGCAATGGCCGCGCAAAAGCAAGGCGATTATTTATTGCAGATGGGATTCATAATGTGGGTGATGGCATTATTTTAGTACCAGCCTTTGCAGCAAGCACAGAGCTTGGACTTGCGGTACTTTTTGGCATTATCGTACACGAGGCAGTACAAGAGCTTTCTGAATTTTTTGTATATAAAGAAGCTGGCATACCCACCAAAGAGGCACTACTAATAAATGCACTCAGCGCATCTAGCATCATTATTGGTGTTGGCATCGGGGCACTTATGCCCGACCATGAAGTATTGGAAGCATCTATTATTGCTGTGGCTGCGGGATCATTTCTTTTCGTGGTTGTTCGTGACCTTCTCCCTCACTCTATCGCAAGAGGTAGAAAGGACTTTATTATTCACATTGGAGTTGGAGCTCTTGGAGTATTGCTCATGCTACTCGTCTCACATCTAGCACCTCATATTCATGAAGAAGATGAAGATCACGATTCTGAGCTACATGAAATGATGGCTTAAGCCTTTTTGAGAGAAAGATACGAGAGCGCGAGAAGCGCAGCAAATGTGGTAACCGCCACCATAGGAAAGGTGATGTATCCAAACACCACCCAAGTAACCTCTGCGCATGAGGCTTCAAGAATGGTAGCCCCACAAGGTATAGATGCTTCGGTACCTGTGATAAGTGTGTAGTACTGAAGAATAGAGTGATATATCGCAATCGTTATTCCTATAACTGATAGCGCTATCGCGTATGGAGCTATAAGAATCTCTTGCTTTCTCCATAATGACATACCAAAGAGTACGGCAAGAGGGTACATAAAAATGCGCTGGTACCAACACAGAGGGCATACCGTGAGCAAATACAAATACTGAAAAACTAGGCTTGCAACAATAGCAATCGAAGTGAGTATGAATGCCATCCACACATACTCGCGATACGTATAGGATGCTATAAACGCACGCAGTGAAGGTATAAAAAACCACCCTATAACACCAAGCACAATAACCACCTGCATAACAAACATTCCAATTCCAACAAACACTGAAAAATTCTCAAGTGACATATACCTGAATTATATACTTTTTTACCCAAAATCGTAGCGGTAGGCTTAATGTGCTGCGCGAGTGATGGGACTTGGTCAGGAGTAAATTTTCTTTGAAAATTTCTCACGACCCTAGCTCACCTGTTTCGCTTTGCTCAACATGGCTCCGCTTTTCAAGTCCCACCGCAGGCAAAGCAGTTTGCCTGCTTCCCTCACTCATAATAAAACCGCCTCAATGGCGGTTTTATTCTGCGCGAGTGATGGGACTGACCCGCTATTACTAAGCTCGTAAACTCGCTAAGTACGCTGGTCGCACCTCGCCGACAATTTTACTTCGCTCTGCTACGTAAAATCGTAGACCGGCTCCGGCGTTCAAGTCCCCTCACTTCCGTCGCAAATGCAACAACAGCAAAGCATTCGCTTTGCTGTTGGCATATTGCGCGAGTGATGGGACTTGAACCCACGACCTCTCCCGTGACAGGGGAGCGCTCTAACCAGCTGAGCTACACCCGCAACTACCGCATAGGTAATGCGTGTAGCGAGAGTATATATATATTTTGGCTATTTCGCAAACGTTGTAATGAGTCTGTGGATAAGGATAGAAATCCAAGAAATCCCAAAAACAAGCCCAATAATAAGACAAGTTGGAATAAATTCGACAGGAAAGAGTGTGTTATCCCCTGTCCAAATAGTCACAATCCCTAGTGTTGCGGTGATACTAGTAAAGCTCAAAAACCCATTGCGTAAATATAATACTGTATTCATGCAGTATATAACTGCAGCTTTAAGTAAGAGTTACAATAAGGAATGTCTGACACCACGTTCACTTGTGCCTTTGGGAGGGATCGAATCTTACAGATTCAGTACACCTTTTGGCTATTTTTTTCGCATGCTCAAAAATACCTCAAAAGGTCTTCAATCCCGCGTGACGCTTTTTAAAAGAAAAAGCTACGCCCCGCCCTTACTGTAGCCATTCTAATTTTTTGTGTCGGCGGGAGGGATCGAACCTCCGACCTCAGCTTTATGAGTGCTGTGCTCTAACCATCTGAGCTACGCCGACATCGTGTTATGACCATACCAAAATTTAGGATTTTTTCAATGATTACGCGCGCTGTGTAAATGTAAGTGGGACCGGTCCAAACTACGGACCGGTCCCACGAGGGCTATACCCCTATTGCTTTTTTTATTGACAGGAACGAATTTCTTTCATTATACCTCCGGGAGAAATCATCAGCTAAGGCCTGAGAAGCGCCGCCAGAATTTCGTGATTTCTGCACCGCATTAATATCACTGATCAACTCACGCGCTTCCAGCAAGAAGCGATGAGCCTGACAGGTGTGTCCAGGTTCGTCATGGTACTCACTCACATAACAATCACACCTTCCACCCTGTGCTGGTTTTTTGGCCAGCTTTTCTTTTTCCGGCATCAATTCTTGTACTTTCTGGAATATTTGCAGAAGTTCATCTATGGGTCTGACCATATTCGCATTCCAAAAGACAATTTCCTTAGATCGTCTTGAATAACACTGAATAATGCAGTTTGGGTAAAATCTCAACACTTCATTTCCAAGCGTAGCCAAGAGGACAAACAATTCGCTGCCGTGGTCATTATATGTTCCCCCCACCAGCTCAATAAGTACATATTGCTCTTTCCTTGTGACTTCATTAATAGTAGTTCGTACGATGATATCCTTTCCCAGAATTGACGTAACGAAACTATCGAGATTTCGTAAATCCCCATTCGAAAGATTTGAGACGGATACTGTCACGACGGGGAGAAACCCTGAAGCGTTCATTGAGCAAATCCTCCATTACTCATCCATGATTGAATGAGCTACTAGGGATGAGCGTACTATAACTAGCTAAAATGTAAAAGCGTCCAAATTTGGACGCTTTTACCACGTGTTGCGGGGACCGGATTTGCACCGATGGCTCGAGGTTATGAGCCTCGCGAGATACTTCTTCTCCACCCCGCAATAATACCTTTTAAACACACCTACATAAGGCTTGTGAAGCGAACTATACACTTTTTTATAGCAAAAGGCAACGTAATATTTTCGCTACTCAACAAAGTAAAACTCTGAAAAGACTTGCTCGTATAGATTCATTGCACGGAGTGCTTCACGCCTAGTGAGAATAAAGTCACTACCGCGGTGAGCAATTTCATTCCTAATTTTATGAGCATCCCACGCTTCTTGTATTTTAGGAAAGTCGCCACGCTCGACATTTTTCAACTTTTCTCCAAGTGAGTTTCCTTGATATCCAGCGCTTGTAATAAGCTGGTCAAGCATGATGTCTGCTTCAATAATAGCTTGCCTCCAATCACTTGGATTATGTGAATCAACCATTTGTCGTATTCTCTGCCACTTATCTGTAGCAAGCATCTGTGGCTCACGCTTTTTTATAGAAGAAAACAGCACCGCTTCCTCATACTCCTCTAAATCCTTAATACGATAGTAGTAATATATGATTCCAAAAAGTAGTAGTAGCGAAATGAAACCTGAAATGAGACTAAAAATAAACCACGCCTCCGCAAATAGCGAGCCGCTAGCATCTCCACCTCCCCCACCAGACCCAGAAAATGCAAAGAAAATTTGTCCCGTTACAACCAAATACAGTAACCGAAACAAATACTCAATATTGAGAAAGTTTAAGCCGTAATCCATTATAGTTTTATTCTACTATAAAGTCTGTGGTACCCTAAGCGCCAAGGTCTTTTGCTAGTGTGAAGAGGTGCGATTCGTTAGTGTGGGCAGCCAAAAATTGTATACCAAGAGGAAGCGCCACTCCCCCTACGTTTACCTCGCCAGACGGAATAGATATTCCAGGAATACCAGCAATATTTGCGGGTACGGTAAATATATCTTCAAGATACATTGAGAGTGGATCATTAGTTTTCTCACCAAATGCAAATGCGGGACCAGGAGTGGTTGGTGTTGCAATAACATCAACCTTAGAAAAGGCATCGATAAATTCTTTTTTTATTTGATTTCTTACCGCAACCGCCTTTGCGTAATAGGCATCGTAATATCCTGATGATAGTACATAGGCACCAAGGAGTATGCGTCTTCTAACCTCATTACCAAATCCTTTTGTGCGAGTTTGTATAAAATCATCTATTCCATCCTTTCCTTCAACATGAAGACCGTACCTAATACCATCAAATCGTGACAAGTTGGTAGAAACCTCTGCAGGCATAATTATGTAATACACCGCAAGACTCTTTGGTGCTGTTGGCAAGTCTATATCAACAATGGTATGCCCCTTTGCCACTAACGAATTAAGCGCATTCTCAAACACATTTGTCGCTTCCGCTGACAATCCGTTTTTTATAAAAGCTCTAGGTACTCCAATAGTAAGAGGCTTACTCACTGCCACCTCTTCTTGTGAAGCATAGTCAGGTATGGTGGTGTGATCCATATCATCACTACCACGGACCGCATCAAAAAGAATTTTTGTATCTTCTATCGTCTTGGCAAATGGACCAATAACATCAAGTGATGACCCCATTGCAATAAGCCCGTATCGAGATACCGATCCATAAGTGGGTTTAAGTCCTACCACTCCACAAAAACTTGCCGGCTGCCGAATAGACCCGCCTGTATCTGAGCCATATGAACCAAGCACCATACCAGCTGCAACCGCAGCCGCACTACCGCCAGATGATCCACCTGGTACCCTGTTGCTATCACGCGGATTAGTTGTTTTTTTGTATGCAGAATTTTCTGTTGAAGAGCCCATGGCAAATTCGTCGCAATTGGTTCTTCCTACAAGCACCGCGCCTTGCGCTGTTAGCTTATCAACAACCGTTGAGCTATAACTAGCCACATATCCCTCTAAAATTTTTGAGCTTGCGGTTGCCAGAAATCCTTTTCTAAGAATATTGTCTTTAAGTGCAATTGGGATACCGGTAAGTGGATGAATATCCCCTGATGCAATCATCGCATCAGCACGAGCAGCCTGTTCTAGTACATCGCTATACACCTCAAGGAATGCACCTACAGTGCTGTCGTTATCAGCAATCATCTTTAGTGATGCCTCAGCCAAAGTTACCGCTGAGTATTTTTTCTCATCGAGATCCTTTCTTGCTTGCGCTATTGAAAGAGTGCGGAGGTCTATCATGGATTTACATTATCTTTTTTACAACCACATGATCGCCTTCCCGCCTATGAGCAAGCGATAGAAGTGTCTCTGTATGAGCGCCCGAAGCATGAGGCTCGTTATCGTCTCTAAAAACATTATGCACACCAGTCACCTCATCAGTAGTTGGCTCCACCTCTCCTAGCTCACTTACATAATTTAAAATCGAAGAAAACTCACCGATGAGGCGCTCTTTCTCTTCTTCTGATAGCTCAATCCGTGAAAGCGCTGCCAGAGTTTCTACATCCTTCTTCTCTATCATATGGCGTATCCTAGCACGAAGCGTGTTATGAGACGAGCGCAAGAAATTCGTCCTCTGAAATAATAGTGATTCCAAGTCTAAGTGCTTCATCGTACTTTGAGCCAGGCTTTTCGCCCACAAGCAGATAGTCTGTCTCCTTCGAAACTGATGATCCTGCCGACCCTCCCTGCTCTTTTATCATACGCTTTGCCTCTTCTCTTGAGAGGGTTGGAAGCGTACCAGTGATAACAAACTTTTTTCCTACGAGCTTGCCATCTTTTACCCGAGTAACTCCTTCAATGAGAGTAAGTGTAGAGGCAAGCCTATCTACGAAAGAGCGCTGTTCTTCATCACTAAAATAGTCAACTACCGAGTGTGCTGTCTCTTCGCCTATCCCTCGAATTGAGGAGAGTTCCTCAATCGAAATACTGCGAAGACGAGAGAGTGTGCCGCATGATGTTGCAATAAGTTCTGCCACCTCCTCACCAACACCAGCGATAGATAACGCCATGATAAAACGCGGCAAGGGTACGCCACTTTTTGTCTTTTTTATCGAGGCAATGAGATTTTTTATTGATAACTCTTTAAATCCCTCTACTCCCTCAAGGTCTCCCTCCTCTAGGGTAAAAATATCATCAAGGTCACTAATAATTCCTGCATCCATTAGTCTGTCGACAAGTTTCGGACCTAAGCCGTCTACATTAAGCACATGTTTTGATACTGCATAATGAATACGTCTACGTCTTGATGCGTCTGATGGTACAGAGCATCTATATGCAACCTCACCTTCTACTTTTTCAACACGACCATCGCCACCACACAATGGAGATTTTTTTGGCATACGAAAACGCTGTTCATTTCCAGTACGCAAATTTGTCATGACACTAACAATTTCAGGTATAACATCTCCCGCCTTTTGCAACACAACCGTGTCACCAATACGAACATCCAATCGTTCGATTTGATCCATATTATGGAGTGATGCTCTTGCCACCATTGATCCTGCCACCTTTACAGGGGTAAGGTGTGCAACGGGTGTAAGCACTCCCGTACGCCCAACTTGGAGCACAATATCCTCAACCTTTGTAGTTACCTGTTCAGCCGGAAACTTATACGCAATAGCAAACCGTGGCGCTTTTGCGGTATAACCTAGCGCTTGCTGATACGAAATTTCATTTACCTTTATTACTAAACCATCTACATCAAATGCAAGCTGGTGTCGTTTAGTGAGCGCACGGTTGTATACCTGTTGCAATTCCTTACAACTTTTTGCAACTACATACTCTTGATTTACCTTAAACCCAAGGGTGGTAAGTAGTTGAAGCTCTTCTGCTTGAGTAGTTGGTACGGCAAGTGCTACCTGCGCTGGTATATCCAATGACTCGATGTCATAGATATAACAATCAAGCTTTCTTGAGGCAGTGACACGTGGATCAAGCTGACGAAGTGAGCCCGCAGCAGCATTACGTGGATTAGCAAATAATGGTTCGCCAGCCTTTTCCCTCTCGTTATTTATGCGTGCAAGCTCTTTTTTTGATAGCCACGCCTCTCCCCCTACTACCACCGAGACTGGGTGCATAAGAACAAGCGGAATGCTTTGTATTGTTTTTAGCGTAGCAGTAATATCCTCTCCCACACTGCCGTCTCCTCTTGTTGCACCTTGTACCAATTTTCCATCAACGTAGGTAAGTATTATTTTTAGTCCATCAATTTTATACTCACTTACATAACCATATGCAGCTGGGTCAAGATTGCTCTCTTTATGTATATATCGTCGTATTCGCTCTTCCCAAGCAACTAGCTCATCTTCATCAAACACATTATCAAATGACCACTGTGGTGACGTATGTTGTACCTTTTCAAACGCATCAAGTGGGGTGTCCCCCACACGCTGTGTAGGGCTATGCGCATCAACAAGCTCCGGATGTAGGGCTTCTAGCGTTTCCAATTCTCGCAACAAAGAATCATACGCACTATCAGCAATAACGGGTGTATCAAGTACATGATACAAGTGCCGATGATGATGTATCTCTTCTCGGAGTTTTAAAATTCTGTCTTTGTCTGATTTCTTTTGCATAGTGCTACGTGCTACACGAGCAATATAGCATCAAATGGCCTATTTGTAGCGCTCAACAATACCTCTCTCTACCCTAAATCCAGTGGTAACCGAGCAGGTGGTATTGTAGCCTCGAGAACGTATTTCGCCCGTGACATTGTTAACCGACACCACCGCACAACCTCGCCCTGGTATATCAAGGGTGAAATTATTACTACCAGGCCCCACGTTAAATGACTGACTAAGGCACGTGATGGTTTTCCCCTCATCAAATGCTCCTTGTATTGCCCAATAGAGCGCGCAATCAGAACCAGATTTTGCTGCATAGAGGGCAATCTGTGATACCTCACCAAAATTCGCAAGACGAAGTTCTTTGGTCATTATCTGCATAACCGAAGCGCTTACTGAAAGCACAAGCGTGATAATAAGCATTGCATACAAGAGAGTAAAACCATTATTTAACGTATGAGGTTTATGTGTGGACATGCTTATGATTCTAGTTCTGCTTCGCGCTTTGCCTTTGCTGCATTAAAGTCATACATGATTCTAGAAACGGTCATTGATTTAGTTCCTGATGGTACTTCCCATGTCAAAATAACTTCAATAAGATTTTCATCCAAGTTACCATTTGGTTGTGTTACTCGTATTGTTCTTGTGTACTCAGATACTCCCCATCCACTGTTGTACCCATAAAATGATCCTGTAGAATCCTTTCTCATTGGTGGACACAAGGCAGTACATCTTGATATTGCGTTAGAGGGAGTAGCCGCTGGAGCCACCGTAGTATCCATGATGCATCCATAGGTGCCACCACAGTTGGTACGCGCGTAGGTAAATCCAGATGTTCCATTTTTTGTGTCATTGTCTCGTATATTTGTGAGAAGCTCCATGGCATCCTGCCCTAAAAAGAACGCGGTAATTTGCTCACGAGTATACGAAGCAGAATTAAGTGATCGCTGTACCAGCGCCATAGGGCCAACCAAAGAGACAATAAGTACTGCCACCGCCACAAGTGTCTCAATGAGTGTAAAGCCCGCTTGATTATGGCCTTCTACACTTTTATGTGGGTGTTGCTTCGTCATGCTAGAACTCAGTCTCATTAGTGACAGAACCGGAAGTATTTCTGACTTCTGTTGTTGGAGCCAAACAACTATTTGAGCACGGTCCACCAGTTGAGCATAATCTGCAATCAAGACCTGTAGTGCTCATACCTGGGTCAACACATCCAGTTACTGCACATGGTTGACCAGGTATACATATTGCGCAGTTTATAACTGTGGTGGTAGTACCGCCCCCACTATTTACCACATCAAGGCAAAGTGGAGAGCAGCTACCCCCTGAAGTACAAGGTCTGCAATCAAGGTTATACACGATATAGGTATCTCTTTTGTACACACTTACCCGCTTTATGCTTCCGCTATTTGGTGTACCGAATCCTCCAACCCAATATGAATTATTTCCGTAATTCATAGTAGTTGAGACAGTTGGCTCGGCCTGGCTTGCAGTAGTGAGATTACTTGGGAGTGGATGAAATGCCTTTAACTGACAATTGATTCCGTTTTGCGTGGTAGCAGGAAGCGATCCATTGGTATACGGAGCATTACCTGCGTATGCCCGTATCGACATCAAGTCTTCACACTTGTTACCTGAGTAATCCTCAGCAACAACTTTTAGATCGTATGAAAATGTTAAATTAGTATTTCTGAAATCCAGTAACACATAACGTCCGTTCGTTTTGCAATACCCCTTCCCACTAACACTTCCGCTAAAGTCACAGTCCCACAATGGACTAGCGCTCCACTGACCTGTTACTTGTGTTGCAATAGTAGTACAAGCAGGATCATACGTACTTGGACTGTTTGAATCAGGACCTTCACCCTTTTCACATCTGCCGTTTGCATTTGTGTTACCTGGGGTTGTGGTAGTGGTGGTACAATCAGGTGAACTTGAATTTTCGTTGTAGAAACATCTACCATCTCCTGAAACTGGATTATTAGGCACGGTACTAGAAGGACAATCGAGAGGATGTGTCTGATACGACTCTCCATAGTTACACTGACCATTACCACTAAGCTCACCTGGATTATACGTATAGGTATAAGCAACCGTGGTATCAACTGGTAGCGCCTCGGATACAGTAGTTTGTATATTAAATGCTGTCTTTGTGCCATTGCGCTCTCCTGCTTCACCTCTTACTACAATAAAGGCGCGTCGTTGATTATCACCTAATCCAGTTACAAAAAACCTTCCGTATGAGAGATTCACGTTAGGAGCAGTCATCGCAACAAATGGACCTGATGCGCCAGTTTTAGAGAGGAGTAGTTGTCCTGAAGGAGAAAATGAGTACACCCACTGATCTGCGGTGGTGCCAGTATTTCCACCCCGAGGTTCAAAGGCGATATAAGTCCCTCCCCCCTGACAATCTTGCTCAGTTGCAATTGAGGAATTGTTTATACTATTTGCACAGTGATAATTGCTTCCATCTCTGATAGTTCGAGACATCGAATCAAGTGCTGCATTGAGATTATTAAACACGAGCTTTTGTGAGCGGGCCTTTTCATTGCCAGTCATAAGAGAAACAAATGAACCGACAGTAACGAGCGCCACCACACTGAAGAGCGCAAGCGCAACCAATGTCTCCACTAATGTGTACCCCTTTGTATAAGTAGCAGATGATATTTTCATAGTTTACTTTAGTGTAACAGATTATCGTGGTACTGAAATCTGTCCTGTTGTGTATATTTCAACCAACTGCTCATACCCTTGCGAGCTCTTGAGATAAAATTGCCCACGAGGGTATTCTGCGGTAGCGCCAGCAACCCTGATTACTGCTTCTGGGTTAGGTCGTTGAAAGGTCACTACAAGTGCTGAGGAAGTACTGCAGCTTGCCGAACCAGCATTGTTAAGTACGCACACCCGATCAAGTCCAATACCTGGCGGGAATGCAAGCGTCTCAATAACCGTATCAACCCCACTTGAATACTGCCTGTCTTGGTCTATATCACTAAAAAACGTCACCGTACCGCCATTAAGACCTGCTGCATAAACGCCGTAGCCAACATCAAAATCACTTCCTTCTCCACGCACCGCAACTCCATATGACTGTGCCTGTCGCAACATTACGGCAAGCTCATAGCCAACATTGGTGAGCTGTAAGTTGCCCCTTCCTGAGGCTCCGCCTGCAAGTACCATTATTGAAACAGTAATAAATATAGACATTACTACCAATACCTCAACAAGAGTAAATGCCTTGGTACTAGATGAAGAGAAGAGTTGGAAGTGTGAATGCATTGATAGAGAAAAATAACACTAGTAGAAATCCAATCGCGAGAAATGGTGCGAACGGTACTTCACTATGTATTGTAAGTGAGTTCCTCATAAACTGAAAGCCATAACGCTTAATAAGTAAAAGCGCCACACTTACCACCGCCCCAATCCAGAAGGCAAGCATAAATGAAGAAAGCGCGCCCACAATACCAAGAAACCACCCAATACCAAGTGCAAGTTTTGCATCAGCAAAGCCAATCCACGCACCCTTTGATATGACCCACAGCGCCGCAAATGGAAATGCGGCAAGTGCGCCACTAAGTAGTAGTAGTGGATCAGGGTGCATCACTAGACTTCCCTCTTCTATATACACAGATGCAAGCGCTAACACATTAAAGGTATAAACAAATGCATCTGGGATAATTTTGTGCCGTATGTCGTACACCACTATCGCAACAAGTGCTGAAAGTGCAGCAACCAGAATACCTCCATCAATGAGATTATTTGTAATAAACGGAACAGATGCAAACAACACTCCCGTTATAATCTCAACAAGTAGGTATTGTATTGATAGGGCTTTTTTGCACGTACGACACCTCCCTCGCAAAAATAGGTAAGAAAAAAGCGGCACTAGCTCATATGCCTGAAGTGTACGCATACAATGCGGACAATGTGACCTGCCGGTTATTTTTTCTCCTTTTTCAAAGCGTAGTACCAGCACATTGATAAAACTCCCAATACTCACGCCAAGGAGGAATAAAAATCCAATTACCACTTCAAATTCCATATGTACAATAATAACACAAAAGCCCTCAATGAATTTTCATGAGGGCTTTTGTAACTTGTGTGTAGTGTAGAAACTACGGTCTTACACAGAAACCAGGGTCAGCACAGTTTATTGATCCAGCTGTACCAGTATCTATATCATTTGCCACTGCTGGGCTTCCAGCATTCTCAAGTGTCGCACCAAGTACGTATGTTGAGTATGGAGACGCTGATGTATAACCATATGCAGCACGTGTAGTTGGGTCAGTAGGAATAGTACTGATGAAGGTACCAAGCGTTGTTCCTGAAGGACATCCGTTTGCTGTACCGACTGCAACCGTGCTTGGATATGCTCCGCAAGAATCGAAGTATAGCTCAAACGCGAGTTGGAGCTGCTTGATGTCTGTAACGCGTGTAGCATCCCTACCCTTTGATCTTGCGCTATTTAGTGACGCCAACACTACGCTAGATAGAATTCCGATAATCGCGATCACCACCAAGAGCTCGATGAGGGTAAATCCTTTTTGCTTCATAAAATATTTACTAAAATAATACTAATAATACTAATCGCAGTCGGTCGAGATACTGCCAGAAGGACCTTCTAGGCTATGCATACCGGAGGAAAGTCCACCGGATCCGACTTCGAGATAGAAACACACCTGATAGTCCTCTGAGGTAGCACCCGCATCCCCATCAGCTGTACTAATAGAGTACTGACACTGTGCAGTACCGCCGCTTTCACACGCAGTAGTACCAACAGGATCAGTATATCGTGAAAGTTCTGAGAAATTACCAGGGCCAGTACATGCAGTGAGCATATCGTCCGCATCATCACATCCCTCAATTTCAACAGCAGCATCATCTGAGGTAATAGACATTACCTTAGCAATCTCGCGCATGTCTGCCATACGAGTTGCGTCGCGAGCCTTTGCTCGGGCGCTATTGAGTGAGGCAAGTACCACACTAGAGAGGATACCAATAATCGCAATCACTACCAAAAGCTCAATAAGGGTGAAGCCTTTGTTGGCTTTCTTAGAAAATTCCACTGAAGCACTTCGCCCTGTGGTTGTATTCATAATGTATAATACTCTACAAATTTATTCTCTATTAGTAAAAACTCTTTACTTCATTAGTATACAAGGAATATTTTTTTTACTTAGTGCCGTATGTGGATAACTTTTACGCTACACACCAGTAGAAACGTTATAGATAGGGATAAGCACAGATGCAAGAAGTACTCCTACTCCTAGTCCAAGAAGTACGATCATGGCTGGCTCAATAAGATCAACTAGCGCATCTACGGCGTTTTTAACCTCACGCTGATAGAAGCTAGCAAGTGTCTTTAATATTTTACCAAGCTCTCCTGACTCCTCACCCACACGGACCATACCCACCACAATACTAGGTATTTCGTCATACTGCCCTATTGCCTTTGATAGTGCATTACCATTTTTTACCATTGTCATTGACTCTTTAAGAATGTGCTCGTAGATAACATTGTCTATAGTGTCAGCAGTAATTTCAATAGCCCGAACCATGGGGATACCGCTTGAAAGCATTGTTGAGAGGTTGTCTGAAAAGCGAGCGAGGTATAATTTCCTATACAAACTACCGAAGTAAGGAGTTCCAAGCTTAATGGAGTCAACCGCATGTCTTCCAGAATCTGTTTTTGCGTACCTCCAGAAGAAAAATCCACCTACGGCAAGCCCGATAAAAATAAACACTCCATAGCTCACAAAGAATCCCGAAAGCGCGAGTACCACCTTGGTATAGAGAGGTATTTCTTGTCCTGAATCAACCAAAATCTGACCGATACGAGGAATAACATAGGTAAGCATGAGCACCATCACGGCAATAAAGGTCGCAATAACGAACGCAGGATATATAAGGGCGCTTTTAGCCTTTGAGGTAAGCTCATAGGTTCTATCAAGATAGTCCGCAAGATACATGAAAGTTTCATCTAGCTTTCCAGTCTCTTCTCCTGCCTTTACCATGTTTACATAAAAAAGACTGAATGCATTTGGATGCTTTGAGAGCGCCTTTGATATTGATGATCCAGACTGAAGATCATCAGCAACCTCCATAAGTACCCTTTGGAGAGACTCGTTAGTACTTTCAATTGCAAGCAGTCTGAAGACTCGAAGCGCAGAAACTTGCGCCTCAAAGAGTGTGGCTATCTGCCTGGAAATAATAACAATGTCCTTATTTGATACTCCACTAAAAAAATCAACTTTAAACTCAAATACACTTTTTGCTTCAGCAGATTCTATGGAAGAGATGACAAGATCACGTCGTTGCAGTGATGCAATAGCAACATCCTCATTGATTGCATCAATGGTTCCTTCTCGCTCCTTTCCTTCTTTATCTACTGCTTGATATGAAAATAACATAATATGGTTATAGCATTCCCTCTAGGAGTTTTGGATTAATAGAGTGTCGATACGCATTCTCAACGGTAATTTCACCCTTTCGTACTAAATCCGCAAGCGATCTATTCATGGTTATCATGCCTTGATCGGATGATGTCTCAATCACCGTATTAAGCTCGTGCGTCCTTCTCTCTCTAATTAGATTGGCAATGGCGCTATTGTTGATGAGCAGTTCGCACGCTGGGATAAGTCCTCCTGCTATGCGTGGCACTAGGCGCTGCGAGAATATACCAAGCAAGCTGGCTGCAAGCTGAGTTCTGATTTGATCTTGCTGCCCACCCGGAAATGAATCGATTATGCGGTCTATTGTTTGTGCTGCATTGTTGGTATGGAGCGTTGAGAGTACAAGATGTCCAGTTTCTGCTGCAGTAACCGCGGTACCGATAGTCTCAGCATCACGCATCTCTCCTACCAAAATAACATTAACGTCTTGTCTGAAGCTTGATACTAGTGCTGTTTTAAAGTCGCGGGTATCTATACCGACTTCACGCTGATCTATAATTGACTGCTTTTGTTGATATACATACTCAATTGGATCCTCAATGGTGACAATGTGCTCTGATCGCGTTGCGTTGATAAGATCAACCATTGCTGCAAGTGTGGTTGATTTACCCTGACCAACTGGCCCCACCACCAAAAAGAACCCCTGCTCCTTATTCGCAAATGTTTCGAGTATTGGAGGAAGACCTAATTCGCTAATTGATTTTATTTCTGATGGGATAAGACGTAGCGCAATTGAAACCGCCCCCTGCTGTACTGAGGCATTTCCTCTAAAACGTGTTGCGGATTTATATGTGTAAGAAAAATCAATTTCTTGATCGGAAACAAATGTCTCAAATTGCTTAGGTAATACAAGCTCTTTAAGAAATCCAAGAGTATCCTCTGGAGTAAGTACATCCATTTTTACAAGTGGAATAAGTGACCCAGACACACGTATAGAAGGTTGATACCCGACAGATAAATGTAAGTCAGATGCCCCTTCAACCATGGTGGTCTCAACAAGAGATACAAGAGTACGCTTGTAGTCTTTTTTCTTTAATCCAACTAGTTCAAGTGCTCCTTTAGGTTCCATAGAATAACTATACCACTAGCTATGCTTTTTCTTATACACTTCAAGCACCTTTGCAAGAACTTCTGATGGTACTGAGTTTGCCTTTATGATGTAACCGTCTGCACCTAATTTTTCTGCCTTCTCGATATCTGACTCCTGCCCTTGGTTTGATAACATTATTATAACTGGATTGCCTCCTAATTTTTCTGCCTTTACAGTCTCAAGAATCTTTAGCCCATCAACTTCTGGCATCACCACATCAAGAATGAGTGCGTCTGCGACAAAACCATCACGAAGCTTTTCAAGTACCTGCACACTATCAAGACAGCCCTCAACTTCAATCCCCGCTTCTTTAAACTTAATGCTATACATTTCAAGTAGAAATTGATCATCATCTACTACAAGAATCTTTTTTGGTTTTATATCTGTATCTGTCATAGGTATTATTGTGTTTCCACTTCTTCAGGTAATGCCGCGGTAGATGGGGTTGCCAGATTTTCAATATCAGGAGTATCGTCTGACAGTATTCCACCGAGCGTATTTATTTCTTCAAACGGAATAATCTTTTCGAACGCTTTTAATATAGCATCCTCTTTCATGGTAAGCATGCCCGAGCCTCTGGCAATTTTCCATATTTCTTGCTCATTAGCACTTGAAAGAATGGCGTGTTCAATATCATGACTCATAGGTAGTAATTCATACACACCAACTCTACCCCTCGTACCGCTTGGACAATCGCCTGATGGGTCTATTCCCCACATTGATTTACCAGTTGGGATAGTAGATCGATACTTTTCAGGTAAATCTTCAAATTGCTTATCAATCATCATCTTGATACTTCCTTCAATTGGCATTTCTTTGCCGGTACCTGGGCATAGCCTGCGTACCAATCGCTGTCCAATCACAAGCTGAAGTGTAGGAGCAATAAGGTAGGGATCTACTCCCATATCAATAAGACGTGGAATAACTCCTATGGCGCTATTGGTGTGAATGGTAGAAAACACTAGGTGTCCAGTAAGTGATGCCTGTACCGCAAGTTGGGCGGTTTCTTTATCGCGGATCTCTCCTACCATAATAATGTCTGGGTCCTGACGAAGGATAGAACGAAGTCCTGATGCGAATGTATAGCCAATCTCTGGACGTACTTGCGATTGACTTACCCCCTCGATGTTATATT
Source organism: uncultured Candidatus Saccharibacteria bacterium (assembly GCA_964409035.1). GTDB lineage: Bacteria > Patescibacteriota > Minisyncoccia > Phycocordibacterales > UBA12088 > CAYPBQ01. Next base: position 47,286 of record CAYPBQ010000002.1, read on the forward strand.
CAACTGGATCTTCTAGTGAGAGCACGTTTTGCGTTTCTCTATCTACATTCCATAGCATCGCCTGAAGTGAGGTAGACTTTCCTGATCCAGTCGGGCCCGTAATAAGAATGAGTCCGTACGGCTTATCAATCGCCTCTCGAATGATGCTTAGCTGCGATGGATTAAATCCAAGAGACTCAATAGGCTTTGCTCCTGTCTCTCTATCGAGAATACGCATCACCACCTTTTCGCCGTATACCGCAGGAAATGTAGAGACACGGAAGTCAATTTTTCTATTACTGATAGTTGCTGAAAATCTTCCGTCTTGAGGTTTTCGCTTTTCATCAAGCTTCATGGAAGCAAGAATTTTGATACGAGCAACAACGGCACGATGCACCTTTGGAGGAAGCACAATAGAGGTGTATAGCACACCATCAAGCCTAAAACGTACTCGTACTCGCTCGCCGGTGTGTTCGATATGAATATCTGACGCCTTTCCTTCAACTGCATTTCGCAGCAGAGTTGCAACAATTTTGGTTACCGGCGCATCTTCTTTAATTGCATCCAATTTATCGCCCTTTTCTATTGTTGGTGCCTGATCAAGGTTATGCTCTTCTTGGTCACCTTTAAGTTCGGTCTCAAGATCATCAAGCGCCTTCCCCACCGTACCAGAGAGACCCTTGTACATGTCCATTACCTTTTGGTAATCAGTCTGTCCAATCAAAAATATTTTGTACGGCATGTTCACCTTCGCAGAGATAAAGTTAAGCGCATCAAGTGCTTCAATATTCTCAGGATCAAGCATGCCAATCTCAAGCACACCCTCTGCTACCCCCAAAGGAACAAGTCGATAGTGCGCCGCAGACTCTTCAGGTATGTACTGCAACACTTCGTACGGGATAAGTGTATCCTGTCTAATCTCGCGTTGAGGAAGCTCATAATGCGAGCCCTTTGCATTCAAAATATCCGTAGCAGATATTCCACGTTTTATGAGTAGATCTTCTATTGGTTCACCAGTTGATCGTGACTCACCATCAATAGAAGCCACATCAGCTTCATCGATAATGCCTTTTTCTTTTAAGAGCTCAAGTACATTCATACTAGCGTTACCATTAGTATACTACGAGCACACAAAAGAGTTATGCAATATTACCTAGCCCTACCTGGACTAAAGACATTATTAGAGTTGCTCTGCGCTTGCACTTGTCCACTTATCGGTGCAAATGGGTTTGGTCGTCCAATTTTTTGTGGCTCAATTTTTTGTGTCATGTCAACAAGCACCCGAAGAGCTGGGTCTTGAAACACACTTGCGTCGAGTCTGATTCTTTGAAGTTGAAGCAGCTCATTTAATAGCTCTTGCTCTAGTACTGCAGCGGTTCCTCCCCCTGCTACTAATGCTGGATTAGCGACAGCCGCGCTCGATGAGAAAAATGTCGCATATACATAGTAACCACCTGCTAGCACGAGTATGAGTATGAGTATTCCTTTATACGCAAGAAGTTTTTGTAACATAATTATGGAAGCCAATATGTATTTATACCGATATCGTAGGTGTAGGTAGTAGAGCCAGAATCACTTGAAGGATCAATACTTAAACTTGTGATGTCTACAATTCTCAAACTTCTCTCAAGATCATTCATGAAAGAAATAAACTCTTCGTAAGTAGCTTCAACAGTAAATGTCATACCAACTGAGCGATATACCGGGGCTGGGCCTGCTGGCGCGCCTGTAGTTACCATGCCATCACTAAATCCTGCACCACCTACACCAGAGGCATCAGGGGCAAATCCAGCAGGCGCTCCAACTTGTTGAGTTGGTGCAGGGGTTCCACTTTGCGCTGTGCTTCCCTCAGATTCACTGCTATCTCCGCTAAATCCAAAGTCATCTAGTGTGAGTCCGTGCTGTTTAGCAATACTCTCTATATCAAGAATTAGTCGAACATTATCTATTTGATCAGGAAGCATTTTTTGTAGACGCTCCAAATCAGTATCATTAAATGTATTGTATCGTGAAAGGAGTTCGTCTCTTGCAGATTGAAGCTCTTTTGCTTTGGTGAGTGCTTGATCGTAACGATCATTCTCTGCTATAAGCGCTTGCACACTTTTGTAGGTAGGATCGACGTACGTAAAAAATAATCCGCCGGCAACAAGTATGAAAAATATTGGCATGAATACTCCGGACATACTAGTGTTGTGAGGCTATTATATTGTTGATAAGTGTATGCATGGTATTAAAATCCGAAATCATCGATGTTAAGATCATCAACATTTGCATCACCAGCATCCAAAAGCGCGTCATTAGGATTAAATGTTGCGTCAGCTGCAGACGCAGGCATTGATGACTCAACTCCAGCCAGCGCCTCAAATAGGGCTAGGTTCTTTATAAAGGAAACAGTCTGCGGTTCAAGAGAGGCTTTGAATGCAAAAGTGATGGTACCGTCATTTGAATCAAGATCGCTCACCACTGGCTCGATGAGGAAATTATTTTCACCATATGCATCTGACTGTAGTGCTACCGCCTCAAAATTTGTAGCGATTCCTGCCATGCTTATGGTTGGAAATCCGTTATCGTTAGAGTAATCAAATGAATCGTACCGCACTGACTCAAGCGTTACCTGCTCGAGTATGCCAAATATCGCTGATGGAGCGACGTGCATTTCAAGGATTTCTTTAGCTGCCTGTATGCGTGTATCAAGACGAGTAAGCTCTCTAATAAGCGCAGGTTGAAATGCATCACGCGCACGCTCTAGTGTGTCCTTCTTTGTGGCTATGCTCTCTGTAAGGTATCGCTCATAAAGAAACAATCCCGCAGAAAGACCTACCGCAGCAAGAAAAACAATAAGACTGATAAATGAACCTAGCCCTAGTCCTACCCTCTTGCGAGGCGTGCGCTGAGGGGCAACTGATGACTCGAGTGATTGCTTCGGTATAAATGATGTCTTGAATTTTGGCTCCACAGTAATTGTAGTATACGCTAGGAGTGGTAATTAACTATAAGCAACCTGTTGAAAACTTATTTGTTACTCTTCTTCTTGTAACTTGCGAAGCGCTAACCCTACCGCAACCGCAAAATCTGGACCTGCACCTTTTAACACCTCTTCAAGAAATGCCGGTGATTGAACTTTTTGAAATGGATCAGCAAGCACCACCTCCATATCAAAGCGTTCTGTCGCAAAACCCTTTAATCCCTGTATTGATGCTCCAGCTCCGGTAAACACAATTTTATTTACATTTTTGTTATAGCGTTTTTGGTAGCTGAGGATAGATCGCTTTGCTTCAGAGAAAATAAATTCCATGGTGAGCTGTGCGGTTTGAGACACGCTCTTTCCTTCTATGCCTGTGCCGCCACCTAGTAAGCCTAAGTCTCGTTTCATTTTTTCTGCTTTATCAATAGGAACCCCCAATGAACGAGAGAGTGAAAGAGTGATGTCTTGGGATCCTTTGCTAATGATATGTGACACACGCACAATGCCATATTCAACAACATAGAGTTTGGTTGATGAGGCGCCAATATCTATAACTACAAATGGCGCTGTCCCCCTATCCATCACCGCTCTAATAGAACTGAAAATTTCTATTTCAAAAAATGCTGGCTTTAATCCTGACAGGGTGAGTACCTCGGCGTACTTTCTAAGCATTTCGTTATGAATTGCAACAAGTAATACGGTAATGGTACTAGTAGGAGTTTTTGGCGCTTGCTCTTGAGGAGTAGCAGCAGCAGGTCCTGAGATTTGCTCAGCTTTTTGCTCTGGTGAATCCTTGGAAAAAAATCTTGCGTCATCATTTGGAATGACAAACCAGTCAAGTTGGACTTCTGTTATTGGAACCGGGATATACTTGCGCGCCTCAATAGGAATCATCTTTGCTAGCTGTGCCTGATCTAATGCTGGCATTTCAATAAGGGTGATAAGACTTGAAGCAAATGGGATCGATACCCCGCAATCCATTGTGGTGACATTTGCCTCTTGCATCAAATCTTTAAGCGCCTCAGATAATTTATCAGCGGGTAGATTGGTTGAGCGGCCGGTTTCAAGTGAGGCATACGGACCTAATGCAATTTCTCCATAAGTCTCAAGTAGCGCCACCCCCTTCTCCTTTCTAAGTTGCACCACCTTTATAGAAGAATTTCCAATATCAACACCAAGCACGCTCTTTCCAGCTGAACTGAAAAGTCCCGTTCCAAGTGAACCCATTAATTTGGAAAACATTCCCGCCATTGTCGTATATATGCCTTTTTAGTATAGCACCCTAAGGCTATTATAAGAGTATTGATTGTTTATATGTATATAATAGAGCGACTACTTAGTATCCTATTCCCCTACTCAGACAAGGTGGCGCATGTAACTAGCATGCCACTTGAAGTGCTCTTTAGTAAAATTATCCCACGCATAATTGAGGATAAGACTTGTATTTCTTTCTACTCATACCACGACCCATTAGTACGCGCGCTAGTGTATGCAGCAAAGTTTGAAGGCTCAAAAGAGGCTGCGTATCGTATCGCTCTTCTTATGAATGAAGCGCTGAAAGAAATATTGTTTGAAAAAACTCTATTTGACGGCATCAATGCTCCTTTAATAATACCAGTTCCTCTTGGTAAGGCTCGCATGAAAACACGAGGCTTTAACCAAGCGGAACGCATTGCGAACAATCTTTCACTATTTCTTCCTCAGTTGGGTACTGTTACCACAAATGTGCTTGTTCGCAATCGCGACACCAAGAAGCAGTCACACATAAGGAGTGAAGGCGCTCGAGCTGAAAATGTCCGTGAGGCATTTTCAATACCACTCAGAGAGCAAGTGCAAGGTAGACATGTTATACTCATCGATGACGTTGTCTCAACAGGAAGCACTCTCAGTGAGTGCGGTAAGGTACTCAAAGAAGCTGGCGCTACGCTAGCAATAAGCATAGTTTTTGCACGGTGAGCAATACAGATGCTAGGCATAATTAACCCACACCACTACATGCTACGCACATTACATACAACTCTCTCAACAAAAACCAAGATGGCAATAGGGCTACCACTTGTTGCGCTTATTCTTATCGGGTTGTCTATTCATACCTATTATGCGTGGCATGACAAGCAATACTTTGGTGAAATCGTACAAGTCACTGATACCTCCATTACCATCTCTGATAAGCGAATCGGCACAAGGACATTAGAAATACATCCAGACACCATTATTAAAAAAGGAAGGGTGTCTGAGATAACCCTCGCAAAGGGTATGAGCGTAATCATTACTACAAGCAGGGGCGATAATCAGCACGCAAGCTTTATCCGCGTCGTCGAGCATTCGCCTCGCAAAAGTTCTCCTTTTGACGTCATCAATTAATGCTCATGAATCTCATACCCGCCTCACTCACGAAATATAAGGCGTTACTATTTATCATCCCATTCTTGGGCTTTTCAATATTATTTTACTCCCTGTCTCCAGAGGTGATAATCGAATACATAGGGGTGGAGAATGCGTATCTATTTATTGGTATATTAGCGTTTTTGGGTGGAGTTACGACCTTTAGTGGTATTCCGTACCATATTGTATTAATGTCACTTGCTCTTGGTGGGCTAAATCCATTTATACTTGGGGCTGTAACCGCGGGTGCTGTTATGGCAGGAGACGCTACCTCATATTATTTAGGAACACAAACCCGATCACTATTATCTAAGAGAATGGATGAGTGGCTTGAAAGTCTTAGAATGGTGTACACAAACTATCCTCGTCTCCTTCCTGCAGTATTTTTTCTCTATGGATGTTTTATCCCCTTTTCAAATGATGTAATCACCATCCCCATGGGTATGCTTGGCTACCCCTTTTGGAAAGTTATCATTCCACTCGGTCTTGGAAATCTTATATTCAATACCACCCTTGCCCTCCTTGCGGTGTACGCCTACAACTACCTTGAATATTTCTTTTAGCCCAGTCACTACTTCACTTCGTTCAACAGAAGCCCGTCCGCTACGCGGACGGCTCCCCTTTAATTTTGAGTTACAGTATTAGAAAACTGTTCTTCAAGTATTTGATAATGTTCAGGAAACACAGTTTTCATCATCTCAAGTAAATACTGAATATTTTTTTGTGCCTCGGGGACTAATGAAGGATCAAAACCGTCACCAGTGATATGTGATTGGTGATTAGTAAACTTATAGATCGCGGTTTTCTTATTCTCGTCAAAAACAAGTTTTTCCATTTTCTTGTATGGATTTTCACCATTAGGTACTCTAAACATTAAGAATGTATCGAGAACTTTTCTGGCAATATTCGGTATGTGGTAAACGGAAGCAATACTCCCGTCAGTTTCAAATGTATACAAAACCTTAAACAAATAGTGGTACTCACTCTCGTGATCTTTCAGCTCTTTATCGAGTTCTGAAATAAATGCTGTTCTTCCGTTGGTCGCAGAATACTGATTTTTTATCATATAAAATCGACTGTTTTTCTGTACACTTCTGTGATTGATCCAACCAAGAACCAATTTCAAGAAACTAAAATTATGCGTGAGTATGAATACTTGCTTTGCATCTTTCACTGCATTTCTAAGAAACGCGAATGCTTGAAACAAAGAGTTCGAATCAAGACTTGAGATGGGATCATCTACAACAACTATACCATTTGCTATGTCAAAATTTTGATCCTTCAAATGCACGACAAAATACACGAATGCAATAGCTGTTTTTTCTCCCTCACTCAGATTTTTCGCTATGACTTTGTTTCTTTTTACAACATACCCGCCCTCAGGGGACACCTCAAAAATGATTTCAGCTCTTCCTAAAAATGTTTGTATTTGCTCATTAAGAGTACCGCACGCCTTATGTTCGGAAGATATTTTCCCTTTGTTTTCAGTTATCTGTTTCTTTAATTTGGTTATACCCAAAAGAGCATCAGTGCCATCGCCATTCTCAAGCTTTAAAATTTCCTTACCATATTCCTCAATCTCTTTATCAAGATTTTTTACTTCGTCAAAAATCTCACTCAAATGATGATTTTTTAATAGTTCAACAGCTTTATCTTTTTCTGTTTGGAAATTATCGCTTTTCTGATTATGTTGCTTGATCGTCTCATTGACAGAATCAAGAGAAGTTTGAAAATTATTGCTCAACGATCTAGAGAAAGGTACGTTCTCGGTGGTTTTTTGTTTTTTAGTATTCAAAATCTCAACCATTGACGATAGTTCAGAGCAATAATTTTCTCTTTCTTGATTGTAGGTTATAGCTTGTGATGTGAATTGTGTTTGTAAATCAGTATAAAATTGAGCCTTATTTGGAAGTTGGGCATTTCCAACTTTTTGAATACTCTGTTGTAGATTAGTAACTTTTATTTCTATCTTTTCCTTTAGTTTCTTGTCAGCTTCGTTAAAATGACCCAACAATGTATCAATTCTTCCATTCGGAAGAATTGAACCGCAAAACTCACATTGTTTACTTTCGGTTGTGTGTAAAATCAAACCTTTTTCTACCCACTCAGAAATATTCTGATTTTCAGTAAGATGACTGATAACATTTATCTCTACTGTTTCTTTGCATATATTTGAAACTTCTTCATAGAGAACAGATAAACCAAGACCTACCTCAAATTCAATTTCTGGTATCTTATCTTTCTGCTCTTGTTTGATGACCGCCTGTTGCTTTGTAACCTCATCTGCACTTAAAATTTTCTTTTCTGTTATAGTTGCAAAATCCTTTTCAGCGTCAGGTTTTCTATAATTTCTAGTGGATGATCCAACAAGATTCGCACCAATTATTTTTGCTACTTCAGTAAATTTATTACCGTTGTCGTTTTCTTTTTTTATTTTTTCAGCTTCTATGGAACTCTTTTGGGTTTCAAGATTGTTCAAGGTATTTTCATCAACCTTAATCTGATCAGCAATTTCTTTATTCTCTTCCCCAAGAATAAAAATAGGATTTGCCTTTCCGCTAATTAACTGCACATTCTTCTGAATGTAATCTTGATTGAATACGCGAATCTTTTTGTTCAGTTGGGTATTTTCTTTGCAATTACCATTTTCGTGTTCAATATCGTACTCAAGATAAGAAAATTCGGGCGTATTACCAACTTCTAAACATGCAAATAGCTTTGAGAGTGTTGTTTTTCCAGAACCATTCCAGCCGTAAAAAAGATTGTATTTACCAAGGTCATCCAAATTATTATCCCATGTGTAATCAGAGAATAATCCAAGATTTTTAATTTTCTTTAGCTTCTTTAGCATATCTTTTGAAAAACAAACAAATGTTCGTGCATTATCAGCAAGAAATTTGATTCTTTTGATTTTGTAACCCAAAAACCAGTTGCCTTACAATTAAACTGCCTTTTTATTATGTCTTCTTTTAAGACAAAACCTGAGTCTAAAAATTTCTGCATTACCTTAAATGCAAGTGGTTGATACATTTTGTTTCTGCGTGTATCTCCCATTAAAATCGCACAAAACTTACCAGGTTTTAATACTCGGTATAATTCCTTTGCCACCTTCTCTATTTCATTAACGAATTCATCAATGTCGTGTATTCCAGACAAATCTTCTTCAATTTTTCCTTCACTATATTTTATTATGTCTGCATAAGGAGGATGAGTTAAAACAAAATCAATCTCATTATCTTTAATAAAGCTCATGTTTCGAGCATCGCATTTTACTACTCTTTGTTTTGCCTTATTATCAACCTCAAACTCAAGAGATTTTTTAGTTCTCTCTAGTGCTTCTTCATTAACATCAACACAAGTAATGTGGCGATTTAAAATCTTTGCTTCTATCGCCGTAGTTCCTCCACCAATCATACAATCGAGCAAATGATCTTTTTCTTTTGAGTAACGCAAAATAAGATTTCGCGCTACTTCTGGCGACCAATTTCCACGCCAATCAGATTTATGTGTAGCCCAATTACCACGACGAGGAAAAGCCCACACCGTTGTGCATTCTAGTTCAAATTCATCAGGGTGTAGTTTATTATCTGACATATATTTACCATACGAGTTTATCCAAAATTCCAGCTTCAAGCATATTTAAATTAAAAACATAGTCATTGTGATTATATGTTTCCTCAAGAGGTCTTTTTGTTGTAAACCAACCAAGTCCATCAGTGATCCAAATGAAATCTATATTTTGATCTTTGAGTTCTGTGTGCAAACTCTTAAACTCTCCGCACACTGCCTTGAGTTTTGAACCACCACCATTATAGAAATTCACCTCAAACAATTTAACCTTTTTATTTTTAGGGTTGAAAACAGCAAAATCAAAACTGCGTTCTGATTTATCAACTTTTACATCTACACCCCATTTGCTTTTTATTGCGGTTGATCGTGCTTGTGATAAGTATTCGAAACCATTTTTATTACAAAGCTCACTAACAAATGATTCTGCGATTTCTTCCATCAAAGATCCTCCGCGATTCTTGCGACCATTACTATCAAGACCGACTTCAACACCCATAACATAATCTACTAAATTTTTTATTCCATCTTTTTGAAATAGGCGGGCAAGTCCAGATTTTTCTAAAAATTCATAGTACTTTTCTGAATCTTTTTCTGTACCAGAAAAATCAAAGAATTCAGAACTTTTAGTAACTTTATCAAAAATCTCTAGCTTATTTTCTCTAACTGCTAAAAGTACTGGTAGCGCCTTAACAATATCTGGATTTGAGCTATAAAGTTTTTTGAATTCATCTTTTAAATTCTCCTTACCCAAGAGATAGTTTAGTTTGTTTAGAGTAATTTCGAGTTCGGAAGAATTTGCAAAAACCTTTTTCCAATTCACAAAGTAATCCCATGTTTTAATTGAGCTTTTGAATGTTGTTATTAAATTATTAAAATCTTTTTGCATATATTTAGTAATTAGTTACTAGTACCTCTGTAATTTTTCCTCTTTTGGAAGCATCAGAGTTAATGGCGCGACCCGCCTGTACTTTTGTAATACGGAGACCTTTTGGTTCCGAGTAAATTTTATTTATTAATGGTGTATTAGAATTTGAAAGCATAACAAAACAACCACGTTTGTGTAATTCTACAAATGTATCTCTTAGTTCGATTTGTTCTTTATCTAAAAATGATTCACTGGTGTAAGAAGTAAACGAGGCAGTTTTACTTACTGGATAATACGGTGGATCAAAGTAAACAAAATCTCCTTTCCTTGCCTTTTTTAACACCTCTTTATAATCCTGTTTTTTTATCTCAACATTTTTCAATGCTTTTGATGCTTTTCTAAGATTATTTTCATCGCAAATAAGAGGATTTGTGTATTTACCAAACGGAACATTAAACCAGCCTTTGCTATTCACACGATACATTCCATTAAAACAAGTTCTATTCAGATAGATAAAACGAGAAGCAATATTCAAATCGGAAAGTTTTTCTGGGTCTTGAGCGCGAACTTTTAGAAAGTATTCTTTGTCTAACTTATGTTTTTTTAGTGATTTTATTAGATTTTCAACATCATTTTTAATCACATTATAAGTAGCGACAAGTTCGTTATTTAAATCAGAAAGATATGCTGTTTCAGGAAGTAAATCAAAGAATACTGCACCACCACCAACAAACGGCTCAAAGTAAGTATTCGTAATAGGGTCGAAATTTTCTGGCGGATATAATCCAAGATCACGGAATTGTTTGAGTAATTGTCTTTTCCCACCAACCCATTTTACAAACGGCTTTGGTTTCTCTTCGAGCAACTTCGCAATATCCTCAAACATATGTTCCTTGCTTGCTGCATGAAAAAGACGACGCGCGTAAATAGCATTTATTGAAAAAGTGTCTGCAATTTTTGTAATAATTTGGTTTTGAGTAGTCATAATTATTTCAAAAGTTGATCTACGTTCATTCCAAGCACTTTGGCAACCTTTTCCATTGTGCTAATGGTAAGATTTTGTTTGCCATTCTCAACATTACTAATATACGCTCGATCTAACCCTAACTCTCGGCAAATGTCGCCTTGCGACATGCCTTTTTCGAGCCGTATCTTTTTCATGTTATCGCCAAATTTTTGTGCTGTTGTTTTTGCCATAGTGTTATCGTTGTGCATGTTTAAGTATCCATTTAGTATGTTCGTTCTTTGACCTTGACCAATCTGCGATCAATTTCTTTGCTTCTTTTGGGTTTACTTTCACCCAGTCACGCACATGATTGGCTACTGATTTTTTGACAAACTTTATCTCGTCCTCTTTAAGCAATTCGAGAATTTCAAAAATTGGTTTAGGATTCTCGTTCCAAACATCGAGTTTTGTTGCCCACGGAAGCTTTGGACGAAGTCCCTCACTTGCAAGTCGGCGAAGGTGAAAATTTTTACTCTTTGCCCACTTGGCGCATACTGCGAGCGTCTTAGCGGGGTACTTGCGGGCATATGGACGAATTGCATATTCCCCCGTATTTCTTTTGGTAATTTCTTCGATTGCTTTCATTGATAGTGCAAAGTGTTCGAGTCCGTATTTCTCTACAAATTTACCAACCGGCATGAGCCAGTAGAAATTTGTAAACATGCCTGTTTCTTCTTGGTTTTCGGGTCCGAGTATTTGCAAAAGAATATCGAGTGCTTCCGGGTATTTATCTGGGAGATATTGCTTGAGTAAACTTGCAAGGATTTCTATCCTTTGCGTGTAACTCTTGCCGACAACTTGTTTCTTAGTATCTCGTACAAAATTCTTGCTATCAAACTTTTGATAAACAGTCGATATCTTTTTCGCAAGCAATGCAGCCAAATTTTCACCGAACGCTTCGGTGATTGATATTTTGCCAGTTTTTGGATTTACGAAATTATTTTGTGCTGTGGATTTCGCCATGCTGTTTGGAAACTCATCAACATTGCTAATTATAGCATTCTATTGTGTTTTAACTTAATGGTAAGCCATGATACAAGTTCGCAAAACAGCATCGTATGAAGTGGCGGAACAAACCCTAAAAAATTTCCTTTCCATTTTTTGGCTAGCACACCACACACCCACCGAAGAGGAAATTTTTGGTTTTTTGAGCCGAGCATGCGAGATGCACGTGTCATTCGGCAAAATCATCCGGATTTTGACTCAAATACACTTGAACTTTGTTCAATACACATCACAAAACTAGGAAATAGCGCGAAGCATTTGGTGACTATGTTTGGCGGAGAGTGAGGGATTCGAACCCTCGAGGGGTTTTACCCCCTACCTCGTTAGCAGTGAGGCGCTTTCGGCCACTCAGCCAACTCTCCAATTTGTGGAGATACCATACCATGAATAGGTATCAGATTGAAAGCGCCTCTTCTGCGTATTACGCTGTAAGACCCAAAAGCTCTTGCGCCTTGTGTACTATCTCTTCAAGAAAAACTGAAGACTTTACAAGATAATCATTTGCCCCCGCAGCAAGCGCTTCTTCACGCTCTGAATCCTGAGCATTATTTGAGACAATAACCACCGGCACTTCTTTGTGAATACCTGCACGAATCTCTTTGAGAAGCTCAATACCATTCTCCCCAGGTAGCCCAATATCAAGACACACCAAATCAATTGATTCTGATTCTAAATACTTTTTAGCATCAATTGCATTAGAGGCGTGAAGCACCTTAAATACCGTACTTAGCTTTCTTCCTAAAATATCAGAAATAAAAATATCGTCCTCTACCACCAGCACCGTTCGTTTAATTGTTTCAGTCATTGGAGTACTTCTATTATTTTATAAGTACGTCATTCTGTCTAGGGCTAGCACCCACAGTGTTATGGGTGGCTCTTTCTGCCAGCATCAGCTACAATGACAGGCGCATTACACATTGAAATAACATCATGAAATCATTACTTGTCATACCAATCATTTCTGTTCTTGCTGTTATTGGCTACCTCTATGCTGGAAAAGAGCCAAGTGGTCGAGCATCCACAACAGATGATATGAATACACAAACAGCACTTATCATCGCCGCTACAAGTACGCCCCCTACCCCCTCGGTACAAACATTCAACCTAACTGGAAAGGATTATGAATTTTCACTGAAGGAAATGCGGGTTAAAAAGGGTGATACCGTGCGAATTAACTTTGAAAGTATTGATGGTATACACAATTGGACGCTCGATGAATTTAATGTCACGACCGAATCGGTAGGTTCTGGCACACTCACTTCGGTAGAATTTGTCGCGGATAAAACTGGCGCTTTTGAATACTATTCTTCTTTTGAAGAAGATGAGGCGCGTGGCATGGTGGGGCAACTGTTTGTAGAAGAATAGTGGGATAGTGAGGTATAGCAAACGCCGCCGCCCATGGGCGGCGGCGTTTGCTATACTTCACCCATCTAATGCTACACCATCCGCTACAACACCATCTGCGACTCGACACCGCTCATATAAAAGCTCTCGAAAGGCTCGGTATAAAAACGGTGCACGACCTACTCACCTTTTTGCCTACTCGGTATGAAGATATTTCACTTATTAAAAAAGTAGTATCACTGAGAAAAGGTGATGAAGCGGTGGTCTATGGCAAAGTGACAGGACTAACAACTAAAAAATCTTTTAAACGAGGACTTCCGATATCTGAAGGAGTTATTGATGATGGCTCTGCAAAGATGAAGATACGCTGGTTCCACCAACCATATATTGCAAAAATGATTCCTGAAGGATCGTTAGTAAAACTTAGCGGAGTAGTAAGCGGCGATGAAGACAAGCTATACCTTGCTAACCCAGAGATAGAACGCACTGATGATCTTCCTATAGACTCACATGATTCACTTTTTGATAATGCAGATGGAACGCTATACGCCGTGTATCGAGAAACAAAAGGTGTCACGTCAAAATGGTTTCGACACGCGATAAAAAAACTTCTCACCAATGAATTACTGCAATCACTTGTAGACCCTATCCCAGAGGATATACTCGCACGCTACCATCTTCCATCTTTTGCCACCGCTCTCGTCTGGGCGCACATGCCAAAAACTGAGAAAGACACCATCTCGGCACGGAAGCGTTTTTCATTTGAAGAAATTTTGTCCATACAACTTGCGCGGGCAAAAGATAGACACGACCTATCATTAACTCCCTCCTTTGGAATACAAACCACACCGCAAGATGTCGATCTATTTATGCGAGAACGGTTCAGCTTTGCGCCAACCAATGCGCAAACACATGCAGTGAAGACTATACTCAGCGATCTTTCGGGCGCACACCCCATGGCAAGGCTATTAGAGGGAGATGTTGGGAGCGGCAAAACCGCTGTTGCTGCAGCAACCATGTACGCAGTTGTTGCAACTGCCCCAAAGGATAACCGTTACAGCACACTCCAGTGTGCATACATGGCCCCCACCGAGCTTCTTGCTCGACAACAGTTTGATGCTCTCACACAGCTATTTAATCATTTACCTATTTCTATCGGACTTATCACCTCTCATGATTGTAGAAAATTTCCATCTAAGGTAGATGGTGCGAGCGCCACAAAGGTTTCAAAAAATCAGCTAATGATGTGGGTAAAGAAGGGTGATGTTGCAATAGTGGTGGGGACACATGCGCTACTTCAAAAGAGTGTAGAGTTTAAAAATTTAGCGTATGTCATTATTGATGAGCAGCATCGCTTTGGTACCGCACAGCGACAAAAGCTCATTCGCAAAGACCACGTCGCTCCTCATCTTCTTTCAATGAGCGCGACCCCTATCCCCCGTACACTCGCGCTTACCATGTACGGCGACCTTGATATTAGCGTGCTCGATGAAATGCCAAAAGGAAGAAAGCCCGTAATTACAGAAGTGGTTGCGCCAAAAGATAGAAACGAAGTGTACCAAAAAATTATTGCCGAGCTTTCGCGTGGTAAACAGGCATATGTAATATGCCCACGCATAGATGAACCTGATCCCACCAAGGAATCAGTGCTTCTTGCAAAATCAGTGATAGCAGAAGCACAACACCTACAAAAGACAGTGTTCAAAAACTATACTGTCGCATGGGTACACAGCAAACTAACACCTAAAGAAAAGGAAGATGTTATGGAACGATTTGCCGCGCACAAGGTAGATGTGTTGGTTGCAACTAGCGTGGTTGAGGTGGGGGTAAATGTACCAAACGCTACGAGTATTATTATTGAAGGCGCAGAACGTTATGGTCTTGCCCAACTTCATCAATTACGAGGAAGAGTAATCAGATCAAGCGAGCAAGCGTATTGTTACCTCTTTTCTGAATCATCAAGTAAAAAATCCAAAGAAAGATTGCGGGCACTCTCTGAAGCTAAAAATGGTTTCGCTCTCGCTGAGGCAGACCTCGCCCTACGCGGAGCAGGAGAGCTTATTGGTATCAAACAATCAGGCCTCACCGACAGGGGCATGGATGCCCTCAAAAACCTAAAAATGGTTGAGGCGGCACGAGATGAAGCTCGAAGACTTGTAGAAGAAGACCCCACATTAAAAAGTATTCCTCTTTTAAAAGAAAGGAGCGACGAGCTCATTCGCAGGCTCCATTTTGAGTAGTTGACACATAGCAATTTATTGTGGTATAATATATTTAGCTGTTCCCCAACCCTTAGGAGACTCTGATGAGCAAGCTGTTCTCTTTTCTTTTATCCGCAGTGATTCTGTGTGGGGTGTTTGGATTGGAGTGGAAAAAAGCTAAGATAGATGGAATTGCCTATGCAGTATATTCTCAAAGCGATTCCTTGCGTAAAAATTTTGAAGAAATTGTTTTATGCGCAGAGGATATCAGATCAGGAAAAACTGACTGCCAGAAAAGTTTTCAACAAATATTTGCTGGTAGAGACGCGGCTATTAGAGATTCTTGGCCGGGTACATTTGACATCCTAGAGACCAGCCCACACTGGGCATGGGTACGAAGAGGTGACTACGACAGATTCAATGCGGCAATAGCTGCATATGGGCGCGACAGATTAAGAAACAAATGTATCCCCATCATAACGTATATGTATACGGAAGGGAGAACAACCTTCAATTTTGATCACCGTTACCGCTGTAACGATGATCCTCCTAGGCCACCTTCGGGTGGCCTTTCTTTTATATTAACTACAACTAGCTGTGCGCCCGCTTGGACTCGAACCAAGGACCCCAAAGGTATAAGCTTTGTGCTCTAACCAACTGAGCTACGGGCGCAAACTACTGCCATAGAGCATAGCACATGAATACAAGCTGTACAGCATATGGATTGACAATAAGCCATTTTTTGTGCTATAATATTCCTCGAGTAGAACCGTACCACCAAATGGTGGTACCACAGGAGGTCTTTGACATGACGAGACTGGTAATCCGTCTTTTTTCACTTTTAACTCTCTTGCTTTTTGGAGGGTGCGCTGGCGCCCTCTCCCCCGAACAGCTTCAGGCGCGCAATGCGCGCTTGGAGCAAGCCTTTACAGAGATAAATCCCGATTCGGGAACTACCTACTTAGCTGGAAGCAGCCAGAGTTTTCAGGCAAACCATGCCCTTATTGAAGGGCGATCCATCTGCGGCGATCCCAGGTACACACAAGAAGCGTGCACCAAAGCCATGGCAAAGGGAATCAAGTTGGCGGAACAGGCGGATTCAAGAAGGATAAAAGGGGAGGCAAGTACTATTGCGAAAATAGAGGATAGGCATTTAGCTATATTACTGAATCGCATGCCTCCCCTCATGGGCAAGTTGGTAGATCGGGAGTTACTCCCCAATGGAACCAGAACTGCAGTGTACGAATCCCCAGGAGGGAGATTCACCCTTCAAGGAGAGGACCTACCTGATGTCCTCCTTCCGGAGGACATGCCTAAGGAATACGGGGATGCATCTCTCAAGGCAGTGGGGAGGTTGATTGGACAAATGCGGGATTATCCCGCGGTGGCAGGCCTCACCCCCGAGGAGGCGGTGAATCTCTATGCAGCAAGAAGACTTGACGGAGAGAAGTCCGCGTCACGGCAGGTCGCCGAGACGCCTCGTAGGGGTACAGAACCCCTCTATCTAGAGCTTGATCCAAGTAGGATCAGGAGAGGTGGCAATGACTACGAGCTAGATGGTGGTTCCTACACCATCGAGGATGGGGAGAATAGGATATGTCTCCCCGTCCGTGGCCAGGTGGGCGAAGGTGCATGTCTCATCGCAGTCCGCAGGGACCGCAACGTGCAGTTGTGTGACACCAATAGGATCAACTGCACACAGCAGTTGACGTTACCTGTGGGGAACGTGAGGAGGATAAGCCCCCTCTCGCGGAACATGCGGCTCCCCACGTCACTTGGGGACACGGAGCCCGTCTCCGTGACCATTGCTGGGGAAGAACTCCCCGGAAGCTTCCGCTACAATCTTCCAGGCACAGAAATCGGCAGAACATCAAGGCCGGTTCCGATTCAAGATCGGCGATTGGGGCGGTGCGTCCCTACGGGCTCACTTCAGGGTGGAAGTAATTTTCCACTCTACACATGTGAGAATGCGCCAAATGCAATGTTTACGTACAACGGGTCAGAGATGACCCGCGTGCGCGAACAGAGAAGAAGATGAAACTGAGCTAAAGGGCGAAAGCCCAAGGGGCGCAGGACAAATGTCCTGCGCCCCTATTTTTTGTACGGTATAGTCTTTTGCCCACCTGCTCTTTTCCTAATTAGCTATCGTTACCACTTCATCAATAATAGTTTCCTTTTTCTTTGGCGTGATGCCGTTTTCTTTCAGAAGCGCTTCAAATTCTTCTCTCTCAAGAGTCTCCACTTCAATAAGCCTTTTAGCTATCGCATCAAGTACCGGCCTATGCTTGTGTATCACTTCTTTTGCTCTCTCCATTGCCCCATTTACCAAACTTGATACTTCTTCATCAATACGCGCGCTCACCTTTTCTGAATACTCCTTTTCATACATGGTCTTTCCATAGAGTGGTTGACCATTATCACTCTCAAGCGCTACAGGGCCAAGCGAGTCGCTCATTCCCCAACGAGTTACCATATTGCGTGCCAAGCTAGAGACGTGCTGAATATCAGATGATGGGCCGGTGGTTAGGTCACCAAAGACCTCACGCTCAGTTACATACCCTCCTAGCGCCATTGCCATATCATCAAGAAACTCTTTCTTTGAATGCATCTTTTTATCTTCAAGTGGGAGCTTCAGTACATACCCTGCAGCACGCCCTCTCGAGATAATTGAAATTTTATGTACCGGATCAGCATGTACGAGTACGCTTGCAACAAGTGCATGCCCTGCCTCATGGTACGCGGTAATTTCTTTTTCCTTCTTTGAAAGAATATGGCTCTTGCGCTCTGGCCCAAGCATCACCTTTTCAATAGAGCGAATAAGATCATACTGTGTCACCTCTTTTCTATTCTCTCGTGCGGTAAGGATTGCCGCTTCGTTCATAAGCGAGTACAGCTCCGCGCCAGAAAATCCTGGGGTTCGCTCTGCGATTACTTTTAGATTTGTATCCGCGTGAAGTGGTTTTTTCTTTGCGTGTACAAGTAGTATTTGCTCACGATCTTTTCTATCAGGAAGATCAATAGTGACCCGCCTATCAAATCTTCCAGGTCGAAGTAGTGCTGGATCAAGTACATCGGGCCGGTTAGTTGCTGCCATCACTATCACTTTTTCATTTGGCTCAAAACCGTCCATCTCAACAAGTATTTGGTTTAGTGTTTGCTCTCTCTCGTCATTACCTCCCCCCACGCCAGTACCACGCACCCGCCCTACTGCATCAATCTCATCAACAAAGATAATTGCAGGCGCGCTCTTTTTTGCCATGTCAAAAAGATCACGCACTCGACTTGCACCAACACCCACAAACATCTCAACAAACTCCGATCCCGATATAGAGAAAAATGGCACGCCCGCCTCACCAGCTACTGCTCTTGCAAGGAGCGTCTTTCCAGTACCTGGAGCTCCCATGAGGATGATACCCTTTGGAATACGCGCACCAATTTCAAGAAATTTTTTCGGATTTTTAAGGAAGTCTACAATCTCCATAAGCTCTTCCTTTGCCTCTTTTGCCCCCGCTACATCAGCAAAGGTTACTCGCTGATTGCTATCATTTGGGTCTATCATGCGCGCTTTGCTCTGCCCAAAGGAAAATGCCTGCATCCCTGCCCCTCGGACTTGTCGCGCAAAAAACCACACCAAGAAAAGGATGACGCCAACAAGAAAGAGTGATGGAGCGAGGGTAAGGAACCAAAACTTAAAGCCCGACTCACTTTTAATATCAACCGCAACTGTAGCAAGCGCCTCAGCGGTTACCCCGTAGTTTTTTAGCGTGTCGGTAAGGGCGGTATTTACCTCCTTTTTAGAGGTGAGTGACTTTTCAGCGGTATCGGTAATAAAAAGCTCATCACCACGTACTTCAATGCTTGCTATTTCTCCGCCAGATATTTTAGAGGCTAGTTCAGAAAGAGAGATTTCTTCCGACTTTGTACCCTGCTCGCTAAGATATGTAAAAATACTTACCGTGAGAAATAATGCCAAAATTACTGACACCACATTAAGCCAAAACTGATTCCCCGATCCCATCCCTGAGAGTGGAGAATTATCCTTTTTTTGTGTTGGGAGCTTTTTGCCTCCTCGTTGTTTTTCGCTCATATAGGGCTTACTCTATCACAAACTCTCGTAGTTGCGAGTAATATATACTCGTTGAAAGGAGAGTGTATCTGTGGTATGGTACCTGATGTAGCTATTTCTAATTGTATACGTTTTGAAACAAGAAGATCGAGTTCGCATTAATGAAAACATCCGAGCCAGTGAGCTTAGAGTGATTGCCGCCGATGGCGGTAATATTGGCGTTATCACCCTCAGTGAAGCGCTAGCTAAAGCAAAAGAGGCTAGGCTTGATCTTATCGAGATATCTCCCCTTGCCGTACCACCTGTAGCCAGAATCATGGACTACGGAAAGTTTCAGTATGAACAAAAGAAGAAGGCTAAAGAGATAAAACAACGATCGGTAGTCACCGAGACAAAGAACATGCAGGTAAAGATAGGTACCGGCGACCACGATAAAGAATTGAAAGCAAGTCGAGTAGATGAGTGGCTAAAAGAAGGTCACCGTATCAAAATTGATCTCTTCCTTTTTGGTAGATATAAGTACATGGACGAAAAGTTCCTCAAAGAGCGATTAAATCAGTTTATGACGGTAATTAAAGAACCGTATAAAATTGCTGAAGAAATGAAGAAGAGCCCAAAGGGCTACAGTCTGACTATTGAGAGAGATAAGAGTGGCAAGCGAAAGGTTGTCGAAGGGCAAGAAACAGCAGAAAATAGCCCTCTAAAAGAACCTGTTCCAGACGGTGGACAAATATAAAAAATCGGGTATAGTGGGTAAGCTATTTTTGCTTATCTGTAGGGTAGATACAAACGCATACGACAGGCAGTAGCGGTGTCAAAAACACTATGAAGTCAAACAAATCATTCAGCAAAAGAATAAAGGTAACCCGAACAGGAAAGCTAATCACAAGGAAGATTGGCCAGGGTCACAATAACTCCAAAGAATCTACCAGAGAAAAGCTTGCAAAAGGCCGAACTCAGCAGATTCAAATGACCGCAAAATCAAGAGCTCGGTTCCTTCCGGGTCTTCCAGGTAAATCAAGTAAATAATCAGTATGTCACGAGTAAAAAGAGGAACAACTAAACTAAAGAGCCGACGCTATACCCTAGCAAAGATGAAAGGTGGCAGATTTGGTATTGGTTCAAAAGAGCGAGCTACACAGGAGGCTATCTTTCATGCTGCAGAACACTCATTTAGCCACCGAAAGGACAAAAAGGGTGACTTTAGACGTCTTTGGACAGTTCGCCTTAATGCAGCGCTTCGCCCTCTCAACTTTTCATACAGTGTTTTTATTAAGAAGCTAAAGACAAAAGAGATTGGACTTAACCGAAAGGTACTATCTGAGATTGCCGTGGAATCTCCTGAGAGCTTCAAGCGAATTGTTTCTTCACTCTAAAAGGCGTATTTAATTACCACAAAAAAACGCACCATTAGGTGCGTTTTTTTGTGAGTAGCCACGCAATACATCCACCGAGGAGCCCCACACATATGTCGAGTATAGTATCAAACACAAAACCCGGCTCAACCGCATTTGATATACCTCCATATAGCTCAAACATCTCCCAAAACCCAGCAACCACCGCAACAGCGCAAATAGTAAGCAACCACTCTCGGGACTTGGTAACAAATGTACCATCAACCACATACCTCAATAGCCACATAGTAGATAATCCGATAAAAAATCCCCCAAGAAAGTGAACAACAATATCAAACCACCAATACAGCCAATACCAGTAGTACAAAAAAGCACTGTGATGGAGTACCGCGATAACAAGCGACACACCAAAGAGAGTCATTATGTGAACCATTCTACTCATGGGTGCATAGTATCACACGCAAAAGCCACTCAAAAGAGTGGCATCTACGTATCGCCAAACATATGTTGCCTTGGAAAAACAAGGTGGGCGATCGCAAACAAGAAGCAAACCTCTTGAAGATATAGACCAGCCCTAGGATATAACCAAGAAGGACAATATGTCTGGCGACAAGAGTAGTATATCACGATGCGCCCCCATTCAATTTTATCGAAAACTATTCGAGAATACCGTCAAGGTTTACGTCGTACAGTATCTTTTCCCACACCGTTTTATAGTTCATGATGTCGTTCTCTGAGAACCATACTTGGATTTCTCGCTCTGCCTCTTCAGGACTTTCAGAGCAGTGTATAAGGTTTCGTACTGCTGAGTTGCGGTAGGTTGCGTGTGAGTATGAGTCTACAGTAAGGTCCCCTCGTATTGTTCCAATATCTGCAGTTTTTGGCTCAGTGGTACCAACATGCTTAACCACTACCCCTACTGCTTGATTTCCTTCTACTACTGCTGCAAGCACTGGACCTGCCGTCATGAACTTTACATTACCCTCCATGATATCTCTTCCGTACTCAATAGCTGGCTTATCAACCACCACACCGCGAGCGGTAAGTTGCTCAACAACCCCCTGCCCCTTGCGTTCACACCACGCGTCATCTTTGTTGTAGTGAGCAAGCACTTGTTCTCGTGTAGGAACAAAAAACTTAAATGCAGTAAACTTTAGTCCTGTTCGTTCAATGCGTGAAAGCACCTCTCCCACTAGCCCACGTTGAATGGTGTCTGGCTTGAGAATAATAAGTGTTCGCTCCTTTTCAAATTGTCTATTCATGTATGTACTTACTAATTAATTGAACGCACTATAGCTAAAAACAGCGGTAGTGTAAACCATGTTGGGTATAAAAAGTCATGTCTCATGTTGAGACCCGATTCTATTGGTTAAAATAATAAATAATGAAGATGCCTATAAATATAATAGCACCTCCCATAATCGTTGAGGGTGAAATGCTCTGCTTGTATAAAATATAACTAAATATGGCAATAAATATTGGGTAGGAAATTTCAACTAGCCCAGCTAACGTGGCATTTTTCTCCGCTATTGAAAAGCCAATAAATAATTCTGCTATTAGCAAAAAAGTGGTGCCCGCTAAAAAGTACCACATGAGAGTCTTTGATGAGCTAAGCTCAAGTAGATCAGGTTTAAACGCACCGATGGTAATTGCAATCAAAAGACTAATTATACCGACAAAAATTGCCGTCAACCCAAGTGTGGTGAAAACAGACATTTTCTTATACATCTGCTCACTGGTGATGTATGACAAGCCCCAAAATAATGACCCAAACAATGCGTATACGATCCACATATCTATAGTATAAATCAGTTTATTCTATGGTAAGAATGATAGGTCCAGTTTCTGTAATAGCGATTGTGTGCTCGTACTGCGCGCTTCGTGAGCCATCTTTTGTGCGCACGGTATATCCATCTCTATCTACTACAAACCTATTAGAGCCCTCAATAACAATTGGCTCGATCGCAAGCACCATATTTGGCACAAGACGCGCGCCCTTACCAAATCCTGTCACGTTAGGAATATGAGGGTCCTCGTGCACCTTGTACCCTACCCCGTGCCCACCATACTCCTCTGCCAATGAAAAACCGGTACCAATGACTGAATCTTCAATTGCGCTACTAATGTCACTTACATAATTATTAGGCAATGCTGCAGCTATCGCCCTTTCAAGTGCTCGCTTAGTTACCTTAATAAGCGCTGCCGCCTTTTCATCAATATGTCCTACTCCTACGGTTATAGTTGCGTCTACCACTAAACCCTTTCGTACCAATCCCATATCCAATGAAACTATATCCCCATCTTGTAGTGTTTGAGGCTTCTCATTAGGAATACCGTGGACCACCACATCATTTATCGAAATGCAGGCACTTGCAGGGAACGGGCGCGGAGCACCCTGTGGTTTATAGTGCAAAAATGCTGGAGTATCTCCCTCTGCGCGTATAAGCGCTTCAGCGAGGTCATTTAACTCACTTGTACTCACTCCCGCAACCGCTGCTCTCCCTACCTCGTTAATAACTGTAGCAAGGCGCTTACCTGCGCTTTTAAGTATCTCAATATCTTCAGGTTTCTTAAGAGAAATTGCCATTTGCGAATTTTATCTTTGAGATTATTTCTTGGTGAACTTCTTCAACAGAATTATCTCCATGAATCCTTATGAGGCGGTAGTCATCTCGCCAATCATAGTAGTCAATAATAGGGAGCACCCTTCCTCTATACCACGCCAACCGCTCTTTAATACCCTCAGGTGTATCGTCATGGCGACCACGAGCAAGTAATCTTTCGTATGCGGTGTCATCGTCAATATCTAGGAAGATAACAATCGCAGGTAATCTATCATAAAACTTTAGCGCGGTGTGGAGTATTTGTGCCTCAAACAATGAACGAGGAAAACCATCAATAAGAATATGCTCTGAGCCACCAAACTTATGGATAAAGCCCTGCGACCAAAGTGATACAGAGAGAAACTCTGGCTGAAGTTTTCCTTCTTCCATACTTGCCTTTATCAGCTTTGCTGTGTAGCTATCCCCCTCCATCAACTCTCTAAAACCTGCCCCCGTTTCAAATCGAAACACCGCACCATCGGTGCTTTTCTCTTTTAGGAAGGCTTCGAGTAAGTTGGCTTGCGTCCCCTTACCCGCTCCCTGCATTCCTATGAATATTATTGTTTGTGCAACCATACGCTTACAATAACAAAAAAAGTGGCTTAATGAAACTGCAAAAGTATGGTTTGATGGTGAGGTATGAAGAAACAAATAATTACCATTGCTGGAAAGCCAGGTAGCGGAAAATCAACTACCGCTGACTTGCTCGCAAAAAAATTGGGTTTTGATAGATACTCCTCGGGTGATTTTATGCGAACTATCGCCAGCAATCACCACATGACCCTTGCGGAGCTTGGAGAATACGCAAGGACCCACCCAGAGATTGACCTTGAGATTGATGCTGAAAATATAAAGGCAGGTACAAAAGACAAGATAGTGATTGACGCGCGTCTTGCCTTTCATTTTATTCCTGAATCATACAAAGTGTACCTTGATCTTGACCTCGCGCAGTCTGCAGCTCGCATTTACAATAATCAAACAGAAGCACGGATACAAAGCGGTGAGACACCAAACACACAAGAGGAGCTTGAGGCGTTACTCAAAGCACGTCTAGAGAGCGAGCGCGAACGGTACAGTACGCTCTATGGCATAAATCACCTCGATTTATCTAACTATGACTTGGTAATAAATACTGAAAAACTATCCCCTGAAGAGATAGTTGGACAGATTATGGCTGGCTATAATGCCTTTATAGAAAGCAAATAACCTTCTAGTACTCTCTTATTGAAAGCTGCGCCTCTACTTTTCTGATGAGGTCAAGCACTACAGAAACAGCAATGAGTAGAGAGGTTCCACCAATCGCAAAGGCGGTGATGCCTGTTGCCGCTTGCATCGCAAGAGGAAGCACTGCGATAAGTCCAAGGAATAGCGCGCTCACGAGTGTAAGACGAGTAAGAATATCTCCAATATATTCTGAAGTACTTACCCCTGGGCGAACACCAGGAACAAATGCTCCTGACTTCTGAAGATTCTTTGCGATTTGGTCGGGATCAAAGGTAACAGCGGTATAGAAGTAGGTAAAGATAAAGACAAGCACAAAGTAAATACCTGCGTATACCCACTGATTAGCCAAAAACTCAGTTACCGCAGTACCTACGTTATTTATCCATGTAATACCAACGCTTTGAGCAAAATTAAAGAGCATCTGTGGAAGTAGCAACATTGAGAGCGCAAAGATGATAGGAATTACTCCCGCCTGATTGAGGCGAATAGGGAGATAGGTTGATACCCCACCAGAAATTTGTCCTGATCGTGCCTGCTTTGCGTAGGTGATAGGAATTGGTCGCTCAGCCTCAGTGATAACCACCACCGCGTAGGTGATAATTATTGCCGCAAGGGAGAAGCCGAGATAGAGCGGCAATTGTGATACATCAAATGAGAATAGTAGTTGATTAACGGTAGTAGGGAGACTTGCCACAATACCAGCAAATATAAGAAGTGATACGCCATTACCTATACCAAATTCTGTAATAAGCTCTCCAAGCCACATAAGTAGAAGTGAGCCGGCAGATATAACTAGTACGTTTACAATAAATGTAAGGATGTCGGCATTAGCAACGATACCCTGCCTAGTAAGAAGTACGAGGAAACCAAATCCCTGAGTAAGCGCAAGCGGTACCGCAAGCCACCTCGAGTACATGGCAAACTTTTTTCTTCCTATTTCTCCTTCCTCACTATATAGCGCCTTAAGTTTTGGCGACATGATAGTAAGCAACTGCATAATGATCGACGCAGTAATATAAGGCGAAAGACCGAGCATTACTATAGAAAGATTTGCAAGTCCTCCTCCTGAAAATATGTTGAGCAATCCAAGAAATTGGTTGTTATTGAAAAACTCTTCGAGCGCCACTACGTCAATGCCAGGTATTGGAATAACTGCAAGCGCTCGAAATACAAGCAACATACCAAGCACAAACAATAACCTGTTCCGAATGGAAGGATCCTGTACTGCGAGTTTTAGCTTGTGTAGAAACGTTTTTATCATAGAAGCCATTCTTATGAGAGAATGGTGCCCCCAACCTTTGTAATTGCCTCCTTAGCAGTTGCTGAAACCGCACAGTTAGCAATCTGTAGCTTCTTAGTGAGTGTACCACGTCCAAGAATCTTTATAAGTGGGAGCTTCCCTTTAGTCCTTGGTACCATACCCTTTTTAAGGAGAGAAAGTGGAGACACAGAATCACCTGCAGCAAAGTTCTTTTCTAGAGTATCAAGGTTGATCGCGATAGCGCGCTTTACTTCATTGTTTACTCCCTTAGCGCGATTTACTCCATGACCACGAAGCTTTGGCAGCTTTTTGATCATGTCACGAATCTCAGGACGAATACGTGACCCAGCGCGCGCAGTCTGACCCTTACCTCCCTTGCCAGATGTTTTTCCACGCTTTCCACCGCGACCCACTCGGCGAGCCTTCTTGTTTTCGTTTATTCTTGAAAGGTTATGTAGCTGCATACTTATTTTGTTTTAAGCGCTTGAAGTGCCTCTATTGCTGCAACTGCGTTGTTGAGCTTGTTTTTACTGCGTGAAAGAATTTTTGAGGTGACATCAGTAACACCCGCAAACTCAAGCACGGTGCGCACTGAGCTACCTGCCACTAGTCCGCGTCCTGGTGCTGGTCTAAGTTCGATAACTGATGATGCGTACTTTGATCCAACAGGATGAGGAATTGACTTTGATTCTGTCATTGCAACAGTAATCATATTTCTCTTGCACTCTCGTAGTGCCTTCTCAATTGCAAGTGCAGTATCGCTTGCCTTTCCTGTACCTACACCAACTCTTCCATTTCTATCTCCCGCCACCATTGCAACAGAAAAACTAAATCGTCTTCCTCCTCCCATCACGCGAGTTACGCGTCGTATGCTGATGAGCTTTTGATCAAATTCAGGACGAACCCTCTCTCTGGTACCACGACGTGGTCGCTTTGGCATGCGTCTGTTTCTAGGGCGATCACCTTGTGGAGCGCTCTTAGGAGCGCCTGCATCCACAACAGGAGGTGTCTGCGCTACGCCTTCGTTAGTACCAGTGATTGTTTTCGTTTCTTCTGTCATAAGGTGTAGTGATTAAAAATTGAGTCCTCCCTTTCTTGCGCCTTCAGCAAGCGCCTTTACCGCGCCGGTGTATATGTAACCACCTCTATCAAAAACTACCGCAGTAACACCTGCTGCCTTTGCGTGCTTTGCTACTTCTTCACCAACCACGCTTGCGCTCTCTAGTTTTGGAGTAGTCATTTTAAGTGAAGATGCAGCAGCAAGGGTCATTCCCTTAGTATCATCAATTATCTGCGCATAGATATATCCATTTGACTTGTATACAGAAAGTCGAGGACGCTCAGCAGAACCAACAACCTTAGACCTGATTCGTCCTTGGCGTCTCTTTCGTGTTGCTGCTTTGTGAATGGTTTTTTTCATATACTATACATTCTTCTTACCCTCTTTCATGCGAACATACTCGCCCGAGTAACGAATACCCTTTCCCTTGTATGGTTCAGGCTTCTTTGTAGCACGAATGTTTGCTGCAAATTGTCCAAGCGCGTCTTTGTCTGCTCCCGTTATGGTAATAACGTTCTTTTCAATGGTGACATTTAGACCCTTTGGTATATCAAAAATAACTGGGTGAGAAAATCCTAGTGCAAACTTGATAGTGTTACCTACGAGCTCTGCCTTATATCCCACTCCCTGGACTTCAAGCTTCTTTTCAAATCCCTTAGTAACTCCTTCAATAAGATTTGCAATATGTGCCATAGTGGTGCCCCACATAGCTTTTGCAAAAAGATTGTTAACCGTTGGCTTTGCGCTTACAACATTATTTTCTACACTCACTGCTATCTCGCTTCGAATAGGCTTTGTGAGCTCTCCCTTAGGACCCGAAACAACTACAGCCCCCTCCTTGAGGGTTATGGTGACACCTTGTGGTATCTGCAATTCTTGTTTACCGACTCTGCTCATATTTGTATTACCAGACTGTAAAGAGAGCTTCCCCTCCGATATTGCGCTTTCGCGCTTGAGTATCAGAGAGTATTCCCTCTGGGGTTGATAGTATCATCGCACCAAATCCTTCCTTAACTCTATTGATCTCTCCTACCCCTTTGTATTCTCTGCGTCCTGGCTTTGAATAGCGCTTCATGTCAGTCACTTTGCTCTTGCCATACTTATCATACGCAAGGGTGATTGAAAGTGTTGGCTTTCCTGCTTTCTCCACCTTCTCTACTACGCCCACATATCCAAGTGATGAAAGTGTATCAGCGATAGCGTGTTTAACTTTAGAGTAAGGTATTGTAACAGACTCATGCTTTACCGCAGAAGCGTTTTTTATTGTCACGAGCATTGCTGAAATGGGGTCGGTCATCATATTACCAGCTTGATTTCTTAATTCCAGGAATTTGACCTAGGTTTGCTAGCTCTCTAAAGCAGATTCGGCACATACCGAAGTCTCGCATGTAGGCTCGTTTTCTTCCGCAACGAAAACACCGGTTCACTTCACGAGTGCTAAACTTTGGTGTTTTTTCTGATCGGGCAATTACTGATTTTTTAGCCATACGAAAATAAAACGCCTACAAAAACGGCGTAGAGGCATACTATCAAGCAAGTGGGCAAGTGTCAACGATTTTCTTTTATCTCCTTATAAATACAAAACCGCCAAGAGTATTCTTGGCGGTTTTGTATTTAAAGATAAGGATATTTCTACGCCTTGAGCGGAAGACCAAGGTAGCGGAGAAATGCTTCTGCTTCCTTTTTAGTCTTAGCGGTGGTGGTGAGGGTGATAGCGAGGCCGAATACATCTCGTAGATCTTCATCTGAGGTTTCTGGGAAAACGGTGTGCTCCTTGATGCCAATAGTATAGTTGCCCATGTCATCAATTGCAGTCTTTGGAAGCCCTCTGAAGTCACGAGTACGAGGAAGTGCAATATGAATTACCTTATCAACAAATTCCTTCATTCTGTCGCCTCTAAGGGTTACCTTATACCCGATAACTTGTCCCTTTCTTGATTTAAATGAAGCAATCGCCTGTTTAGCCTGTGTTGGTGCTGGCTTTTGACCAGTAATACGAGTAAGTCTATCAACGATAGTGGCAATTTTCGCCTTATCGTTAATTTTACCAACCCCAGAAGAGATGGTGACTTTAAGCAACCGTGGCGCTTGCATCTTATTAGTATACCCATGCGCTTCTTTAAGCGCGGTGTAGGCATTATCTAGTTTTTCTTTTGTTTTTACGAATGCCATATAATTTACTTTGCTTTCTTATCAGTAGCCTTCACATTTGATACGTGTATTGGAAATGCCTTCTCAATCACCTGTCCTGTGCTTCCGCTTGTTCGTGCCTTGCGGTGCTTCTTCTTCATGTTAATACCGTCGATGAGCACCATGTCATCTTTAATGAATACACGTGATATTACCCCAGACTTTCCTTTGTCTGCCCCTGCAATCACGTTTACTTTGTCTCCTTTTTTTACATGCATACTAGAGGACTTCAGCGGCAAGGTTGATAATCTTTGAAAATCCCTTTTCGGAAAGCTCTCGAGGAATCGGGCCGAACACACGGTTTGCTCGTGGTTCGTTTTTCGCATCAATCACCACGATCGCATTATCATCAAATCGAATATATGATCCGTCCTTTCTTCGAAACGCCTTTGTCTGTCGTACCACAACTCCGCGCACTACCTCCTTCTTCTTAAGCATCTTGCGTGGCTCTGCGGTTTGTATTGATGCAACCACAATATCTCCTATTTGTGCGTAGCGACGCTTTGATCCTCCGAGCACCTTGAAAATACGAGCAACTTTTGCTCCTGAGTTATCGGTGACCATTACTATTGAAAGTGGTTGCAACATAAATGTATTATACGACCTTAAAATGCTTGGTCTTACTGATTGGGCGAGTTTCTTCTATTAAGACCTTTTCACCCTCCGCCTTAGTGTTACCAGCATCATGAGCATGAAATTTCTTCACCTGCTTAATGAACTTCTGATAACGAGGATGCTTTACATATCGAGTTACCGCAACCGTAACGGTATCCTTCATTTTTGCACTTGTAACCACGCCGGTAAGCCTTCGTGATTTTTTAGTATTCTGCTGTGTTGTTGTATCGGTCATAATTATTGAAGCTCTCTTCGTCGAAGTTCGGTGAGGATTCGCGCAATACCCTTTCGTGCTACTCCTGCCTCTTTTACATTCTTGGTACCCGCGCCAGCAATCCCAAATCGGAATGTACGTACTACCTCCCTTTTCTCAGTAAGTTCCTTTTTGAGATCCTCTATTTTTTTATCGATTATTTTGGTCTTCGCCATACTACACAAATTATGCTCTTACTACAAATCGCGCTTTGAGCGGTAGTTTTGCCGCACCTTTTCTAAGAGCTTCTTGAGCAACTGCTTCGGTTACACCATCAAGCTCAAAGAGTACACGTCCTGGCCACACCTGGAACTCAAATCCCTGCATATCACCCTTTCCCTTACCCATTCCTACCTCTGCCGCCTTTTGAGTCCAAGGTCTATCAGGGAAGATACGGATCCACACCCTACCATTTTTACCCATGGCGCGCGAGATGGTTCGGCGAGCAGCCTCGATATGATTAGAACGAATGCGCGCAGAGGTTGTAGCCTTCATGCCGTACTGACCAAATGCGATAGTCGTACCACGTGACTCCTTCACGTTTTTAGCAGGATTAACTCGATCTCTCTGCCACTTTCTGTGTTTTATCTTTTTAGGAAATAACATACAAATGAATTTATGCGCGGTTCTGTCCTTCCTCCATCTCAAATACTTCCCCTCGATATATCCACACCTTAACACCAGTAAGACCAGTGTAAGGAAGGTACGCTTCATCGTGAGCGTAATCTACATCAGCACGAAGAGTAGTAAGAGGAATTCGTCCCTTCTTAATTGATTCCTTTCGTGCCATTTCTGAACCACCAACGCGTCCCTTTACCATGATGCGTACGCCCTCAACTTCGCGGTTTGCCATTACCTTTTCAGTAACCTGCTTAAGCACACGCCTAAATGGCATCTTCTTCTCAAGTTGCTCTGCAACCATGTAGGCTACAATCGCAGCATTGCTCTCAGGATTTTTTACTTCTTCAACATCAAGCTTTATTTCAGGAACATTTGCAATGTTAGCCTTTTTTATTACTTTGGCTATCTCTTTTTTAAGAAGAGTAGCTCCTTCACCACTTCTTCCAATTACTAGTCCTGGACGTGATGTCTTTATCAAAATTCGGTACGCCGCTTGAGTGCGCTCAGTCTCGATACCTGCGATATACATACCGCGTAAACGCTTCTTAAGAAACTCGCGTATAAGCGTATCCATCTTTAGCTGTGCTACATACTCCTTCTTTGATGGAGAAAACCACCTCGCCTTCCAATCGCGGATGATACCAAGTCTATGTGAATATGGATGGACTACGTGGGTCATATAGTGATTATGCTTCGTTAGCTACGGCTTTTTTATTTTTCTTTGCTGGCGCCTTTTTTACTTTAGGAACCTCCTTTCTTTCACCAAGCTCGAGTCTGATGTGACTTGATTCTTTGTGAATACGAGAAGCTCGACCTCTTGCGCGAGGCATCATGCGCTGCAACGTGATACCCTTATCAACTGAAATTGTTTTTATGAAGAGATCTTCTGTTTTAACTCCTTCATCAATAACCTTTGCATTTGCTACCGCAGACTCTATAAGTTTCTGCATAGGAAGCGCAGCTCTCTTTGATACAAATGAAAGTTCCTTAACAGCAACGGTAACATTTTTACCACGCACCATATCTGCAAGAAGACGTACTTTTCTTGGTGCCTGACGATAATTTTTAAGGAAAGCCTTCATAGATATTATTTAGATGCCGTTACTGCCCCCTTGGCCGCCTTTGCTGCCTGAATTTCTGATTCTTTCTTCTTTGTGTCTAGCTCCTTCTGGATCTTTCCTCCGTGTCGTACAAATTTCTTTGTTGGAGAAAATTCACCTAGTCTGTGTCCTACCATTTCTTCTGTTACCAATACTGGCAAGTGTGCCTTACCATTATGAACACCGAAGGTAAAACCAACCATTTCTGGAGAAATCATTGAATCTCGCGCCCACGTCTTAACAACCCCAGCGTCTCTTGGGCTTTTGCCGGCAATCTTTTTCAAGAGCCGATCATATACGTATGGACCTTTTTTAAGCGAACGTGTCATGTAAGTAAAGAAAAGCGCTCATCCGAGCGTCCGGTAGATACTATGCGAATACTCATTAATTGTCAAACTAAATTTACACCCTGCGAATCAAAAACCCCGTATTCCAACAACACTCTAGCGCTTCTTGCCAACCTTTCGGCGAGATACGATAAGTTTGTTTGAATACTTTTTAGGTGTTCTTGATTTCTGACCCTTTCCAGTAGGCTTGCCCCACAGAGAACGAGCTCGGCGATGGCCTCTTCCTCCCTTTCCTTCGCCTCCACCGTGTGGGTGGTCGACTGGGTTCATGGCTGAGCCACGAACGGTAGGGCGAATACCAAGCCATCTTGATCTACCCGCCTTACCAAGGTTTTGAAGGCGATACTCTGGATTAGAAACCTCACCAACTGTTGCCCATGCCTCTGAAAGGACTTTTCGGACTTCGGTTGATGGCATTTTTAGGAATGTATATCCAGCATCTTGACCAATTACCTCAATGAAGTTACCAGCACTTCGAGCAAGACGTGCTCCAGCACCTGGCTGAATTTCTACATTGTAGATAAATGTTCCTACTGGGATATTTTTTAGTGGGAGACGATTACCAACCTTAACCTTAGCCTTTTCTGAGGCAATTATCTCATCACCAACTGCAAGATGTGATGGAGCGAGTATGTATGTTCGAGCGCCATCAGCATAGCAAACTAGAGCAATAAAGCCTGATCGGTATGGATCATACTCTAGCGTCTCTACTTTTGCTGGTATATCTCTTTTTGCATAGGTAAAATCAATAGCTCGATGTAGCTTTTTGTGACCTCCGCCCTTGTGTCGAGTGGAAATTCTTCCACCAGCTCTTCCTACACCCTGTGAACCGCCCTTGGTGAGCTTCTTGTGTGGTTCAGTGGCAGTTATAACTCCCTTATAGCGAACCACGCTCATATGCCTACGAGAAGGTGTTACTGGTTTATACTTTTTTACCGATGATCTATCAGCCATATTGATTATATAAGTTCAATTTTATCTCCCTTCTTGAGGTATACGTACGCCTTCTTAAAAGCCTTTGATTTTCCACTTACTCCGCGAAGCATCTTAGTGATGTTCTGTTGCTTCATGCGAACAGTGTGAATCTTGACCGGAGTCACCTTAAAGAGGTGTGTTATTGCCTTTCCTATATCTATCTTAGATGCATCAATAGCGACCTCAAATACGTACACTCCCTTTTCTGCGCTATAAGTAGCCTTTTCTGTAATACGAGGCCTGCGGATTACCTGAGATAGATCAATACCCTTTTTAGTAAGGCTTGTGTGGGTAGTGCTCTTTACTACATCCTTCTTAGGAGTTTCTACCGCTTTTTCTTTTTTAGTTCCGAATATGGCCATACTAATTATTTATCCTTGGTGACAGTCAATTTTGCTTCAAGTGTTGAAATAGCGTTTTCTGCCCCTACTACCACCACATACTTGTGTGTAAGCACATCAAGCACGTTGAGGTTGCGGACTTCTTCTACCTCTACATTGCCGAAATTACTGAAGCTTTTCTTTATGAAATCATTTTTCTCAGCAATAGCAACAAGTGCAGCGTTTTTCTTTTTTGTTGCAAGGTGCTCAAATCCCTTTACTGAAGCAAGAGCAAGTAGTAGGTCCTTAGCCTCCTTTGTCTTTGGAGCATTAAGTGAAAACTCGTTAACAAAGATAAGTTCACCGTCTTGATACTTTTGTGAGAGTGCTGTAAAGAGAGCCTTTACGCGCATTTTCTTGTTTACCTTCTGTGAGTAGTCCTTTTCATTTCGAGGACCGTGCGCAATACCTCCCCCTTTCCATATTGGAGATCTGATAGAACCGTGTCGCGCCTGACCAGTACCCTTTTGCTTCCAAGGTTTTCTTCCTCCTCCACGAACTTCGCTTCTATCTTTGGTGTGAGCAGTAGAATTGCGAGCATTAGCCTGCACTGCAAGCACCACTTGATGCACTAGGTCGGCATTCCATGGCAACCCGAACACGCTCTCGGGAAGTGTTACCTTTCCTGCTTCTTTCGCTTGCTTGTTGTATACGAGAGCTTCCATAGTAATTATGAGGTTTTTCTTATCTCTACAAGAGTGCCTGGTCTTCCTGGTACTGCGCCCTTAAGGTACAGCTTTCCTGCTTCGCTATCAATAGCAACAACAGTAAGGTTTTTTACCGTAACTCTATCAGAGCCCATTCTTCCTGGCATTTTTCTTCCTTTGAATACCTTTGCAGGGCCTTTTGCACCAATTGAACCTGGAGTACGAAAATCGTGCGCTCGGCCGTGAGAGCTTGGGTGTCCTGAAAATCCATGACGCTTTACCACACCCTGAAAACCCTTTCCTTTTGTGGTTGCTGAAACAGTAACTACATCACCCTCTTTGAGCATATCCGCTAGGGTAAGAACGTCACCAACATTTACATCTGCAGGTGCGTCATTCTTCATTCTGAATTCAACAAGGTGTTCAAATGGACCCTTTCCCTTAAGGTGTCCCATTTCTGCCTTATTTATCTTTCTCTCTGCTTTAGTACCAAAACCAACCTGAATAGCGCTATAGCCATCCTTTTCAATGGTGCGGACTGCAGTAACGGTAACTGATGGTGCATACAGCACCGTTGAAGGGTGCACTTCACCCCCTTTACCGAATATCTGAGTCATTTTTTCTTTTTTTCCGAGTAGGAATTGCATGTGAAATATTTGGCACAAAAAAACCCGTGCTGGACGGATGATTGCCTTACAAAAGGCATTCCTGTCCAGTGGTCCCTCTCAATACCTTTATTGGGGACATGGGACTTCTCATATGAGAAGTGGTCACACTATATACGAATATCCAAAAAACACAAATAGTAGATGTGTTGACACACAACTATGTATGTGTTCATATGACATCAGCACATACCCGCACCTCGGGGATCAGGGGTCTGGAGTTTAACATGATCACCCACGGTATTTGCCCTATTTGCGGTCAATTTGTTGAAGTGATTGATTCACATTTTGCACCCGACATCGAATCAATTGAGGAGTACTATTCAGTAATTAAACACAAACATGATGGATTAGACTGCATCGGTAGTGGATTATCTCCAAAATCAATCAACAAAGATGATGATTGGCCGGAGGACTCACCTCCGGAACCCACAAACGAAGACCTTGGTCCCGGGGTCTAAGACCCACTAGGGGAGGAGGATGAGCCTACTCCTGTAAAAAGAATATTCCCCTAGAGTGGTGGCCGGCGCGAAACGCGCCGGCCACATCTTTTTATACCACTAAAAAATTTTTACCTTTTAAAACAACAACACCGCCCTCTCGGGCGGTGTTGTTGTTGTGCTTCACGTTATTATTGCTACACCATCTTCACCTCAATACTTACCCCAGAAGGCAAGGAGAGATTGGTGAGTGCTTCAACAATTTTTTGCGAAGGATTCACAATCTCTATAAGTCGTTTGTGAACTCGCATTTCGAACTGTTCTCGCGCGTCCTTATGAACGAATGCGGCTCTGTTAACGGTATATTTCTTAATCTCAGTCGGTAGCGGTACTGGACCTACCATCTTTGCATCAAAGCGAAGGGCGGTGTCCATTATTTGCCGTACCGATGCGTCAAGCACCTTATTTTCATACGCGCGCACACGAATGCGAAGACGTGGTTCACCTGCGTGCGTGCCTTTTTCTTTTTTTGCTTTTTTAGCGGTTGTCATGGTGCAAAGCGCGTGAGCGCACTATTACTAGGCGACGATCTTGGTGACCACTCCAGCGCCGACGGTCTTACCACCCTCGCGGATAGCAAAACGCTGTTGTTCTTCAAGGGCAATTGCGGCAACGAGCTTTACCTTAAAGGTAACGGTGTCACCTGGCATAACCATTTCTACACCCTCCTTGAGTGTTACCTCGCCGGTAACGTCAGTGGTTCGAACATAGAACTGTGGCTTGTATCCAGTGAAGAATGGTGTGTGACGACCTCCCTCTTCCTTTTTAAGGATATATACCTCTGATTCAAACTCTGTGTGTGGGGTAACTGAACCAGACTTTGCGAGCACCTGACCTCGGTGTACATCTTCCTTTTTAGTACCTCGAAGAAGGATACCTGCGTTGTCTCCTGCCTGACCCTCTTGTAGTTGCTTGTTGAACATTTCAACTCCAGTAACTGTAGTCTTAGCAGTAGGAGCCATACCAACAATTTCTACTTCTTCACCTACCTTAACTACACCTCGCTCAATACGGCCGGTAACTACTGTTCCGCGACCTTCAATTGAGAAGATGTCTTCAATTGGCATAAGGAATGGCTTTTCGATTTCTCGAACTGGCATTGGGAAGTATTCATCCATTGCCGTTACAAGCTCTACAACCTTTTCACTCCATGGACCCTTTGGATCCTCAAGCGCCTTAAGACCTGAACCCTTGATAACAGGGGTATTTTTACCGTCAAATCCGTTTGCATCGAGAAGCTCTCGGATTTCTTCCTCTACAAGCATTACCATTTCTTCATCATCCACCATGTCCACCTTGTTGATGAATACGATGATCTTTGGCACACCTACTTGGCGCGCAAGAAGTACGTGCTCACGAGTTTGTGGCATCATACCGTCGGTTGCTGCTACTACGAGTACTGCGCCGTCCATCTGAGCGGCACCAGTAATCATGTTTTTGATGTAGTCGGCGTGACCTGGGGCATCAATGTGCGCATAGTGGCGGTTTTTGGTCCAGTACTCACTGTGCGATAGCGAAATAGTAATACCACGCGCCTTTTCTTCTGGCGCCTTATCAATATCATCTACTCCCTTTACGGTAGCTCCGTAGTCGCCTCCTCGGGCGTTAAGGGTGTTGAGAATCGCAGCGGTAAGCGTAGTCTTGCCGTGGTCAACGTGACCAATGGTTCCTACGTTTATGTGCGGTCTCGAGCGATCAAACTCTGCTGCTGCCATATAATTGTAGCTTAACACTGATAATAAAGGCTGTTTTCAGATGAAGGCGCGAGAACACCTCCTCGTCTAAAAACGGCACATACTGCGCAACGGCTGACCAAAGCATTAAGCACACAATTATTGTTAAGGTGCAAAGAAAACTAAGGCGCAACGTGCGGTACATCGGAGTATAGAGGGAGAAAGCTAATAGGTCAAGCGGGGTTTGTTTATTACAACAAGCAAACCATGGCTTACTTGACTAATATTTATAATCGTGTTATATTTTATAAAGCAAAGAGGGAGGGGTCCCTACACACCAACCTAGGAGATCCCTATGGAGTCGTACTCAGTTGTTCTCTTTTTTGTTGCCTTACTACTTGCCTGCTTATGGCTTGCAATTATGTGGGCAATTGAAAGAAATAAATCAACGGTACTAATGCAAAGGGTAAAAACTCTGGAAAAAGAGCTCACCTCCGATCCCCTTACCGGTTTACAAAACCGGAAGGGATTCGACAAGGTTGCTGAGCGCCATTTTCAGAGAGAGGCACGAGCTGAGGGCAGGTTGGCCGCTGCCTACTTTGACCTTGATCATTTTAAAGAGGTGAACGACAAGATCGGCCACCAAGCAGGTGACCAAGTCTTGAGAATATTTGCAAAAATATTACAAGAGCTTTTCCGACCAGGCGATGCTATCGCGCGCCTTGGGGGGGACGAATTCGTGGTGGTAGCACCCCGCATGACCAAAGAAGTTCTAGAAGCTCGATGCAAATCCGCAAGGATATTGCTTGAGCAAGCTACAATGGAAGAATTTGGCATTGGTTGCTCTGCCACGATTGGTATGGCAAGCATTGCAGGAGAAAACTTGATGGGTGCATCTTTCGCTGACCTCATGAATGAGGTTGAGCGAGAGATGCGAAACAACAAGCAAGAAAGGAGTTGAACGAAGGCGGGCGCGCAAGCGCCCGCCTTTCTAATTACCACCCCTGCTATCACTTCCCTTACACGCAAATACACGCCTTGATGGCGTGTATTGCAATACTGTACCCTCTCTTTTTTATCCCAGAAGGAGATAAAACTGTGCGAACATCACCGTCGTGCTTGCAAAAAGTCCGGTCACAAAGACCGCAAACATTTTTTGATCAAGCTCGTAAAGCTCACCTAGTGCCTGTTTCATATTGCTGATACAAAGCTACTAATAAGCAACAAAAAATGCGCCTCCTTAGCGCTGGTGTGTACCGCACAATCCCTTGTGCTTATAGAGTATACACCTACGCCATAGATATGCACGTAAAGTTATACACACAAAAGCCCGCAACATATTGCGGGCTTTTGTGTGTAATTGGTATTGCTTATGCCTTTACCCCACCTCTCTTTTTGATGATATCCATAGCCACATTTGGTGGTACTGGTTGGTATGAACTGAACTCCATCGTCCAGTTGCCACGTCCTTCGGTAAGGGATCGCAGCGTAGTAGTATATCCAAACATTTCTGAAAGGGGTACCTTTGCATGAATAGCCTGATTCATACCACGCGCTTCCATACCTTCAATTTGTCCACGCTTTGAAGCAAGATGTCCGTTTATATCACCCATGAATTGTTCTGGGATAACCACCTCAACGTTCATGATTGGTTCAAGAATAATCGGCGCCGCCTTTCTTGTTGCTTCTTGGAATGCTTGTGACGCAGCAATTTTGAAAGCAATTTCTGATGAGTCAACATCATGGTATGAACCGTCGTACAAATCCACTGATACATCAACGACTTTGTATCCAGCTTGAATACCTCTATCCATTGCTTCTCTAAAGCCTTTTTCACATGCAGGAATATACTCTTGTGGAATCACTCCTCCCTTGATGCTGTTTATGAACTCAAAGTGTGCCTCACGCTTAACCGCCTTTGGAAGATCTTTGATTTCTTCCTCTGACAATACTGTCATCGGCTTTACCTTTATCTTTACGTGACCATACTGACCACGACCACCAGTTTGCTTGATGTATTTGACTTCAGCATCTGCAGGATTCTGAATAGTTTCTCGGTAGGTAACCTGAGGCGCTCCAACATTAGCCTCAACGTTAAACTCACGCTTCATTCTGTCTACCAAAATATCTAGGTGAAGCTCACCCATACCTGAGATGATAGTCTCGCCGGTTTCTTCATCACTTGAAACTCTAAAGGTTGGATCTTCGTCTGAAAGGCGTCTAAGCGCAACTGAAAGCTTTTCTTGATCTTGCTTTGTTTTAGGTTCAATACGAAGCGATACCACTGGTTCAGGGAATTTTATTTCTTCAAGAATAATTGGGCGGTTTTCATCACAGAGTGTGTCTGAGGTTTTTGTATCTTTAAGACCCACGGTTGCCGCAATGTCGCCCGCGCGAACTTCTTGCACGTCTTCTCGCTTGTCTGCCATAAGACGAACCATACGAGAAAGGCGCTCTCTCTGACCAGTACGTGAGTTAAGCACGTATGATCCTGCTTGCATGGTTCCTGAGTATACTCGGAAGAATGTGAGCGCACCCACATATGGATCAGTCTGGATTTTAAATGCAAGTGCTGCAAACGGTTCATCATCTGATGAGTTTCGTGGCTCGCTCTCGCCAGTCTTTGGACTTATACCAATCATTGCAGGAACTTCAAGTGGTGATGGGAGATAGTCAACAACACCGTCAAGAACTAGCTGTACACCCTTATTCTTTAGCGCAGATCCAGTAAATACAGGGAAAATCTTATTTGCGATAACGGCCTTTCTTAGCGTTTTCTTTATGTCCTCATTAGAAGGTTCTACCCCATCGAGGTACGCGGTCATAAGCGCATCATCATGCTCTACTACCTTTTCAATAAGCTCCGCTCTGTAGGCTGCTGCCATTTCTTTAAGCTCTTCAGGTATCTCGTGCTCCGTAACCTCCATACCCATATTGCCCTCAAAGGTGTATGCCTTCATCTTGATAAGGTCTACGACACCAACATGATGCTCTTCTTCGCCCCATGGGATTTGTACTCGCACCGCATTTGGTGAAAGACGCTTTAGAATGCTATCAAATGATCGTTCAAAGCTTGCGCCCGTTCTGTCCAGCTTGTTAATGAAACAAATTCTTGGCACGTGTGCATCTTCTGCGTAACGCCAGTTTGTTTCTGATTGTGGTTCTACTCCTGCTACTCCATCAAATACTACAATCGCGCCGTCGAGCACGCGCATAGAGCGCTGTACCTCAGCGGTAAAGTCGATGTGACCCGGAGTATCAATAATGTTAAACGCGGTTCTTGATGCCTTGTCTTCCTTATTTGGAACATCAGTTTTAACCCATGAGCATGAGATAGCAGCAGCAGTGATGGTAATACCACGCTCTCGCTCTTGTTCCATCCAGTCAGTTACAGTAGCACCTTCATGCACTTCTCCGATTTTGTGACTTTCGCCAGTATAAAAAAGTATGCGCTCAGAAGTTGTTGTTTTTCCTGCGTCAATATGGGCAATAATGCCAAAATTACGTAGTTTATCTAATGGATACTGCCTTGCCATATATTGACTATGCTAAACAATAAAACTACCAATAATACCTCTTCCCTTAGAGACTATACTACCACGCAAAGTGAGCAAATGCGCGGTTAGCCTCTGCCATCTTATGCACGTCCTCCTTCTTCTTTACTGCAGCGCCTTCATTGTTTGCTGCGGCAACAAGCTCTTTAGCAAGAGATTTGTAGCTTTCACCTGCGCCACGACTTGAACGAGCTGAGTCTTTAAGCCAACGCATTGCGAGCGCAAGACGTCTTTCAGGACGAACTTCACGTGGTACCTGATAGTTAGCACCTCCCACTCGTCGAGATCGAACTTCAACCATAGGACCCACGTTTTTAAGGGCGGTCTCAAATACTTCGAGAGGATTCTTGCCATCCTTTTCAATGTGATCAAACGCTTGATAGAGAAGCTTTCTTGCGGTCTCCTTTTTACCATCGAGCATGAGGTAATTAATGAAACGACCAACTTTTTCGTTGTTGAAACGAAAATCAGGTCGTGGAGTGATTCTGTTTTTTACTGGTCGTCGCATGATTGTCTATACAATTAATTGTTTCTACTTTGTTATGCCTTTGGCTTCTTTGCGCCATACATTGAGCGACCCTTTCGGCGCTTCTCAACTCCTGCTGCGTCAAGCTTACCTCGCACAATGGTGTATCGGATTCCTACGTCTTTTACTCGACCGCCACGCACAAGCACGACAGAGTGTTCTTGCAGATTGTGACCTTCACCAGGAATGTATGCAGTAATTTCGTATCCATTAGAGAGACGTACGCGGGCAATCTTTCTGATAGCAGAGTTAGGCTTTCTTGGTGTCTTTGTAGTCACCTTAGTACATACCCCGCGCTTGAATGGAGATGGGTATGATGAAGGCTTGTTTTTAAGCGTGTTAAAACCACGCCCAAGAGCCACGGTCTTAGCCTTTTGTATTCTGTCTTTTCTTCCCTTGCGGACTAATTGATTGATTGTTGGCATGAAATGCTCGATCTCTCTATACGAGTGAACGTGGCGATACTGTACTATCTTAAGTCAAAAAAGGCAAGTGGGTAGTCGGTGATATGTATGGTAAAGGCCGGAACTGTTCGTTCCGGCCGGTCCCTTACTGGGGCTTTATCCTTTTTCTCCTATGAATAGATTGCGGTTCTTCCTCATTTTTGTCAGGAGTCCTATGCAAACCAAATTTTCTTTTTGACATACCTGATCTCTTCTCTATCTCCCGTGATGCGATTTGATGTAAATACCTTGATTTTTCAAGGTTGGAAAATTCTGGAGGCGGCTCAATCACTGGTGACGGCCCTCTACTTGAGAAGGGTTTTTTCTTTTTCACTGCGTTTCCTCTTTTTTTGGCTATCACGACAATACTACAGAGAATGCATTTGGCAAATCTACATTGATGTACCCGTAAGTAGTGTGAACACCATTCCAAGAAATGCGCTGAAAAATGGCCACAGAAGTGTGATGAAGATAAATAAAAATAGTATAGCGCCGAGTATGCCGTAGCGGTACATAAACTCCTCAAATGCCCTAAACTTAATCATGAGTCGAATAGGTAGTAATGACTTTAGGATTTTAGACCCATCAAGTGGTGGCACCGGTACCATATTAAATAGCGCCAAGAGAAGATTGAGATACACCACAAAGGCAATAAGCGGAAGTGATGCTTCAGGAAGCGCGAGGGTGTCACTGAATCGAATCATCATTGCAAACACCACCGCTATGACCACGTTTACAAATGGCCCAGCACCTGCAACGAGCGCCTCGCCCCAACGCTTGTTTCGTAAATTATGAGGGTTGTAAGGGACAGGCTTTGCCCACCCAAACAATAGGTTAGCACCAGAGAGGAGCAAGATGCCTGGAATGATAACTGATCCCATTGGGTCGATGTGAGCAAATGGATTTATGGTGAGTCTCCCCTCTAGTCGTGCGGTAGGGTCCCCTAGCCAGTTAGCAGCAAAGCCGTGTGCCGCCTCATGAACAACAATAGAGAGAACAAGAACGATGATAAAAAATATGCTTTCAATGCCCATAATATCGGTTATAGAATCGTAATGATGACAATGAAGTGATAGTAGCACATACCCATATATATTGTCGCATTATCACCACTCTCCACACCCCCACTTGCATGATTTGTATTGTGTTGTAGTATAGCCACACCATGACTAGGGAATGTCCAATCACTGGAAAATCAACAAAAATGGCTAACCGCCTATCAAATCGCATTCGCGCGACTAAGTTTAATCCTTGTGGAAAGGTGCGAAGGAAGGCGAATATGCAAAAGCGACGCATTTTTGTACCTGAACTAAACACCACCCTTACTGTTGACCTATCAACAAAGGGTCTCAAAACATTGAATAAAAACGGTGCCTACAAAACACTAAAGAAAGCTGGAGTTATTGCGTAGACACTACCTAGTTGGTGGCAAATACTGTTGTGCCGTCACTCTGAAAGGAAACCATACCCGAAAGGGTATCTTTCTTTTGTATGCCAAATGCTGCAATTTTTTCTAGCACTTCTTCGTGTGGGTGACCGTACCTATTGTCTTTCCCTGCAGATATAATTGCATAGTCTGGACTAACAAAACCTAAAAATAATTCACTTGTTGATGTGCGGGAACCGTGGTGTCCAAGCTTGAGTACATCACTTTCTAACTTCTTTCCGTCGAGCATTACTAAATATTCTTCTATTTCATCTGGTGAGTCGCCGGTAAACATAAACGCGGTTTTTCCATATCGAATTTGTAACACAAGTGATGCGGTATTTGTTTCAATATCATCAAGTTCTCTATCGGGAAACAACACTGTGGCATGTACGCCCGCTCCCAGATCAAGACCAGAACCACGTAGCGGTGTTTTGATGGAGACCCCTCTCTCTTTAGCAATACCAATGAGTCGTTCATCAACATCAGTATCATTACCTGGAAATGACACGAGTAACATGCCAACACTGTATCGCTTCATCACCTCTATAAGTCCTCCGATGTGATCAAAATCAGGGTGCGTGGCAACAACAACGTCAATACTTCTGTCATAAAATGGCATTACTCTTGATAACTCACGCAACACCGCACCATTTGACCCACCATCTATAAGCATTTGTACGCCGGTTGGTGATTCGATAAATGATGCATCACCTTGTCCTACAGACAAAAAATGAACTTGCATGAAATGATTACTATCCTCACGTACGACATACACCCAAATGCATATAGTCCCCATAATGAGGACCATAAGGAGTAGCGGGATATATGCGTGTTTCTTCATGAATTAAATACACCCACGCGCACTCATGCGGATTCTGTCTAGATACGAGAGAGCATATTCACCATCTTGGGTGATGTACGGCTTAAGGAGTGTAGCGCAATACTCTTTTTTTGCACCAGCACATTCAACACACGGCTCGCGATTGAGGTACATAAATGCACCAACCATTACTAACCCTATGGTAAGAATGAGAATTA
Source organism: uncultured Candidatus Saccharibacteria bacterium (assembly GCA_964409035.1). Taxonomy (GTDB): domain Bacteria; phylum Patescibacteriota; class Minisyncoccia; order Phycocordibacterales; family UBA12088; genus CAYPBQ01. Next base: position 91,131 of record CAYPBQ010000002.1, read on the forward strand.
TGAATTGCATATACGTTATGGTAAGTCGCATTACCAATGGTGTCTAGCTACTATTCCACAACTAAAGAACGGTTCATACTAGGTATTGACAAGCGCTTGTAATTAGAGCACTATGAATATGCCTCCCTTACAACGATTTAGCACTCAGGTGGTGCAAGCCGACATTCTCTCAAGCTCTCGAGCAAGAATGTCGGCATTTTTTTTGATACATTTTTATACTTTTGCGATACACTATAGTCATGCAACCATATACACCAATCGAATATACCTTGCCTGAAGTATCGGGTATCTCTCAAAAGCAATTATCTGAACACCTTACCCTCTACAAGGGGTACGTTACTCATGTAAACAAATTATACGAAGAAATGGGAGCGCTCGCCTCTGCGGGTGGTCATGATCATGAAATTTCTGAGCTTAGGCGCAGACTGGGCTTTGAGTTTTGTGGTATGCGCCTCCACGAATACTACTTTGGTGACTTGGTAGGGGGGAGCAAACCACTTCCACAAAACTCACCGCTACATGAAGCACTCATCAAGCAATACGGATCATTTGAAGCGTGTATTACAGAAATAAAAAATACAATCACAAGAGGTACTGGATGGATAATTCTTAATTATGATCCTATCTATGGACGTTTTCACACCAACTGGGTAGACGAACATCACATAGGACACCTCGCGACACTACCTGTGGTTATTGCAATAGATATGTGGGAGCACGCCTATATGGTTGATTATCTTCCTGGTGAGAAAAAAACATACCTAGAAAATTATCTTCACGCGATAAACTTTGAAACAGTAGCATCACGTTTTTCTTTGCCCGCATAGCGATACGCACCATACAGCACGGCATACATAAACACGACAACCCAGTAAGAAAATTGGGGTATGTGTAGTGTTATAAATGGTAAGTTAGATAGCCAAGTAGTGACTCCTAGTTGGTACGAAAGCACCAAGCTGGTCACCGCGCCCGGCACCACCGCTACTAGACTTATTGGATATGCCAACAGTCCAACCACACCAGTTATAAAGCCAAGTGCCATCGCGAATGGCACAACCAAAAGTACGGCAATGTTAGAAATCGGAGCAATGAGTGACATAGTGCCCGAAAACCATAAAAGATGAGGGAGTACAAATAGTTGCGTAGCAAACGTGGTTGCCAATATCTCACGGATACTAAACAAGTGTGTCATACGTCCGAATATACTTTGCATGATGGGAGTAAAATAAATAATTCCTAGTGTTGCTAAAAACGACAATTGAAATGAGGGGTCGAAGGCAAGAATGAGCGGATGAAAAAACACCATAATTCCTCCAGCAACAAGAAGTGCTCGGGTAATATTGTAGTTTCTCCCCACCACCCTTGAAAGGAGAACAATGACCGCCATTATTGAGGCGCGAATAATAGTTGCTGAGCCACCCGTAAGTATTGCGAAAAGAACTATACTAATACCTCCAACAAACGCACCGATGCTAGTAGGTAAAAATCCAAGCGCACGAAGTAACCAGTCAGCTATTATGCTTACGTTATATCCAGAGAGAACCACAATATGGATAAGTCCCGTATCACGAAAACGATGCAACAACTCTTCACCCATGGATTCTTTTGCCCCAAGAAGTAATCCTCCGAGTAGTGACATTTGTGGTTCGGGGATAACATTTTGAAGTGAATCTAAAAAACGTTCTTTGTTTGAAAACAAAAATTCTTTTACAACATTTCCCTGCCCATGACCAACTACAGATACTCTAGGGAAGGTCATGATAGCGGTAATACTATCCTTAAGTAGCCATGCCTCGTATGCAAATTCTCTCCCCTCATCTGTTGTGAATGTTGTGGGGCGTTCAATAACCCCATCAAGGGATACTCGATCGCCATATGAAAGATCGTGACTTAGTGGCAACGTGACACGAATACGTGTCGTATCCGTTGATACCACAACATGCTGATTTTTCTCTCGTATATCAGGTTCATCCACTATTATTCCTTCAATCACGGCGTGTCCATATATGGGACGAGTGGCTTCAATTGCATCAATATGAAGATCGGTACGCAACACCCCAATACTTGCTGCTAGTAAAAAAATTGCCACCACTGTCCCCTTGGTGCGTAAGGTGAGTACTGAAACAAATGAAAGCAACCAAAGAAACACCACGCCTGAAATGCCAAAATCAAAAAAAGATCGCCACAGGACACCGAGTCCTGTGGCGATCACCATGAGTTCAATAAGATATCTTCTCATGTTTTTAGTTTTCTTATCACATCAATGATGAGTGTTACAAACAACAACAAACCCAAGAACAGAGACGGTATACCTAGCAATGGTGATCTGGTTAGCAGTTCTGATAGTCCAAACGGAAATAAAATAATCGCCCCGTAAAATTGACACGCGTTTATGAATTCGGATTGCTCGATGGTGATACTTTTTTCGGCAATCACTTCTTTTGCTGATAACTGAGGATATAAGTACAAGGAAATATATTTTAAGATGGTCAATGGGATTATGCCCACCAACATCTTCCAGCTACCAAACACAAACGAGTATGTAATTCCAATTAATTGCAAAAATACTCCATAAAAAACTAGTCGCATTGCCATCTCCATCCCCCTCCAATAGACGACCTGACAAAAAAGATACTCTTTATAATAAAATTGGCAAGATTATACCGCGCCATCCATAGCAATGTTTGCAAGCTCATCAGCCTTTGCGTTTTGTTCTCTTTTTATATGCACAAATGATACATGAGCAAATCGTACAAGAAGCGCTCGTACCCGTTCGTGTTGTTTTTTTAAGCCAGGATCTTTTACTTTGTATTCACCTCTCATTTGCTTAATGATAAGCTCGCTATCCATATGCACGAGCACGTTCTTGCCTTCTTGCTTGTGAACAATGAGTAACTGGAGTCCCTCTATAAGACCTTCGTACTCAGCATAGTTATTTGTTTGATGCCCAATATACTTTGCGTGCTCAAAAACAATTTCACCCGCCGAGTCTTTTGCCCACACACCAATGCCGGATATACCGGGATTACCCCTTGCTCCTCCATCGCTATATAATTCTATAATTTCTTTCATAGGCATGCGTGCACTATCGCGATATATCGCGATAGTGCGTGTGGGGTTATCTTTTATTACGGGAGTGCAGACTCTGCCACCGCCCATTACCTACTACTGGTGGCAATCCTACTCTAAGCGCATACTCAATATTTTTCCATAGTGACTCACTGCGTTTGGTATTGCTAAACAATCGTTGCAGCGATTCAAATCCTCCAGTGGTAATCATTGCAGTATACATTCGTACTGTGGAATCACTCACGCTCAGTATTTTTGCGATTCTATAGGTAGAATATCCTCTTACCACCATACCTATAATTGCCAAACGCTTGGCAAGCATAACCCGTTCTGTTGGAGTAAACAAACTAAGTATTACTTGAGATTTTTGTTGCGAAAGTAATTCAGCAAATTCTTCGGTGATTTTTTTGTCTGCGTACTCTTGAATATGCTTTTTTGAGACATGTGTCACCCCTCCAATATAGCGATATATCGCTATATTGTCGTGAAAGTTTTCCACCATACCTAGCCAATCACACTATCGCGATATATCGCGATAGTGTGTTACACAGAGAGTGATGAATCATCCATTACAATGTCTAGTATTCTTATACGTACAGCAGTACGCCCCATAAATGTACCGCTCTCTATGTTTCCCATCACCGCCACCTTTTTACCAACCTCAGGAAATACTTCAAAGTCTGTTGGTTTTTTAAAGAAAGCAATTGCCTCTCGCTTTGTTCTTTTATCATCTACACAAATCATGCGAACATGCTCACCACTTTTACCAAAAGACGCCACCTCTTTAATGTGTACTGGAGTGATTTTTAAATACGGCTTTTTGTTACCTTCCCCAAACGGGCGTAACGTTTCTAAACTTTCCAAGAATGAATCCGATATTTCTGTAAGTGAAACCGTAATTACATGTGGAGCATCAGAACTATCTATTACTTTGGGAATAGTACGCATCACCCTCACCAATGCCTCTTCTAAAAAATGAATTTGTTCGTGAGAAACAGAAAATCCACCAGAACAATCATGTCCTCCTTTATCTAAAAAATACTCCTGTGCTCGCTCCATGATTTCCATTACATTGTAACCAAGAGGAGACCTACACGACCCCTTTATAACTGAGCCGTCTTCTCTCCCCCACAAGAATACAGGTACCCCATATTCGCCCATGAGTGTATTTGCAACAAGACCAAGCAAGGAAGGTTTCCATGACGGATCACCAAGGACAATAACCCCGTTTATTTCTCTGTGGGCGAGACGTTTTCTTACCTCCTTAACAAGTGACGCAACTACCCCCTTTCGTTTATTGTTTAGTAAATCTAGTTCTCGCGCGAGAGTTTCAGCTTCTTGTATGCTTTCTGTAGAAAGCAATGTAAATGCTTGTTCAGGCAGACCCATTCTGCTTGCAGCATTAATACGAGGACTAATGCCAAATCCTATATCATCTTCAGTAAGTGTTTTTTGATCAATACGTAAACGTTTTAGAAGCGCTCGAATACCAGGTCGAGATGTTTTTCGCATGACATGAAGACCATACCGTGCAAAAGCACGATTCTCTCCAAGAAGAGGCACCATATCGGATAGTGTTGCTATAGCAACCATATCAAGAAGCCATTTCTCCCACCCAGCTGGGGCATCTTCGATAGGCCTAAGTGCAATCAGTGCTCTTACTAATTGAAATGCCACGCCAGCGCCGCAGATATCTTTGTTTGGATATATATCATCCTTTTGTTTTGGATTAACGAGAGCAATTGCTGCCGGTGGGTGTTCTGGTACGGTGTGGTGATCTGTTATTATCACATCAACACCAAGTGCTCGAGCACGATCCACTTCTTTATTATCTGTTGATCCACAATCAATGGTGATAATGAGTGTAGCTCCACTACTTGCTATCTCTTCTATTGCCCGCACATTAAGACCAAATCCCTCAAGCACCCTATGTGGTGTGTAGACGCGAACATGTTCATACTTTACCTTCTTAAAATAATCATTAAGTATGACACCGCCCGGAATGCCGTCAGTATCGTAATCGGTATAGATTACTATCTGCTCTTTATTATCCATAGCGGTAAGTATTCTTTTTCCCGCTATTTCTATTTGAGAAAGTAAAAATGGATCATGAACATCTCTGTTGTAATCTGGATACAGAAATAACTTGCGCGCCTCCTCATCAACGAGCCCTCGAGAAATAAGTAATCGTTCTATAAGCTCTGGCGTCATAGACGCATATTGTACCACGCGACCACTCTATGATTTACGTACGACATGGTAGTCTATTGCTGTATGCAAGACTCAATATTTACAAAAATTCTAAAGGGCGAAATGCCCGGAGTGATAGTGTGGCAAGATGAAAAAGCCTTTATTCTTATGGATAAATTCCCCTCAGTAGAGGGGCAGGCACTTGTTATTCCTAAGACACAAACTGATTACATGTTTGCTCTTGATGAGGACCTCTATCTACATCTGTGGAGTGTTACTAATCATCTAGCACACGCTATGAATGTGTCGTTTCCAAACACGCGTGTCTGCGTAGTAGTTGAAGGCTTTGATGTACCACACGTACACATACGCGTGTACCCAGTACCACACGGTAAACCACTTGTCGCACATAAAGGTGAAATGGCAGATGATGAGGCAATGGAAAAATTAGCACAAACAATACGATCATCACTTACGCTATAGATACAACATGCGGATTTACTACCGCGCGATAGTCGGCTGAGGTTATAGCCATCGAGACACCTCTGTCACCTGCATTAAAGATAATCTCGTTATTGGTATATAGCGATATATCGCTATATACCGGAAGGTTCCATAGTATGCCAAATGGTGGCACGCCCCCTGGCTTAACACCATCAGTAATTTCTGCGACCTCTTCTGGCGTAGCAAAGCGTATATCACTTGCACCGAGTACCTCTTTTAATTTCTTTGAATCAAATTTTTTATCTCCAGGTACCACCACCATGACAAAAAATTTTTCACCATGTTGTTTTACTCTCACGATTAAGGCCTTTGCCCCCTGAGATAATGAATATTCTGGACGCACCATTGCTGCCTCCTCGCTGGTGCAAACTGGTTCATGAACAAATTTTTTATACAATACTCCGCGTGACGACAAAAGTGACTCTATGAGGGCTACTGTTTTATGCTCCATAGTTAGTTATTGTGCACGAGCGCCTCAAGTCCAACAAGAGTACCTTCTGCAAGATAATCAAGCATTGCACCGCCGCCTGTTGAAAGAAAAGTGAATTTATCTTCAAGTTTAAGCTGTCCTATAGACGCTATCGTATCTCCCCCGCCCACAATCGATATAGCTGATGATGATGCAACCGCCTTTGCAAGTAACTCAGTTTCATTACTAAAACCTTTCTCGTAGTTTCCAAGCGGGCCGTTCCATAACACTGTTGCCGCATGAGAAGCAAGAGAACTTAGCATGTCTGTAGTTTTTGTACCAACATCCACTATTACGTCATCAGGGAGTACTTCAGTTGGCTCAACCACTACTGCAGCACCCTCACGAACCACAGTAACATCAAGTGGGAGAAGCAGATTCTTGTTATCCATAAGAGGAAGAAGCTCTTTTGTATCATCTGCAACCAATGATTTACCCACTTCATATCCCTTGGCTTTAAAAAAGTCGTTTGCGATTGCGCCACCAATAAAAATAGTGTCGTAATGCTGTAGGCGCTTTATCAAAGGTATTTTTGTATGAAACTTTGCTCCGCCAAGAATAAGCAAAGAGGGTGACGCAGGAGTAAGTGCTGTATTAAGGTATGTGACCTCTTCCATAAATTCTACTCCAGCAAATGATGGTAGTAATCGTGGAACACCAACAATAGAGGCGTGCTGTCTGTGTGAGGCAGCGAATGCATCATTTACATAGACATCTGCTAGCGTTGCCAAGCGCTCTGCAAAGACTGCATCTGCTTCCACTTCACCACTATTTGATCTGAGGTTTTCAAGCAATAAGACTTCACCCTCTTTAAGAGATGACACAAGACGCTCTGCTTCATCAAGGGTTTTCGCAAAATGAATAGGGACATGTTGCTGTAAGTAGTGATAAACAGGACGAAGAGTACTCTGCCCATCTTTGCCTATATGTGAAATAAGCACTACCCTACCTCCACCGTGAATAATTGCCGCAATAGTAGGAAGAGCCCTTCTAATACGAAAATCATTAGTAATGACGCCATTATCTATGGGTACATTAAGGTCGGCACGAACCAAGACGCACCTGCCAGCAATATCCTCGGGAGAAAAAGTTCGAAGTTTATTTTGTTGCGTCATGCACAGCACTTACAATTTTAGTAAACAGCGATGCATCAAGTGATGCATGCCCCACCAAAAGCCCGTCTACCATACCTTCTGTGATGATGGCCTGAGCATTTTCAGGAGAAACTGAGCCGCCATAGAGAATAGGAACAGCGAATGCAGCAGATTTCTCTGTCATATCAGTGAGTACCTTGCGCACAAATAACACTGTCTCGTGTACATCAGTGGGGCGCATTGCTTCTTCTGGAGCTTTTCCTATCGCCCACACGGGTTCGTAAGCAACGATCACTCGCTTGAGTAATGTTGGCGATATATCCTTGAGTGACTGTTCAATCTCATCTTTAAGAAAATCAAGATATGTGGCAGATTTATCCCGTACTTGTTCACCAATACAAACAATTGGGGTAAGTCCGGCAGCTAGTGTTGCGTGTACCTTTTTATTGATGAGTGAATTATCTTCACCTCTGGCTCTTCTTTCTGAGTGTCCCAGTAATACATACGTAACTCCAAGCTGTTTAAGTTGAGTTGGAGATACATCCCCAGTGTGTGCGCCGCTTGCCGCCATACCTGCATCTTGTGCACCCAAAGAAAGGAGTTTTAATCCAGTAAATCCAGCAACAGCACTTATATGCACATGGCTAGGAGCGAGAATAACATGAACTGCAGTAGCCTTCTTCACGCCTGTTTTGATAGCTTTTGCAAGAGACTTCACCTTAGTGGGTGACTCTGGATTCATTTTAAAATTGGCAACAACGTACCGTAGTGTTCTTTTTTTCATGCCCCTATAGTATATCACGCGCAGAATATACTATTTACGCTTGAGTGATACCCCAAATGATAGTATGACCAGACCTCCAATTAGGGCCGCTATTTCTTTTGTAGGGAGAGGTGCCGTTGGACCCACATAGGATTCATGTACCGCAAGAGCTGAGGCCATTGTGAGTATTCCTCCGATTATGGTTATAATCCCTCGCACAACCACAAGAGGATCTATGCCCACAATTTTTTTTATTTCTCGGGAAATTGCCTCTTTCTGCTTTTGCTCATTGAGATGCTTAAGCGCTTCGAGTTCATTACGCTTCTCAAGATCACTATATTCAATTGACATATGATTGAGTATATATCGCACCTAGTGGAATGACTAGTTCATTTCCCTCCATTCTACAAACATAAAATCATCTGATGTGTACGGCGTGAGCGGTGGTGGACTTGTCGATAATTGCCTATCATAACTATTTTCTCTATCAGCATATCCAGAGCAGTACACATTACTACACAACCACTGTGTTCCCTCTCTGCCATTTGAGACTATTGTTCCCTTTAAGATTAAAGAGTCTTGCTTTACATATGAATCCAACGAGCTTGGCACTTCGTTGGTACCAGTTGTTGTGTAGTGATTTCTTCCAAAATGACCTGTTTGTGCAATATAGATGCCATTAAGGGTCATGATATTAGGCGACTGAAGCGGAATGAGTACATCTTCCTCTGCCACCAAGGTGAATCCATCCACTCCAGAATTATTTGCGTACGTGATATTTCCAGAGAGAATTGCGCGTGTTGAAATTGCTGGGCTGTTTTCATTAGCAGATACTACTGTTACCTTTCCATTTACTACACCATCTATCCAGACATCATCTTCAACAAAAATTACTGGGCACTCGGTAGGTATAATACGATTCTCTAAGAAACGTTGTTTGTTTATTATTTCATAATTTCTGTGCCAACCGAGTTCATTTGAGTATGCCCACACGTAACTAGTGTTTTGCACATCATATATATCCACTGATCCATTACTCTTTAACACAAGATGGTACCCCGCTCCTCGTGGATTGAGATAAATGCCGCCATTGTTTTTTGCTGCATTTTTCATCGCTGTGAGATTAAGAGTGATTCCAGCAAAATCAATCGATGGTGTTGGAAAACTCCACAGTTCATTTCCGCTTCCCACTCCGAAGACTCCGGGTTTTGTCTCTCCAGCATTTGAGCAACCAAAACTTGATGTGCAGAACCAGTTGGTAAGCGCACTAGTAACACTAGAATAATTGGTACCATCCATTCGAATACCTCCATTTGAGTGGTATCTTCCAAAAATCTCTCTGTCATTTCCTGCCCACACATTACTGTTGAGTATGTACGCATACTCAGCCACTGATGGTCTTGCGTACTTTGCGTATATTTCTCTTGTAAGTGATGGTTCGGCGCTAGTGTAACCAGTTGATCGTATCTCCACTGCTGATAGTTGTCCGCAGTAACTATTGCCTTCTACCTCAAGAGAAAACTCTCCTACCGTACCAGTCTCTGGATCGGTATACTCATGCACATATGGACCCGGTGCATTGGTGCCATCCTGTAAATCTTGCGGGTAATGCGCAAGACGCCATTTGTAATATTCAAGCCCCGCCTCTGCGATGTGTATCGCCTTCTCTCTATTCTCTTTTGAGAATTGTAATTTTTTTTGCACCAACACAAACCCAACTAGTGAAGAAGTAAGTGTCACGAATAGCGTACCGAACACTAGTGTGAGAATTATGAGAGAACCTTTTTCATTGTGATGATGACGATACATGTCTACTGGTGCTAATTGCTTCTTACATTTCTTAATGATGCCGTTGAACGAAGTGTAAACTCTTCTGGAAGACGAGTAGGGTTAATATTTACTATAACCGTAACGCCCACAATTGCCACATCACTAACTCGAGTGTAATCAAGTATCTCGGTACCTGTCGCATCAAAGTACTCAAGCATTGGTACATCATCCTCACCATTTCGCACATCCTCGGATACTACTGTTAGCTCACCCGTACCGTCGACATACGTAAGTGGTGTACCGGTTGGATTTACTGTCTCACGCATTAGTACAGTACCGTTTAGATAATAATGTATGCGCTCAACTGCATTGTCTCTATCGGTGTCACTATAAAAATACAACTCAGTGTCACTCATTGAAATAATCGGATAGGAACCTTCTTCAGAATACGTTGCTTCACGCACATCACGAACCATGTATTCGACACCCTTGCGTGCACTTGAGAGCGCGAGTGCTTGCTCGATTGCATTTGCATTTGTTCGATAAAAGAATAGTACCGATGACGCAATCGCCAACATCGCGAGCGTTGAAATAGAAATAACGATAATACTTTCTATAAGGGTAAATCCATTCTTCTGAGTCATATGGTGAGGTGTGTTCATAGTGTGGGGAGGGTGATGCGTAAACTATCCGCCCCAGAGATATTTACCCCAGTGAGAGTGACTGTTTCATATCCATCACGCACCACTACAATTGTGTATGAAGTACTGTTACTTACTCCGGAAAAATGTGCCTGTCCGCATGTGCCTGTATTTTTTTGCGTGTCATACCCTCCTCCATACACACGAACTGATGCATCAGTCATGGTAGCACCTGCGTCATCTACCACCTCAACTCGTATTGAGTGTGGTGTGTGTGCGGTCATGTAGAGCGATAGAGTTTTGGTGCTTGCTGGTGAAATGGTGACAGGTAACGTGTCACATGCCTGTGCAATATCAAAACCTCCCCCAACACCATCAACGGTAAGTGTGTACGTATCCCATTCAATGGCATCAAATGAGGTGACTCCCTCGCTGTTTGTAGTCTGACTCTCTGTATATTTATATATTGGATTAATATCTTCATCGGTACCAATTGTTTTAGTGCTCGTTATGGTGATTGGGATACCACCTCTTGGTACGGGTCCTACAAGGCTAGAAAGATTCCACTCGTGTACATACGGCGTGACGGTGGTGGTATCAGTGTGTAACATGGCACGAATTCTAAGTTCGCTATAAGTCGTAGTAGCAAGTCCATATAGCGACACTGGCGAAGTGGTAAAACCAGTAGTGTTACCACTCAAATCGCTTTCTGGTATTGGTACAAAGTCAGTGCCGTTATTGTAGAGCAATTGGTACCGTAGTGATGTTGTCTCGGGTACGGTATGAGCAAAGGTTAGTTCGCCCCATGAAACCAAGTATGGAGACGCGATAGTAAGTGAGTCTGCGGTACCGTCTGGATAATATTCATCATTTGTTGTGGCTAGTAGTATGTCTCCTCCGGTACGTGTCGTGTTAGAGAGACTTGCAATACCTCCGCCGCTATCAAATGTGTCACTAGTGGTAGAGGTAGCCACAGGATCATACGTATTCACAAATAAATCTGACAACACATCAATCGCGAAACTGCCAGTGGTAGTTTCTCCTTCCGCAACAGAAAGATTCGCAGGAAGTGGGTTTGGATTTTGAGCCGTTGCATCGTAGGTACTGTCAGTACTGTAGCCAGCTTTGGTAACAGTAATATGATAGTTACTTCCCTCTGGAGTACCACCTGGAAAAATCGCAACCCCAGAGAGGTTGGTGAATGTGGTGACATCAATTGGTGGTGAAACTGCATTATTGCGAATATGCACTTGTGCGCTCGGCACTGGCAATGCCGATGCGTTAAACACAGCAATCTTTAATGTGCCACCACCTGTGATGTTTTCAATACCAACCGGCACCACCGATGATGTTATCGCATACGATTGCACTCTATCTTTTAATGTCCACTCTAGTTCGACTTTAACTTTTTTATAATCTGCAGTGATACCATTTTCATCCTCTTCATCAAGTCCATCTTCAGGATCATCTACGTAGGTGATGAATGTGCGTCTTGTGTATGTAGTTTGATTTAGGTCAATGGTTTCTGTTTGGGGTAGTAGTCCCGCTGGTATACCTCCCACCGTACCAATAGCGTCATATGTCATTGATCTAACAAATTCCATTTTCTCTGTCGCTAGTGACATCGCGCCTACTTTTGCTTTATTACTTCCAATAAGCACGATGGACAAACGAAATGTTCCATACAATCCGTAAAAGACAAGCATAATGAGAGCGATGCCGATGATCACATCGATAAGCGTCATTCCCCTTTCTTTTCTATTGATAACCATGTGGTGAAAAACTAAATACCTTCGGTAACCGAATATATCGGTGTGATCATTGATACCGCAAAAAATCCAACAACAGCTCCCACGATAACCATCAAAAATGGTTCGATAATCGTGGACATGTCTTTTGTTTTTTGCTCAACCTCAAGCTCGTAAAACTCTGCGACACGCAAAAGAAGTTCAGGAAGTTTCCCAGTCTCCTCACCTACAGCAATAAGCTCGCCAACGAGTGTTGGATACAAATCTTCATGCACATGAAATACATCTGCGAGTGGATTACCTTTCTGGATTTTTTCTTTTGCTTCAACAAGCACCGCTCGATAGTATGAATGCTGTACCACATCAGCGGTAATCTCTAGTGAGTGCACAACATCAACTCCAGCAGACAACAATGATGAGAGGGTGCGAGCAGTACGTGCAGAGTTGGTTTCCTTAACAAGCTCTTTTATGATTGGCATCTTGAGTAATACCGTTTCAAATATTCTTCTGCCGATGCTGGTTTTAAGTCCGTAATAAAATCCTGCTATAACTCCGATGCATAGAATGATTGCGGCAACTGTTTGCTCTTGCATAAAATTACTTGCGCCGATAATCATCTTTGTTGATGCTGGAAGCTCTACTCCAAGCTCGGTAAATGTCTGACTGAGGGTAGGTACCACAAAGACCAAAAGGAGTGCGCCGATAACGACAAGTGCTGCCATAATGATTCCGGGATAAATGAGTGCTCCTTTGATTTTCTTTTTTAGTCGATAGGTCTGATCCATCTGCTCACCTACCACAAGCAGTGAGTTAGATAGCCCACCACTCTCTTCACCTGCGCGCACCATAGAAATAACCAGTGATGAAAATACTTTTGGATGTTTTGCTAGCGCTTCATTAAAAGTAATTCCCTTCTCTATTGATGCCACCAGATCAAGGAGTACTGTCTTGAATCCCGGCTTCTTTGTTTGCCGTTCCATCACCTGAAGTGCTCGCGAGAGGGAGAGCCCTGCTGAGAGCATGGCGGAAAGATTTTTGGCAAAGTTAATTTTGTCCGTCTCTTTTATTCTTCCAAAGAAACTACTGATAATAGGTATCTGGATATTTATAGAACTTCCACCCTTTGTTTCTTCAAAAGAAACCACCGTCGCGTTTTCTTTGCGTATATGTTGGTACAGCTCAAATCTATCTGTCGCCTCAAGCGTACCTTCGTACTCTTCTCCTGTATCTCGTTTAGCTTTGTATACAAATGTTGGCATGGTGTGTACTTATGTCCGCGGCAACAAGCATCTATTTATACCGAACAGCAGTACTTCAATGATACCACTCATCTCTCATTTATTTTGAAAGTTAATCAACAGTACAAGCTCTCAATGCGACACACAAAAACCTTTCGATTTATCAAAAGGTTTTTGTGTGGGGTATTTGTATAAAAAGAAAATCACTCGAAAGAGTGATGCGTTACTGTACGAGTGTGATTTAACTGAGTACAAAAACAAAAGAGGGCTCGCGAACGAGCCCTCTGCATGAGAGGTTTGGACCCTCTCATGCTAATTACTACTTGCTGTGCCCTTCATACAAGAGATGCACAGCATGATCAATGGTAAAACTAGACACATCGCCTAACAGGGGTGTGAGTCCACTAAAATAATTACTACTTATTACTCACTAATTACACGAAGCACTTCTTCTATTGAGGTAATACCTTGCGCAGATTTGAATATGCCGTCTTCTAGCATGGTAAGCATGCCTTCTGTTCTTGCTTGCTGTTCAATATGGTCTGCGTCCTTACCTTCCATTATTAGGTCGCGAATTTTTGACGACATAGAAAGTATTTCGTGTATGCCGATACGCCCTTTATACGCGTCTTCTTCTTTACCTTTTTTAGGTCTAAAAAATGGAACTTTATCAAGTGTGGTGATCTTTTTATCTACTATCCCCTCTTCATGTAGCGCTTTCATCACGCGCTCAATATTTGCATGTACAGCAAGATTATCTACTTCTGCTTTGGTGAGATTGTACTCTTCTTTTTCTTTTGTAAACTTTCTTACCAATCGCTGGGCAATAACAACATCAAGGGTAGACACGAGGAGAAATGCTTCTGCACCCATTTCGATAAGACGAGGGATAGCGCCAGCAGCAGAGTTGGTGTGGAGCGTGGAGAGAACAAGGTGCCCCGTGAGTGCTGCATTAACAGCAAGACTTGCAGTTTCGCCATCACGAATCTCTCCCACCATGATAATGTCTGGGTCTTGGCGAACAAGTGAGCGCAGACCTTCGGAGAAGGTAAAGCCGATTTGTGGTTTTACCTGTGTCTGATTTACCCGTTGCATTTGATATTCGATAGGGTCTTCTATGGTTGAGATATTTACCTCTGGGGTATTTACAATATCTAAAATAGTATAGAGCGTGGTTGTTTTACCTGAACCTGTTGGACCAGTAGTAAGAATCATGCCCACCGTACGGCGAGTTGCCTCGTGAATCTTTTCTAATCCATTACCATGGAAGCCAAGTGACTCAAGAGTGTAGCCTCCACCTCCCTCTCGCAACAATCGCATCACTGTTTTTTCACCGTAGTACACCGGCAACACTGATACACGGAATGATACCTTTTCGTCATCTATCTTCATTTTAAAACGACCATCTTGTGGGAGACGCTTTTCATCAAGCTTTAAATTGGAAAGTACTTTTATGCGCGCCGTAATGGAAGGTCCTGCACTTTTAGGAAGTGACATTGCGTCATGGAGTATGCCGTCAATTCTATAGCGAACAAGTACTGTCTCTTCCATTGGCTCTACGTGTATGTCAGATGCGTTTTGCAAAATTGCATGCTTTAAGAGCGCATTAACAATGCGTACCACAGGAAGATCTTCAGCGAGCTTTTTTAAATCGGTACCAGAAACTTCCTCGCCTGAATTTTCAGATACTACCGCAAGTGTTTCTGATTCTCGTTTTATGATATCGCCAAACTCATCCTTGAGTGTTTTTTGATACTGCAGTAGCGCATCCTTGATTGAATTTACATCGGTAAGGCGAGGTAAAATCTTGAGTCCTGTCTTCTTTTTTATGAATTCAATAGAGCGTAGATCATCTGTATCAAGCATGGCAACCTCAAGCTCCTTGTCCTGCTTTTTAAACGCGACAATATTGTTGGTGCGCGCAATAGGCTCTGGAATTAATGATAGAGTATCAAAATCTATATGCTTCCCTTTTAATGAAATAAACGGGATACCAAGTATGTATGCCTGTACCCGGCGCAAATCATCCTCAGAAAGGTGCCCATCACTTAATAAAATGTCCCCTAGTTTTTTCTTTGTTGCTTTTGCTTTAATCAATGAATCCTCAACCACCTGCTTGGGCACAAGACCAGAATCAAGTACGAATTCTTTTAGTTGTATTTGATCTACTACCATTATAAGTAGTATACCGCATACACGCGGTTACTTTAGGCACTTCTCAACATGCGACATAGGTACACAGTGTTTACCGTTACAAAAGAAACAGCACGCAGAGTATTGCGTGCTGTTTGGTGAAGGAGTCTTCACATGACTAATTATTTTTTCTCCATCTCTTTTTAAATTTCGCTTTTCGTAACTCCTTTTCGATTCTTTCTTTTTGTCTTTTTTCACTTTCTTCTTGCTCTTTTCTTTGCTTTGGAGTTTTCTTCATGACCGTCTCCAACCGGCCTACGTGCCGGCAACGTCCGCACCACTGGCGGATGAAACAACACTACGTGTATTATTACATGAAAATATTGATTAGTCAATAGCTTACTTGACAGTTTTTAGTCAGATGCTAGTATTATCGCATCAGAAACGCCCCATTGGGGCGATTCTTTTTGCCCGAATAATAGTTATATAGTACTTATTCATACATACTATATATAATAGAAGGGTATGATGTGTATACGGGTATTTAGAAGACAATTGAATAACAACTACATATGGCGCTATTTGATCTAAAAGTAATTAATTCAGTCCTTGACCAGCTCGAAGAAGAGCGTGGTATTCCTCGTGCAAAAACCCTTGATGCAATCGAGCAAGCACTTGCTACTGCTTATAAAAAGGAGTACGGAAAGCGCTCACAGATTGTACGAGCAAAATTTAATCCAGAAACTGGGGATGTTACCTTTTCCCAAGTAAAGATAGTGGTAGACCCGTCGCAGGTACGCATGGAAAGCGACGAACCAGTTGATAAGGATGATGACCGTATTCGCTACAACCCAGAACAGCATATATTTATTGACGATGCTCGCAGAATGAAAAAGGATACCGAGCTAGACGAAGAAATAGTATTCCCTCTTGAAGAGAAGGGTGACTACGGACGAATCGCCGCACAAACCGCAAAACAAGTAATTATTCAGAAAATACGAGAGGCGGAAAAGACCTCAGTATTTGAGGAATACGGCCAAAAGCAAGGAGA
This sequence comes from uncultured Candidatus Saccharibacteria bacterium, assembly GCA_964409035.1. Lineage (GTDB taxonomy): Bacteria > Patescibacteriota > Minisyncoccia > Phycocordibacterales > UBA12088 > CAYPBQ01. Next base: position 107,801 of record CAYPBQ010000002.1, read on the forward strand.
AATAGTGTCCGGTACAGTACAGAGAATAGAACGGGGTAATATCTACATTGATCTTGGTAGAACTACCGGCATCCTCCCATACGAAGAACAAATACCTGGTGAACGTTTTCGCCAGGGCGAGCGTGTGCGAGCGTACCTGTACTCTGTTGATGAGGGACACCGTGGTGTGTTTTTGCGACTTTCCAGATCACATCCTAAGTTTCTTGCAAAGCTTTTTGAAATGGAAACTCCTGAATTACAGCACAAAACCGTGGAAATTAAGGCAATCGCACGTGAACCGGGTAGCAGATCTAAAATTGCTGTTACCTCATATGATGATCACATTGACCCAGTAGGATCGCTTGTAGGTCAACGTGGCGTACGCGTAACCACTGTAATGGGTGAACTAGGTGGCGAAAAGATAGACATCATTGCCTGGGATGCTAATCCTACAACATTTATCGAGGAAGCCCTCTCTCCTGCAAAAATACTCAATATAGAGATTAATGAAACAACAAGGACTGCCTTTGTTGAAGTATCTGAGGATCAGCAATCTCTAGCAATTGGAAAAGCGGGGCAAAACGTCCGTCTTGCGGCTAAACTAACTGGTTGGAAAATTGATATTCACTCAGTAGGTACACCAGAAAGTACAGATTCTGCGGATGAAACTGCGGATACGCCACTTTCTACGGAAACAGAAACGGAGTAAAGTAACGCTGTTAGCACTAACCATACAACAGTCTATGAATCTACTTCATGACATTGAACCAGGGACCCGTGATGAAATGAATGTCATCATAGAAATTCCACGCGGTTCTAAAAATAAGTACGAAATAGATAAGGCCACAGGTCTTATTGCCCTTGATAGAGCCATGCACACTTCGCAGGACTATCCATTTGATTATGGCTTCATTCCGCGCACTCTATGGGACGATGGTGACGCACTCGACGTGCTTGTCCTTACCACCTACCCATTAGCTCCAGGCATTCTTGTACGAGTACGCCCAGTAGCTGTAATGGATATGATTGATGGAGGTGAAAGTGACAATAAAGTGATTGCGGTACCAACCGACGATCCGCGGTGGAATGAAGTGAAAGACCTAGGAGACATCAATAAACACACCATAAAAGAGATCGAGCACTTCTTCTCTACCTACAAAAAAATTCAAAATAAGGAGGTTGCAGTAAATGGATTTAGAGGAGCTGAAGACGCAAAAAAAGACTACGACAAGGCGATAGCTCAGTACCAAGCAAAGAAGGCATAGTCTCGCTACACAACATATAGCAATAGAATAATCCCCACCAACTGGTGGGGATTATTCTATCCACACAAGAAAACTCTCCTATCACACTTTTGTTGGTATACTTATCGCAAGTATACGGCTTGTGCTTGGTACTTGTTATTATCATTTATTTAATAAAAGAACATATGCGTAGTTATCTTTTAGTACTACTTCTCGCATTTGTGGTCACCCTAGGTGGTGTGCCGGTACACGCGGAAGAATCAACCACAACAGGAGCTTCTAGCACATCTACAAAAGATCGCTTTAATGCGGTACGCGAACAAAGTTCAGCAAAACTTGAGGAGGCACGTGCGCAAGCTGAAGCAAAGAAGGCAGAGCTTCAGAAGTCACTTGAAGCAAAAAAGGCTGAGATGGTAAAAAAAGCAGAAGAAAAAAAGGCCGAGGTGAAGGCGATGATTGATACCAAAAAGGCATCAACTACTGAGCGGATGGAACAGCGAAAGGCCTCAACAACACAACGTATTGAGGACAGAAAGGCATCTTCAAGTGCCAGAGTGGACGAAATGAAGAAAAAACAAGAAGAGCGAAAGGCAGAACTTGAGGCAAAGGCAAAAGAAAGAGTGACTGAATACTCTGAAAAGGTCACAGAGAGACTTCTTGCTGCTGTAACACGACTTGATGATATTACCGTGCGTGTAGAGACTCGTATTGCCAAGCTACTTGAACAACACGCAGCAGCAGGGCTAAAGCTAGACACAGCAACAGCAAAGCTAACTGAAGCTAAGTCAGCTATTAACGCAGCAGAAACAAGCGCAGGAACAATAATGGCAAGCGTTGAAGCCGCCCTAGCAACTGAAGATCCAAAGAAAGCAATCGAGGAAGTAAAAAAAGAAATAAAGAATATTATCGAGCAAATCAAGGATGCACACGAATTGTTGCGTGATGCAGTAAAAGAAATTAACAAGGCGGTGACTGCGTTCAACAAAACACGAAAGACCACTACCCCAACAAACACCGCGACAAGTACCACTAATTAATAGCAGTAATAGATTAACCACGTACTATGGACGAACAACAAAACAACATGGGTACCGTACCGCCGGTTGCTCCTATGCAGAACCAAGCACCAGCACAGGCGCCTGTAACGCATCATGGATCAATGGGTCCAGTTATTGGGGCAATAATCGTTATTGCTATTCTTGCGGTAGGAGGTCTCTACTACTGGGGGGCAGAACTCAGAAAAACTGAAATGAACCTATCTAACGATCAAGAGTATGCGCCAGTTGAAGCGGATGAATCTGCACCAACAGCACAAGAACTGCTTGAACTTAGCACTTCAGATGAAATTTCAGATATTCAAAGTGATATCGAAGCATCAAATTTCGATGCGTTGGACGCTGAGCTCAGTGGTGATCTAAATCTCTAGAGTAATCCCTTGTTGCTACATAAAACACGCCAGCACTAGATTGTGCGGGCGTGTTTTGTTATAGTCCATCAATATGACAGAAAAACAATACGAAGATATAGTAATAACACCAAAAGAGCACTCCGAGGTAGAAATCACCGGGGCGCTTACCGCACCCTCGATAGAGAAAAAGAAGCCTGAGGTACTCAAAAAAATTGCTAGCAAACTAACTATTGATGGTTTTAGAGAGGGACACGTACCAGAGGCGGTGGCACTAAAACACGTTGGAGAAATGAAACTACTTGAAGAGGTGGCATTATCAATGCTTGAAAAAGCATACCCAGAAATTGTACTTTCAAACAATCTTGAGGTCATAGGTAGACCTGAGGTAGCCATAACCAAAATAGCTCCAGGAAATCCAATCGAATTTAGAATTCGAACTGCGGTGATACCGACCGTTACGCTTCCAGACTATGAAACAATTGCTAAAGATATGCGTGCAGAGTGGGAAAAAAGCACTGTCACATTGTCTGATGAAGAATTTGAATCAGTACTTACTGATATTCGTAAGCGACATGCCCTACTAAAAAAGAAAGAATTGGATAGCGAGAGCACTGCGACCATTGATGATATAAAAACCGAGGATTTGGTTACCCTCACCGATGAGATGGTGGGAGAATTTGGTGAATTTACATCCGTGGGAGACTTTCATGCAAAGCTAAGAACCGACCTAGAGCGAGATAAGCAATTTAAAGAAAAAGAGAAACAGCGAGCTGCTATAGCCGATGCGATTGCAGAAAAGACAGTAGTCGATGTCCCTAAAATATTTGTCGAAAGTGAGCTTGATAAAATGCTTACCGACATGAATGCGCACCTTTCAAGAATGAATGTTTCTCTCGAAGATTATCTATCACACACCGGAAAAACAAAAGAAACCATAAAGGAGGAGTGGCGAGGAGAAGCAACCAAGCGTGCAACCCTTCAATTAGCTCTTTCTACTATCGCAAAGAAAGAGGGTCTAGTTCCACAAAGTGAACGAGTACACAAGGAAGTCTCTCACTTACTGATTCACTACCCTGACGCAAACCCTGAAGCGCTAGAGAGCTATGTCAGCACCCTTATGATGAACGATATGGTGTTTACCTACCTTGAAACCGGGGTTAAGCCAGCCGAACCAAGTCCAATCCATGATCACGACCATGATGATCACCATGATCATGATGATGAGGATGATACTCACCACACAGAGCAATAGGCTATCGCTGCAACAATATTGCGTCAGCGCACACATTTGTTAGTATTGGCATATAAACAACATCTATGAGCTACTTAGTACCAACAGTAATAGAGAAAAGCACTCACGGCGAACGAGCATATGATATATACTCACGCTTACTTAAAGAGCGCATTATATTTTTAGGTGGACCAATTGATGACACCGGAGCCAACCTCATCATTGCACAGCTACTCTTTCTAGAAAGCGAGGATCCAAAGAAAGATATTTCGTTGTATGTAAACTCGCCAGGAGGTCATGTTGACGCTGGGTTGGCTATTATAGACACCATGAACCACGTAAAGCCAGATGTATCAACGGTATGCGTGGGTATGGCAGCTTCTATGGGCTCAATGATTCTTACGAGTGGCGCAAAGGGTAAGCGATTTATTCTCCCTAATGCAGAGGTAATGATTCACCAGCCATGGGGTGGTATACAGGGTCAGGCATCAGATATAGAAATAACAGCTCGACATATCCTCAAACTACGAGATCGCCTCAATAAAATGCTTGCTAAAACAACAGGCCAAAAACTTGAACAAATTGAAAAAGACGTAGATAGAGACTTTTTCATGGATGCCGAAGAAGCAAGAAAGTACGGCATTGTGGATGAGGTGCTTAAGGTTAAGAAATAATCTTGTATATTCGTGATAGCAAAAACAGCATGGTTACACCATGCTGTTTTGCGCTTCCTAGAACTTCTGGTACTGTGGACGTATACCTACAATACACGATAGGAACATTATTCACTTAGTACCAAAGGAATTTCTTCAAAAGTACGTATGTATCTCTCAATAGAAACTGAAAAAAAACATTCTTCAAGCCATTTTTCCTGTTTTTCAGGCACATCAAGATAGTCTCTAGGGATACTCGCTCCTTTTGCGGAAGCTCTTTTACCGCAATATGTCTACAACAATACTACTGCTCGTTATCGCCCTTGTTGGCGTAGCTGGGACAGTTTTCGGCTATTTTTTGCGTTGGATAATCTCTCTAGGAAAGAGGGGTTCTATGGAGCTTGAGATAAAGAAGATGATGCTCGAAGCAAGAGAAGAGAGTAAACGAATCACTGAAGCTGCAGAGAAAAAGGCGCTAGAGATTACAGAAGAAAAAACACAAGAATTTAAAGAAAAAGAACGAGAATATAAAAAAACTGAGGAGCGCCTCATTGCAAAGGAAAGTCTTTTGGATAAGCGCCAAATTGATATCGACAAAGAGGTCGAGGTGATTAAGGCGCAAGGAGTAGAAATAGCAACCACCAAAGAGAGACTTGAATCTGAGCGAAAAAAGCAACTTGAGGAACTAGAACGAGTCGCTGGACTTTCAATGAAGGAAGCAAAAACTGAGCTTGAAAAGAAATTAGAGCAAGAATACGAAGAGGATCTCATGTTGCGTCTTAAGAAGCTTGAAATTTCAGGAAAGGAAAAACTAGAGAAGAAGGCGCAAGATATTCTTGTTACTTCGATTCATCGAATGGGTAATAGCGTGGCACAAGATATCATGAGTACCGCGATACCAATTCCAAATGATGAAATAAAAGGAAAGATAATTGGTAAAGAAGGAAGAAATATTAAGGCCTTTGAACGAGCCTCTGGGGTAGAAGTAATTATAGATGACACCCCTGGTTCAATTGTACTGTCGAGCTTTGACCCAGTACGAAGACAGGTTGCTCGTGTCGCACTTGAAAACCTCATCATTGATGGGCGTATTCAACCAGCAAAGATAGAGGAGATGGTTGAAAAAGCAAAAGAAGAAATAAACAAGATAATCAAAGAAAAAGGCGAGCAAGCTGCGTATGAAGCGGGAGTATTAAATCTAGATTCTCGAACACTTGCAATACTTGGAAGGCTTCATTTTCGTACTAGCTACGGGCAGAATGTACTGCAACACTCTGTTGAAATGGCTCACATAGCAGGCATGCTTGCAGCTGAGTTAGGTGCTGATGTACAAATTGCACGTGCCGGCGCTCTTGTTCACGATATTGGAAAGGCGTTAGATCACGAGGTGCAAGGATCTCATGTTGAGATAGGAAGAAGGATACTCCAAAAATTCGGTGAAGATGAACGCATAATCAAAGCAATGCAAGCACATCATGAGGAATATCCATATGAAACTATTGAATCAATTATTGTGCAGGTAGCTGATGCAATATCAGGTGGTAGACCAGGTGCAAGACGTGATACGGTAGAAAATTACCTCAAACGACTTGCTGAGCTTGAAGCAATAGCAAACTCATTTGAAGGCGTAGACAGATCATTTGCCCTTTCGGCTGGGCGCGAGATTCGTATCTTTGTTCACCCTGAACAAGTATCTGATATACGAGCACACGAAATGGCACGAGATATTGCAAAGAAAATTGAATCAGACCTTAAATACCCTGGTGAAATTAAAGTCCACGTCATACGAGAAAATAGAGTTATTGAATACGCACGGTAATTGTTGCCAACCATTTACTTAGTACACACCCCCTGCATAGAAGGGGGTGTGTACGTTTTCATTGATACCTATTTTTTCAAAACTTGACAGTCGATATACAGAGGTATTTAATGACCGGCTACCTTGAGAAGCAATACCCCTCTAGGTAGCCAAAAATGTCATACCCCTCCTTGCACCGGAACAAGGGGGCACAAGCACAAGTAACACTTGCAAGTGTGTATGAAGGTCGACACGCACTGAGGTGTCCCTTAATGATAATACCGGTATGACAATATTTAAAGCAGTTGGCCTTATAATATTTCTCTATGCGCTCACTATACTTATGCCAAGTGTGGTTGAGGCACTAGAAGAAAGCATTGTAGCAGTTCTGCATCTTATAGAATCACTTGCGGGAAACGCAGAGAATATAGAAATAACCAAACTCGGAAGCACCGCTATTCAAATGGCACCGACAGTGATTATGACACCAGGACTACAGTAACGGACGAGTAACCGCTACTACAAAGCTTGTATAGTTAAACTTTAGATCTTGAATACTCTCTTCAAGTATATCAAGGTTGTATAGCTCTGCAGCACGACGTGGTGCTATTGCTGCAGTCGTATCAGGTAACGTACCGCTTGCTATATCCGCAGCTGCCTTAGCGGTGTCGGGATATTCAACCACTTCTACTCCGTGCCACTTTCTTTTTAGGTACATTCGACACTGCTTTAGTGCTTGATCATGCGAGGTGATAGTCTTTATATGGTCTGCCGTAATACCCTTCTTTACTAAAAGATTGTGGTGTACATCAATTTCAAACATTTTTTCTATTGAAAAAACATACGCGGCCATTGCGTGTACTGCCTCTATAACAATACCGCCATTTGAATTTTCAATTGGAAAAATTCCTTTATCAACCACTCCTGTAGTAAGAGCTTTTAACACATTGTCAGCGCTTACTAAATAGTGTATTTGGTACTCAGTAATGCCTTCACTATTTATATATGTCATCGCTGCCTCTTCGGAAAAACTTCCTTTAGCTCCTGAAATGCCTATATTCATAGCCAAACTATCGCACATACCACTCGACACTGCAACAATACAGACACATTATTTGCGTATAGCAATTTATGACAAAAATTTTTAACAATGTATCATAATTATTGTCAATAGTTACGCTATCCTCAAGCGCTCTATTGCAGTATTTTTTAGCTACGATACAATGCTCGCAGGTAAGGGTGTACGCACCCCACACACCACACCCTCTCACTCGGGAGGTATTACTCAATAATTATTTGTTCATGAACAAGCAAACATTGGCAGAAAAGGTTCACGAGACTATTGGTTGCACCAAGGCAGACGCTGAGCGTGCAGTAGAAGCAATAATCGATGGGATCGTAGAGGGAGTAAAGAAGGGAGGTGAAGTATCAGTTGCTGGTCTTGGTATTTTTAGCTCTAAGATGCGACCAGCACGCGCGGGACGAAATCCTCGCACTGGTGAGTCAATCAGCATCCCTGCTATGCGAGTACCTAAGTTCCGCGCAGCAAAGGCTTTCAAGGACTCTGTAAAATAGTTTCTATTTGCAGACGCACAAACAAAGACCGCCACATATGGCGGTTTTTGTTGTTACTTGTGTTTATTTCCTAAGCTTTTTAAAACTGCTGTAATTTTCATAATATTTTTATTTATTTGCACCACCTCATCTTCACCGGCTCGTATCCTGCCGCTTTCGTTTATCAAGAAAGTAATTATTTCAAGTAACGGCAATACGACACTAATAATATAATCAATTTCAATTGACCAAGAAATCGGTCGGTAGTGAATTAAGGGGTTTCGTAAATTATCGTTAAGCGTTTTAATAGCCTTCTTATGTTCATTTTTTGCAACAAAAGGCTTCGCATTTATATACCCTGTCATCTGTTCTTTTTTCTGTACTAGATCAAAAGCTTCCTTAAAATCAATTAGTTTTCCTTCTTTTAAACCTATGGTATTCAGATATTTATCGTCCGCCCAAACTCCCGACAAATCACTGTTTTGGAGGGCAAAGAGCATGAAGTGATAAATTGCATGATGAATTGCAACTATAAACCACTTCCAGTAGAACTGATCATTTTTTGTCTTTGATAAAAAAACTACCGCCTTTTGGAGTGAGTCAATTGCATTACTCTTTTCATCAATCCTAAAATAGTGATCATCCATAGGCTTTTTTGCCATGATTTAGTAACGTAACATTGTGGTACGGGAATTTCGGTCCTTGGAAACCTTCGGTTTTGGAGCGTTCGCTTTGCTCACTGCCTTCCTCCACAACAAGAGTATCCTCTCCCGACCCCTCTCATTCCGGTATCCCTCGTATGTATAATGCCCTTTGGGCATGTATTTGGTGCGGGATACCGGAATCGAACCGGTACCTACTGCTTGGAAGGCAGTCATTCTACCACTAAACTAATCCCGCAATCACAATGTAGATGATTCTACCAAATAACAACAAGTCCCGCCATAGAGCGGGACTTGTTGTCGCTAAGCCTTATTCTGACATGTCTGCGTCTTCTTCTTCGACAGCCACATCATCTGCCATATCACCGTCTGCTGCGTCATCCTCATTTTCCTCTTCCATAGAAACCTCCTCTGCGAACAAATGACTCAGATCAAGTAATTCTAGCGTTTGCATATATTATTCAGTTACTCAATATCGTACGATATTGTGTCTGATAAAAGGCTTCGCTTAAGAAGCGAATAAAAATAGTATACACAAAAATGCCCTATATTCAATTATCAGTGAGGCATTTCAGGTTCGCTAATAAGTGTTATACTCGGCGTATGACGAATACAGCTCATCGCGTCGCGCTCCTTTCACTTAGCCTTTTCTTGTTGGTTATTTTTGGACTGCAGTCATTGTATGCGCCAAAAAAACAACTAACCCTTACTCAACACTCTACTAGCACTCCACCAATGGAGGAGACTTCAATAGAAAAGGTTACCGCCCTTATAAAAGAGGAGATTACAGCGACAACCACTTCAACACTCCCTGTATTGCCAACAAAACAGGATTCAACACCAACAAAAACAAAGAATGTAACTAGCTCAATTGCACCAAAGGAACCTGAGGAAGTTGTACCCGTTACCCCGGCAACGCTGAGCAAAACAGTAACCGAGACCCTCACTCCTCCCCTTCCGGTAGATATATTTCCGGTATCATTTTCAAGTATTAACGAAGATGTACGAGCATCGCTCGTCAATATACTTTGTGTAACAAAATCTGGTGGACCGCTTATGCCTATTTCAGGATCAGGCATTATCATAGACGCTCGAGGGGTCATACTCACCAATGCACACATTGCTCAATATTTATTGCTTAAAGATTACATCGTAAAAGACTATGTTGAATGTATTATCCGCACAGGATCGCCAGCGTACCCTCTCTACACTACCGAGCTACTCTATGTATCCGAAGCGTGGATACGTGAAAACGCGGTACAAATTGATAGCGATAATCCCGTAGGTACTGGGGAACATGACTATGCCCTATTGCGAATTACCGGTACTGTTGATGGTGATGCAATTGGAGTAATTCCACACACTCCCGTAGATACAAAAGAGCTTGCAGTTGATGTGGGGTCTGAAGCGCTTGTTGCTGGTTATCCTGCAGGTTTTGTAGGAGGTATTACCATACAAAAGTCTCTCTACCCCGCATCAAGTGTCACCAGCGTGCGTGAAGTGTTTACCTTTGCCACCTCTACTGTTGACCTTATATCAGTTGGCGGCAGTGTAGTAGCGCAAAAGGGCTCATCAGGAGGGGCGGTAGTGGGAAGAGATGGAAGATTAAAAGGTTTGGTAGTCACCTCAACACAAGCAGAATCAACCAATGACAGAGATTTGCGAGCGATCACACTCTCTCATATCAATAGAGATATAAAAATATCAACCGGCTATTCGTTAGGAGATTTTCTTTCAAGAAACCTATCTACTGAGTCACACCGATTTATTACTACGGTCGCGCCCACTCTCACTCGCCTACTTGAGAATGCGCTACGTGACTAAAAAGTGATTTCTTAGCTACGCATTGCTACATTTGTAACAAATGCGTGTAGTACCTCACGATATCGTGATACATCATTAATATCTATCCACTCTTCCTCACTATGAGCACCACCACCGCGTGGATACGTAAGAAGTGAAGGAATACCGTACCGGGCAAAGTGGCGTGCGTCTGAGGCGCCGTGTGAGCGAGTCCATCCCATCTCTATACCATAGAGATTTCGTGCAATTTCAGCAAACAACTGTGCTTCTTTATTATGTGGTGAAATGCCACACGCTGGCTCATCCATGACTATGTGATATGAAACTCTCGCATCTTTGGCGATTATAGTCTTTATACCCTCAAGCATTGCTTCTCTATCTGCTTCATCAATTACTCGTATATCAGCATGCACCACAGCCCTCTCTGGCACCTGATTAACGGCTTCGCCTCCCTCAATACGAGAAAAGGTTATGGTTGAATGCCAGTGATGCTCATCCTCTGTGGTAAATGAAGAAACAAATTTGGTAATAGCATCAATGGTGGTAAGTAGTGTAGTTATCGCATTATCCCCCAACCACGGCCGTGACGCATGCGCAGAAGAACCAACTGCTTCAATTTGAATTCGGATCATTCCTTTTGCATACTCCTCAAAGCACCACTCACCTCCTCCATCAGGAATAATCGCAAAGCCTCCTCTGTATCCCTCTTTTTCAAGCAACGCGCGCACTCCATCAAACCCTCCCACCTCTTCATCCGCGGTAATCATAAGGCCAAGGTCATATTGCGATACCCGATCCCCAAGCTCGCGCAAAATATCAATGTATAGTGCGATTGCAAACTTCATATCAAATGCACCTCGCCCTTTTAATACTCCATCTTCAATCTTTGAATGAAACAGTGTAGTAGCCCCTGGCACCACATCAATATGAGCACTGAGCCAAAGCGTTGGAGATTTGGTTGCGGTACTTGTAGCTACAAGAGATTGATGTCCGCTATAGGTATACCGATGCAGGTGTAGTGGTACGTCACGTAGTTGTTCCTCTATAAAATCATATGCCATTGCCACCTCTGTATGGTTACCCGTAACCGTGTGAAAGGTGATTAACTTTTGGAGTGTTTCTAACAAATGCATACTAGTGACTGTAAACCATTTATTACTATTTGAAAATAAAGACACCATGCCGCACGTGGCGTGGTGTCTTATTGTCCCGAAACCGATATGCTACTTTGGAGGCTTTAACTGAGCACTAAGGTAATCACCTATCACTTGTAATGCGGCATCTCTACCATCCACGCCTAGGATGTTTATAGCGTGGCGCACTACTGATGGGTGTTGTTCAACGAACTTAAGGAAAAGCTTTATATCCATAGGATCTCTACCGAAAAGCATGGAGAAAGTGTCTATGATTTTATATTGCTGGGGTGTAAACACACTGACGTCCATTTTATTCTCCTCAAAGAACTTCGCGAGCTCTCGCGACCAAGTCAATTGCGACCTGGAGTATCTGTCTATCTCCTGTAGGCAGATACTCCAAAGAACAATGTATACAAAAGCCCCTCTGTGGGAGGGGCTTTTGTTGATTTATAGTGTCTTGATTTATTTCAACTAAAAGCGCCCTCCTTGTGGGAGTGTAATCAGTACGAGGGTAATCAGCGCTATTTGCTTCATAAAAATATAGTACCGAACCAAAAAATACTGTCAAGAATAATAGAGAAGACGGCGCCCAAGGGCGCCGTCTGTTTGGGGCATCATGCCCCGTGATAATCCGCAACACTTCAATCTTGCGGTGGTGTAACCGTATGAACCTCAGTAAAAATTACCACACCGCTTCTTCCATCTGGATCAGCGTCTGGCGCACTCGGGTAGATAGGTACATGTATCTTTGGAAATACAGGGAGTCTACTACCGCTACTACCCCAACCGATTGGAGTGGGCTTCCCCTCTCTACTAACAGATCCGCCATGGACTGGATCTCCAGGGACAGGCGACTGAACGAAAGCAAAACCCATTTTATCCGGCATAAAAGCCTCCTTGCGTCGCCAGGGTCGACGCACTGTTTCCACTATTACCCCCTGGAGTGTGATCACCACACAATAACCACACTTCAGGGGGTAATACCTGATGAAACTTTTACCTTTCTCCAAAGAACAATTCATCTACACGACAACCGGCCCCTGTGTGGGGCCGGTTGTGTGTTTTTGAAGTATTTTATCTACAACATTACGCACGCATACGGCCCCCAATCATTGGGAGTAGCCATGAAAATGCATACGCAAATACCTGTTGCATAAAAGGATAGTAACAAAGATGCTCTATCTGTGTCAAATATTATGTGCTTGTTGAAAAAAAAATTGACCCCGGCACAAGTGCCGGGGTCTGCAGGCAAAGCCTGCTCCGATGTCCTGGGGCCCGAGGGCCCCGCCGATGGTGTTGATGCTACGCTGACTTGCCGCCGTCGGGCCGTCGCGACTTGCCGGGGTCCTGGTGGCCGACGGTCGCCTGGCTGGTGTCGTGCCGGTGCGTCGTCGCGTTCCAGATGTCGGTCGCCTGGCTGTTGTCGAGCATCGCAAAAGAGGTAGGATGATCACTTCGATTCATCGCTTTTCTCCGTAGCTACCGGCTTTGTTGGTGGATCTTGCGATCCGCCGGTGCTAAGTAGAAATCTACACGATTATACATAAAAGTCAATAGCTTTCCCTATTTTCTAAAAAGTCTCAAGAGAATTGCACTACGTCGAGCCACATTCTGGAATATCAACAAAGAAATGGTTTTAGTTTATAGCTCTGCTCCAACTGCAAGGTTGAAACGCTCCTTAGCACTCTCGCCTTGCACGACAATTTCAACAAACCTATGTTCATCTATACCAGAGCTACCAACAATAAGGGCGCTTTCACCCTTTGGTACTGCTGCTAGGTGCTCGTAGCAGGTAAATGTCCCAAGTTTTGTTTGTACCTGTGAGCCTTCAGCAAAAGAAATTTCTTGAGGTAGGATGGTGGTCTTTGCATTACCAAAGTTATCTATCCACCACAACGCATGTGGTGCTGATGCAACTTCTTGTAGTGAAATAGTTTCTGCGGGTACTGTATTACCCCCCAAAAGGTAAGCAAGCACTCGTGGGGTAAAGTCAAAACTTCTAAATTGTGACCCAATAATTCTATTGCGCTCTTCTTCTGTCATAGCGCCACCTGCCACCATTGCCTCAGTAACTGTAGGAATATCCATAAGAGACACTGATTCTGTAAGGGCAAGCTTTTTAATGAGCGAGAGCGTGAATCCATCGAATGATGACACCACAAGAGTGTCTCGCACTAAAAAGTAGCAAAACGGTGTGCCGTTTTGCCACTTTTTACTACCTTTATGGCGAGGGGCCACATTTACCAAAATCGCGGTTTTATTAGAAGTATCACGATACGCATCAAGCACATCAATAAGATTGCCCGCTGCTGAAAGATCGCCATAATCACCCACACCCACCAAAGAAACAGATGCTCCAGTAAGCGCAGCAACACGGGCAAGCTGTCTTCCTCCCGCATTATCATCGTGACAATCATTAATGATGGTGATGTGCATGGTATGACAATAAATATATAAAGGTTATTTGAGCATACCCCAGAGCACTAGGCGCGTCTACTCTGCGCTTATAGTGACAGTATCTCTTGTGTGGTGGAGGCAACAGACTCATCCTTATCCTCTGTTGCAGGTAATTGTGTCTCTTCTACCACCTCAAATACAAGTGGTGTCTCATTTTTTAAAATAGATACCAATGCTGCATTCTTTGATGCTGAGACAGCGACACTAAACTTCTGCGCGTTCTCAACCTCATCACACTCATCACCCCCAGCACTTACGTTAAGTTGTATGGAAATTTCTTCATTGTTATTGGTTGTAGAAAGGGTAGATTCAGCAGTGACAAGCTCGCACACACCGCCTTGAAGTGATCCGGCAAAGTGGTGCACCCCATCTTCGTATCGGTGGGTAACCACAATAGGTGTAGTGTGTGCTATTACTGCCGTCACCGATTGTGGTATACCTGCAATACGTGATTGCACAGTATCAATAATAGGGGTTAGCGCAGTGGTAGGCACTGCATACATAGCAATCTCTGTACCCACATGAGCAGAAACCTTAGCAGACACCTCAGATGATCCCTCTATTGAGAGGGGTTGCGTATCTACCGCTTTATTAAGCGCAAGAACTGCACCCTCTTCAATAATCGTACTCTCAATTGCCATAAGCTCTTCAGAGCCTTTCAAGAGCGCCTGCGCAAAAAGGGTGCTAATGGTGTCAGCTGTTTCAGGGCTTTCAACTCGTAGCTTTGCTATTTTTTCAGATGCGCGTGACGCAAACGTATCAATATCAACTGCAAGTGATGCAAATACTGCCTCTGGAATATTTTTTGAATTGCGTGCAAGGGTAATTGCTTCATCAAGACGACGCTCCGCGCGACGAATTTCCCACTTTGCTGAAGCCTCGTCACTAAACGCAAACAATAGACGAGCCTCCTCATTTATTTTTACTTTTACGGTATACAAAGAATCTCCAGGGAGCGAGCCCTCTGCAGCATACGAAACTCCTGATAGCGCAATTATCGCTACTAAAGATGCCCCCATAACAGGACGAGCGTGGTTTATAAACCAAGAAAATAGTGGATATGCTGCACTAGGCTCAGAACGTACTACCCCTGTACGCAGCGGTGTCATGGCAACATACTCACGCAACACATTTTTCATGTGTTCACGCTCCTCATGAGAGAGGTAAAATTGTTGATTGTTATCCTTCATATACAAATTGTTTTTCAGTTGCAACTCGTTTGAGTGCCTTGAGCGCTCGATGTAATCGTACTGATATTACATTTTCACTCTCACCGGTGATGGTTGCTATTTCTTTTGGAGATAGCTCGTCAATAAAGCGCATGGTTACCACCTGCGCGTACTGGTCTGGAACATGAGCGAGCAAATCGTACACCTTCTCTGCATCAATACTCTTTACGGTATCTTTATGAGAGAGATCAACTAGCTCAGGAAAATCTCCCTCCTTCACATGATCACTCTCGAGTATTTCATCAAGAGATGAGGTTTTTTTCTTCCTATACTCATCGATAATAAGGTTGTTGAGGACTCGATACAAAAATGAACGATATTCGTCGATAATCCCCCCTTCACTTATGAACTTCCATGTTTTCATGAAGGTATCTTGGACTACGTCCTTTGCCTTTTCTCTATCTGAAAGACGAAATATGGCATGACGAAAAAGTACATCCGAATACTCATCAAATGACGAAATAAAAGCTTCTTCTGTTACTTTTTTGTTCTCTCCCATAGTGAAGACGATTGAGGTATGCCTACTCTTTCATGTATACCATTAGGCACTACCGTATCCCTAAAAACACCTCTACACCCTTTATTATACGCGACTCAAGGAGGGAGCTAACACCATAATGACCTCCCTTCTTATGCATAACCATGCGTATCCCCATGCGTGTTGCAAATTCCTTTACTGGCGCACTTAACACTACGGTATCATCATCGGCATGAAAGATACACACCTTCTCTGCAGCTATGAGCTTTGTGCTGTGGACTGGATTGTATAAAGTGCCTTTCCTCAATTTTTGTACCACATTCTTTGTCCATCTATATCCATTACCAAATGCCTGTAGCGCATACGCATGCATAGCCTCAAATGGTTCACCATTTGAGGGGTGCGCCCAATCTACAACTGGCGAGAGGGCTATCACCTTTTCTACTAATGGATGATGTGATGCCATAAGTACGGCAGGCCCTCCGAAGGAAGCTCCCACAAGATGAATTGACTTAATTGGTATATGTACCATCTGTTTACTCCACAGATCTTCGAAACCTTTTTCTATACCCGAAATAACATCAAGCACATCATAGTGGTGTGACTTTGCTAGAAACACCCCACCGCTTTCCCAACTGCCTCTATATCGAGGCTGAAACGCCCAATACCCCTTGCTAGAAAAGTACTCTAGTAATTCAGGGGCGCCGGGACTACTTGGTGCTCCTTTCATTATAATTACCACCTTTCGTGGTGATTGCTTTGGTGGTGTAGCTTTTTTGCCTTGTGCAACTGCCTTCATATAGGCATATACATCTTTTGGAGGTAAATATTCTGAAACTATGTCGTGTGAGAAGCGGGTACGAAACATATTACATTACTTGTTCCTCGCAAAAATAACCAACCATTCCTACAGATATCATAATAATGGCGATAACCGCCCAAAATGCAAGGGGATATTCTAACCAGATACATATGTATCCGGATTCTACACACTATCCAGTCTATATAACTTACTCGTGCGTTGTTATGGAATGAGCACCCTACGAGGATTTATAAGATGTATATGAAAGTGGTCGGGGATAGATTTAAATTTTTTTGTTGCCTCCCAAGATATTGATAGGTATCCGCAAGGTGCGTGTGTTTAATCTCTACCAATTCTTCCTTCTCTTCTTGGGTTAAACCTCGTTCATCTACATGCCTAAGTGGTATAAGCATGTGATGTACTTCTGCAAACTTTCCGTACGGAAAGGCGTTTATAACTATCCGCCAGTGGTTAAATATGTGCAGTGCAGGCTCATCGCTACAAAGCGGACACCCAGCATCCTCCGGTTGTGATTTGCGGTGGGCTCGGTATGCTTCTTCTACCTCTGGTAGCCTAAGTGATACTGGTGTATACGACATAACCTGAGTGTGCATCCTAAAAATAATTCCAAACCTGCTTCTCTCTCTTATGTTGTCGGGGCGCCGAGAATCGAACTCGGGCTACACGGTCCCAAACCGTGCGTACTACCTCTATACGACGCCCCGCGAGGCAAAACCATATGACTCGTTACGATAACGTACCATAATATACGAATAAAATGAAGCGTATATCGCTCTTAAAATGAGACATTCTCAAAAAACTCACACTTTGCCAGCTTCTTATTCTCATCTATATAAACTGTAATAAGATCAACCTGCCACTCCCCCACCTCACGCTCTTCAAGATACATTTCAATGGTGCTGAGCAATTTTGCGAGCTTGTGTCGGGTCATATTTTCTTCAGGTCGTATGCCTGGCACAGACGGCACGTAGCCACCCTCTGACCCTGTAAATGTGCATATCGCACTCTTTACTTCTATAAAGTGAGTTACTCCCCCATTTGTTGCAACTAAATCTATTTCTCCATGAGTGGTGCGGATATTTCTATCCACCACATGGTGACCTCTATCTAAAAGCCACTTAACTGCAATGTCCTCTCCCAGTTTACCTGTCTTTTGAGCGGTTGTTGTACCATAGTTCCACATATTCATATTATAAGCCATATTTCAACCTTTTGCTATAAAAAGACTCTCTCGTATGAGACTAAAAAGGTCGTCCTTTATACACTAATCCCCAGAGTTATCCACAGTTTTGACCTATTCTGTGCATTTCTTTTATCCCTTTGGCAGTAGCAAAGGGATTAGAGAATGGAGTAATCTTTTAATACGACCAAAGAAACAAGGAGCGGTGCGACTAGATTTCTTGAAGTACTCCTGTGGTGCAGGTAGGGAGAAAGGGTCAGCTCACTAAGTACATTGAGTCGTAAACTCCTCAATGTACTAAGTGGCTCCTCCCCGGCCTCACCTGTCGTACTCGCTATCGCTCCGTGCGACATGGCTCCGGCTTTCGATTCTCCACGAAATGCACGAAGGTGTATTACTCTACCCATTCAAAATATATCGTCAAAGCTTCGCTTTTTCCTCTTATTTTGTGCGGGTAGGGAGAATCGAACTCCCGTCTGCTCCATGGCAAGGAGCCGTCATACCACTAAACTATACCCGCAGTTGAGGTAGCAACGCTACTCAATTGCTCAAAACAATACCACTTATCCCCTCCCCTCTCAAGTTTTAATGAACATCCTGCTTTAACTCTTTGAGCGATAGGTCGTTAAAATATAGGTACGCCAAAGCAAAAAGACCTGGAACGATATCCCCTAGTAATGAGTTACCAAAAAAGTAGTCTGCGCCGTGCCATATAGCCCTCCAGATGAGCGCCAAACACACTACTACTAGCACTGAGTTGATTACTCCATGACGCTTAATAAAATCTTGAAACATGTATCGTATAACTAGCGAATCAAATTAAAACCCCTACTTTTTGTGCGCCCGCCAGGACTCGAACCCAGAATAACTGATCCGAAGTCAGTTGTGATATCCATTTCACCACGGGCGCATATGCGGAATAATAGCCTAGTATAGAGAAAATACAAAGTCTGGAGTACACTATATACACATGGAGATTACCCGACCCTACATACCTGATGAGGTGGCGCGTGTCACTGCTGTAATAGAAAATGCTGGATTTGAAGCATATCTTGTTGGTGGATGTGTGCGGGATCTTCTACTTGGAAGAGCACCAAAAGACTGGGATATTACCACCAACGCAGTACCTGCAGAAATTCAATCTCTCTTCGAAGAAACTTATTACCACAACGAATTTGGTACAGTGGGAGTTGTAACAACAAGTGAACTTCCCTCTTTAAAGGTCATAGAGATTACGCCATATAGGACAGAAGGCTCTTATTCTGACGCGAGACGCCCAGATAGTGTGTCCTTTAGCAAAAACCTTTCAGATGACCTGGAACGACGTGATTTTAGTATAAATGCGATGGCATATAATGTTTCATCCGAAACACTTGTTGATATTTTTAACGGAAAAGAAGACCTAAAAAGGTGTTTAATTAGAGCAGTTGGTGATGCAAATAAAAGATTTTCTGAAGATGCGCTGCGTATTCTACGCGCTGTACGCCTTTCTGCTGAATTAGGATTTACCATTGAAGCAGATACCCTATCTGCAATAGTTACATGTGTAACGCAGTTGGAGAAGATTTCAAAAGAACGTATCAGAGATGAATTTTCAAGAATAATGCTTTCAGATAGACCAGCTGAGGCACTGTTTCTTATGAAACAGGTCAAAATGCTGCAATATGTTATTCCAGACATTATGAGGTCTATTAATGTTGAGCAGAATAAATCCCACAAGTACAACGTATTTGAGCACTTAGTGCGCAGCGCCCAACACGCAGCAGATAAAAACCTACCGCTAGACATGCGATTGGCAGCTCTATTCCACGATATTTCAAAACCTGAAAGCAGGAGGTTTTCACAGGAAACACATGACTATACGTTCTACGGACATGAAGTAATTGGCGCTAGAGTAACAAAAAGAGCTTTACAGAGCCTTAAATATCCAAATGACCTCGTCGAGAGGGTTTCTTTGTTGGTTAGGTGGCATATGTTCTTCTCTGATCCTGATGAAATTACACTTTCAGCGGTCCGAAGAATGATTAGTAATGTTGGGAAGGAGAACATTTGGGACCTGCTAGAACTAAGAATATGCGACAGAATTGGTAGTGGTAGACCTAAGGAGCAGCCATTTAGATTTAGAAGGTACAAGGCAATGGTTGAAGAAGCTCTGCGTGACCCAATCAGTGTAGCAATGTTGAAAATTGACGGCGCTAAGCTGATGGAAACATTTCATGAGAAACCAGGACCAAGGATTGGCTGGACATTACACGCCCTTCTTGAAGAAGTTATAGAAGATCCAAAGAAAAACACTGAGATGCTGCTCCTTAAAAGAGCTAAAGAGCTGCTTGATTTACCAAATGAAGAGCTTGAAACGTTAGGCAAAAAAGGCAGGGAAAAGCGTGACGAAGTTGATGAAGCAGAGATTGCTGAAATACAAAAAAAGTACGGTGTGTAGCTAAACGGCTCAACAAAGCCAATTTACAAAAATTGGTAGTTTCATGGGAAACGAAAAATGCCCCGTTGGCATTGTGGAGAAAGCCGACGAGGCACTCGCTATCCGCAGAATGCGGAAAGAACAAACTAGACTCTATACTTAAGAACAATTATCTACTTTCTGGGGTGATGTCACTTTATACAAAATTATTGTCTATTAGTGAGGACAAACACATTCCAGGGCTACGCCAAGATTATTATTCTCAAGAAACTCAAGAACAGAAAGAACTAAGCTACGATCTCAAGGAGAAGCGAGACCGTATTGGCACACACCATGTTTATTGATCTGATAATAGTATCTGTCCTTTATGCAAACATGTAAAGGACATGGGTGTGGATAACTTGTCCTTTATAGTTCCTTGTTTAGCGTAAGGGTTATGGGGCAATGATCTGAGCCTAGTATGTCGCTTTGTATAGTCGTATTTTTAAGATAGGGAAGTAGCTCAGTTGAAATAAAAAAGTAGTCAATTCTCCATCCCACATTTCTGTTTCTTGCAAATGATTTCATATCCCAGTATGTATATGCATCTTTTTTTGTTGGGTGTAGTTGCCTGAATGTATCTATAAATCCTGCGTTTAGTAGCTCGTCTACCCACGCCCTCTCCTCAGGAAGAAATCCAACGTGGGTTTCATTTTCTTTTGGTCTTGCTATGTCGATTTCTTCGTGGGCAACATTTACATCGCCCATAACAATAACGTGCATACCCTTCTTTTTAAGTGAAGTAATATAAGAAAGAAATGCGTCGTAAAATGCCAGTTTATATGAAAGACGCTCAGGAGCACCTCCACCGTTAGGGAAGTAGACATTACAGATAGCAGTATTACCATAAAATGCAATAATTGTGCGCCCTTCTTGGTCATTAGTACCAAAGTCATAGAGCACAGAATCTGGCTCTTTTTTTGAGTAAAGAGCAACACCACTATAGCCCTTTCTGGTTTTTGACGAAGCAAAATATGCATTATACCCCTTGAGTGTTCTTACCTCCTCAGGTATTTGTGCTTCTTCTGCCTTAGTTTCTTGAATACCTATTACATCTGCGCCGTTACAGTCTGCAAGAAACGTATCCCAATAACCCTGCTTGTGAGTTGCGCGTATGCCGTTAGTGTTCCACGAAACTAGTTTCATACGGCTATCGTAGCACGCAAATTAAGTGGATTGTATCCATGGCCCAACAGTGAAGTTATATAACAATGAAGCGTACAAAAAGGAAGTGTCATGGGCACGAACAACATCACAAAACCAGTAACACCGCTAAAAGTTACAAGATCAAAGTCATTTTATGAGGGGCTCTGGTGGTTATATGTTGGCGGTGTTGAACACGCAGTCAGCATAATAGCTAAAATGAATTATCAAGAAAAAATACTGTTCCTTGGATGGATGCGTGGACAGGTTATCTTGGGATGGCAAGTATTTATTGAGCACCTGCAGTACCATGCGGCATTGCCTTTCAATAATGCACCAAAAAGGAAACCTTACTCACTCATTGGTGATGCCTCTGGAAGAACACTATTTGAATTTATGGTTGCTCTAGATAGAAAACTTACCCACGCTAACCTAAGTGTCGCTAAAGTACTTGAGCAAAGGCACGGAGGGAAATATTAGAGTGTACGCCCAGCGTTTGCTGGGCGTACCATCATCTTTTTGTATGAAAACGCTTGTGTACTTCACGTAAATGCTTATCAGTTACGTGTGTATACACTTGAGTAGTTGCGATATTGGCATGACCTAAAAGCGCTTGCACCGAGCGAAGATCAGCACCATTTGACAACAAGTCGGTTGCAAATGAGTGCCTGATTACGTGCGGGGTAACTTTTTTGGTGATACCTGCTTTTATAGCGTATTGCTTAACAATTCGCTCAACAGAGCGCGGGGTGAGGCGTGTGGTGGTGGCATTTTTTGCTCGATTTGATGTTTGTACAAACAGCGCATCATCCATGTCTTTTCTTTTTGCAAGATATGCTCGTATACCCTCACGAGCAGCATCAGATAAAAACACAACGCGAACCTTTTCTCCTTTACCCCTAACAGAAAACTCCTCTTTAGTGAGGTCTAAATCACGCGACAGCGAGCAAAGCTCTGATACTCGTAATCCAGTTGAAAATAGGAGTTCAAGCATGGCTCTATCACGAAGAGACTTAACATCGTCACCATTTGCTGCTGCTATTAGTCGAGTAAGCTCTTCAAATGATATGAGATCGAGCGATCGCTCTCCGACTTTTGCTAACTCAATACGCTCAGGAGATAGGGATTCGACACCACGCTTTCGCAGATACTTTAAAAATGCCCGGAGGGCAATAAGGTAGTAATTTTGAGTTTTTTTCTTTAGTGTTTCCTTTCTTCCACCGATTGAGGTGCCAGATTCCTGGCGGTTAAGCCATAATCGATATTCTCTAAGTAGAGAGTCATCAATAGTTGATGGATTTTCTACCTTAGCAAAAGAGAGAAAGCGAGCGAGGTAACGCTCATAATTCTCTATAGTATTGAGCGAGCGTCCCTTTTCTATTTCAAGGTGTTCTAAAAACTCACGCTTTAGTGATTCTATTTGCGTGTATGACATATCATAAGTATGACACCGGTGTCGCAAAATAAAAAGTGCGCCGCCTGTAAGGCGGCGCTATCTGCGCCACGTCCTTTTAGTGGGGACGCAGCGGTAGGGGAACCAATCTGTGTTTGGTGACGGACACAGTGGGTGTGGGACTTCTATTTTATACGTTGGGGTTCTTGGACCCCCTTCAAATCCAGCATCGCCGGATAAAGCACACCCTCCAAGAAGGAGAAGTGCGAAAAAAGCTAGGGCGAATCTCATCCTGCCCTCCTTCCTCACCAGACTTCACCACCCCTTGCCAAAAAAGTCAATACGTGCTATAAATGTGTCATGCTGACAAAGCGACAAAAAGAGAATGCAATACGTGAAATAAAGCGCCACGATACCGACACAGGATCGCCGGAGGCTCAGATCGCGCTTCTCACTAAAACAATAAACGAACTGACCGACCATCTAAAAAAGCATGGGAAGGATCTTCATTCTCGACGAGGTCTTTTGGGTATGGTTGCCGACAGACGTTCACATCTTCGCTATCTAGAGAAAAAAGACAAAAAGCGCTACAACGCTGTAGTAAAAAAGCTTGATCTTAAAAAGTAGTTAGCTGTGTCGCTCGACACAACAGTGGTGTGCATTTTGTATAAACGCGTTATAGTTAAGCGAGGGAATTTTTATATTTATATATAGTATTTTTTATGGCTGCAATTAAACATGGGGCGCAACGAGTGGGGGTATTTATTGATACGCAAAATTTATATCACAGCGCAAAGCATTTGTATCAAGCAAAGGTTAATTTTGGTTCAGTGTTAAAAGACGCGCTTGCTGGACGCACGCTAATACGCGCAATCGCATATGTGATAACCACAGAAAGCGGCGAAGAACAAGGCTTTTTTGAAGCACTTGAAAAGGTTGGTATCGAAACAAAGACTAAGGACCTACAAGTATTCTATGGGGGAGCAAAGAAGGCAGACTGGGATGTCGGACTTGCGGTTGATGCTATTAAAATGGCATCTAAGCTAGACACTGTAATCATAGCCTCTGGTGATGGCGATTTCGCGCCACTTGTTGAATATCTTAAAATGAATGAGGGGTGCCAAGTTGAAGCAATATCATTTGGCCGCTCAACGTCAGGAGCACTGAGAGAGGCGGTGGATGTATTTACCGACCTAGATGAAAATCCAAAAAACTTCCTAATTGGTTATCGTGGTTCAAAATTCATACCTCGAACAAAGAAATAGCTCTCGCTCATTTTCTCTGTTACACTCGAAGTGTTATAAGCTCGCTTTCCTTTAGAGAGCGAGGTTTGAAGCTGTTTAGAGAATATCAGTTTCAAGTCTTTACTCTGAAGGAGAGTGATAATAGGACTATATGGTAAAGAAAACGTATTCTGTGGAACTAGGAGGGAAGACGCTAACGGCAGAATTTAGTGATCTTGCTGATCAAGCAAATGGTTCAGTTATTTTGCGCTATGGCAAAACAGTTGTACTCGCAACCGCTACCATGGGGGAAGCAGAGAGACACGAAATCGATTACTTTCCGCTCACTGTTGATTATGAAGAGCGATTTTATGCTGCGGGGCAAATACTTGGATCACGCTTTATGCGCAGAGAAGGGCGCCCAAGTGAGGAGGCTATTCTCTCAGGAAGAATTGTGGACAGAACAATTCGTCCACTTTTTAATCACCACCTAAGAAATGAGGTGCAGGTAGTGCTTACGATACTTTCAATTGATGAGGATGATCCAGATGTACTAGGCGTTATTGCTGCGTCACTTGCACTTGGTGTTAGCGATATACCGTGGGGTGGGCCAGTTAGTGCGGTGCGAATAGGAAAGAAAAAGGGAGGGGAAGTGATTATAAACCCCACCTATATTGAGCGAGCATTTGAAGACTATCATTATGATGTGCTTGCCTGTGGCAAAGATGGATCAATCAACATGATTGAAATTGCATCAGACGAAGCAAGCGAGCAGGAGATTCTTGAAGCGCTACAAGCAGCCGCGCGCATACACAACACCCTAGGAGCGTGGCAACAAGAAATAATTTCAGAAATAGGAAAGCAGAAAAAAACAGTTACTCATCTAGCATATGCTGATGAAATTATCGCTCACTTTAATGAGCATGCGGCAGCTAAACTCCCAGCTGCACTTATATCTGGTGAACCTGGTAAGGCGGGCATAAAGAAACTGAAAGAAGAGTGGCTTGCAAAGGTTGCGGTGGACATTCCTGATTTCTCAAAGCGCGCAGGGCATTATTTTGAAGAGAAAGTTGACGAACAACTACACAGCGAAGCTACGGTAAATGGAAGACGTCCTGATGGAAGAGCAATGGATGAGGTTAGACCACTATTTGCACTTGCAGGAGAAATGTCACCAATGGCACACGGTACTGGCATATTTTATCGTGGTGGAACACACGTATTTACCGCACTCACCCTAGGTGGTCCTGGTGATTCACAAATTGTGGATTCTATAGAACACCAAGATGAGAGCAAGCGCTTCATGCATCACTACAACTTCCCACCATTCAGCTCTGGAGAAACTGGAAGACTTGGTGGAGTTAACAGAAGAGCGGTAGGGCATGGCGCTCTAGCAGAGAAGGCGCTCCTTCCAATGATTCCTAAAAAGGAAGACTTTCCATATACCATTAGGTTGGTATCTGAGTGTATGGCATCTAATGGATCTACCTCAATGGCATCAACATGCGCATCAACACTAGCGCTTATGGATGGAGGTGTACCCATTAAACGACCAGTGGCGGGCATTGCCATGGGGCTTATGCTGCACAAAGGTTCTCACAAGGTGCTCACTGATATTCAAGGACCGGAAGATCATCATGGAGATATGGATTTTAAGGTGGCAGGAACATCAGAGGGTATAACTGCGGCACAGATGGATGTAAAAGTTGGCGGAATACCCCTTACCATTCTTGAAGAGGCATTAGTGGGTGCAAAGAAGGCTCGTCTCCACATACTTGAAACCATGCGTGGTGCAATCAGCGCACCTCGTTCGGACATATCGCCACTTGCTCCTAAGATAATCGCGCTTAAGGTGCGAATCGATCAAATTGGTCTTGTTATTGGTCCTGGTGGAAAAACCATAAATGGTATTAAAGACAGAACAGGTGTTACAGACATCACCATAGAAGATGATGGCTCTGTGTTTATAACAGGAAAGGAGGGTACTGCAGAATTGGCCCGAGATGAAATTGCTAGCCTCACCCATGTATACACCGCAGGTGAACGATACGAAGGAGAGGTTGTACGCATTATGGATTTTGGAGCATTTGTAAAAATAGGAAAAAATGCCGAAGGATTGGTACACATTTCTGAAATAGCTCCATTTAGAATCCAAAAAGTTGAAGATGTGCTTTCTGTAGGAGAGGTTGTTCCGGTTATAATACGAGAGATAGATGAGAAAGAACGAATTAATCTTTCTATCAAAATGGCTGACCCAGAATTTGCACAGCGTAAAGGTATAAACCCCGACATAAAGGGAACAAGTACCAATGGATCCAACTAACGAAACAACAAAAGACAGTCCGACATCGCAAGCTACACCAACCAATAATGATGTAGTACTTGATGATCTGGATGTAAAACTCTCTGAAGTTGAGCATTCGCTCTCAGAGAGAGATATTTCTGCGCGCACCAGAGCGGAAGAGGAGCTTGCCGCAGAGCTTGCAAATGGAGTAAATCAAGACATCTCACTTGATTTACCTGATAATCCAAATGCAACTTGGCCTGTTGCTGCAACTCCTAACAAGGAGATTGTAATCAATGCCACCCCTCCAACCAAGCAAGAGGAGGTAGCGCAACAACAAAACAAAGAAACTTCTGAACCTTCTTCTGCTGCAACACCATTTGCCTATAGAGGCTCTGTCACACCACTTGAACAAAGAGGTGTTAAGGAAGTGAGTATCTCAGCCGTTGCCGAGTCTGCTCCAAAACAGAGCGCGCTTGCTAATGCTAAGTCAGCACTCTTAGCTGGAGGTAATGCTGTGCGAGATTTCTCAGCTAGTAAACCACCCGTGGAAGCACCAGCGTCTATTCGAGCACCACAAACAGCACCTCAGCCGTTACCAACTAGTGTAAATAGTGAGATTTCTACATCTCCTGTTACACCCACCGCTCCAAAATTAGCGCCTACTATTCCTTCAGTTTCAGAAGCGACACAAGGCAATATTGTGCCTCCGCAGACACCAGAGCAACCAACACCACAAGCAACTCAAAGTGACGATTCTGTAAGACCGATTCGCACCTTTAGAGATGATATTGCGCGCGTGCTTCAGAAGAAAAAAACTACCTTGGTAGATGCCGTGGTCGCCGAAGAGAATCGTGCAAATCGCACAAAAGAGGTAGAGGCTCCAAAGGAGGCGCCGCGATCGATTGTGTCGTATATAGTTGTATTTTTAAGTGGCCTACTCATTACTGGCGGACTTAGTGCATATGCTATCTATTACTTTTTTGGGCCAACTGATATAACCAGAATTGATGTTGCTGAAGTGCCGTCAATAATATTTGTGGAGGAGCAAAAAGAGTTTGAGTTTTTTGACGACGAGAGCAAGCGCGACATCTTTAGAAGAATTGGCGTAGAAAAAGATTCTGCACTACTTAGATTAGGAAATATAGAACAACTCTATTTTACACGCAGTATCTATGACGAAAGTATTGCCTCAACCAAAAAAATGCTTGTTTCGTCAGCAGAATTTATTGCTCGAAGTGAATTTCGCATTGATAGCTCCTTCGCAAGAAATCTTTTGCCTGAGATGACCTTTGGCTATCACTCATTTGATGGCACCCAACCATTTATAGTCTTTAAAACTGAGTTCTATGAAGACGCCTTTGCTGCCATGCTTGATTGGGAACCACGCATGAATGAGGATTTATCACCACTATTTGGAGATATAGTGATGGAAACATACCTAGTTGGGTCATCAACAAGAACAAGACCTGCAAATCTTACCTTTGAAGATGTGCTGGTAAAGAATAAAGAAGTGAGAGTGCTACATGATGCTAATGGTAAAGAGTTACTCCTCTATGGATTTCCAAATCCTGAAACCCTAATAATCACCACAAATCAATATACATTTACTGAAATAGTCACTCGTTTGCAGTCAATTAGAATATAGAGAGTGTTGCGTAGGGTATGTAGAGGAGTTATCATAATGATATGAATCATCCCGATATAACGCCAGCACAACTGGAATCATTTAAAAATAGACTGCTCGCAGAAAAAATAGAGGTGGAAGAATCTCTTAAAGAAGTTGGTGTTAGAAACCCACAAAATCCTAGCGATTGGGTAGCGACATCAGGTGATATGCCTGAAGTAAATGCTGATGCTAACGAGCTAAGCGATAAGTTTGAAGAATATGGTCAAAACCAGGGGTTGGTAAACAATCTTGAAGTACGCCTCGCAAATATTTCTCGTGCCCTAGAAAAAATAGACAATGGGGGATACGGTATCTGTGAAATATCAAATGCACCAATCGAGATGGATAGACTCGAGGCTAATCCTACTGCTCGAACCTGCAAGGAACACATGGAAGAGGGTGACTCGCTTCAAGCGTAATATATGGCGGTAGCTCGGGTAACAAGCGCCCAACCCAGCTATCCGTACGCAGTGCTTGTAGACGTTGAAACCGACCTTGGAAAGGGGCTTAATTCTTTTTCAATTGTTGGACTTCCTGATAAGGCGGTTGATGAAGCAAAAGATAGGGTTTCATCTGGCATCAAAAATTCTGGCTATCCCTCACCAAAAAGTACCAATGTAAAAACAGTGGTTTCTCTTGCTCCTGCTGATTTTAAAAAGGAGGGTACGCACTACGACCTACCAATTGCTGTGTCATACCTTATAGCAAACGGGGTAATTCCGCCTATTTCTACATCAATTATGTTGATTGGTGAGCTTGCTCTTGATGGAGGCGTGCGCGGCGTTCGCGGTGTATTAGCTTGTGCAATCGCTGCAAAAAAAGCAGGGTGTGAAGCTATCGTAGTACCGCTTGCAAACGCAGAAGAAGCCTCGTTGGTTGACGGTGTTTCGGTGTATCCGATAACCACTCTTAAAGAATTGATACTGCACCTTAGAAATGAAGTGCTATTATCTCGCCACAACTCATCACACACGCCAAAAGATATAAGTCCACCTCGTATAGACTTTTTTGATATTAGAGGACAAGAAAGCGCAAAGCGAGCACTCGAGATAGCGGCAGCAGGAAGACACAATATAGTGCTATATGGCCCACCAGGTACTGGTAAATCAATGCTTGCACAAGCCTTTTGCGGTATTTTACCTCCTCTTACCCACGAAGAAGCGCTTGAGGCAACCATTGTTCACTCTCTTGCGGGAGTATTGCATACAACATATATCAGCGAGCCTCCGATGCGAGCTCCACACCACACAAGCTCACATATTGCGCTAGTAGGAGGGGGGAGCACGCCTCGTCCAGGAGAAATAACCCTAGCACACAGGGGAGTATTATTTTTGGATGAGTTTCCTGAATTTGAACGAAGAACAATTGACGCCTTGCGTGAACCACTAGAAGGAGGAGAAATAACTATCGCACGAGCTCGAGGCGCGGTTAAGTATCCAGCAAATTTTATTCTTGTTGCGGCAATGAATCCAACAAGAGGGCATGACGGCGTTCAAAATAATGCTGAAAAGGATCGATTACAAAAGAAGATATCTGGTCCAGTGGTAGACAGAATTGATATATGGATTGAAGTAGGACTCATTACACACAGCACTCTCTCGAGTATTCCTAATGGAGAACGCTCTATTGCTATACAAAACCGAGTTGCTGACGCGAGAAAACTGCAGTATCAAAGATTTAACATAAACGGAAAAACTAATTCAGAGATGTCTGTTCGGGATTTAGACACTTTTATAACCATGAACGCAGATGCCAAGGAGGTGTTAAACCAATCCGCACAGCGCCTTCAGCTCTCACCACGTTCATACCATCGAGTAGTTAAGCTATCTCGAACGATTGCTGACTTATCAAAAAGCGAGAACGTAGAGAGTGCGCACGTACTTGAGGCACTTCACTACAGACCAAAGGATTTATTTATCTAAAATGGGTTTTTAGCACCGCGAACCTCAAAGTGTAGATGGGGACCTGTTGATCTGCCGGTGTTACCTACATAACCAATAACCTGTCCTTGAACCACCTGCTGCCCGGCATACACAATATTTCCAGAAAGGTGAGCATAGAGTGTTTGTGTACCGTTTGGATGTTCTACCACAATGTAATTACCATACCCACCATTCCAACCGCTAGTACGCGAGACGAGCACCTTTCCTCCCGCAGAAGCTCTCACCGACGCGCCAATTCTCGCGCCAAAGTCAATTCCGTTGTATCCATGAATACCTTGTGTCTTAACTGCTCCTGGTACTGGATGAATGTAGTAACCCGAATTTGAAGCGGTTTTTGAACCTCTCGATGCATATGCTGGTTTTGGTGCCTCAATCTCTCCTCCAGGAATAGTGAGGGTTTCACCTACGGAAATGGCTTCTGCTGAGTCGAGGTGGTTATATGAAATAATCTCCTCTTCATTACCTTTAAACTTTTTAGCAATAGAGGCTAGGGTATCGCCCTTTTTGACAGTATATTGAACACCGTTAATAGGTAGGATCAGTAGCTCTTGCCCAGGCAAAATAGAGCTACCCTTGGAAATATTATTTGCCCACAAAATAGTATTCGGGGAAACATTAAACATCTGAGCGATTTGCGAGAGGGAGTCTCCATCCTTTACTACATAGAGTGAAATCTCGCCATTTCCTGAAGTATCCTCGATATTGGCCATTGAACCAGCAGGGCCAGTCTCAGCACGTAGCGCGCTGTCTGAAACTACAATAATATCTCCACCTCCCTTTGAAGGATTTGGATCGACATTATACGCCCCCTTAAGGAGGGGTACGGTTTGTGAGCTATATGCCTCATAGGCCTCATCGCTAGTCTGCTTTTCTGAGGAAAAGAATGACGTCATCCGAGAAAGCATGCTACCTTCTGCTGCCATTGGCATACTTATTAGACCAAAGATGGCGATGTAGGTCACGATATATGTCACCAAAGGGGAGTGTAATACGCTCGTAGCCTTTGGATCTTTGTGAGTTGTTTTGATAAGCCGTTTTTTAGCCCAATCAGCCGGTATTTTCTGGAAATGGCTCTGTTGAGCCGTGGGTCATTCGGTCGTATGCGTCAGTACCTAAGCACTATAGCGGTCTATAAAATGCTGTCAACGACTTTTATACACGAAAAAATAATGAAATATTACTAGACAACTAGTCAAGTTTTGTTGCTTTATTTTATAGGCGGTATGGTATAGTCCACCCATGACATATTTAGACGAACTAAATACCCACCAACATGAAGCTGCGACTACCATCACGGGTCCACTTCTTGTTATCGCAGGAGCCGGGGCAGGGAAGACAAAGACCATCACCCATCGAATACTCCATATAATCAACTCTGGGGTTGCCCCAAAGAACATTCTTGCTGTTACCTTTACCAATAAGGCAGCAAGTGAGATGCGCGAGCGGGTGCTATCCCTCATGAACAAAGAAGGTATATCTCGTGAGGACGGGTCACCAACAGTAGCAACCTTTCACTCCTTGTGTGCGACTATTTTAAGAAACGAATCAGAGGCCATCGGTATAAAGAGGCACTTTGTCATATTAGATAGAGCAGATTCAATAAAGGCAATAAAGGAGGCTATGGAAAAATCAGGCGTATCTGATAAGCAATTTGAACCAAGAACCATACTTGGACATATTTCAAGGCAAAAGGGAGAGGGTAATACCGCAGAGGTGTATGAGCGTAATTATGGGTCCGAGCATGTGCCGGGTGTAATCGCTAAGGTGTGGAGAAATTATGAAGTCATACTCCAAAGAGAGCAGGCGCTTGATTTTGATGACCTACTCTTAAAAACCAAATTACTATTTAACGAGCGTAAAGACATACTCTCTCGATACTCAGCTGCGTGGCAATATATCCACATTGATGAATACCAAGATACCAATAAAGTGCAGTTCAGCATTGCGCGACTGTTGGCAAGCGAGCATGGCAACATATGCGTTGTAGGTGATATTGATCAAAATATTTACTCGTGGCGGGGTGCGTCTATCGATAACATCTTAGACTTTGAAAAAGAGTTCCCGGGCGCACGGGTAGTTACCCTCGAGCAGAATTACCGATCAACAAAGACAATTGTGCATGTTTCAAACAAAGTCATAGAAAAAAATCTTCGCCGTAAAAAGAAAGTGGTCTTTACTGAAAACGAGGATGGCGAGCCTATCTCGCTATTTTCTGCATTTGATGAGCAAGATGAAGCTAGGTTTATAGCCCACACGTCAAAGAAATTGATCGAGAGTGGTGTATCACCAAGCTCAATAGCAGTTCTTTATAGAGCCAACTTTCAGTCACGCGTACTGGAAGAGGCGTATCTCTCTAGCGAGGTGTCGTATCGTGTGTTAGGGGTAAAGTTTTTTGATAGAAAAGAAATTAAAGATGTACTCTCATATGTAAGAGCATCACTTAACAGAGATTCTCACTTCGATATATCTCGCACTGCAAATGTGCCGGTAAGAGGTATTGGCAAAGTGACGCTGATTAAAATGTTGGCTGGTCAAATCGACGACCTTACCCCCGCAACAAGAAAAAAGGTGACGGATTATTACACACTACTTGATGCTATTAAAAATCAAGCCTCAACCTCTAAACCATCTGAAACGATTAAATTTGTACTTGACGCAAGCGGCTACCTACAAAGTCTTGAGCATACAAAAAAGGAAGAGGACGTAGAGCGAGCAGAAAACCTCAAAGAACTGGTAACGTTGGCTCAAAAATACGATGAACTTAGCCCCCTTCAAGGTATCGAAGCGCTGCTTGAATACGCAGCACTTGAAAGCGACCAGGACAAGCTAGAGCAAAAGGAGAAAGCGGTAACACTGATGACAGTACACGCGGCAAAAGGTCTTGAGTTTGATTATGTATTTATAGCAGGACTCGAGGATGGTCTATTTCCACACGAGAGAATGGGAGATGGGAGGGTTGATAATGAAGAGGAGCGCCGACTCTTCTACGTTGCAGTAACAAGAGCTGCTAAAAAAATATATCTAACTCACTCAGCAACCCGCACCATATATGGATCAAAGCAGGTAAACTTGCCGTCTGAATTTTTAGCAGATATTGATGAGGAATTCCTTGTTGCAGAAGAGAGGCCTGATGGCTTTAGTAGGGTAATATACCTAGATTAGTATGCGAGCCAAAAAAAGCCTTGGGCAACACTTTTTAACAAGTACTTCAGCAGTTTCATCCATTATTGCTGCCGCAAAGTTAGATAAAAACGATGTGGTAATTGAAATAGGCCCCGGAAAAGGAGTGCTCACAAGGGCGCTGCTGCAGCATGTAGGGAAGGTTGTTGCCATTGAAAAAGACCCTGACATGATTTCATTTCTCTCTGAGGAATTTGCGCCCGAGCTTCAAAGTGGCTCACTCTTGTTATACGAGGGCGGTGCTGAAGAAATTAGCTTTGACTCACTAATATTAGGTGAGTATAAAATTGTGGCTAACATTCCGTATTATATTACCGGTCTTCTGCTACGACATATTTTTTCACAAAAAAGGCTTCCATCATGTGCGGTATTACTAGTCCAGAAGGAGGTCGCGACACGAATCGCAAGGGATGAAAAGGAGAGTATCCTCTCTCTTTCAGTAAAGGTGTATGGAAACCCGGTGTACATTCAAACCGTAAAAGCAGGCAGTTTTTCTCCTGTTCCTAAGGTTGATTCAGCAATTCTGGCTATTTATGATATACAACGAAATAATATTGAATCGCCACACAAAGAAAAGGTGTTTTTTACCTTAATTAAGGAGGGGTTTAGCAAAAAGAGAAAGTTACTTGTATCAAATTTATCAAGTGTATTACCTAAAGAGGATATTCTTAGAGCATTTATGGATGCCGACATTTCGAACAGTGCAAGAGCGGAAGATGTTCATCTTTCAAAATGGCTGACTATTACCACATCACTTGAAAGACTAATCCACAGCAACAATACAAATTAGCTATTCTGTAATAAAACTCTGCTATACTTTGCAGGAAGGGTATTTATGAACGAATCCATACTTCCAAGCAAGCAGTTTATTATTACCGTGATTGTTATTACGCTAGTGCTTGGCGGTGGTATCGCCGTATTTTTAAGCACGAGAGAATCCGCAAGCAAATTTTTTGCTGAATCAAACGAGAAAGAGATGCGGGAAATTGCAGAAAAACTGGTCGCGTCTGACGAAGATGAGGATGGACTACTTGATTGGGAAGAATCGCTTTGGAAAACTGATGTAAAAAATGCAGACACTGATGGCGACGGCACATTAGATGGCGAAGAAATACAGATCGGAAGAGACCCACTTAAACCTGCCCCAGGTGATGAAATCACCGTTCAGAGTATTGAAGTATTTAGGGATAATGCCGTAGCTGATGCGGAAGGGAGGAGTAGTAACCTTACCGCTGAATTTGCTAAAAACTTTTTTATTGAGTACGCAAAAACCAAAGAGGCAGGTCTTCCTGTTGGGATCATGGGGGCAAGTATTCAAAAAGTAGAGAATTTGATTCCTCAAGATCAATACGAAAATAGGAAGCCTCTTTTTACAGAGGAAGATATTTTGATAGCGCCATCACAAGACAATTACGCCCTGCGAACGTATGGAAATGAGGTAGGACTTGCGTTAAAAAACCACCCTGTGGTAGGGGAGAACATGCTTGATGTATTCTACCGAGCACTGCGGAGCGGAAACAAAGCAGAGCTTGATACCCTACGAGCCTCAGCTACTTCTGTAGACAAGTTGGCAGAAGAAATAATCTCAATACGAGTACCTGAGCCGCTAGTAGCTAGTCATGTTGAGCTATTGAATAGCTTGGCGCTTTTTAATGAATTACTTGTTGCGTTTGGTAATACGTACGAAGATCCACTGGGCGCAACTATTGCTATGACCTATTACCCTAAGACCGCTAAAGAACTAGCAATTGTAGCAATATCGACCGCAAAGTACTTTGAGTCGAGGGATATTGTGTATGCACGAAATGACCCAGGGTATGTATTTAATGAACTACTTGTTATTTATAAGAGATCGCCGAATCTATTTATATGAAATCAGTTGTTGGGGTAATCACATCTCTTCTGACTCGCTATATTGCGCCTTCTACAATAATAATGGCGTTGTTTGCTCCTTCAGTATTCATCATAGCAACCCCACAAAAGACTGAGGCGTTGTTTGGATTCGGCACAGTACCAGTAATTGATGTCGACAATTTATTTACCAATGTTGCAAACACGGTTGAGGCTGTGTGGGCAACACTAAAG
The DNA here is from genome assembly GCA_964409035.1 of uncultured Candidatus Saccharibacteria bacterium. Taxonomy (GTDB): domain Bacteria; phylum Patescibacteriota; class Minisyncoccia; order Phycocordibacterales; family UBA12088; genus CAYPBQ01. Next base: position 142,814 of record CAYPBQ010000002.1, read on the forward strand.
GAGTCCACACTTGATGGAATTGCCTGGTATCTAGCCAAATTAGTAATACAACGAATGACTGTTGAAATTATCAACTGGATCAATAGGGACTTTGAAGGGTATCCACAATTTGTTAATAACCTTGGGGTATTTCTTACTGATATTGCTGACCAAGCAACCGGCGCATTTATCCGAGAGAATAACCTTGAATATTTATGTAACCCCCTGAGTATCCGAATCGCCTTGCTTACCTATCAATACGAGCCTATTCAGCAAAGATACTCGTGTACCCTCTCTAGGGTGGTAAATAATATCGACTCATTTATCCAAGGAAATTTTGCTGAGGGTGGGTGGACTGGATGGTTTTCACACGCAACTATCCCCACCAACAACCTCCCAGGGCAATATCTTGTGATACAGGGTGAACTTGTTAAGTACGCAAACAAAAAAGAAGAGAATCAGAAAAACTACCTCTCTTATGGGCAGGGTATGTTTTCAGACCTCTCATTTGAATGGTGTCAAACTGTTGAAAATACTGAGGGAGTACCTGATGGGGCAGGTGGGGTTAGATATGAGGCAGGAATGACTAGAGATGATTGCCCAATAAAGACTCCGGGCAAGTTGATAACCGACCAGCTAAGTTGGGTAACCACAAGTCCACTTAGACAACAAGAGCTTGCTGATGAGCTAAATGAGGCTATATCAGCCATACTTAGCACGCTAATGAGTAAGCTACTCTCTGATGGACTTGCATATCTTACTTCAAGCGGCTTAGGAAGAGGTTCTGCTGGATCTTCGTATGATGATCTTTTGCGAGAAGATATCGCGCGCCAACAAGATCGCGTAACTCAAGACATTGTGCTCCAGATAGATCAGCAAATTGAAGAGGAGCTCGCGCTTGGTAGGGAGCTTGGATGTTATGGAGAGGATCCAGGAGATGGTGATGGAGGAGGAGGTGGGGGCGGCGGAGGGGGCGATATTGGGGGAAATGAATTTCGTGATGTACCTATCGGTGACAGATCAGAACTTCCTGATACCACCACATTCTCAAATATTAGATACACCCCCGCTGATTCGTATGCGGCATATCAATCATCTGGTCTTGAGCCTCTTACCCCAACGGAGTACTACGAGCAGCTTGTCCTTGGTGGATTTATCGATACACCAACTAGTACTTCGTGGAGTGAGAACTTTACCCTTAGAGAAGTTGGCATAGATGAAGGTTCTATTATTATAGAAAGGACTGGTGAGGATGCGTACCGAGTACTCTATGATGCAAATGGCGACGATGTACGAGAGGTCATCGCAACCACCAGAGAAGTAGAGGGGCAGTCGGGTGTTTACGCCTTTACTCGAGTGACTGGTGAGGATTTAGGATTTCAAAATCTTGGCGTAAGAAGTAATGTTGCTGCCGGAGCGGTAAATGAGGCACTACGAGAGTATTACTTAATAAATGAAAATCCTCCTCAAACAAAACTTGATCCAGTAGGCGCTGGCGGATCGACCCAGTAATAATGGAGTGGGGAGGTTATAAAAATTTATTCAAAAGCATCGAAGCACACACCAGAGTTGCAACCAGCAAAGATTCATAAAATATGACTCAGTTAAAATCACTTCTCATCTCATCACTTCTCATCATTAGCGCATATGCTGGTTCAATTTGGTTTTATTCAGATTCGCTTTCTGCACAAAGCCCTCCAAGAGAGGCGGTAACCTGTGAGGAGGTTGATACTACCATCGCACAACTCACCGCCCTTCGCGCACGAGCAGAGGCAGCAGACACACCAGAGGAGATACAAGCGATAGTAGATGAGTTTAACAGGCTAGAGACACATAACGGCAATGACCTTTTGGTGGCACAGCAAGAAAATCAACTTGAAGATAGGAGGGAGTATTTGATAAGTAGGATAGAAGACACTATAGAGGTAGATACTGCGCAAGGTGGAAGAAATGCTGAAGAGCTTAATGATCTACTAGCACGAGCAGAGACAGCAAATAACATTACCGAGCTTGGACGAGTAGAGGGAGAGCTCACTGAGATACGTGGAAGGTTAGGACTAAGTGGAGGTGGGGGTAGTGGAGGAGGTGGTGGAGGTGGGGGCGGGGTGATTGGTGGAGGGGGAGATGGGTCATGGGCAGGAGGCGTACTTGATGGAAGTGGAAAAGCTAATCGTGTTCCGATACCCGCCTTTACAAGAACCATAGTGCTTAACCCTGGTGATGACATACAAGCCGCAATAAACTCTGCGGGGCCTGGAACAGATATACAACTAAGAAGCGGCACATACTCATTCCGCAATATTTCTATAAATGGAAAGCAGGGTAATCCAAATGCGTGGATACGACTTGGAAACGCACCAGGAGAACGTCCAGTACTAAAACCAACAGGTGGATATGCTGGTATAAGTGTTTTAGGAGGTTCAAGCTACGTCCTTATAGAAGGGTTAGAAGTAGATGGAAATAGAGTAGGAACAACCCTTCCTGACGGAACCTACATTGGTTCATGGAATGACATGCTTAACTATTCAAACAGAAGTTGTGGCAACATTGGGTACCATTGCAATCAAGGGATTCACATAGGGTGCGGAGGTTGTACTACAAACCAAGCGCATCACGTCGTAGTGAGGGACAATATCACCCACGACTTTGGCGGGTCAGGTATAACCACCTTTGCAGCTGACTATGTGGTAATCGAAGACAATGTGTCATTTAACAATGGTAACTTCTCTCGCTATGGCGAGAGCGGTATTTCTGCAGGTTTTCCTGTCATGACTGGTGGTGGAAGTTTGAATGATTATGGCTTTATAGTGCGAAGAAATATCACCTTCAACAATAAACAATTTCTTGGCTCAATAGATTGCGGTTGCGGTCCTGGTATCACCGACGGTAACGGCATAATTGTTGATGGAGCGGATCATTTTGGAGCATACAGAAGAACACTGCTTGAGAGCAATCTCTCGTATAACAATGGAGTTGAGGTTTCAGGGCAAGGAGTACACGGCACGGGTATGCACTCGGTAGATTCAAGTAATGTTGATTTTATAAACAACACTGCATACAACAATGCCGCGGGACAAATATTTGCGTGTTGTAATTCGCGCAACAATACCTTCTACAACAACATAGCAATTGGTCCAAGGGCTCTTTTCACCGCAAGTGGGGGTTCCGGAACAGGAAAGTGCAACATTGTAAGTGCTAGTGAAAATGTAACCGCTACCGTTGCTGACCCTCTCTTTGTTAACCCCGGCGCAGGTGATTTTAGCTTGCGAGCAGGATCGCCCGCCATTAATGCCGCATGCGATGTAACCGCATCCGCGGACCTAAATGGCAAAACCGCAAATGGCATCAAAGATATTGGGGCAATTGAAATGTAGGTTCTCGCATCATGAAAAACGCAATCAGTATAAGTAGTTTAGTGTCATTTATACTAATTGCGATTGCCTGTGTAAGTATTATTCCAACAAAGGGTAGTGCTCAGACACCACCACAAGAACCAATAACGTGCCAAGAAGTTTCTTCCACCATCGCACAACTCACCGCCCTTCGCGCACGAGCAGAGGCAGCAGACACACCAGAGGAGATACAAGCGATAGTAGATGAGTTTAACAGGCTAGAGACACATAACGGCAATGACCTTTTGGTGGCACAGCAAGAAAATCAACTTGAAGATAGGAGGGAGTATTTGATAAGTAGGATAGAAGACACTATAGAGGTAGATACTGCGCAAGGTGGAAGAAATGCTGAAGAGCTTAATGATCTACTAGCACGAGCAGAGACAGCAAATAACATTACCGAGCTTGGACGAGTAGAGGGAGAGCTCACTGAGATACGTGGAAGGTTAGGACTAAGTGGAGGTGGGGGTAGTGGAGGAGGTGGTGGAGGTGGGGGCGGGGTGATTGGTGGAGGGGGAGGGGGCACCACTACACCAGGAACAGGGGTAGGATCAGGTACCGCAGCGGGTACTGCAACTGATACAGGCTTTGTGCCTGCGGGATATACCCTCGCATGGAATGATGAGTTTAACTCCCTAAGTCTAGGAAGTGGGTCCGCGTTTAGATGGACACCATTTGATACCCTCGCAGCAAATGCAGGATATGACGCAAAAGGAAGAATACTTGCAAGTAACAGCTCTGATGCAATTTGGGTTGCTGACCACGAGATGGGTGCAAGTGGAACACGAACATATGGTGACGCATTTAAAGCGGCGGGTACTTATGGCGATGGGCCATTCTTCCATGAAGTTTCGAGTGGTGCACTTGCCATGCGGGCATACCCAGTACCAAGCTCGGTTCGTAACGAATTTATTGCCTATGGATGGCCACAAGGCGCTCCTTATGCCGCAGGTGGAATATTTGGCTCACTCTCACACACACAGACATACGGCTACTATGAGGTGCGGCTTCGCGTAAACTCAATAACAAGAGGTCAGCATTTTGCGCTTTGGCTACTACAAGACGATCTGGCGTGGCCTCCTGAAATAGACATGCTTGAGGTTATTGGTGAGAATCCTCAGTTTTATCACACCACTGTACACGGCGAGGGTCCAAATGGCTCTGATCCAACAACCTCATTTAAGCTACTTCCTGGTGGAGGGAGTGGAGCGTGGCACACATACGGATTTCTGTGGACTCCCGAGAGTATGCGATTTTTTGTTGATGGGCAGGAATATTTCCTCAGAGAAAATTATGGCGAAGGGGCAGAAATTGGTACGCTACCTAACTTTGTAAACAAGCCAATGTACTTACTTGCCACATGGGAAATGGCTAGCTATTGGCCAGGCGATCCAGACAATACCACCGTGTGGCCAGCAGAGGTTGAGCTTGATTACGTCCGCATCTATAAACCGTAGCGGTTACGGTAATTTGTAGTAATAGACTGTGGAGTAATCAATGCTTCACGTGCTGACATGGTGGTATGATAGATATACTGCTGTGCACTTGCACTGTTATATGGATGCATCACCACTACATACTTTGTATACTCGCGTAAAACACATGGTGGTGTCTGGATTTACTGAGCACAAACGGATTGTTGCTATCTCGCTTGTGGTGATGGTGGTGCTCATTTTCAGCACTAGTCCGCACGTAATCTATGCTGCCAATCTGTGGGAAATTGTAACCACACCACAGCTTATGTTTGCTTGGGTTGGATCAGGCGTGTTGTGGCTTATGAGCGGTGTTCTGGGTATTACCGCAACCCTCCTCAATATCACCATTCTGCAGACCGTAACAGGGATGGGAAATCACATCAACGACATCATTGGTATACAAATTGCCTGGGCGCTACTGCGTGATATGGCAAACATACTGTTTATCTTCGGTATTGTATACATCGGATTGAATCTTATTCTTGGCAACAATAGGCACGGTCATCAACAAGCACTTGCGCGACTTGTCATAATTGCGCTTGTGATCAACTTTAGTCTCTTCATAACAAAAACGGTAGTTGAGACATCCAACATAATGGCAAACACGATATTCAGGCTCATCATTCCTCCTGATACATCAGGAAATCAGGCGTGTGATGGAAGAAGTAGCCTTCCAGAAAATATCACACAGTGCGTAAACTTCGGTATCACTGGGATTATAAATAATTCACTTGGTCTTACTACAGTGTTTAATGTTGGTGGTACGCCAAACTCCGCAGGATTTACATCTCCAACGCTAGCTAGTGCTACTGCAATTGATGCGTCAAAAATATTTTATATAACGACACTTGGTTCAATATTTATTCTTATCACCGCATTTGTATTTGCATCTGCGGCGATATTGCTCGTCATTAGATTTGTAATACTGATTATACTTATGGTGTTTTCACCGCTTGCGTTTGCCGCGTGGATACTCCCTTCAACAAGTGGTTACTTTTCTTATTGGCTAAGGTCGCTTCTCAATCAATCGTTTTTTGCCCCGGCGTACATGCTCATGATGTGGATCGCAATTAAAATAATTGAAGGGTATGGTGTTTCTACTGTTACTGGTACTGCCGCAAAATCAAACTTTGGTGCAGCGCTCTTGGGGGCAAATGTGAGTTTTGCTAGCGTATTTTTAAACTTTGCCATTATCACAGTATTTATGGTTGCAGCACTCATAGTTGCTAAAAAGCTTGGTGCTATTGGCGCTGATAAGGCCTACGGCATTGGCAAAGGGTGGGTCAACAGCGCGCAGTCAAGAGTGCAGTCAACCGCCTACAAATACAAGGGTAGCATTGCTGCGGGTGCGGCGGGCGCAACCTTTCTTCCACTTGTTGCTGGTGGAGCACTCCTTGGAGCGGCGGCAGGTGTTGCTGGTTGGAAGGGGGCTAGAGTTGGCACCAAGGTAATTGCCGATGAGAGCGCTAGATTTGCTGGCAGAAAGGTGAATGCAATAAATGAAAAGCTTATGAAGGCTCCAGTGAAAGAGGGAGGTGTCAAAGATACAATAAGAAAAGCGACAATTGGACGATTAGACAATGCATTAGGCTACAACCAGAGAGTGTCTGCTGATGTCAAATCTGCACAAGAAAAAGTGAAGGCACTTTCTAGAGACGGTAACACGAAGGGATCATCTGATTTCCTTCTTGCGCAACGTGAGGATGTAAGGAATGAGCTGTTTGCAGGGCTATCAGCATCAGAACAAATAACTGTGGGCGCTCAGATGAGTCAAAACGTAATAACACGAGATGGACAAGTTGATCTAAGAGCTACCAATAAGAATATAAAGAAAAAAGCCGTAGCCCTTTCAAGCTTGCGTGAAAGCGCAAGAGAAAAATATCTTGAAGCAATGACAAAAGACTTTGCTAACGATTCAAAGGAGTTGTACAAGCAAATCTCAACCCTTAATGGTGATGACTTAACTTATGCATATTCAAAAATGACTCCTCGCATAAGGGCTGCATATGAGGCAGAGCTTGGTAAAGAGACTGATGGCACCACCCGTGTAAACACACTAAGAAAAACAATATCAATTGAGGATCAGGAAAAAACCGCAAAAGAAGTAAAGGAGGTAAAGGAGCGCGTCGAAAAGAAGTCGAGGTCTGACGATCTCTTTAAGCAAATACAAGATCGCCAAGCGCTAATCACCGCTCCTGCTGCTGCAGGGTCAACGTCACCCACCACAACCGAGCTAGATAATAAAATCCGTAATATCATTAGAGTAATGAGTGACAAAGAAGTAACAGACCTAAAACCTGAAGTGTTAAAGAGTAAAGAGTTTGCAAAACATGTAACAACAGGTATGCTCCAAAAAATTGCCGCAGTAGATTCTATTTCTCAAGAGACGAAACAGACACTTAGAGATAATGTCATGAGTGTAAACAACACAAAGGGAATCAGTTGGCTACAAGATAAGGGCAAAGATTTATTCCAATAAATACCAATTACTATGGAGGAACTAGAACTAGCATTTAGAGAGCACTTTGATCGACTACCTGAGGCAGTGCAAGAATATGTACTTCATGGCAACTACTCATCTGAGATTGCAACTATTGGACATCAATTCAAATTTCATATTGATAAAATGGGCCAACTTTCCGATTTTGTCACTTATGTACTAGTTGGTATTATTCCTACCCACGAAGCGGAGAAGAAGTTTGCTGAATATCTACCTGAGTACGCTGCGCAAGCAAAGGTTATCCTAGGAGAAATCGAGCACCGAATTCTAAGTAGCGTGCGCAACATGACTAAGATTCCTGCTGAATCAAAGGTGTCTCCTGAGCAAATAACAGCACCGAGTGCCATTATGAGCCGTCCAACCACAGCCATACAGCAACCTCACCCAGAGCAGGTAGGTGCTACAAAAATACCGCTCGTGACCACGGTACAAAAACCAATTCTTACACAAACAACGCCTCCAACTAATCAAACAGTACAAAACCAAGGCACCCAAGCACCAGTAAAAACTGTGGGGAAGGAGATAGACAAATCAGCCACCCCCCCAAAATCAACAACAGACCCATATCGCGAACCGGTTGACTAAATAATATTTTCATGGTTTAATTAAAACAGTGTGCTCTTTGACAGAGCCCTTCCATCAACCTAACTAAAAGGAGTATCTTCGATGAGTGACTATGTGTCCTTTATCACCGATATCGGTGTGGTATTGATATCACCACATCTATTTGCGACATTGCTGGGTATTCTCTCATTTGCGTATGCACCGTTCGTCTTGAATTCTGCCGAAAACCCTGGGAAATTTGCAATGTTTACCGAGGTTTTACCAAACCAACTCAAGATAATTGAGTGGGGTGGCACATTCATAAGAGTAATTTGTGTCAACCCAGGATATGCCTTCAAGGTGTGGGTTGACAGTGGAGGTAAATCGTTACCCTCAAAGGACAATTTCGGCGGATGGGTAGTGGTTGAAAGACCTAAAGACTGTCCTACGATGCCTGAAGTTGTGCCGGGAAGTATTTTTTCTGGTAGCGTCGCAAAGTGGCTTTCGCCGTTATTTGTGTTTCGTTTTGTGTCCTTCAAGATAACTGGTCTCCACTTTTTCGGTATCGCTCCTTATGTACAGGTTCGTTCACAGGACTACAAACGAGCGAAAGTTCCTGGTTCTGGAAAAATTTCGCTGGATACAGTAGTACAGGTAGTGGATAGGACCGACCACTTTAGGATCGGTCCGTTCACAAATTATGTTGTGTCGGGAGAGCTTCCTACACAGCAAGGCTGGAGTGTATCAGTACTTATGGCGCTGGAGCTTTCAATAACTGACGCTCCTAGCGCTGCGTATTCTGTTGACAGGTGGGACCAGAACATACCGCAGCGAGTTGTTGCTGCTGTAGCGGAAGCGATGCACGGTGCAAGTATTGATGCTGTATATGGCGGAGGCGATGTAACTCACAAAAGCACAATTATAAATAACTGTTGGAGATTTCTGACGGGTATTAGTCAAGCTGACCGAGAGGCGAACAGTAGCAGGTTCATCCGTGCCGTTGCTGATTTAGGAGGTATTAATATCCACAATATTCGAGTGGTGGATATGAATGCAGACGAAGGTTCTAGATCAGCCGTTGAAAGAGCGCTGGCAGCTCCTTTTGCTGGCAAAAAAGAAGGAGAGGGTACCAAAAACCGACTAACAGCGGAAGGAGAAGGTAGACAGGCGTTCATTTCCAATCAACTAGCTGGTGTAAGTAAGGACCTCACACCCGATCAACGTTTGCTAGTCGCGTTGCAAATTATTGATGGTGAGTCACTTCGAGGAGCAGTAGCTGGTGGAGGAGCAAAGGTAATAGCTACCTTTGGTAGCTCACAACAACGCAGGGGGGAGGAACCGAAGAATCCTCCGCTTTCACTTCCACAATTTTTAGCTGCCTCTCAAGGCAATACCGGGGAGGAGTCGTGAATGGTAATAACAACGCTCGATATAATACCACTCATTCCGGCCATTGTTGAGTGGGTTATTTTGTCGGCGATAGGCACAACAGTTGTGATCTTAATAGTCGCCTCGATGTCCAGGGCTTCCATAGGAACTTCTAGCCTTGGACATATCTCAATCGGTAGAAGAAATCTTCTACCGATTGGAGGGGTTGTGTTTCTTGTGATTGTTATCATAATGACGGCAATATTCTGGCCGTCATACCTGCCTTTTTTTGTCTTGATGGTGCCATTACTCTGGCACTACACAGCAGCGAAGATAAGGTCGGAGGAGAGGTTTTGGGGAATCACGTGGAGGAATGGTGATCAGTACCTTCCTTCTTACTTGATGCTCCAGTTCCTATCCCAAGGACTCTTAATGATAGGGGTTATTTTGCTCCTACTTCTCTGGGGTCCATGGATCCTTGCAAAATCACTACAAGGATCCATGTGGTGCGTGATCCTTGGGGTCGCCACCATTTTCTTCGCTTGGTTCTTTGAGAGCTGGGGGCAATTTACCAGGATGCTTATGTATGCAATTGGAATAAGCATAAGCATCTTGTGGTTGGCAGGAAGAAGGCTCGAAGCTAGTGGCGATCTCGCCACAATAATGTCGTGGCGAGACAACATCCTTGAGCTAGAAAAGTTGTTTTATTTCTAGCTTGAGAAAACCTGAAGCCGTGATGCAATATCATCACGGCTTCTTTTCATTTTAAAATTGAGTTGCACACAATTGTTGATGTAAATGATTTAGCTATAGATTGTATTCGAGGTACAATATACTCACATACACTATGCGCTATCACGTACCACAATTTGTTGATATAGAAGACAAGGTGGTAGGACCACTCACTATAAAGCAATTTGTGTATATTGCGGGCGGGGTTGGCTTTGTGGCGCTACTCACCGCGTTTATGCCTTGGCAATGGGCGGCTATTGTTGGTAGTCCGCTTGTACTTCTTGGGCTACTCCTTGCCTTCTATCAAATAAATAATCAGCCATTTATCGCTATTATGGAGGCAGCTTTTTACTACCTTGTGAGTAAAAAGCTCTACCTTTGGAAAAAGAATACTGGGGTTAAAGCAGAAGGGAAAGAAATGGTAGGTAAAGAAACACTCGCGCACACCCCTTATGTACCAAAAGTCTCTAACAATAGACTCAAGGAGCTTGCGTGGTCATTGGATATAAAAGACAAGACTGGCGGGTCAACACTAAATCAATCGTAGTATGAAAGAAGCAAATAAAAAATCAGGTGCGTCGCAAGCATTTGTACCTATTGAGGAGGTTCGTGATGGAATAGTGATACTTAAAGATGGCTCATTGCGTGGGGTATTTATGGCTTCATCCACAAACCTCGCCCTAAAGGGGCAAGATGAGCAACAGGCTATCCTTACACAGTTCGGACAGTTCCTTGATTCACTAGATTTTTCAGTACAGTTTTTTGTGCAGTCACGAAAACTTGATATTCGTCCGTATGTTGCCATGCTTGAGTCACGCTATGTTGAGCAAACGGAAGAGCTTATGAAAATACAGGTACGAGAATACGTAGACTTCATAAAAACATTTACTGAAGGTGCAAATATAATGACTAAAAGTTTCTTTGTGGTGGTACCGTATGCGCCAGCAATTATTGGCAGTGCCTCGTCAATAAATCCTTTTGCTAAAAAGGACGAGAGCGGGGAAGCGTCTAAGGCAACATTTGAAGAGAGTAGATCACAACTAGAGCAACGCATGGGTATCGTACAACAAGGATTACTTCGATCAGGGGTACGAGTTGCACAACTTGGAACAGAAGAGGTGATAGAATTGTTTTACAAGATGTTTAACATGGGCGAGCTTGAGCGCCCCATCCCTCTTGATAATAGAGCGTAGTATATATGGGACTATTTGATTTCTTTAACAAAAAAAGTGATAGCCAGCCAATGGAGGACTATCATATCCAGCCCGTGCTTCCAGCAGAGATGTTTGAGGTTGGCTCACTCGAGTTAAAAGATGTGATAGCGCCATCCGCGCTTGAAATAACCCCAAAAGAAATGAACCTTGGCGACAAGGTGGTGCGAACATTTTTTGTCATTTCATACCCAAGCTTTCTTTCTGATAACTGGTTTTCTCCCATCATCAACCTTGATAAGGTGTTTGATGTTTCTATTTTTGTCCACCCAATAGACACCGCCTCGGTGCTTAAGAAGTTTCAAAAAAAGGTGGCGGAGGTGCAAAGTCAAATACAATTACGAGAAGAAAAAGGTCTTGTTCGCGACCCAAAGCTAGATAGTGCGTATCAGAATCTTGAAGAGCTACGCGACAAGTTACAGCAGGCACAGGAACGTCTTTTTGATGTTGGTCTTTACATCTCTATATATGGTGATAGTAGGGAAGAGCTCGATAAAATTGAATCAGAAATAAAATCAATACTAGAGGCACAGTTGGTGTATCTAAAGCCAGCACTCTTTCAACAAGAGCAGGGGTGGAAAAGCGTTATTCCAATCTCTACCGACTTGCTTAGTGTCCATTCAAAACTAAACTCTCAGCCTCTTTCAAGCTTTTTTCCATTTATTTCGTTTGATCTCTCTGCGGACACTGGCATCCTCTATGGTATCAACAGGCACAACTCATCACTTGTCCTTTTTGACCGATTCTCAATGGAGAATTACAACTCGGTAGTGTTTGCAAAATCTGGTTCTGGAAAATCCTACACTATTAAACTAGAGATTTTGCGCTCGCTCATGTTTGATACTGATATTATTGTTATCGACCCAGAGCGTGAGTATGAATACATCGCAGAAGCAACCGGAGGGCGGCACTTCAACATATCACTCTCGTCAGGACACCATATTAATCCATTTGATCTTCCTATACCAAGAGAAGATGAGTCGCCTTCAAATGTGCTTCGTTCACACGTGGTATCACTTGTGGGGCTTTTCCGTATTATGCTCGGGGGGCTCTCTCCAGAGGAGGACTCTATTATAGATAGAGCAATAACCGAGACATATGCTTTGAAAGACATTACAGGTGAACATGATTTTTCAAGCATGAATCCGCCACTTCTTTCTGACTTTGAGCTTGTACTTGCTGGCATGGATGGCAGTGATTCGCTTGTACAACGACTTACAAAATATACCAAGGGTACATGGGCGGGATTTATCAATCGCCCTACAAATGTTGATATCAACAAGCGCTTTGTGGTGTTTTCAGTCCGTGACATGGAAGACGAGCTAAAAACCGCCGCGATGTACATTATCACCAACTTCATTTGGGCAACCATACGCAAAGAGCTTAAAAAGAGGCTTTTAGTGGTTGACGAGGCATGGTGGATGATGAAATCAGAAGACACCGCATCCTTCCTCTATGGAATTGCAAAACGCGGAAGAAAATACTATCTGGGACTAGCAACCATTACCCAAGACGTAGATGACTTTTTGAAAAGCCCGTATGGTGTACCGATGATCACCAACTCATCAATACAACTACTTCTTAAGCAATCTCCAACATCCATAGGTACTATTCAGCAGGTGTTTAACCTTACCGATGAGGAAAAGTATCTTCTTCTTGAATCTAATGTTGGTGAAGGAATATTCTTTGCTGGCATGAAGCACGTAGCGATAAAAATAATTGCCTCATACACAGAAGACCAAATAATTACTTCAGATCCGTCACAACTTCTCTCAATTAAGAAAGCTCGTGACGAGAAAAAAGCGTCTACCGATACGGTATAATACAGGGTATGCATGTAGATAACGACAATTACAGAATATCCGCATTTACTGGCGGAATGATGGTTGGTGTTGCCATGCTAACTGACATGGTACAAATGGCGCTTGCTGGGCTACATCTCTTTATCCCCTTATTTGGAAGCATGCTTTCTATACTAAGCATCTTTGGTATTACCACTCTTGGGGGGCTAATTTTCTTTCTCTGGTTTCATATTCTTGGTGTAAGTCAGATAGATTCTGCGCTTGATAACCCTGCTTCCACTTTTGCATTTTCAATAGCAGAGCTTGCTCCGTTTGTTAACTTCTTACCATTAATGACACTAAAAGTAGGGTGGGAAGTGTACTCTTCAAGGCTGTCAGATAGAAAAGAGATGGAAAAAAGCAAAAAGAAAAGAGCGCAGCAACGACAGCGGCAATTGCAGCAAGCAATGAATGCTCGCATGTTGGTGCAAGCTGCAAATCAAAATAATAATGAGTATGGAGAGTAATACGCTAGAAGGGGTTAGTAAAAGAATGCTATAATTTTTCTATGATTCGAGCTCGTATGACGTTGTTAGGGTGGGGGATGGGGATACTGCTATCCCTTAGTCCTTTGCCATTACTCGCACAATCATTTGGTATACCGTCATCATCTATTGGTGAATCTCCACTTGCAATAGAGATATTTCCTCGGTACGCAAGACCGGGTGAATATGTTGAATTTTCTCTTGTGAGTACAAATATCGCCCTTTCAACCGCAACGATTACTTGGACGATAAATGGTACCCGTGTATTTTCAGGTGCATCAGCAACTAAATACGTATACAAAATCCCTAATAACAATGATCCCTTTGTAGTGGTTGCTGATGTGTACACAAGAACAAATCAGTACTTTACTGCTCGTCTTGCGGTACAACCATCATCTCTGACACTTCTGTATGAAGGCTTCACCTACGCGCCACCGCTATATACAGGAAGACCAATGTTGTCACCTGAAGCAAGTCTTTCTGTGCAAGCAATTCCTTCAGTTATTGAAAACGGTATAGAGCTTCAGCCAGATGATTTGTACTTCCGTTGGACAGTGAACGGTAGATTTGTTTCTGAATTATCTGGACTTGGTAAAAGCTCGGCAATAATAAAAAACACTGGGTATCTACGTCCGCTCGATATTATTGTTGAGGCATCTTCAGACAATGGCGCTTTAGCTGGAGAGAGGGTTAAGGTTTCAGTACAGAATCCGTGGATTATTTTTTATGAGAATGATCCTCTGCTTGGTGTCAGGTATGACAGGGCGCTTGGCGACTATGCTCTAAAGAACGAAGAGGTTACAGTAATTGCAGAACCGTACCACTTTAGCGCGCACAAGAGAAATGATGCACATCTTGAATATTCTTGGGGTATTAATGAAGAACGACAAGCAGAGACAACCGCCTCTAGCATAACCCTTCGTCCACAAAATAGTGCTGGGGGTGGCGTATCAACAATTGGCACCTATATACAAAACACGTTATCAGAGCTACAAAATGCTGCACAGACATTTAGAATAAATCTCTCTCAATAACAAAATCTATGAATGCAGTAATTACAACAAGGAGGGTACTTATAGGCGCGATTATGGTACTGGTTATGCTGCCTTCTCTTGCAATTGCTGCTGAACCAATAGAACCGTTAATTTTTCTTCCACGAATTATTGGTGACACAGCATCACCAACTAGCGTAGAGGGGTTGCTGCAAGGATTGTTTCAGCTCTCAATTTCAATTGGTGCAATTTTGGCGGTGGTAATGATTGCGGTAGGTGGTATTGAGTATATGGGGAGTGACGCTATATCTAGCAAAAGCGCGGGGAGAGAGCGTATGTTTAATGCAGTTCTTGGACTTGTGCTTATACTTGGTACGTACGTTATTTTGAATACTCTCAATCCTAACCTTCTTAGTTTTGCTATTTTCTCTGCTCCCGGTAATCGGGTTGAGACTAGGCCTGATTTTCCAACACAAGCACTTACCAGGCCAGCAACCGGCCCTACGGAGGGTATAACTCCGTAGGGAGTAAAAACTAGGCTGGTAATCACTTTATTAATGGGTATTGACTATATAGCAGTTCTTGCTGTATAACTTTACTAGCGAAAGGAGGGTGCCATGAAGAAAAAAATGGCAGCACTTGTATCTGCATTACTCTTCGTGTTTGCCACGGCGTCATTCGCCATGGCTGATGGGAATCTAGGAAGCGTTAGCACAAAGTTGATAGCACATCCAAAACTCGGAGGTGCGAGCGTGCGGTTAATTGCTCTCTCATACGAAAAGGGGGAGCAAACGAACTTTAGGTGGAGTATGCAAACTAAAGAGGTAAGTGTCCTCACAAGAACAAAAAAATCTTATGGGGAAACTTGCCTACTCACTCCCAGCAGCCAGTACTTAGTAGTGGCTGACAAAGAGGGTAACCCGGTCCTTGATGGTTCGAAGACGAGAGCTCTTATCTCTCTTTATCTTCCGAACCCAATCAATGGAGCGAGAGGGGAGGGCTGCGACCAAAAGGTTGTCGTTGTTGACTTAGAGGAACTACAAGAATCAATGGCTGAAAACGTGGCCGTATTTAGAGGGTTCGATGAAGCCCTAGCGGAACTAGACCCGAAAGTAAACTAAGGGAGGTATCCTCAATGAGGATAACCGGAGGCAGAAGGAGCGCATCGTGATGAAATACGATGCGCTTTTTCAATTCTATAAATGTAGTTATGTGTTGTTGATA
This sequence comes from uncultured Candidatus Saccharibacteria bacterium, assembly GCA_964409035.1. GTDB lineage: Bacteria > Patescibacteriota > Minisyncoccia > Phycocordibacterales > UBA12088 > CAYPBQ01. The sequence goes on from CAYPBQ010000002.1 coordinate 158,556, forward strand.
ATTACAAACACCCACACTCTCCACTCGTGGGTAAATCCATGAGATACTACAATCACATGGAGGATCTAAAAAAGAAGCTAGCAGAAAATTGGAAGCAATTAGTGCTACTTATTGTAGTGGTTCTTATACTCATTTTTGTTGGGCTTTTTATGTTTTTTAGAAGCGATAGTACCTCCACAAACAATGACAACACTAGTGTATTTCCACAAGCGGGGGATAGGGGGGTTGGCTTTCCTACTACAAACGAGCAAGGTGGTCTAAACAATACTCCGGAAACAACCACGCAAAGGATTCCTGCATTAAGACAGCTGTGGAATAAACCCGTTTCTGGAGCTGGCTACTTTAGAAGTAATGAAGAAAATCTCGCAGTACGATTTGTTGAAAGGGCAAGTGGTCATATATACGACATACCAACTGACAACCTCACCGCTACTAAAATCCTCAATATAACCATCCCGCGTATCCAACATGCGTTTTTCTTTAACAATGGAAAGAATCTTATTCTTCAATACCTTGGTGATCTTAATACCAGTATAGAAACGTATAGCGCCACCCTCATACCAGTACTAGATGATGAAGAAAATACTTATTCATTAGATGGAACATTTTTACCTGCTGATATTACCGCAATTGCCCCATCGCCTGAAGGTACCTCGCTATCATTTATTCAGAAAAATGATAACGGATCTGTATTGTACAAATCATCTCTAGATGGGGCTGGTGCGGTTGAGTTGTTTAGAAGTCCATTTAAAAGCTGGCGCTTGGATTGGGCAAGTCCAAGCAGGGTAGTACTTACATCAGCGCCACACCCAAAAACAAGCGGTGCCACGTTTGCAGTTGCAACGGAAGATGGAGCATTAAAAAGCTTGGTTAACTCTGAAAAGGGCTCATTTACTGCATCAAGTAATAATAATCTTACCTATACTGTATTTTCGGAAGAGGTTGATGGAGTAGTAAGACTATATGCGTATGACTATGCAAAAAAAGAGCTGAAAAACCTTAACCTGAGTACATTTATGGATAAGTGTGCGTGGAGTAATACTACCAACACCACACTCTATTGCTTTGTACCTAATAAACTTGTTATACCTGAAAATATTTTAGCGTGGAATCAAGGGGGAGGTAATTTTGCAGACAATATATGGAAGATAGATGTTGCTACCGGAGAGACGGTATTACTCTATCAAATAGATAAAGAGTACGAGCAACTCCTCGATGCTATTAAGCCAGTGTTAGCAGATGATGATTCGAGTATTGCCTTTATAAACAAAGCCGATCTTACTCCCTGGCTACTATCACTTGATGCTCCACAAGAAGAAGTAGCTCAATAGCTATAGAGGGGTTAGACAAGCTCTGCGTCTTTAGCAGGGAGAAAGCCGGCGTTTCGGGGTGTAATGACAATATGTCTATCTCTTCCTTCACCGCGTGATTCAGTTTTTATATCTTTATCGTCAGAAAATAGGGCATGAATTATCATGCGCTCATATGAGCTCATGGGTTGGAGTACCACTTCTGTTTTAAGTGATCTCACCCGTTCAGCGAGCATTTTTACGTTGTTTGTGAGGTCGTCAATTTTCTTTTTTTGAAAATTATTTACATCAAGCATGAAGTGGCGACCCTCTTCACCATACTTCTTCTCGGTTATTCTTTTAACAATATGGGTGAGTGCTTGTAGGGTTTCTCCATGCTCCCCAACAAGTGATTGCTCTCCTGTGGTAACCATAACAGAAGGGTGAATGTCAGATGCTTCAACAGTAATACTCTCAAATGACATGCCCATGGTGGTAAGTAGCTCTTCTACTATTTTTTTAAGTTCTTGTGCGTCCATACTATGCCTCATTTCTTATGTGCTTCTTTACATACATTTCTTGAGCAATTTGGAACAAATTACTTGTTATCCAATACAGTGCAACCGCAGCCGGAAGCGCATATGCAATACCAGTGATAATAACAGGAAATACATACTTCATTTGGAGTTGGAAACTGCGCTGAAAATCATCACTAAATGAGGCGTTATCCTTTCGCTTTGCTATTTCTGGCATAACAATATGCATTTGTATGTACTGAGTTAAGCCAGTAAGTAGCGCGAGAAGTATGTTTCTTTCAGCAACATTGATAAGCCCCAAGAAATTCATGTCGATTGTTGCGGGTGTGGGGATAAAACTATATAGAATGTCGGTATTAATACTTGGTAGTCCTCCACTAGAAAAAACCCAAAACAACCCAAGAATAATGGGTATTTGTATAAGTAGGGGAATGAATAGAGAAAATGGACTTATATTATACTCTCGGTAGAGTTCCATTGTTTTTAAGGCAAGAGCTTGTCTATCCTCTTTGTATTGCTCCTTGAGCGCCTCTAGCTTTGGCTGCATGAGACGAATAATTTGTTGTGTTTTTGCAGCTTTAAGTGAAATAGGGAAGAGGAGAAACTTTACCGCAACAGTAAGCACAATAACCGCAATACCTAGCTCTGCGTAGGGTACGATAGAAACTATTCCCACAAGGGCGTTATATAGTGGATTGTATACTAACGCATTAAATATGTCTGACATTATAGGCTATTCTAGCTGAATAGTGTCACAAAATCTACTTGCGCTTATTAGAAAAAGTGCCGTTATGCGTGGTGTTATTTTGGCCAATGTTCAACTACACGCTCTATTTCAGCCATAATTTGCTTATATTTAACATTAAGTATCCCTTTATTTGGAAATACTACATATGAACCAGTGGGTAGGGTGGGTAGGGCGTGCTTAAAAAGACTATATATTCGGCGCTTTACTGTATGGCGCTCGTGCGCCATTGGTAATGTTTTTTTAGAAATAACTACAGACACCTTAGTAGAGGTGCCTTTATAGAGGCGTATAGTGAGCAACTCGCCTCGAATTACTTTAGGTGATGATTCCCTAGGGAATTCTTCTCGAGAAAGTCTCGAGATAGCTCTTAGCATGCAGTGGTATTAAACCGCTAATCTAGCTCTACCTTTCATTCTTCTTCGCTTAAGCACTCTGGTGCCTGTTTTGGTTCTGGATCTAACTAAAAATCCGTGAGTAGTCTTTCTTTTTTTGTTTTTTGGTTGGTAGGTTCTCTTTGGCATATAAACATCTTATACACATCTTATTAACATAATTACTAATAAATCGCAAGTTTTTATTGCGTGAGGTGACCGCTATAATAGGGGACATGCACACTCAAAATAATAGGGAGCTCTGGCAGAATATTCTTACAGAGATAGAGCTGACTATTCCTGGCCCACATTTCAAAACATGGTTTAAAGACACTTCTATAGTAAAAATCGAAGATGGTGTTGCAACCATCGGCGTACCAACAGAAGTAGCAAGGGAGTGGCTTCAGAAAAAGCACAGCAAGCTACTTCTTAAATCACTACGAAGCCACCTTGATTCCGCTCGTTCTCTTGAGTTTGTAGTGCATAAATCAAATAAGCTAAAGCAACAAACTCCCACTACCCGAAGTCCATTCTTTGCGCAGGAATTACCCCTTGGTGAACATTATGTAAACAGAAGCGATAACCTTAACCCTAAATACATTTTTGAAACTTTTGTGGTTGGGCCATTTAACGAGATAGCTTTTTCTGCAGCGCAAGGAGTAGTTAAAGAGCCTGGTATCACCTACAATCCGTTATTTATATATGGCAACACAGGTTATGGTAAAACACACCTTATTCAAGCGATTGGTAACCAGATAAAGAAGCAAAATCCGAGTAGGAAGGTTTTTTATGTCACAAGTGAAAAATTCACTATGGATTTTGTAAATGCGCTTCAGAGTAACTCTGTTAACGCGTTTAAAGAAAAGTATCGTCAATACGATGTACTTATCATGGATGACATTCAATTCTTTGCACAAAAAGAGAAGACGCAGGAAGAACTTTTTCACCTATTCAACTCTTTGTATCAAAACAATAAACAAATAATCTTCTCGTGCGATAAACACCCTAATTACATACAGGATTTGGAAGATAGATTGAAGTCTCGCTTTGCGCAAGGAATGATTATTGATATATCTGAACCTGATAGTGAATCGCGTATTGCCATCCTTAAAACCAAGGCAGCACAACATAATTTTCACATTGAGGATTCTATGCTTACTTTTATTGCATCACTAGTAGATGGCAATATAAGAGACCTGGAGGGTATGCTTAATGCAGTTATATGCCAAACACAGCTTCGTGGAAGACCACTAAATCCCGGAGAAATAAAACACCTTATAAAGGATAGCTCAAGACCAAAAAGAGCAATTTCTCCAAAAGAGATTGTGAAGCGAGTGGCTGAATTTTATGACTTGGAAGAAAATGCTATTTACGAGAAAACAAGAAAAAAGGAAGTGGTACGCCCCAGACAGCTCATTATGTATATCCTTAGAGAGGATTATAACGTGTCGTATCCTCTTATAGGTGAGAAGTTAGGCGGCAGAGACCATACCACCGTGATCCACTCATGTGAAAAAATTAAAAAAGATATTCAACACAACAGCGTATTACAACAAGAACTACAACATATACGTATGATGTTGAAATAACTGTGGATATGTATGTGGATAATGCATGAACACTCTTGTGGAAAAAGTATCAACAACCAAGGTGATAACTCGAGGAAAAGATACATAAAAAAATATGACGATACATATACAACAGGTATGAACACTTACAAGCAACAGCACAGTAATAAATAACCTTTCGTATAGCACTCTTTATTGGTTATCCACGTATCCACACCCCTAATAATAAAACTATCTTTATAAGAAAAAATTTCTCTATGAACTTCACCACCCCAACAGCAACACTACTTACCATAAGCGCGATAGTTGAGAAGGTGAGTGGAAGAAATTTAACACTTGCGAATTTAAATGGTGTTTATATAGAAGCTAAGAAAGGACAAGTTATTCTTAGGGCAACAAATCTAGATGTTGGAGTTGAGATAAAGGTGCCAGCAAAGGTTGAACAAGATGGAGTAGCTTCAATACCAGGTAGTATGCTCTCTCAGATACTCTCAAACAGCTATAAAGGCGATAGCGTGAACGTAATACGAAAAGACGGTACATTGTCTATAAAGACAGGTGACGGGCTCTCTACGATCAAAATATTGCCTGATGAAGACTTTCCTGCGCTACCGAGTGTGGTTGATGGTAATAAAGTAACACTTAAAGCAAAGGACTTCATATCTGGTATTGCTGATGTGTGGCACTGCGCTTCTGTATCCTCAATAAAACCAGAACTTGCAAGCGTATATGTGTATCCAGACGGTAAAAATCTTATTTTCGTTGCTACCGACTCATTCAGACTTGCTGAAAAAAGGGTTGCAGCACAATTTTCAGGAGAATTTGATTACATGCTTATTCCCTCAAGAAATATCCCAGAAATCATAAAAGTACTCGAGATAGCTGAGGGAGAGGTGGAACTTGTATTTAATGATCATCAACTTTCATTTATCTTTGATTCGGTACACCTCACTACACGTCTTACTGATGGAGTATTTCCAGACTATAGACAGATAATCCCAAAACAGAGTGTTGCTGAAGTAACGGTGCTAACAAAGGATTTACAACACGCATGCAAAAGAACCACAATATTCTCTGATAAATTTAATCAGGTACAGTTTTCAATACAACCATCAAAAAAGATCTGTAGAGTTATTGCTAAAAATCCAGAAGTGGGCGAATCAGTAACTGACCTTGATGCGGCAATTGAAGGAGAAGAGCTCGATATATCGTTTAACATAAAGTACATTAGCGAGGTATTTCAAGCGCTACAAACCGACAGTGTTTCTCTTTCGTTTTCTGGAACTGCAAAACCCCTAGTGATCAAGGGAATAGGTAATACTTCATTCCTTTATTTAGTAATGCCAATGAATAAATAAATTCATAACAATATATGGCATTTGAAGGTATTAGAAGCTACTTTGATAAATTTACGACGCTACGCCCTCCACAGAGGTTTATTGGAGGTATGTTTATAGATGCCTGTTATGCAATCTGCGGTATTACTCTTAAAGAGCATGAGATAGTAGTTCGAGACTCTGTGGTATACATAACCACTAATCCAATGATAAAAAATGAGATTTTAGAGAAGCGATCAGAAATACTATCTCGAGTATGTGAGAGGGCGCGAACAAGGGTTATTACTGAGATACGTTAAAGATAGTGGAAATCTCGTTTCTGTTTCGTACTGCATCGTACACCACTACTTTAAGTGTATTTGATTCAGTGATAGTAGAGAGTGATGATGGTGTAAACAAGAACTGGAACGGTTCTTTTGTTGCGGTTCCAATATGTACATTATTTACATAAAACTCAACTTCACTAATTGCAAACTTAGCTTTAACTTGAGGGATAACTAGTATGGTTTCATTAACAGGGAATTTTTGACCATATGTGGGAGATGTGATGCTGATAGTAGGAATATTTTCTTTTGTATGGATAGTGTCTACTGCGGTAGGAGGGGTAAAAATAGTTTCGTCGGTAAGACCGAGCGCTGACTTATAACGTTGTACTCCAGCTTCCCAAAGTAGATATTGTGGATCATTAGCAGGGTTGGTAGGAAATGGACCTAACGGATCACTCTTATTTACCCAGTGAAGAATGCTATGAATGTCAACAATCATATGCTCCTTCACAAGTTCTGCTGGTGTGTATTCAGTCGCTAAGTTTCCTGTCATTGAGTCTACAAGGTAGGATTCACCTCCTTGCCACTTGCCTCGCAATACAGGCTTAATTTCTGTAGATATTGGTGGAGGTGTAGGGAAACTCTCTTGTGGATACTTACTAAGCGCGTAGGTAAAAAATTCATTCCACATTGGAGCAATAATAAATCCTGCAACCTTCTTTTCCATTGGGGTATTATCATTGTTTCCTGCCCATGCTCCTGCTGCAAATGAGGGTGTATAGCCAATAACCCACGCATCTCGATACTCATTTGTGGTACCAGTTTTAACCGCCACTTGTCTATTAGGGAAGTAAAGTGCCGACGTCGCTCCAAAGGCAGGAGCTCTTGCAACGTTATCTGAGAGCATGTCTGAGATTGTGTGTGTCACAGGAGCCTCCAGCACTCTTGTTTGTTTTGGTGTGAATTCTTCAACTAGGGCGCCTGTAGAATCTTCAATTTTAACAATGCCGGTATATGGATTTCTTACTCCATCGTTTGCAAATACACCATACGCACTCGTCATATCAAGGAGTGATACTTCACCTCCTCCTAATACTAGCGTAAGGCCATATTGAGATGTCTCACCAAGAGACTCTACCCCCATACCTTCTGCTAATTTAAGAGTGTCTTTGATACCTGCAAGGTACAATACTTTAATAGCAGGTATGTTCATTGACTGTGCAAGTGCCTCACGGAAGGTTACAGGACCTCTGAATTTTCCATCATAGTTGGTTGGGGCATAGCAATCACCACCATTAGTTAGGTCATATGGACTGCATGCGGTAGAAAATTGTGTCGCAACATCAAATACTACTGTGTTTGCGGTATAACCCTTTCTGAGGGCTTCTGCGTATGCAAATGGTTTAAATGCGGAGCCTGGCTGTCTATGTGCAAGCGCGACATTAAAGTTGCCATCAATTTCTTCATCAAAGTAATCACGCGAACCCACCATGGTAAGTATTTGTCCTGTCTTAGGATCAACCGCAACGAGAGACGCGTTTGACGCATTAAAACTTTTCGCGTTCTCTAGAGCATATTTTTTCACTATCTCCTCTGCCTTGGCTTGAAGATCATAATCAAGAGAGGTGATTACTCTAAAACCTCTTTCCTCTAGTGCGCGCTGACCATATTTATTTTCCAAATACTCTCGTATAAAAAATACAAAATGTGGCGCCAATATACCTTTATCTCTTGAAGGCATAAAATCAACGGTAGTTGTCTTTGCGCTTTCATACTCCTCCTCTGTTATAAACCCATTCTCAAGCATCTTGCTTAATACAAGATTTTTTCTTGATTCAAGTTTTTCTCTATTGTTGCCATATGGTGAATAATAGGTTGGCGCTTGGGGAAGGGCAGCAAGATAGGCAGATTCAACTAGAGTGAGGTCAGCGGCTGATTTTCCAAAAAACTGCTCACTTGCTTCTTCGATACCATAAATATTTCCTCCATATGGGGATTCGTTTAGGTAGAACTCAAGTATTTTTTCTTTCGAATATTCTCGCTCTAGTTTTACTGCAAGTACCCACTCTTTGAGCTTTCGAGAGATTGATTTTTCTTGGCTTAGTACACTATTTTTTATTACTTGCTGAGTGATAGTAGAACCTCCTTGTGAGTATTCTAGCGTAGTAAGGTTAACCAAAATCGCTCGTAAAATAGCATCAGGCTTAATACCACCATGCTCGTAAAACTCAGCGTCTTCAATTGCAACAGTGGCGTTTTTTATATGGTGTGCAATTGCATCAAATGGAACTACTGTACGTTGCACTTCGTTGTGTAACTCATACAGCAATATTTCTCCAGTTCGATCAAATATTTTTGTTGACTGCGCTACCTTGCGTGTATCAAAAGACCCTAAATCAGGTGTTTTAAGCGATGCTACCCACAATACAAATATTCCAGAGATAAAAAATCCCCCTATCAAACAGTATATAAATATTGTCCATGCTAATTCACGCATATTTCTTATAGTAATAGTAGCACGCACACCTAGTTGTCTTTAGCACAGTACTACTAATAATTAGCATCAAGCTAAACTAGAAATGCGATTCTTGTGAATCGCATTTCTGGTGTAACTCCTCATTAAAACGCTTCTTCGTCATCAACCATTCCGAACACATTTTCTTCCTCCTCGTCCTCATCGTCATCTTCCTCAATTTCTTCTAGACCATCTCCAATATCTTCTACATCAATCGCATCATCTTCTGGAAGCTCAATCTCTTTCTCTTCGTCTACCTCCTCCTCTTCGGTGGAAAAAAACGACCACCAAGGTAAATTATATGCATCAGCAAACATGGTCTATACACTGTTTGTTACTAGTAAAGTATTTTCCTATGACTTCGTCACAGTTGTATCAAAACCTCACCTTTTTTCAATACCCCCCGATGGGGAAAAGTATGACTGGCAGTACCTTATCGTTTCTCTCTGTAATATGCAAGTGAGGTAATACCAATAGCTATCGCGTCATACTCATCATCAAGCATAGAACTATTTGGAAGTACTATCAGCTTGGGGAGTAATCGCATCATGCTGCGCTTATCTGAGCGACCTTCTCCTGTAATTGCTATCTTAACTTCTTGAGGAGAATACTCTTCTATTGTTAAATTGTGATTTGTTCCAATGTGAAGCAGCATGCCACGAACTTCAGCAACACGCATCGCTGTTTTTTGGTTTTTTTGAAAGAAAAGTTTTTCCATCGCACAGTGGGTGGGATTGTATGTGTTGAGTATTGTTTCAATCTCACGCGCTAGTGAAGCTAGGCGGGTAGGGAAGACATCTGCCTTATCAGTGCGTAGTGTGGTTGAAAAGAGCACCACATCTTTTCCGGAGTTCTTCTCAAGTACTGCAACACCAAGTCGTTCATATCCAGGATCAAAAGCAATTACTCGCATAGACTATGATGCATTTGAATACACCTCTGTAACATCATCAATTTCTTCTAAATCATCAATAAGCAATTGAAGCTTCTCCGTATCCTCTGGTGAAAGCGCAAGGGTAACTGTAGGTGTCCATTCACCAACTGTTTTGGTAAATGCCCAACTTGCGGAACCGATTTCTGCAAGTACATGACCATGTAGGGAAAGAGCTCTTTTTACTTCCTGAGCGCTCCTATTACGATTATCAGTGAGTGCTTCAATAATTATAGCGACACCACCTGGGCCATACGCTTCATACACCACCTTTTCAAGAGGAGAATCTGTATCCACCACTCCTTTTTGTACGGCACGCTCTATATTTTCTTTAGGCATATTTATTGATTTTGCCTTATCAATAATCATCTTTAGTGATGGTGATGATATATCACCTCCCACAAGACGAGATTCGGTACTAATGAGACGAGAGTACTTTGAAAACTCCTTGCTCTTTTTTGCGTCCGAGGAAGCTTTTTTGTGTTTAATTTTTGACCATTTATTATGACCAGACATATGCTATTTAAAGTGACATGGTTGATTGAGTAGATGTGGGCGGTGTTTCGTTAAGGTGAGTGTATGCATGTACTGTAGCTACTCTACCTCTCTGTGTCCTCTCTATAAGGCCACATTGAAGCAGAAAGGGTTCATGCACATCAGCTACGGTAGATTCTTCATCTCCAAGCGATGCAGCGATGGTGCTTAATCCAACAGGGCCACCTGAAAATTTTTGTATGAGTACCCGTAGCAATTCTCTATCACCCTCAGTGAGTCCAAGCGCATCTACACCAAGTAAGGTAAGCGCTTCTATGGCTACCTCTTTAGTTAGTGGTTGATTGTGAACTTGTGCAAAGTCACGACACCGCTTTAGCAAATAATTTGCAATACGTGGGGTGCGTCTACTTCTTTCAGCTATGGTTCGTATTGATTCTGCGTCTACTTCTGTACCCAAGATTGCTGCGGATCTCTTTAAGATTCGCTCAATCTCGTGTGGTGAATAAAACTCAAGTCTAAACGCGCCACCCGAAAATCGTGAACGAAGAGGTGCGGAGACATTAGCAACTTGTGTAGTAGCCGCAATAAGGGTAAATGGTGGCAATTCCAGTTGAATAGTTCTCGCGGAAGGTCCTTTTCCTAAAATTATATCCAACACACCAGATTCAAGCGCGGGGTAGAGCACCTCTTCTATTGATTTATTAAGGCGGTGAACTTCATCGATAAATAATATGTCTCCTTCACCTAAATTTGTAAGAATGGCTGCTAGGTCACCAACTCTTTCAATTGCTGGGCCGGAGGTTATTTTCATCTGAGCATTTAACTCATGCGCCACAAGGTGGGCGAGTGTGGTTTTTCCAAGCCCAGGCGGCCCATAAAGGAGTATGTGCTCAGGGGAGTGACCTCTTGATTTTGCTGCACCTAGTAGAATCTGCAAATTTCCCTTTATTGTTTCTTGCCCAATATATTCATCCCACGAGGACGGTCGAAGGGTTTTGTCCAGGTACGTATCCTTTTCCTGAGTTTTAGGGGGGGTTGACATAATATTTTTTTTGTGCTAAATTCTTTCTAGTGAAGGGTGATTTGTTTGCATGGACAACATATTCAGCGTGGTAAGAGAAGTATAACAAAAAACCACAAGGAATAGATAAATCCGATTCAGCACCCTCTAAGCGACGCGCCGCGCATGGCAGTGGTTCTTCTTGCGAGTGTTTGCTGGTTCCACCTTCGGGTGAGTTACTGGGAAATTTCTTAGGGGAAAGGACCAACTTTTAACTTCGGTTGAAAGTTTCACTTAGAGGGTGGTGTACCGGATTTGATTCGGTTGTCTCAATATATTCTTTCTTTATGAAAGAATATGATCATTAAAGGTGTCTATATCCACCTCAATAACGCGAGCTAACTCTTCGAGAGTGGTTATTCCATCAAGTACTTTTATAACCCCATCCTGAATCATGGTGAGGGTTCCTTGTTTTGCTGCTTCAAGAGCAATCTCACGCTCAGTAGCGCTACTATTCATCATCTCTTCGATTGCGGGGGTAACTTCAATTGCTTCAAATACTGCAAGTCTTCCTCTAAATCCTGTAATACATGAGCCGCCAGTCTTTGCTCTGTATGCTGTGGTGGTGTTTTGAGGAATTAATGACCTATCCTCAATGGTAGCAAGTACTCTGTCGACAAAGGCTTTCTCGGTACCTTCAAGTGTGTATGGTTCTCGACAATCTTCTCGTAAGATACGCACGAGTCGTTGTGCCATCACCACATTAACGGACGAACCTATGAGTGCGGGATTGACCCCAAGTCCTATAAGTCGTGGGAACGCACCTGCTGCTGTGTTGGTGTGGAGTGTTGAAAATACCAAGTGCCCCGTAAGTGACGCCTGAATGGCGGTGTCAGCTACCTCAGGGTCTCGAATCTCTCCTACCATAATAATGTCAGGGTCTTGTCGAAGTGATGAGCGAAGTCCAAGCTCAAACGTATAGTCTTTTTTATTAACTTGAGTCTGTACAATACCTGGTACGTGATACTCAATAGGGTCTTCGATAGTGATTATCTTTATCTGAGGATTTTTTACTCTTTGAAGAAAGGCATAAAGAGTGGTTGTTTTTCCTGATCCTGTTGGCCCTGTGTTAAGAATCATTCCATTTGGTTTATGTATCTCTCTTTCAAGAAGAGGAAATAGCTTCTTATTCATACCAAGCTTTTCCATTGGAATGGTAAGTGTGGTCGGGTCGAGTACACGAAGTACCACTGACTCACCATAATTTCCAGGAAGTACTGATGTACGAATTTCTATCTCTTTGTTATCTATACGTACACTAAATCTTCCATCTTGCGCGGCATTTTTTATATTAATTTTTAACCCTGAAAGAAGCTTCATTCGAGAAAGTAGTAGATTGTGCGTCTCGTGATCAAAAGAAAGGATGTCGGTTAGCACACCATCGAGGCGGTATCGTAACTTTACTGAAATCTCCTCTGGCTCTATGTGTACGTCTGATGCAAAGGTTGCGAGTGCTCCAGCCAGAATGGTTTCAAGAATACGAGAGATTTTATATATTTTCTTCATTCCAAGCACGCTCGTAACTTGCACAACCACATCCTCAATAGAATGTATGGTTGCCATAAGGTGTTGTACCTCTTCGCCTGAAATATCAAGAACACCTGCTTTTGTTTCTATCGCGAAAGAAAGGTCTTTGTATCTGCTCCATGCTCTATCAAGAGATAGGTGGGATGCCATGAAGAGAGACACCACAAAACCTCTCTTAGTAAGGTCGTCTACAATTTCTTTCACCTTTTGGTTGTTGGGAGAAATTACCGCAAGAGAAACTTTTTTGTTTAGTTGATTAAAAGGACACAATCCTGCGTCGCGCGCCTTTTCCTCATGAACGAGTCGTAGTGAATCGGTATCGATAGGTAATTGTGTTAGGTCCACATACCCAATGCCGTACTTCTCAGAGAGCATTCTTGCCAGCTCCTCCTCTTCATGTCTACGAAGAGTTTCTAGTTTCTTCTCTTGTTTTTCTTCATTAAATTCAGCCACAGTACTATGATACCTGCTTTGCGTATAAAAAACGAGAAAAAACTAACTCTGAAAAGAAGTGCTAGAATAGGGGCATGAAAGAGGTATTCAGAATAGAGAATGAAGAACATCTCAAAGAGGTGCTTATTAGTATTGTAAAAGACATTTCTCCAAAAGATGATGGGGCAACGGTGCTTGGTCTTGTTGGTGAGCTTGGCGCGGGCAAGACAACATCGGCGCAATTACTAGGTAGATATTTTGGAGTGATAAGTACTATACAAAGCCCAACATTTGTTATTGAGCGGGTGTATCCAATTGTGTGGAACGGGTTTGTCACACTAGCACATCTTGATATGTATCGACTTACCGATGGTGATATGCCGTCGGTAAAACTTCATGAGCGACTAGCAGACAACAAGACACTCATAATTATCGAGTGGGCAGACATAATAAAAAACAACCTTCCAAAAGATACACACTGGATAACACTTACTCGTGGTGAGGGAGAGGTAAGAGAGCTAGAGTACTGCCATGAGTAAAAAAATGAAAAAAAAGAGAATAGTACTTCTCGACACACACGCAATATTGCACAGGGCATATCACGCGCTACCTGATTTTGTTGCTCCAGATGGCTCACCAACAGGAGCACTTTATGGGCTGGTAACTATGCTGTTAAAGCTGGGTAGTGACCTTACTCCTGATTATATTGTGGCGTGTTACGATTTGCCCGGTCCAACATACAGACATCACGCATTTGAAGGATACAAAGCAACAAGAGAAAAAATGGAAGATGCACTATCTTCCCAAATAGAAAAATCACGCACATTACTAGCTGCCTTTGGTATTCCAATATACGAGGCGCCTGGATTTGAAGCAGACGATATGTTAGGAACTATCGCCGCACAGACTGCATCAAATAAAGATATTGAAATTGTCATTGCCTCTGGCGACATGGATACCATGCAGCTTGTTAAAGATGGTCACGTGAGTGTGTTTACCCTTAAAAAGGGTATTAAAGAAACAATACTCTATGACGAGGCAGCGGTAGTTGATAGATTTGGCTTTAGACCCTCACTACTTCCTGACTTTAAAGGGCTACGAGGTGATCCATCAGATAATATACCGGGGATACACGGCATAGGAGAAAAAACCGCGACCATCCTCATCACAAATTTTGGAGGAATTAAGGATATTTATAAAACAATAAAAAAGAACCCCGAGGCAATACTAAACGCTGGTATTACCAATAGAATGTTAGAGAAGCTCATAGAGGGCGAGGAGGATGCACTCTTCTCAAAGGAGCTTGCCACTATACGTACTGATGCACCGATAACGTTCTCATTACCTAAAAAGCCATGGCAAGAGGGTATTGATATTGACACGATAGTTTCACTTTTTGATACGTACGCATTTAGGTCTCTTGCACAACGAGTCAGGAGTCTCAAAGGAGTTGAAGCACACACCGAAGAACCAGTTACCAAACACGAAGACATTGATGAGTTATTGCTCGCTAAGGCAAAAATTGCACTGTGGCTCTTAGACTCAGAAAGAACAAATCCAACTTATGAAGAGATACTTGACTACACGCAAAAGAAAAATTTAAAAGACGCACACGAACACCTACTCGTTTTGATAGAAAAGGATAACCTCATGCGAGTGTATTCAGATATCGAGCTTCCACTTATACCAGTTGTTATACGAATGAAAGAAAGGGGAGTACTTCTCGACAGCGAGTATTTGAAAGAGCTCTCCGTTAACTACCACAAGGAACTTGAGACTATTGAGAATGACATCTACACACTTGCTGGTACTACATTTAATATCAACTCCCCAAAGCAGCTGGGAGATATCTTATTCGGAACACTACAGCTTGAAGTTAAGGGTGTAAAAAAGACCGCAACAGGGCAACGATCTACGCGTGAAAGTGAGTTGGCAAAAATAACAGGACAACATCCCATCGTGGAGAAGATACTCACTCATAGAGAGCTTTCAAAGCTGCTTAGTACCTACATAGACACCATACCAAAACTTCTTGGTAATGATTCTCGATTGCATGCTGATTTCATCCAAACTGGAACTACCACGGGAAGAATGGCAAGTCAGAATCCAAACATGCAAAACTTACCAATACGAACAGAGCACGGTAAAAATATACGTAAAGCGATTATTGCCCCATCTGGTTTTCAAATAGTTGCGCTTGATTATTCACAAATTGAGCTTAGGATTGCCGCCATACTTTCAGGTGATGAAAAATTAACACGAGTATTTCTTGAGGGAAGAGATATTCATTTGGCAGTAGCTGCTGAAGTGTTTGGAGTCCCACCCGAAGAGGTTGATAAAGAAATGCGCAGACGAGCGAAAGTTATAAACTTTGGCATACTCTACGGTATGGGGGTATCAGCGCTTATGCAAAACCTCGGTACTTTACGAAAAGAAGCACAGGATTTTTATAATCACTACTTTGAATCCTTTCCTGGGATTACCCACTATCTAAACAAAACCAAAGACGAGGTAAGACGTCTTGGTTATACTGAAACCCTCTTTGGAAGAAAGCGCCGTTTTCCAGGTATACGATCGCCACTTCCTTATGTGGTTGCACAAGCAGAACGTATGGCGATCAACGCACCAATTCAAGGTACACAATCTGACATCATCAAAATCGCAATGAGCCGTATACACCAACACATTGAGCAAAACAAATGGAGTAACGACGCTTACATGATTATGCAGGTGCACGATGAGTTGGTGTTTGAAGTTAGAAATGAGATTGTTGATGATGCCATTCGTGCATTTTCAGAGATTATGGAGAGTGTGCTCACCGCTAAAGAATCAGGTGGTATCACCCTTAGAGTTGATGCAGAGAAGGGATCATCGTGGGGCGACATGCGAGAGTTATGATATACGCGTACCTAATTAAACACAGTGAAGGATTGGTAAAAGTGAGATCACTCGAATCTACACTAAGAGCTAAACAGCCTGACGCAGGCTATTTTGTCATAGACGAAGAGAATCTATCACTCCCACTAGTTACAGAGCTTACAGAATCACAAGGGTTGTTTGCAGCGCGCTATTTAGTGAGAGTTGAAGGAGCTTTTTCTTCAGCTGAACATAAGGAGGTATTAAAAAAGGCTATACCACTCATGGGAAAATCAGAAAATATTTTTATTTTCTTGTCCGAAGAGGTTGATAGCACGATAAAAAAAGTGCTTGAGGTACACGCGGAAAAAATTGTAGAACAAAAAAAGATTGTAAAAGAGGAGAATGAGCGATCTGGTTTTAACCTCTTCAGACTCACTGATGCTTTTGGTGATAGAAATACTAATCTGTTATGGAGTTTGTATAGGGAGGCAAAAGAAAATGCAGTTACCGACGAAGAAATTCATGGACTGCTTTGTTGGCAATACCGACAAATGCTATTTGCAACAAAAGAATCTTCTGCGGAGGATGCGGGTATGAAGTCATTTATCTACACAAAGGTTACTCGTCAAGCAAGAAACTTCTCTCATCAAGAACTTGTGCGGATTGGTACAGCGCTCACTGCAATGAATCATGACGATAGGCGAGGGTTGCGAGACCTCTCTACATCACTTGAGTTGTTTACCCTTATTCTTACGTAGGTGTAAGAATGTGTGAGGAGGGGCGTCACCGCAATAGGAAGTACATCTATGCTTGGTACCCTGGAGCAAAATGCCGTCTATAGATTTGGGCATTTTACGCAGAGCACCTAGCGTAAAAAAGAGGAGGACGCTAATGACCTACAGCAGGATCGTAGAGGTTACTGGTAGCAACAAGAGAAATAGCATAAGCCCTACTTCTACTATTGTTGTCATTTTGCTATTTGTGCTTTTGGTGTTGCTAACAAGCACCGCAAAGGCTACAACAAATAACGAAATCGAATGCTTGGCAAAAAATGCCGCATACGAGGCAAGCGGGCAAGGTGTAACTGCTATGGCAAATGTGGTTGAGGTAACGCTCAACAGAGTGGGTCAAAAGACAATTTGTGAGGTGGTGTATGAAAGAACCTCCTACGGGGTGTGTCAATTCTCTTGGGTATGCGCCGCAAACAAAAGGGAGCTTACTAAGAGCGAAAAGGATCTTGCCTGGTATATTGCGCGTTCCGCGCTGTATGGTGGGGAAACCTACCATTCTTCATTCGCTACCGAGGCACAATTCTTCTGTGTGCCGAGGGCATGCGCAAAGTGGCACGACAAAAGCCCCAACTTGGTGAGGGTAGGATATGACGGTGCTCATGTATATTACAAATCAATATTGTAGTGTGCGTGAAAGGGCTCGACTATGTCGAGCCCTTTCTGACACTTCAATATTCACTGAAGTACTCTTGTGGTGCGCCCGGGAGGGTTCAACCCGCTTTTGCTAAGCTCGTAAAAACTCGCTAAGCACGCTGGTCGCGCCTCGTTTGTCGTGCTCGCTTCGCTACGCTCGACATAACTCCGGCGGTTCGAACCCTACGCAAAGCACGAAGGTGCTTTGCTCCACGGGGCACTAAATCAAAATAGAACACATATGTGTTCTATTTTTCATGGTGCGCCCGGGAGGGTTCGAACCTCCGACCAATGGCTTAAAAGGCCACTGCTCTACCAGCTGAGCTACAGGCGCGTACGAAACGCACTATACCACAAATAACAGGCAAGTCGATATTTTAGAGTCGTGGGATATCAATAGCCAACACTCCCGCGCCGCTTAGTAGCAATGAAAGACATACCACAAAGATAAGCAGATATGTAGACCGCTCATTTCTTGCTACTGATGGATAAGTCTTTTGTAGATAGTAAAGCTTTCCAGCTATTAGCATGCCTCCTATTGCTGCAGCTTGAGTTAGAAAGCCAACAATGAGGAATGCTCCTACAATAATCTCAAAAAATGATAAATACCAAATAAACAAGATACCAAGTGAGCCCCACTCCACTCGAAGGCTTGTGGCGCAGTCAGCATACCTATCCTTTTTTAGTAACTGTACCCCCCAGTATAAAAAATAAACCCCAACCACCACTCGCAATAATAGCGGAGAAAAAAGTACAAAGGTAATTAATTCTGGAAATATGTTAAGCATAAGGGTATTGTAGCAGGGCAGAGCAAAAAACACTTCCACACATGAAAATACTTATTGTTGAAAATATACGAAGCGCCGAAAATACCGGTTCAATCCTGCGCACCGCAGAGGCGCTAGGTGTTGATGAGGTGGTGCTAGTTGGAACCACCCCCACACCCATAGATAGGTTTGGAAGACCAAGAAATGATATTAAAAAGGTTGCCTTAGGAGCAGAAGCAATGGCATGGAGGTTTTTTGAAACAGCCCATGAAGCTATTGAGTATGTACGCGCACTCGGGCTTACACTGCTTGTGCTTGAACAAGACACACGCTCGGTGGTGTATCGAGCGTGTGAAGTACATGACAATTTTGCGCTTGTAGTAGGTAACGAAGTTGAGGGAGTAAGTGTATACGCCCGAGACTGCGCCGATACAATTATTGAGATACCACTTATAGGAAAAAAGGAATCACTTAATGTTGCGGTTGCAACCGGTATCGCACTCGCATCACTAATTACCACTACTCGCTAATAACGAATACGGTCTACCACAACCCCCGCAGGATCAATAAGATCAATGGTGTCGTGTTCATTATCCCAAAGCTCCTTTGTTAAGCCGAAAAACAGTCGCCACTCAGGACGAAAGAATCCACGCACCTCACTAAACCTATCAACACACCCTGCATAGGTGAGTTCGTTTTGAATAAACGTAACACACGCCTCAGAGAATGTTTTTGGTAACTCTTCAAGTATCATTTCGCACCGAGGAACACGCGAGATGAATTCGGTACACGATGCACCCAGACCATCAGACAATTTGCTCATGTCGAATGTTTCGCTAGGGAGAGGGCAGTAATGATAGAGGCGTGGGAAGTAATCTTGAAATTGATCAAAGTAGCCCGTACACCCATTTACTCTAAACGATGATCCAATAGGGGATTCTCCAGTATTTAGATACACACGTTCTCCTGGCGCCACAAATACAGGCGCCTCTTCATTTATGCGAGAAGTATAAGGGATTCTTGCAGCTTCAGGAATAATTGCCTCAGAGCCGGTTTTGTTACTCCGTACTTTCCACCCAGTCATGTTTATTGATTCAGTTGCATCTGGTGATACTTCAAGTACGAGGTATTCTTTCTGTGTTTCAGAGTATTGAGTCCCGGTGGGGCCATCAACAAAACGAACCTTATTCCAGAGCGGAGAATTGCTTTTGAATGAACTATCTCTCCCCACAGAAAAGGAAATGTCCAAGTTGTCGGTGTAGCCGCTTCCATAATACTCTTGACCTTCTGTTCTTGCGGTAAAGAGCTCCCCAATAATGTTTGGGTCTGTCTCTCCTGAAAATGTCCCTGTTTGATTTGGTGCCGTGATGAAGGGATACTTTGACTGCTCTCTATTTGGTCCTCCCATTGATACCCAAACAAAAAAGAGCACGATAAAAATGCCTATCACAAAAAAGAGATCTTTTTTTGCATCACCATCCATAATGGTATCCTACGCTCTTGATGATTTATTGTGAAGTAGTTCTAACTCTTCTAGTGCAACAGCGCTATCACTCCATGGAGTTTTTTTGCCTCCTGCTTCCATAATATAAGGATCTGTACCCTTGCCTGAAATTAGTACCACATCCTTTTCTTTTGCGAGTTGCAACGCTTCACGTATTGCAAGTCGTCTATCAAGAATGATGTGTGGTGTTGTTTTTGTAAAACCAGGGAGCATGTCATTTATTATCTGCATCGGGTCTTCATCATATGGATCCTCATTGGTCAAAATGGCAACATCACAATAAGTGTCAGCAACTTTTGCCATATCAGGGCGCTTCCACCTATCGCGTCCTCCACCGCAGCTTCCAAGTACACATATCTTCCTTTTGGTTTTAAAAGCACTATAAAGCTTTTCAAGCGAGTCGGCGGTGTGCGCGTAGTCCACATACACACTAAATGGTAGCGGTGAAGGTAATAGTTCAACCCTTCCTTTTATTTTGTCAGCATCTTCAAGGCTGTGTACTACCTCCTTCATTCCTAGTCCCACCTTTTCTGCATACGTGAGTACAGAAAGGGCATTCATAATATTAAAGTCTCCAACAAGTGGGGTATGGATAGTGAGCCCTCTAAAGGTGATTAGTGATCCACGCTCATTAGAATTAGATGGCTGCGCGTCCTTCCATCCAAATGTAATCGCATCAACTGACGCATCGAGAAACTCTTCTGCATATTGATCGTCCTTGTTAACTACAAGCACTTTTTGTTTTTTTGAAGAGGTAACTAGCTCGTCTCGGATAGAGAGCTTAGCAGCTTTGTATGCGGCAAAGCTCCCATGAGACTCAATGTGCTCCGGTGAAAGGTTGGTAACAAGTAGAGAATTTAATGAAAGAAACTTGTGTCGATACTGTGTTGCTGCTTCAGAAGAAAGTTCTATGACTACATGAGTGCACCCAGCTTTAAGCGCCTTTCGCATAAAGCGTTGAAGGAAAAATCTACCAGGGGTAGTCATTTTTAATAAGTTTGGCTCCTCATTCTCACCAATAATAAAATGAATAGTATTAACCAGTGCGGTCTTTTTTCCTGCTGCGGTGAGTGCTCGGTAGAGGAGTTCGGTGGTGGTGCTTTTACCTTTGGTACCGGTAACACCTATAACGTTAAGTTTGTTTGCGGGGAATTGGTACAACACCGCACCCATAAGTGATAAGCAATAGTGATAATAGGGCAACACAGCCTTAAAAAGACTTTTTGGAATCAGACGCTTTAGTATGTGTTTAAGCAATTTCATCAATCAATTATTTTGAACCCAAGAAACGTAACGCCAATGTTACCCGTACGCTAACACTCGCTGCGTCAGAAGAGCCTTCTTTTGTACTTGGTCTACTCATAGAGAGGGCGTCTTTAGCTTCGCGCTGAGAGTACCCTAATGCAAGCAAAGCTTCAAGCGCCTCTCCTTCGGTAGTGAGCGAGGTGTCACCTGTGTCTGTTGTTCCTGATATTTTGTCTTTGAGTTCAAGTACAATTTTTTCCGCATTCTTTTTACCCACACCAGATACTTTGGTGAGATATGATGCGTCTTGTGTGAGTACCGCCTTTTCAAGAGTTGCCACATCAGTAACAGACAGTATGCCAATAGCAGATTTTGGACCAATACCAGAGACTCCAATCAGAAGCATGAAAAGCTCCTTCTCTCGCTCTGTTGAAAAGCCATAGAGGTCAAGGCTATTTTCTCGCACGGCAAGGTAGGTAAAAAAGCAAACCTCTGTAGTGGCGCTTTCGCGTAGAGAAGCTAGTGACGATGTTCCCATATGAAGAATATAGCCAACACCACCCACCATAATAAGGACTTCTCGTGAACCTACGCTTTCAATTGTTCCGCATAATTTACCAATCATAGGGTAATAGTACCTCGCTTTCCTAAGGGTTGCCAAAGCTTTTTTTGTAGGGTACTATGCGCGAGTATATGGCAATAACAAAAAACGCAAAACGAGCTATACGAGGAGCGGAGAAAAAGCGCATTACTAACATGCGACGCCTTCGTACTATGCGTGCGATCACCAAAGAAACCGAAAACCTCTCAAAGGAAGGAAAAAAGGCAGAGGCAAAGGTAAAGCTTTCTGAGGCATACAAAGCAATTGATAAGGCGGTAAAGCGAGGAGTAATTAAAAAGAACACCGCATCACGAAGAAAGAGCCGTCTCTCAAAAAGGATTAAGTAACCAGTATTAATTTTAGAGCTAGAGATAAAGAAAATGGCCGCCCAAAAGGGCGGTCATTTTCTTTAACGAAGTAACTAACTGGTGCTCCCGGCAGGAATCGAACCCACATTGCATCCTCCGCAAGGATGCGTCCTATCCATTGAACGACGGGAGCAGTGGCAACACTCTAGCATTTAACGAGATAAGTTTCTAGAAGCAATCTAAAAGCCAAAGAGTTCAAGAATGCGGTGTGCAACTGGAGCAGAAAGCTCCTCAAGTTCAAGTAATTCGCCGAGTATTTCTGAAATATCCTCTGGAGAAACCTCCTCGGCAATAGGAATAATGATGAGGGGTGCAAAAAATGCCTTCTCTTTTATGAGTAACATTGGCTCATCTTCAGGGGAGTGGGGGTTAACGTGTATCCAGTAGGACTCGAGTGTTTGATAAGGAAAGAGCTCGTCATCTACCACCACACCCCTACGAGTAAGTGCAAAGGTGACTGTTCTTGGCTTTTTGACTACGTAGAGGGCAAGAAGAAATGATCCCAATAATATAACTATGCCAAAGAGTACATTGCGAAGAATAAACGCCGCTACCGAAGCGGAGAGCGCAAGAATGCCAAGCGCCCAGAACCAATCAGCGTTTTTCCTACCAACCTCACGCTCCCTTACACTCCAGGAAAGAAGTGTATCGTTCTGTTGTTTTTTTTGTGATGCTGGCAACCTATTGACCATCGAGAATATTCTATCACGACTCTATAATCAATAAGTAAGTTGTCCTCAACTTCAGTTTTTAGCAGATGGTTTTCTTCCTAGGGCGTGGCAGACTGTGGAAGATTTTTTATCGAGTTGACAAAATGTCTCAAAGAAATCAAAGTGAGGCAGTTTTATTCTTAGTAGTATTATATGACACGTACATTTGGCGTAACAATTACTGTAGTAGCGATAGCGATTATTGGTGCATTAATACCCACAACCAAGACGGTTGCAGGCACAAATCTGCTTTCAAATGCCTCATTTGAGCAAAGAGCATCTAACGGAACACCATCATTCTGGTACAAATCATCGTGGGGAGGCGCGAAGGCGACTCACAATTATCCAATAGCTGGATTTTCTGGTAATGCAGTTGAAGTAAAACTTTCTGCAAATACTAGTGGAGGAGCAAAATGGGAACCCACGCAGGTAGCAGTAACAGGCGGCTTGCAGTATGTGTATACAAGTAAGTACCGATCTGATACAGAGACAATACTAGAAGCAACCTACACAAAGAATAATAATACTAAGCAATACGTCACGCTACAAAAAGTGCCATCAAGTGGCGGTGCGTGGAAAGATGTAACAGTAACCGTTACTATTCCAAGTGATGTTAAGCAACTTTCTATTACACATATTATAAAAAACAAAGGATCGTTGGCGCTTGATAACGTCTCGGTAGAGTCAAAGTCATCTACAACTCCTACACCAACTCCAACTCCAACCCCAACTCCAACTCCCACCCCTACACCTACACCTACACCGGGTAATCCATTTCAGGGTGGGGTAGTGTCAGTATCGTTTGATGATGGAACACTCTCTCATTACACCAACGCGATGCCGTTACTTGATGCTGCTGGCATTAAGGCAACCTTCTATGTTGTTTCTGATAATGTAAAAAATAGCCAGTATGGCTATATGAATAGGGATCAGGTAATGACGCTACAGAACAAGGGGCATGAGATTGGTTCACACTCGATAAAGCATGATGATATGGTTGCGCTTTCAGCAGCAGAATCTCGCCGCAACTTTACTGAATCAAAATCAACTCTTCAGAGTCTTGGCTTCAAAGTAACCACGTTTGCATATCCATATGGATCTGATAACGCCGCCGTACAGGGATACGCAAAGGATGCGGGGTACCGTGGTGCTCGCGACGCAAGAGATAGTGGAGATTTTGCAATGACTAAGGATTACAATAGGTACTCACTCGCAGCGTTTGGAGGCGATGTGTCTGTTGGATTTGATGCCTACAAAGCAAAGATAGATGAAGCAAGGGCTAAAAACACCTGGGCAATTCTTACCCTCCACAGAATAGAGGACAATGGTGATACGTGGAGAATGAGCGCAGCACAACTAAAACAAATTCTTGATTATCTAAAGGCAACCAATACCAAAACAGTAACTGTTGATGAGGGACTACGCCTCATGGGGTACTAATTAAGGCTATTAGTAGAATCGAAACAGGCGCGGAAAATTATCCGCGCCTGTTTTCAATTCACCCCACATTATGAGGCTTTTGTTGTGGCATACATTCCACCTCTATAATTTGCACATCATCAACTGACAAGGTTATTGACCTCTCTGCAAACATTTTCTTCAAAAGATCGCCTACCACTTCAATTGTCGGGTGATGCTTTCCGTACTGGCAAGCACGCTGAGCCTCAGACCATGAGTAGTAGCCGTTTACAGAGTTTGTATTCTCCAGACAAGGAGAAGCACAATACGTGATAATTACTACCACAAACATCATGGCTCATCTCCGTTGTTGCTTCTGTAAGTATGAGGTTTATATAGTCTTTTGCAACAATATGCCTACAAGTGCACGTTTTGTACTAGCGAATTTCTATCATCACTTCATTTCGTGCCATCCATGGCGCTGTCCACGGTGCGCTATATCCAGCATATGATGGGTTACCCACTGTTGTGACCTTATCTCGAGCAAGCGCGTCGAGTAAGCGTTGTTCCATCTTCTGAATACGCTCGCTATTTCTGAACCACCTAAATTCAAGCGCGGCTACTTTTTTTGCTGGAACTGCAACAAGTGTCACTCTAGAATCGTTTGGAGTAGGAAGCGACTCAAGTGAGTACTGCTTAGGCATTACAAATGCGATCACGCGCGATTCTCCTTGCGTGCTTGCTACAACAGGTGCCGTCATTGCTATCTTTTCAGATGTTTGCTTTTGTTCGCGTACTGGCGCGGTCATGGCAATACTTTCTTTTTTTGTATTACCTCCAAAAATGTAATTAGCAATAATGCTAAAACCTCTATTTAATGCTTCATTGTACGACCCTTCTACTGTGGTTTGTGCCTCAATATGAGCTGCGTATTCACGCACTTCGTACCCATCAGCTTTCTTGATAACTGAGTACTGAGCTTGCTCTACATTTGATGAAAAATATCCCCACAATGTCCATAGCACTACAACCACAAGAACAACAATTAGTATCTTCATATACAAAGTATACACCTTATTAGATGTAACGCTTGATTCTTTTGGTATCAAAATTGTTGCCTCCAATCAGCGATATATCAGGCAAAGCGCAACACCGCATTAGTGAATCAAGATTCACTAATGCGGTGTAAACAAGCGGAGGGGGTGAGATTCGAACTCACGGTCCGGTTTCCCAGACTCCTGTTTTCAAGACAGGTGCAATCGACCACTCTGCCACCCCTCCAATTGATGGTCTGCACATGGTAGCAGATAGGGCGAAAATTGCCAATGTGTTTGCGTCAAATAAAGGACAGTGCTAGTGTAAAGGACACATGGTTGAGTTGTTTAAAGTCTTTTTGCTTGTAGGTACCGCATTTGCGATAGGTTTTGTTGCACTCGGTCTTCCACTGCTCTCTGCTTCTATCGGCTCGTAATGAAACTACTAGGTATTGATTATGGGACAAAAAAAGTCGGTGTTGCCATCTCAGATGAGATGGGGAATTTTGCATTTCCACACAGTGTCCTTTTAAATGACGAGCAACTTATACCCTCTCTAACAAAAATAATCGAACACGAAGGAATAGGGGAGGTGGTAATTGGAGAATCAAAAAATTACTCAATGGGAAATAATCCACTAATGCAAGATGTATCCATCTTCAAAAATGCACTAATGGAATCAGCGGGTGTTGAAACACATCTTGAGCTTGAAATACTAACCACACAACAAGCAACACGTGAACAAGGCGGAACAAATATGACCGACGCATCAGCGGCAGCACTTATACTAGGAAGTTTTTTACAAAAACGTCACGGGTACGAATTATAATCAACACATGATCAACATAGAACAATTTTCGCAAGTAGAAATCCGTGCCGGAAAAATACTTAGCGTTGAGTACATAGATGGTGCAGATAAACTGCTTAAATTATCGGTAGACATGGGCGAGGAAACTCCTCGACAAATACTCTCTGGGATACGGTTATATTTTGAGGATCCAATTGCTTCACTTACTGGTATTACATGTGGATTTGTGGCAAATCTCGAACCGCGCACTATTCGCGGACTTGAGAGTCAGGGAATGATACTCGGGGTTAATGATGCAGATGGCAACTTCTCGCTTCTCATCATAGATAGCAAGATACTTCCTGGTACACGCATAAAGTAGTGTTGGTGCATCGCGCAGTACTTATACAGTACACACACTCTGTCTTTTGTTGAGTCGGGATATAATAGGATGGTCTACTTACTATGTTTGCAACATTAGTATCATCACTAGAACATATCTTTCCGGTGCCATCGTACTTGCGTATGAATGCGATGGGATTTGATCTATCACAACACTCAATAAAATTTATAGAACTCGTTGATATTGATGGCAATATTGTTGTTGGAAAATTTGGTAAAAGAAAACTCAAAGAGGGAATAATAAAAGCAGGAAGCATTGTAGATAGGGAAGGGTTTGTAGCTCATTTGAAAAAAATCCAAAAGCAACACGGGTGCAAATTTGTACGCCTCTCTCTACCTGAAGAGCACTCATACTTATTCAGAACACAAATTCCAACTGGGACACCGATACAGCAAGTGCGTGACATTATCGAATTTCAACTTAAAGACAACGTACCACTAGCACCAAGTGAGGCGGTATTTGATTACTCGCTTATTGAAACAACACACAGCAATGACGCATTGTATGCTGATGTGTCTGTGTACCCCGTTGCCCTTGTAGAGCAATACATAGATGCATTTGTCGAAGCGGGCATGCGACCAATTTCGCTTGAGGTTGAGGGACAAGCTATTGCTCGATCACTCGTAAAAAAGGGTGATAAGAAAAGCTATATGATTCTTGATCTTGGAGAATCGGAAGCGGGTCTTTACGTGGTGGAGAATGAACAACTGGTGTTTAGCGCAACCCTTGAAGTGGGAGGAAATCTTTTTACCGAAGCAATAGAAAAAACGCTTCAAGTAAGCCACGAAGAAGCCGAACTATTAAAAAGTGAAGGTACTCGCATGAGAGGCTTATCTAATAAGCAAATGCTCGAAGCATTAGAGCAGCCCCTTACTATCCTCGCGGAGGAAATAACCAAACACATACTCTACTGGAATGACACAGGTATAAAGGGAGAAAAGAAGCATAAGGATATAACGTCAGTTATTCTCTCGGGTGGCAATGCGAATATCCCTGGTATTGCAAATTTCCTCTCTCGACGGTTAGCGATGTCGGTTGTTAAAGGGAATGTGTGGCAAAACACCTGTACCACATCTACCTACATACCACCCATTGATGCGCGAGAGGCGATAGAATATGCGAGTGCCGTAGGACTATCACTGAGATCATTTGAGTAATATGTCACAGATTAATCTTCTTCCTCAGCGAGAAAAACAGATAATAAAAAATGAGTATCGAACTCGGCTCTTTATTGTGGGCATTGTGGTGTTTTCATTTGTGCTTCTTATGGGCGCTCTCATGATGGTTCCTGCGTATATGCATGTGCGATCTGAGCGTATCCTAGGAGAGGCGCGGCTTGTATCACTTGATGGCTCCTCCTCTACAGAAGATGATCACATAGATGAAGAGATTGATAAAACAAATCATGAAATGGTAGCACTCACCACGCTGCTAACCGCAAACAAATCCGCCGACATTTTTGAAGAAGTAATAAATGCGCGACCCACAGGAATTGTTATTACTGGTTTATACAAAGAAAAAAAAGAAACATCAGACGATACGATTACTGTTGCAGGTACCGCAAAAGACAGAACCATACTTCTTGAGTTTGCAGACGCGCTTAAGGCCAATAGTAGCTTTAAGGAAGTAAAGGTTCCGATATCAAATTTTGCTAGTAGCAAAGACATACCATTCACCATTTCATTTGTGATACACCATGCTCAAGAGTAATCAAAATACAAACAAAATATTCGCCCTTGCGCTTGTGTTTCTTGCTATAAGCGGTGGTGTGCTTGCGCTTATTTTTTACTCACTTACAAAGGAGAAAGCAGCGCTTGAGACGCTTGTACAAAACATTGAGCTTGAGTTACAAAAAGGCGGCCAGCGGTCTGCTGAAATTGCACTCCTCAATGAGACAAAGGATGACAGAGAAAAAATAGCTGCCTACTTTGTTGGTGAAGGGGAGGTTGTTGATGTGTTGCAAAAGATTGAAACAATTGGAGAGCGATCAGGCGCATCGGTAACAGTAACGTCAGTTACTGATGAGGCGGTTGCAAAGAAAAAGACAAAAAAGAGTGATTCAAACCAAGACGATAAAGAAAAAAAAGAAGAAACACCAGAATCACTTATACGAATAGGGATTTCTGCAGAGGGAGATTGGATGCATGTGTACACATTTCTCACCCTGCTTGAATTGCTACCACTAGCACAAAATGTTGAAAGGGTAAGTATTGAGAAAGCGGAGCCAACAGAAATTAAAAATGACGACCCACTTCCAGAGTGGAAGGGCTTGTTTGAAGTGAGACTTAGAAAAGAAAAAACCTATGAACCTAAATAGTATAAAACAACTATCTTTTTCTTCGCTGTACAAAAGAGCCCATGCGCTTTTTGCCCGTTCAAACACAAGGCGGCGACCCGTCGCGTATGATTGGGCGTGTATTGTATTGTTCACTATGGTGGCAACCGCGGCACTTGCGGCTATTGCTACCTATTTCTACTTTTTCTTCAGCGCAACTACCACCTCTACTACCTCGTTGGGTACTCAGACACTCACAATAAACAGAAGTGTGCTTTCCGAAACACTCGACCTTCTTTATGCGCATGAACATCTTTTTAGTAAGGAGTTAGAATCTTCTCGAGATGTAATTGACCCCAGTTATTGACCCACATGAAGAGGGAGGGTAGAGTCATCACACAGCTCCCGTAGTTCAATGGATAGAACTCCGGACTTCTAAGCCGGCTATCGAGGTTCGATTCCTCGCGGGAGCACAAGCGAAGCACAGGGCTCCCGCAGAAGCGCACGCCAGAGCCATGTCGCCCGCAGCTTTGCGAGCACGACAGCGAGGCTGGGCAGGAGCCACTTATGAGCTCACGTCATCCCTGCAGGAACACCATTACCATGACCCGCATACTACTTTTTGTATTGTTTGTAACAGTAATGACCGCGGTGTCAGGTTCTTTTTTGTGGATGACATACTGGCAGCCTGACGATGTTTTTTATCTGCCACCCCATAAGAAAAATCTTGTTGTACAGGAAGAAGAAACCCCAATACACATACTAGCGGTTGGTGACACAATGCTGGGGCGGTCGGTGGGGGTCGCCTACGAGTCTGGTACAGATCTTTTTGCTCAGTTTAGAAGCTCAAAAAAAGAACTAATAGATGCGGTCGATATATTTATTGCCAATCTAGAGGGTCCAATAACAGAAACATCAAAGTGTCAGAATAAAGAAATTGTTTTTTCTTTTAATCCTTCTGTTGCCAGTATGTTGGCAGAAAATGGCATTACCCACGTTTCGCTCGCCAACAATCACTCATTCGATTGTTTTGAACATGGACTTGTGGATACAAAGAGATACCTCGATGAGGCGGGTATTGTATACGCCGGCGGGGGAGCGTTACGTGAGAGCGCAACCACAACAATCGTGCGTGGTAAAAGAATTGCCATCATGGGCATAGACAGAACAATCGCTCCACCAAAAAAAGAATTGGTGTTTGAACATGTTCAGAATCTCACACGCAACCACGAGTATGTGGTGGTAGAGGTGCATTGGGGAAATGAGTACGAGCTAATCGAATCAGATGATCAAAGGACCCTCGCTCACGGACTTATCGATGCGGGAGCAGATGTAATAATTGGACACCACCCACACGTAGTGCAGCCAATTGAGTTTTACAACGGAAAGCCAATTTTCTATTCACTTGGTAATTTTATCTTTGATCAGATAGGGAAGGAGAGAAACACTGGTATAGCCGTGGAGCTATTGCTTGGTGAAAAGGAAATAAAGACAATTATTCATCCGTATACCATTTCAAGAGAGCGTCAGCCAACCCCAATGCCTGGTAACGAGGCGCTCCTGTACTGCGCGTCACTTATCAGTTCAATTCCTAGCCTTGAGGGTAATGCGTGCACATTTAGCGCGATTCTGCCGTAGAGTGTTGCAGAAAAGAGAATCTGCTTTATACTCCTTTTACGCGAGGGCGATTAGCTCAGTTGGTAGAGCAGCGCTTTTACACAGCGAAGGTCACAGGTTCAAGTCCTGTATCGCCCACAAAAACAAAATCGCCCAGTGTAGTACACTGGGCGATTTTGTTTTTGTATACACAGATATCAGCCACAAACCTCTTAAAGTAAGGATATTTTGGTATCTACATACAAACATTGATAAGTCTCCAAGTACCAAAATCAAGACACAAAAATACAGAAATAGTTATCCCCACAGACACCCCTTTACTACCACAACAATTTAGTGTTTTCACGCTATAATAAACCATACACAGAGCGATATTTTGCTCTTTGCACACCATGCGCAC
>CAYPBQ010000003.1:0-186623 GCA_964409035.1 uncultured Candidatus Saccharibacteria bacterium
ACCAACATCAATAAACGGAACGTCTCTTGCATACGACAACAATGGCAACCTCATTGGCTCATATGGCAAATCGACACATATCAGGCCGCCTCGCGACATTGATGTCTTGTTCAAAATGCCCGCGAGTGAATTTGAGCGGTTTAATGCGCTTAGCGGCAACAAGCAGTCGCAGCTTCTCCGGGAGATCCGTTTAATTTTACAGGATACCTACACCACGACTGAAACGATCAAAGCGTTCGGTAAGGTAGTTGTTATTCAATTTACCGAAGGGACGCACACTGTTGAATTGCTTCCAGCATGGGAGCTGACAGACGGCAAGTTCAGAATTCCCAACACCGAGAATGGTGGCTCGTGGGAGACTTGGGACCCAGTGGCGGGAATTCAGTACATCCGCTCTTCAAGCAAGAAGACGGGCAAAACACTCGACCTCATCCGCATGTGTAAAAAGTGGGTCGAGTACTGCGGCGTTCCGCTCAAGTCGTTCGTTATTGAAACGCTGGTCGTGCAGTACCTCGATTCGCTCGGAGATACGCTTTCGCAGCACAGTTACGGCTCGCTTGCGTTAGGATTTTTCAAGTATTTGTTGTCCAAGGTGAATAACACCATTTTTACTGCCGCGGGTGAAGCGGTAAATCTCGGTGATGCTTGGAAGAGTCGTGCCGAATCTGCGGATGCGCGTGCCACAAAAGCACTTGCATTCGAGAACGACGGGGATTTGGAAGAAGCATCTGAAGAATGGAAGAAAGTATTTAGTGATGAATTCCCAAAGGCCGACGTATCCAAAGGTATTGTTGCCGCTTTTCATCAAATGGTCTCGAAGTTACAGTCTCTTTTCCCAGCCACAACAGAAGAGCATCTCGATCGAAAGTACGGTATTGGAACTGTTCTGAATCCCGCGTATTCGGTAAAAGTGGACGTCAACATCAACCAGAACGGATGGCGGAAGAACCACTGGGTTTTGAGTCAATTTCAAGCACGAGGCTACCGCATTCAAAAAAGCGCGAGTCTACTCTTCAAAATCGTCTCGCATAATGTGCCCGAGCCGTACAGCGTTAAATGGAAAGTAAGAAACTTCGGCAACGAGGCACGAGATAAGGGGGCTTTGCGTGGCGAAATCACCGATGACGACGGGTCGGAGAGTAAAAAAGAAAGCACTCTTTATCATGGCGAGCACTACGTCGAGTGCTACATAATTACTGGAGGGCAGTGCGTAGCCATTGGCCACGTATTCGTCCCAATCGACTAAACAATATGGACACCGTAAACCTACACGCCATTCGAGAATCGTTCGGCCGCGTTGCCTACACACACAAGACGCACGAGAAGGCTGCGGAAATCGAAAGCAGTAAAGCGATTTGGACTAAGTGGGTCAACGTAATTCTAACGACCCTTACTTCGTCATCGATTGTGGGGAGCGTAATTACGAATAACGGCACGCTTCAAGTTGTGAGTTCGATCCTTGCTGCGACCACTCTCGCATTCGTAATCTTTCAGTTGAGCTTCCGGCCTGACGAGGAAGCAGAGAAACATCGACAAGCGGCCAAGGAACTTTGGTATATCCGAGAGCGCTACGTGAATCTACTCGCCGACATTAAGAACGGCAAAATTCCCGAACACGATATTATTACGCGTCGGGACAACTTGCTGACTGAACTTCGCATCGTCTACAAATCCGCACCACAGACAACGTCGAAGGCATATAAGGCCGCGCAACAAGCTCTCAAGATAAACGAAGAACTTACGTTTAGTGACGAGGAGATAGACAACCTTTTGCCAGCTGAATTGCGAGTAAAGAAGTAACTCGATGTCTCAGAATTATGCACATCTCGGCGAGACCCGCGAGCAAAGACTGAAGCGATTTCAAGAGAACGGCCCAATTGAGGTCATTGAGACTGTAATCCAGTCGATGGGCAATTACTTTGTA
The DNA here is from genome assembly GCA_964409035.1 of uncultured Candidatus Saccharibacteria bacterium. Classification (GTDB taxonomy): domain Bacteria; phylum Patescibacteriota; class Minisyncoccia; order Phycocordibacterales; family UBA12088; genus CAYPBQ01. Next base: position 1,925 of record CAYPBQ010000003.1, read on the forward strand.
AACGAGCTGAGGCCTGTATTCGATAATCCCGCAAATAGACAGACGACACTAATGTTTCTGGGTACGCATTCGATCGCGCTTACGATTGCGTACGGTTTGTTCGGCAAGGGAGGCGAAGATGGCTACAAACTTTTCTTGGAACACTTCATCGACGGAGACAAGGATGATAGGAAATTTTCATCAGTTGCACCCGAAATACATGAGTGGAGGAATATCCTAGCCCATCGCTGGATCAATGTGGCCGGACACAGCTTCAGCTATGACTTTGATATGCCCGAAGGTTGGAAGCGTGAGGATGAATTCTTGCTTGTAAATCCTCAGGTTTACCTCAACCAATTTTTAGAGACCTTTGGCGCAGGAGGCAGGATATACCGTTACAACAAAGTACTTACCACGGACGCTATGTATGAAGCCGCAAAGCAAAGGTTTATTTCGAAGTACGTAGACGAGGCGTAGAGGATAATGGATAATGGGGTCAGGACCCATTTATGACAAAACTTCTCATACAAGTACGACAACGTAGGGAAATCACCAAGCAAATAAATAACGCAAATATTACGCCAGCATTAGCTCCGGGCAGTGTTCAAAGCATAATTTATTTAAGAGTATCGAATGCTTTATTGTGCAGGGAAAATTATTACGTGTATACTAGCTACATATGTTTACTACAGACTACAAATTGGTTTCTTTACCGGCGGTTATTGTGGGGGCGTCATTAGTGTTGTGTGCGCTTGTCTTTTGCTATACCTTTTATGCGGTGCGGTCGCTTGATAACACTCTCTCTGTTACAGGATCAGCAAAGCAAGTGGCAACTGCTGACAAAGCAAAGTGGGCTATTGCGGTAAATAGAATAGTCTATGATTACGAACTAGCAAATGCATACACCGAGGTGGCACGTGACAGCGCGAAGGTGGCTACCTTTCTTACTGAGGGAGGAGTACCAGAAGAAGCAATAACCAAGGGTGCCATTGCGGTAGATGAGTATTGGACAAATGAAGGGCCGCGAAAAGTTACCGTGAGGCAGCTTATCACCGTGGAGAGCGACTCAGTTGAGCTTATTGAAACGCTTGCAGGTAATACGGTAGTGCTCGCGCAGCGTGGGGTGCAATTTTCTCCAATGATGCCAGAGTATTATATATCAACACTTCCTGAACTAAGGGTCTCGCTACTTTCTGATGCGGTAAAGGATGCGGAGGCTCGTGCCGAAGAAATTGCGAGTGCAAGCGGGCAATCTGTAGGGAAGTTAAAGAGCGCGCAGGGTGGAGTGGTGCAGGTGCTTCAGAGTAATTCTATTGATGTTGCTGATTACGGTATGTATGACACCTCTACTATAGAGAAGGAGGTCATGATTACGGTGAGAGCTACTTTTTTGGTTAACTAGCAATAGGGGATATACAAAAGACACAATGCCACTATTACGTTATGATGGTGGGGTGAGTACTACAGCTACCTACATATCTATCGGTGTATTGATTCTTGTAGCAATAGGATCGGGTACCTTGTTCTATGATCAGTTACCTGAGCAGATGGCAACCCACTTTAACATAGCAGGTGAGGCAGACTCCTTTACTCCAAGGCCATTTGCATTGTTTTTTATACCATTACTTATCACGCTACTTTCTAGTGTGCTGTTGTTCCTTCCTCGCATAGACCCATTTAAGGAGAATGTAGAAAAGTTTCGATCACATTACAACCTGGTGCTGCTTGCTATCATCACCTTTATTACTTACATTCATGTGCTTGTTGTGGTGTGGAATATGGGGTATGAGTTTGCAATGTCACGCGCGATAGTACCACCACTTGGTATCCTTTTTATCATCATTGGTTACGAACTTAGGTTTGCTAAAAGAAATTGGTTTATGGGAGTCCGTACCCCATGGACACTTTCAAGTGATACGGTCTGGGACAAAACTCACCTTCTCGCGTCTGAGCTATTTATGTTTTCTGGGGCGATTAGTATGCTCGCACTTTTTGCGCCACAGTATTCGTTTGCGCTATTTTTCTACCCGCTTATTGGAACCATAATAGCAACCGTACTGTACTCATTTTTTCTCTATCAAGGAGAGCGTAAACAAAGGATGAAAAGCGCGCAGATAATTGAAAAGAACACCCATGAATAAGCGAGTATTATTTGGAATTGCATGCGTGGTGATAGGTATAAGTATTTATTTTTACACTCACAACTTTTCTATGATTACTACCAACGATATGCCGCTATCAAGTACAGCCACTAGTGATGAAAATAATAATGTTGCCACAGAGGGTATGCGTACCGCTATCCTTGCCGGTGGATGTTTTTGGTGCGTGGAAGCAGATTTAGAAAAACTTGATGGTGTGCGTAGTGTGGTTTCGGGATACAGCGGCGGTACTAGTAGCAATCCCACCTATGAGACATATAGCAAGAATGGGCACCGGGAGGTGGTAGAGGTCACCTATAATCCGCAAGTGCTTACCTATGCGGGACTTCTTGAATACTTTATAAAGCACATAGATCCAACTGACGCAGAAGGGTCTTTTCATGATAGGGGAAAAGCATATTCGCCAGCGATATATGTTGCAGATGAAAATGAGAAGGATGTTGCACAGAGCGTGCTAAAGAATATAGATGCTCTCGGGGTGTATGATAAACCGCTTGCAGTTGAGGTATTGCCACGTATGCCCTTTTATCCTGCTGAGGAGTACCATCAAAATTACTACAAAGAAAACGCCTTGCGGTATGGCTTTTATAGAAACGCATCAGGAAGAGATACATTTATAAAGAAGCATTGGGGAGACGCATTACACGATATATCACCAGAAAATATGCCAACTAGTACCACTCCATGGTCTACATTTGTGAAGCCAAGCGATGAATTGTTACAGCAAACACTATCACCAGAGTCATTTCGGGTAACACAGCAAGATGGCACAGAAAAGCCGTTTGCAAATGAGTACGCAGATAATAAAGAAGTGGGTATATACGTTGATGTGGTTTCTGGAGAGCCGTTGTTTTCATCTCGTGATAAGTACGATTCAGGTACTGGGTGGCCGTCGTTTGTTAAGCCTATTGACCCACTCTTTATTGTTACCAAAGACGACTCATCGTTTTTTAGCACTCGCACAGAAGTGCGTTCACGCTTTGCGGATTCTCACCTTGGGCATGTGTTTGAAGATGGTCCAAAAGATAGAGGGGGACTTAGGTACTGTATGAATAGCGCAGCACTTAGGTTTGTCCCAAAGCAAGATATGGAAAAAGAGGGTTATGGAGAGTATCTCGCGCTGTTTAATCAATAATTATAAAGAGTATATATGGATGAGAATGACCGCCTAGAGGCACTAGAGAGAAAGATCGATATGATGAGCGTATCAGTAGAGAAGATTCGCAAGTACTTTTTGTACTCACTAATTGCTACGATTGTATTCTTTGTGCTCCCGCTTATCGGACTTGTATTTGCAGTACCAATGCTTATGAGCACGATTGGTACAATGTATTCGCTGTAACATTGTTACCCATGATATGCTAGGTGTATGAGATGGATACCTATTATTGTACTTATAGCACTTTTTGGTGCGGGAGGTGCATATGTGGTAGATGGGGTGATGCTTGCAAAGCAAAAGGAACAACAATCTATACCTGAAGTAAACGAGACTTCTGTAGAACGTGAAGTATTTGCTACGATTGCAGATGAAGCGCTTACTGCATTACTTCTTAGAGTGGTTGAAGATACCGATGCTGCAATTGAGGATATCACTATCACATCCTCTGTGGCGCGTGTATGGCCAGATGGTTGTCTTGGGCTTGGTAAAGACGAGATATGTACACAAGCGACGGTTGATGGGTATCGAGTAGAGCTTACCGCAGGTGAGTATTCATCTGCGTACAGAATGTCACAAGATGGAGGTGTTATTCGTAAAGAATAATATATGTTACGATTCTTTTTCACAAAAACATTATCATTTTGGACGGTGTATGCTATTGCCTTTGTCCTCCTTACCACCATGGACGGCATTTGGCTTGGTATAGTTGCTACCAACTTTTACGCAGATTCATTGTTCAGCCTACTTGCTCCGCAGGTAAGTCTGTTACCAACATTTTTATTTTATTTAATCTATCCTATTGGTATTGCGGTACTTGCGGTGATTCCATCGCACAATGAAAAAATATCCGCGTACGGAGCTCTCTTTAGAGGGGCAGTACTAGGATTAGTGGCGTACGGTACTTATGGATTTACCAATGCCGCAATACTATCTGATTGGCCAATGGTGGTAACTATTGTGGATATTATTTGGGGTGTATTACTCACAGCGCTTGTGAGCGCCATGACCTTGATTATTTCAGAAAAGGCTACGAATAGGCGTTAAATACCTCCCACAATAGGTCGCATTTTTTGAGGTTAGTCAATGAATTATCGCTATAATGAGGCGTGGTTTTGTGGTATACTCTAGTCACTATACGTATATGAATGCAAAAGGACATCATTACAACGCAGAAGACATTCAAGTACTAGAAGGTCTTGAACCAGTACGAAAGCGACCGGGTATGTACATTGGTACTACTGGTCCTGATGGTCTTCATCACCTGATATGGGAAGTGTTTGATAACAGTCGCGACGAGGCGATGGGTGGGTATGCTAATGATATTGAGGTAGTGCTTTTGCCAAACAACAGAGTGCGCGTTGCAGACAATGGGCGAGGAATTCCTGTTGATATGCACAAGCAGACAAAAGTATCTGCGCTTGAAACCATCATGACCACTCTCCATGCAGGAGGAAAATTCGGTGGCGAAGGATACAAGGTTTCTGGAGGACTACACGGTGTGGGAGTGTCAGTGGTAAACGCGCTCTCTGTGTTTGCAAGTGTTGAGGTACACCGCGATGGAGGAAAGTTTTTCCAAGAGTACAGTCGAGGAAAAAGAAAAGCGGCAGTAAAAAAAGTTTCTGCGTCAAAGATGTACGGTACTATCGTTACCTTTGAGCCAGATGCTGAGATATTCCCAGAAATAGGATTTTCATGGAATAAAATTGTTGACCACCTTAGACAGCAGGCGTATTTGGTAAAGGCGCTTCGCATCTCTATTTTTGATGCAAGAGACTATGAGGGCAAGATTGATCTTGATAGTGTATTTTGGTTTAGAGACTTAGCACTTGAAGTTCCTTCAATGTCCTTTTACTTTGAAGGAGGGCTTAAGTCGTTGGTACGATTTTATAACCACACACAAAAGCCAGTTCATAAAAATATTTTCTATGTAGAGAAGGAGATTGATAATGTCGCGGTTGAGGTATCTCTTCAGTATATTGATGACTTTTCTCCGCGCATACTCGGCTTTGCAAACAATATATACAACCCAGAAGGAGGTACACATATAACCGGCTTTAAGACTGCGCTCACTCGCACCCTTAATACCTATGGGCGTAAAAATAATCTTATAAAGGAAAAGGATGAGAACTTTACCGGTGACGATGTCCTCGAAGGTCTTACCGCCGTGGTATCAGTAAAACTAAGAGAGATTCAGTTTGAAGGACAGACAAAAGCAAAACTTGGATCGGTAGAGGCAAGGGGAGCTGTTGAGACAGTGTTTTCGGAAGCCTTTAACGAATACATGGAAGAGAATCCAGATGATGCAAAATTTATCATCGGTAAGTCGATACTTGCCCTCAAGGCTCGAAAGGCAGCAAAGGCAGCAAAGGATTCTGTACTAAGAAAGGGAATGCTTGAGGGAATGACGCTGCCTGGAAAGCTCGCTGATTGCCAGACAAAAGCAGCAGAAGAAGCAGAGCTATTTATCGTAGAGGGAGACTCAGCGGGTGGTTCAGCAAAGCAGGGTAGAGACAGAAGGATACAAGCCGTTCTACCGATGTGGGGAAAGGTATTAAATGTAGAGCGAGCACGTCTTGATAAAATTGTAACCGCGCGTGGTGTTAAGGAGCTACTTATTGCCCTTGGTACGGCTATTGGCGACACATTTGATATTTCTCGTTTGCGGTACCACAAAATTATTATCGCCACAGATGCCGACGTTGACGGCGCGCACATACGTACGCTATTCCTCACACTGTTCTATCGATATTTGCCGCAGCTAATTTCTGCAGGGCATGTATACATCGCACAGCCACCATTGTATAAAATATCTAAGGGCAAGGAGCTTCACTACGCGTATAATGATACAGAAAAGAACACCATACTCGTTTCTCTTGGTGTTATTGAGGAGGATTTTGAAGAATCTGACAGTGAGGAGGTAGAAGAGGTTGATGTTCCTGATGAAAAGAAGAAGGTGGTTAAGGTGTCAATTCAACGATACAAAGGTCTTGGAGAAATGAATTACGGAGAATTGTGGGAGACCACCATGGATCCTGCTCGAAGGGTCCTTAAGCAAGTAACTATTGATGACGCACGCGAAGCAGATAAAATATTTGATATTCTCATGGGAACTGATGTAACCAATAGAAAGTCATTTATCCAATCAAATGCCCGCAACGCAACACTTGATATTTAACCTTACTACTTAATCAACTCAGTACGACTACCATGAACAGATTTTTCCGGGACACACTTGCTTGGACAGCTATCGCACTACTTCTTTCTTTGCTACTACTTGGACTAATGGCAATAGTCGATTTTCCTGCTATGGTGGCACGACTCCTTATTGCAATAATAGGCTTTGTATTTATTGGCTCATTGCTAATGGATCAAAAAAAGTGGTGTGCGTTTGGATTTCTCCTCGGCTACACACCACTTTCTTTGTTTATTTTTACTCCGTTCGGTGAAAGTATGGCACTGTTTTTCTTATCACTACTTAGCTAGTAGTTTAGGCAGGGTAGAACCCTAGTGATACAAGGACAAGAAGGTTAAAGAAGAATATAAGTGGATACCCAATAAGGAAGGTTTGTATTTCAGATCCGTCTTCGCCAATATTTGCACGCTTTCGATTTTCTACCCGCTGTGCGTGCTTAGCAATTGATGCATGACCCTCAGCACTTAGCGTAGTACTGATTGTTTTAGCGCTGTCATAGATGCTACCACCAAAGTACTCAACAAAGTCTTTAAGGATATGATTACTTCTCATAGTGACGCTTCTTGTTGCGAGCTTTGAGCGAGGAATTATTCTCTGAAGATCAAGTTTTGCGTCATCGCTTAGGTGTATATGATTACCTTTTTGAGAAACACTTACCGTGTTGCCAAAGGCATCAGACATTGTATCGCTCATCAATAGCTCGTCATCAGCATCATGGGGAAGTGTTGACTCTTCACATGATCGGATCGCCTCAGTAAGCGCATCATTGTCTAGGCACAGCTCATCAATGTTAAGATGTTCTGCAAAAGCCTTTTCATCAGCGTCAGAGTGCTTGAGCTCGTTCTTTGAGGATATAGTAGCGCGAGTAATAATCGCATCTATCTCCTTTTGAGAGGTAACTGATGACGGCATGTAGGTAGTGCTATACATTGGTATTGCTCTATTCATATAAGTATTATACTACACAAATATGGTATATGTCAATAGCCCCAGAATTCGTACGAATTCTGGGGCTATATGACAGGAAATTATGCTCCTTCACGTACCTTAGTCGGTGATGTTGATGGTAACAATCTTGATGTTGTTCTCCTCATTAGATTCGTTGATTTTTAGGCTTTGATCAGCAAATATTTTTAGGTCTACTGAGTTTCCAGTCGCTACCTTATCGAATCCAAGGGTGTATTCAATCTTTTCTCCGGGATTTAGCTTTTGCTGGGTTTGAGATTGGAATACAAATGGAGGATAGGTCGGAAGTATTGCGCTAAACATCCATGAGTCAGAGACGTTGTTGCCTTTGTTCTCAATCTCAAAGCGTACCGCAACTCGCTCACTCCTCTTTACACTATTTGCGGCAACAAATTTATTTGTCGCAGCATCAATGTAGCCAGTTTCAAGTACATTTACCGCAAGATCAGGCTTTCCGTTAGGATTGATTGGTTTTGCAGTGGTGCTACCTGGTGTTGTTCCGCCAGTACCAGGGATTTGATATGTGTTTTCAGTTCGATCGCCTGGGGTAACCGCAGTTGTCCCAGTTGGTCTTGTGGTGCCTGTTGAAGGGCGAGTAGTTGTAGTCGGTGTGGTTACTGTGGTGCCAGTAGTGGTAGTTGATGTCGCTACTGTTCCTCCGGTTGTGCTTGGGCTTATTGATACAGAAGGATTCTCAATTGTCATCACGAATGTCTTTTGTACAGTCGGAGTTGATGCGCCCTCTGGGAAGTACGAGATAGTCATTGGTACATCAAGATATCTATTTTGTGTTGATGTAGGAACAATGCGAATCTCGCTATTTGATCGCGCAAAGTTAAATGGTGTATCACAGAATGCACTTTGGTAGGTGCCATCGGTGTTAGGTGATTCTACGCTAAGTCCATCTCTACATGAGTAGGTAAGGGCGTAGGTACCAGTTGGCTCAGTTGTGGTGTGACCCCATGCTACGGTGTATGGAGCGCCTGATCGAGCAACGAGCGTGCTCATAGAAAGGCTTATTGTTTCTTCCTTCTTAGGTGAGAAAACTTGAGTAAGTCCTACCGCTGCGTTTTGTACTGCAGTTACCGCAGTTGGTAGTGATCGAACCACCATAAAGCCTGCCCATATAACGATAACGACAATCGCAATTACTCCAATAACTGCAAGCGCGCGAGTAATTGCACGCTCCACCTTCGAACGGTGCTCAATAGTTACCTGCACGTCTCCCGGATTCTGATATTGCTGATTCATAATGAATACTGATAATACGAAATGAATAATTAATCTGTGGCGCACCGACTACTTGATGCGGGAGCATAGTAACACGCTCATTTAATAATGTCAAGCATTCATTTTTACAACGACAGATCATTTTTGTCTACCTGGTAACCTTCAATCAGGAGGGTAAAAGATAATGACTATCGCTTATAGACATAGTATAGGCACTAAACAATAGTAAATCGCTGCGTTACCAGCAGCGATTTACAACTCAGTATTTAGTTGCGGATACCAATTGTTGCAATAGTGGAGTTGTTGGTCTCATTTGACTCTGAGATTCTTTGTGAAGGGTCAATATTTATTTTTATTTCAAGAGAAGTTGCGCCTTCTTTAGCTTTGTCGAAGCCCATAGTGAATTCAATTCTTTCGCCAGGGAGAAGTTCTCGTTGAGTGGGTGACTGGAATATATATGGAGGGTTGGTGGGGAGTATAGCTGCAAAATCCCATGAACCTGATGAGTTGGTACCGTTGTTTTCAACGGCAAACATCACCGCGCTTATATTATTTTTCTCTACGGTATTACTAATTACAAATCCCTTTGTTGCGTCATCAATGTACCCAACATTCATTATCTTTACAGAAAGATCACTTTGGCCTGAGAGTGTTCGCGGCGCGGTCTGTGCGGCGCCATCGATGCGAGGGATTTGGAATGATTCACTTGTACCTGCCCCTCGTTGAGGGGTTGCGGGGGTTTGCTCCTTGGGTGGTCTAGTTGCAGGCGGTGTAGCTGTATCTATTTGAGGTGAGACATCGGTTGCGTTGGTTGATGTTGCAGTAGTACCATCTGGCCTAAGAGAAGGGCTAAATGCAATACGAGGATTCTCGACTGTTACCAATGCGCGAGAGAAAAATAACGGCGATGGATCACCTTCAGGATAAAACGCTACCGCAAGTGGTACATCAAGAAAACGGTTTTCAGTTGATGTAAGGCGAATGCGTATTTGATTGCCACTTACGAGCGGTTCTGTGGGTTGTTCACAAGATATTGATTCATAATCACCGTCTCTATTTTCCATAAACACAGAAAGTCCGTTTACGCATTTGTATGCAAACAGAAATGATCCTGGGATATCAGTTGCTGGAGCAGTCCACGCAAGGGTGAGGGGAATACCACTCTCTACATATCTACTTTCAAGCGCAAGTTGCAAACGAGTGTCAGCAGGATAGAAGACAGAGCTTATTTCAACCGCGGCAGTTTGTATTGACGTTGGAATTTTTATAAAGGCTGCACCAAAAAGGGCAATGGCAAGTACTACCACTCCAGTGATTGTGGTGTAGAGAACTACTTTCTCTACGGTGTCTCTTGTAAGGAGGGTATTTGGTAATTTTGGTTTTGTAGGATGTGTTTGCATGTGCATATATGGTACCACCAAGCATATGTACCTGACAAAGTAAAACCGACACGGAAACTTGACTTTGTCAATAATATGCGGTACTATGTAGGGGTGACTAATAGGCTGTTGTCGCCATGCAACAACACGCTTTTGGTCTTTGAACTTTCTGCAGCATGAGCAATGGACTCAATAACGAGAATCTTAGAAGCGCCTCATCAACTATGAGAACTTTTGAGTATATCGGGGTATTTGCAATTACCTTCCTTGTGTTTGGGGCACTACTCTTTAAAATGGATTTTTATCCAGAGCTAGTGATGACTGAGCAAGCGACCATTGCTACTGAAGATGAAGCGTTGCCACAAAAAGAAGATGAGGTAGTGGTTACACTAAGTTCTCGTCTTGTGCCGGTTACCTTTGTGGAGACTGCTAGTGCTGAGCGTCAGCCAACACCAGCGCAAACTTCAGAGAGGGTTGCGCAAAATACTGGTGTGTATGTTGACCCAGTTGCATCAATGGAGTCAAAAGTTTCGGTTGCAGACAAGCCGACACGCATCATCATTGATGATATTGGTGTTGATGTTGCGGTTAAGAACCCACTTTCAAGAGATGTCGAGATACTTGATAACGCGCTGTTGTATGGGGCGGTTCGATTTCCTGGATCAGGGAGCATGATAGATAACGGTAATATGTTTATCTTCGCTCATTCATCTGGATTACCGAATATTAGAAACCAAAACTTCAAGGCGTTTAATAATATCGGCAAGCTTACAGAGGGTGCCCTTATAAAGGTACAAAATGGTTCTCAGGAAAATGTGTATAAGGTAGTGAGTGTTCGTATGGATCAAGCATCTGATGTTCGTGTTGATTTCACTAACGACAGAAAGCGTCTTACACTCGCAACATGTAACTCATTTGGTACTAAGCAAGACCGATTTATTGTTGAGGCAGATTTTGTTGGAAGTTATCCGCTCTCAAGTTAATTGATGGTGGACAACTGCCAGCAACAGGCGGTGATTAAAAGGTAGAATACTATTACTAGCAGGTAGACAACACGATACATATTATGAAAAGAGCAATTATAGGATCCGCATTTCTTTTTTTGATGATTGCAGCATCCGCATTTGGCGTGATGATTGCATCAAACAGCGTTTCTGCGACAGGCACATCCACGTCGGATTTTTCAGTCCCAACGTGTCCATTAGTCGCTGGCGCTAATACCACTATAGTTACGTTTCCAACAAAGAAGCTCATTTCAACCGGATCCTATGAGGATGGGTATGTTCGTGCGGCGACAAATCTACCTAAGGGAACCTACAAAATCACCGCGGTATCATTTGATGGATACTCTGGAAGAACTCAAACAGCAAAGCAACCTAGCGAATCATATTCGATAGGTTTTGAAAGTGGAGCACAGTCTACCTGGCAATGGGCAAAGGGTACTTCAGATCTTGCTGACTTTGTAGAGCAAGACACCAAGACCACGGTGGTTGAGACTGGATTCGTACTCAAAAACGATATATCGATGCTACGCGCACAGCACGTAACATTTGATAAAAATGGTTCACCAAACAGTGTGTATCCTGTTTGTGCATCATTTGAGCGAATAGATGTACCAACTCCTCCAACTACCCCTACAACACCTACCACTCCAACTACTGAGTTCTATACCCCTACTTGTCCACTTACTCCACAAGCTGGAAGAACTATTGTTGAATTCAAGGACGGCACTGCATTTGTACGCCTTATTGCGGGACAAGCAGGATCGCCTACAAGTCACAGTGAATTTGTATCTATTGAGTCAGGAGATTACACCATTACAGGATATTCGTACGATGGGTACTCTGATAGAGCATCAACTAATGTAAATGAGCAAAAGAGCGAGCAATGGTACTTGGATATATATAATGGAGTAGGAAATACCATCGCAACCTACGGACCAACCGCAGACCTTGCGGATGGAGTAAAAGAGGCTTCAGTTACTGCAAATTTTGCAACAAATGCACTTATTGGTGAGCCAATTGCAAAGATAACCGCGCGACACGCAACACCAAATACTAAATACAATAGTGTAATACCGGTGTGTGTCGCCTTTGATAAGAAACCAGTAGCAGGACCAACTTGTCCGCTTACTCCAAGCGCCGATACTACTATTGTTAATTTTGGTACTACGGTACTTAGATCTGATCTTAGTCAATCAAGTGCAATAGCTGGACCAGTTGCGGTTAACCTCGCATCGGGACAATACGACGTGACTCTTGCTTCGTATGATGATCACACCCATAAGGTGGGGCAGGTCCAACCTAATGAGCGTTGGTTTGTTGAGTTTAATAATGGGGTACAGTCAAACGCAATAAGCGATTTGGCTGATTCACAGGATTACCTTACTCAAAAAGTAAATTCTAACCTTACCATCGGGGCTGCGTCATCTGTTAAGGCGGTGCATGCATCGTACCCTGATACTTCGTCACCTAACAGCATCATTCCTATCTGCGCAGCCTTTAAGAAGTTGCCTGATACACCAAAGCCACCAACATGTACCATGTCGGCAAACCCTTCAACTATCTCTGCGGGAGGTTCTGCAACACTTTCATGGTCTTCTACTAATACTAAGAGCGCAAGCATTGACGGCGGTGTTGGATCAGTCTCAACGACTGGTACTAAGGTAGTTTCTCCATCACAAACAACCACGTATACGGGTACATTTGTTGGTACTGATAACTCAGTTATCACCTGCTCACAGACAATTGTGGTAGTACCGCTTGCTGACCCAATTTGTCAGATGACAGTTACCCCAAGCACTGTTGTTAAGGGTGGCATCACTACACTTACCTGGACTACAACAAATGTTGCTTCAGCATCAATTAGTGAGGGGGTAGGGCAAGTAGCTGTTAACGGATCAAAATCGGTATCACCAAGTGATACCACTACGTACATTGGTACATTTGTTGGAAATAACGGAAAGACAATTACTTGTTCAGCAAAAGTTACAGTAACTCCTCCGCCAGCATCTCCTACATGTCCTATTGCGCCTCGTGATGGACTTACTGTGGTACCAATTACTACCAACATAATTACTGCCAACTCATCACAAGCAAGCGCAACCGTGGGACCTTTTGCACTTAATCTTCCGCAGGGATCTTACCGTGTGTATCTTGCTTCGTACGATGATCACACAAATAAGCAGGGGCAAGTGCAACCTAATGAGTCATGGGAACTTGCACTTCGTTCAATCACAGGTTCAACAATAGTTACCACCTCTGCAATTGCCGATCTTCCAGACAATCAAGACTATCTTGTGGAGCTAGTGAATAGTAATCTCAAGATAGATGGCGATGTAAAGACAGGAGTAGTAACGCATGCTGCGTACCCAAACAGCAATCCAAACAGTATTGTGCCTATCTGTGCTGCATTTGAAAAACTTCCAGAACCTAAGGATCCTATTTGTACGTTGACTGGTTTCCCAACCACAATAACAAAGGGTGGAGAAGTACTTCTAAGCTGGACATCACAACACGCGCTTTCTGCATCACTTGATAATAATATAGGAAGTATAGACGTGCAGGGATCAAAGACCGTCTCTCCAACTGTGACAACTACCTATAGGGCTACCTTTATGGGTGAGGCGGGTAAGAGCGTTACGTGCGTTACTACTATTGTAGTTAATCCAACACCAAATCCAGTGTGCGCACTCTCTGCAAGTCCTTCTTCTATACAGACAGGAGGAACCGCTACACTTGTGTGGACTTCAAGCAATACATCAAGTGGTTCTATAGATAATGGCGTTGGTTCAATTGCGGTTAACGGTTCGGTTGCGGTGTCTCCAACACAAACCACTACCTACACGGCTACCTTTGTTGGAAATGAAGGCAAAACAATTTCATGTAATACAACTATCACCGTATCTCCAAAACCAGACCCAATCTGTACTCTTACTGTTAACCCAACCACAATAACTCAGGGTGGGGTAGCGACACTTGTGTGGACTACTGAACATGCGGCAAGCGTAGCGATAAACAACGGTGTAGGTAGCGTGTCGGTAAACGGTTCTCAGAGCGTGACTCCATCAGCAAGTACTACCTATGTTGCATCTGTTACTGGAGTAAACGGAAAAGTAATCACTTGTTCTGCGCCTATTGTTGTCTTGCCACCACCACAGACTCCTACATGCCCACTCGTTGGTGGTGCAGGTAAAATTTTGATTGACTTTGGTGACGGACTAATACGATCAGATCAGACTAAAGCAAATTCAGAAAAGGGTCCGTTTGCTACTGAGATTCCAAGTGGTATCTACAAGGTAACTCTCGCGTCATTTGATGAACACTCAGCAAAGCCTGGGCAAGTACAGCCAGATGAAAAATGGTTCTTGTCATTTGCTCGATTCGGCGGACTAATATCGCTTGGAACAAGCGGTACCATTGGCGACCTTCCTGATGATCAAAACTATCTTTCACAAGTAGTTAATGAACGACTTGAAGTTACGCAAACAATCACGCAGGTAACTGCTAAGCATGCTGCGTACCCAAACAGCAATCCAAACAGCATCATTCCTATCTGTGCGCTCTTTGAGCGAGTAGAGAGTCTTGCGCCAGCAAAAATCTCTGGATGTGTATACGTAGATGCAAACAAAAATAAAGTAAAGGACGCAGATGATGCGCCAATTCCTGGAACAACTATTTCTCTTACTGGAACAACTGTAAGTGGATCAGCTGTTACCAAAACCACAACCACTGGCGCTGACGGATGCTACCTATTTGATAATCTTGAACAAGGTACATATACCGTTATCGAATCACAACCAGCAGGTTATGAAGATTGGTTTGACCAAATTGGCACCAAGGGAGGAAATGACACGGTAAACGATGTATTCTCAAGCATTGTACTAGTCCCTGGAGATCACAGTGAACGAAATAACTTCGGTGAACTTCGAATAATCCCTGATCCTATTTGTTCAATGACAGTTGATAAGAGCGTGATCAAGCTAGGCGAAAGCATTACTCTCACGTGGAGTGGTACTAATGTCACATCAGTAACTATTGATAATGGTGTGGGCGCAGTTGGAGCAAGCGGAACTAAAAATCTTTCACCTACTACTAACGTTACTTACACAGGAACTTTTGTTGGTGAGAATGGAAAGACAATAACGTGTTCAGCACCAGTCATGGTAAAGCAGGATACATTACCTGTATGTCCACTTTCTCCATCTTCTGGAGTAACGATTGTAAATCTATCTACAAGCAAAATACGATCTGATCAATCTGGATCATCAGCAGAAACCGCTCCAGTTCCGGCAGAGCTTGCGAAAGGTACGTACAAAGTAACCCTTGCATCTTTTGACTATCACACTGACAGAACAATCGTGACTGAGCCAAAAGAACAGTGGTCTATTAAATTGCGAGACTTGGTAGGATCAACCATAGTATCAACTAACGCCTCACCTGATCTTGCAGATAACAAGGATTATGACGTATCAGTAGTAAATAGTGAGTTGGTGGTATCCCAAGACACAAAGACTGCAGTTGCAGTACACGCAGCGTATCCTGATGCATCGTCTACTAATGACATTGTTCCACTATGCGCAGCGTTTGAAAAACTCCCTGAGCCTCAAGACCCTGTTTGTGCCATGAGTGTAGCTCCATCAACAATAAAGAAGGGTGAGAGTGCGACAATTACATGGACAAGCCAAAACACATTTGGCGCAACTATTGATAAGGGCATAGGAGCAATAGCGTTAAATGGTTCAAAGGTGGTATCACCTGAGGTAACTACAGAGTACACGGGCACCTTTACAGGTGAAAAGGGAAAGACCGTCACTTGTAAGGTTACAGTGACTGTTGAAACACCAATTGACCCACCGTTCTGTACACTTACCGCTTCACCATCAACACTCGCGCAACCAGGTGATAGTGCTACACTCACTTGGACATCACTACGAGCTACCTCTATATCTATAGATAAGGGTATAGGATCAGTGACAGCAAATAACTCAACGCAAGTATCACCAACACAGACCACCACTTACACCCTCACTGCTACTGGCGCAACTGGCGCAGTGGTAACATGTCAGGCAACGGTTACTGTACCTAACAAGGTACCAGTATGTGAGATGTCTATTACCCCTAATCGTGTAGTAGAAGGACAAAATACTGAAGTAACTCTATCGTGGAGTGGTACTAATGTAAGCAAGACCACTATTACTCCTGACCTCGGTACGGTTAGTGTCTCAGGATCTGCAAAATTTGTTGCAAACAGTAGCAAACTATACACCGGAGTCTTTAGTGGTGAATTTGGTACTACTACCTGTACTGCAAGAATTGACCTACAGCCATTGTGTCCTAATGGTAACTGTGGAGGCGGCGGAGGACTTAACCCACCTAGAGTGACTATCGCGTCAACTACGACACCTCCTTCTATTACACCTCCTACTGACCAACCACTTGCCTTTGTGTACCTCTCTCAAGTTCCATATACCGGTTTTGAGGCTGGGCCACTACTTACCTTCTTCTTCTGGCTAACGGTACTTGTGGTAACTGGTATCATGACGCACTACCTTATTGTGAGGCAGTATCTACACCGATTTATCCGCATTGCATTTACGAGAGCTGGGCAATATCTTGATGAACGAGAAGTTTCAAAAGAGGCTCCGTACATGAGACGTGATGATGTAGTAGGACGCGAATCAGCTGATGAGTATTCACGAGCACATGCTCATGAGTCACATAATCATCATGCTCACCACGCACACGCTCACCACGCGCAACCTGCAGAACCTCACTACACTCCAGCACCAACATACGCGCCACGCAGTGAGGCTCCGGTAACTCGAACAAATAATCCTCCTCATAATCTCCCAACAGGAACCATGCAATTTACTGCACCGCAACAAGCGCCAGTAGCTACCCCTGCGGATCGTCTATGGCACAAGGAGGCAATTGCTGATAGGTACCTTGAAGGTGTGCTTGAAAAGGCTGCATACGAATCAGATGTTCTTGTATCTCCAGAGGGTCTTGCACAGATTATCGTGTATGCCGATAGCAATGAGCAAAAGGCGCACATGTTGCTTGAAGAGATGATTCTTGCTGCAAAGAAACTATATCCACGCGAAGATGGATGGATACCACTTAACCGCGAACGTATTCAAGCGCTTCGTATTGCGACACGAGATATTGATGGGGAGCGTGATACAAGAGAGTCTCGTCGCGATACTGAGATTGCGCACGATGTACCAGCTTCTGTTACTAAAGAAGAGACTGTGGTTGAAGCGCCAGCAGATACTATTACTGATAGAGCGGTAGAAGAATATGCTCCTTCGTATTCACAAGCACCTGCTGCCCCTGTGTCTTCTGATAGATTCTCTCTTGAAAGGTATTCTAGAGATAGAGATACACAACACACTAACCATCAATCTTCACGACAGAATTACGCACCACGTGAGCGATTCTCTGCCCATATCACTCCACACACTGAACCAAGACATGAGAGGGTTGCTCCAACTTCTCACGAAGGAATGAGCACAATCTCTGCGATAGCAACCTTTGTATCGTGGCTTGCAGAAGGAAAGGAGGAGAAGTCATTCAACTTCTTGAGAAAGCTTGCAGGTCAAGGGTATGACGCGCAGAACTTCCTTATGCAAGTTGTTACTGAGCTTGATGATGTATTCAAAAACAGAATCGAGGGAGGAAGACGCGCTAATCGCGATCTGCTTGAGGTAACTTCTGTGTGGAGCAATGGTGAACTTGAAAGCATTATCGAAATACTCTCAGGTGGTGTTGATTATACCTATAGTCACTCACAAACTGGCGCAAAAATCGCCATCGCTAAAGTAGTAGACTTTATTGAAAAGCAGAAGGGTCGCGCCTTTAGAAAAGGTGAGTAGCACGCACCTATATCACGTAGGTAAGTAAAAACAAACAGCGCGATACATCGCGCTGTTTGTTTTTTACTCTGTGGCGTAAGAAGGAGAGTTACTGCATTTGTGCCATAAGAAGCTCAATCGCTTCATCAATTGATTTTGTACCTAATTTGCCGTGGTCACGACTTTCAAGGGTGACTGTGTTGGTGTTCATTTCTGCATCGCCTATAACTATAGTGTAGGGGATTTTCTCAAGTGAGCTTGCGCGTATTCGCTTACCAAGAGAATCAGTTGCAGGGAGTACTTTTGCTCTAAATCCTTTTATAGAAAGGGTCTTTCTTACTGTTTCTGCGTACTCATGATGCACTTCTGCAATAGGAAGAATACGAAGCTGCTCAGGAGAAAGCCACAACGGAAATGCGCCTCCCAAATGTTCAAAGAGTACCGCAGAAAAACGCTCTATAGAACCCATAATTGCGCAGTGAATCATAACGATGCGCTCCTTCTCGCTTTGTTCATTAATACAAAACAGATCAAAGCGTTCTGGAAGGTTCATATCTAGTTGTATAGTAGCAACTTGGTGCTCTCTTCCTAATGAGTCCTTGGCCATGAAATCAAGCTTTGGCCCGTACATAGCAGCCTCACCAGGGGCTTCAAAGGAGTCTGCATTTCTTTCCCTCGCGATTTCTCTGAGTGCATTCTCAGCCTTTTCCCATATTTCTTTCGTGCCAAGATACTTTTCAAAATGGTCCTTGTCATGGAATGAAAGTCTCACTTTTAGGGAGAAGCCAAACGCGCCATAGAACCTATCGACGATATCCCATATCCTGAAGAATTCATCCTTTACTTGAGAATGACGGCAAAAGACATGACTATCGTCTTGGGTAATTGAGAGTACGCGGGTAAGACCACCTAGCTCTCCTGATTGCTCATCTCTATACACCATGGTGGTTTCTGCATACCGTTGCGGCATGTCTTTATATGAGTGGGGGTGTCGTGCAAATATCTGTGTATGGTGAGGGCAGTTCATTGGCTTTAGGGCGTATTCCTTGCCTTCGCGAGTGGTAATGCGGAAAAGCTCATCTGCAAATTTTTCCCAATGGCCAGATGTTACGTACAAATCCTTTTTAGTGATATGAGGAATGGTCACCCGCTGGTACCCATGCTCTTCACGTAGGCGCCAGACAAATGTATCAAGAAGGTGTCGAATGAGGGTGCCTTTTGGAGTCCACAAGGGGAGTCCTGCGCCTACTAATTCGGAAAAGGTAACGAGGTCTTGATCTTTAATTATTTTTCTGTGATCGCGCTTCTTTGCTTCTTCGCGATCGTGGAGGTAGGAATCAAGCTCTGCTTTAGTAGGATAGGCAAGGCCGTATATACGGGTGAGCATGGTGTTTTTTTCATCACCTCTCCAGTACGCACCAGCCACACGCTCAAGCATAAATGCATCTGTATCTATTTCTTTATTGGGTGATTCTACATGTCCACCGCGGCATAGGTCGGTGAATCCACCGCAGGTGTAGAGGGTAATTGTCTCATCTTTTTCCTCAAGTTCAGCAATGAGCTCAAGTTTGTATTGATTATTTACAAAAACCTCCCTCGCTTTCTCTGGAGAAACTTCTTCATGAGAAAATGCCGTCCACGTATTGAGGCGCTTTTTCATTACCTTCTCTATGGCCTTGAGCTCCGTGTCCCCGGGCTTTTCTCCGCCAGTAAAATCAAAGTCATAGTAAAAGCCGTTGTCTATCGCAGGTCCAATGGTTGGCTTTGCGTGTGGATATTGCTCGAGTACCGCTTGTGCTAATAGGTGGGCAAGGGTGTGCCGTATGTGTTCAATTGATGCCATATAAAGCCCATTATACGCATAGTTTTTGTCTTAGGGAAACCAAGATCAACAGTATGCGCGCTACAGCAATTTTACCTTGTCTGCGACAACGCTTTTTTCGCCATTTCTGCCCGACATTTTACCTTTTATGGCAATGCAAGTGTCGGGCACAAGAAGCTCTTGAAATTCAGTGAATATACTTGGAAATACTACTACTTCTATTGCGTCATTAAAGTCAGCAATTCTTACAAATGCCATTTTTTCACCTTTTTTGGTGATAACTACTTTTGCCTCCTCAACAATGCCGGTGATGATTACCTCTATACCAATCGGCGCATCTGTTTTTATTTGCCCTATATGTTTTGCTCGTGAATCGAGTTTTTCTTTGTGGCTATCAAGCGGGTGTCCAGAAACATAAAGCCCTAGTAATTCTTTTTCAAAGGCTAGGCGAGTACGCGCATCGAGCTCTGGCGCCTCAGGGAGTATAAGAGGCTCAGGGCCAGTCTGCATTGAGCTAAACAATGAGGATTGCCCTGTATCATTGCCAGCGAATTTGCTGTATGAAAGTACTGTTTCGATATTTTCCAAGAGACGGTTACGAGATACTGAAAAGCAGTCAAGCGCTCCTGCCTTGATGAGTGATTCAAGGGATCGCTTATTCAAGTTTTGTGAGTGAGTGCGAGTGAGAAAATCTTCAAGTGAAGAGTAGTTACCATTTGCTTTACGTTCTTCAACGATAGTGTGGGCGATACCCTCACCAAAATTTTTAATACTCGTAAGTCCAAAGCGTATGGTGTTTGATTCCTTTACTACGGAGAAGTCTTCAAATGATTCATTTACATCAGGTGGAAGAACGGGGATACCCATACGCTTACACTCAGCAATAATCTCAGCAACCTCTTCTATGTCTCCGCTTTCTGCGGTGAGTACCGCGCTCATGTATTCAACTGGGTAATTTGCCTTCATAT
Organism: uncultured Candidatus Saccharibacteria bacterium; assembly: GCA_964409035.1. Lineage (GTDB taxonomy): Bacteria > Patescibacteriota > Minisyncoccia > Phycocordibacterales > UBA12088 > CAYPBQ01. The sequence continues at coordinate 22,635 of CAYPBQ010000003.1, forward strand.
AGGCGGTTTGGTAGGCAACTCGTCCGTAGCTTACCGAGTGTGCTTTGTTAAAGCCGTATGCAGCAAACGGCTCTATCCATAGCCAAATACCTTCTGCCTTTTTTCTGTCCCATCCACTTGTTTCCATGCAGCCAGTAACAAAGCGCTCTTTCTGTGCCGCCATTTCCTCAGGAATTTTTTTGCCGACGGCTTTTCTAAATTTATCAAGCTCAAGCCATGTATAACCTGCAAGCTTATGCGCAAGTAGTAGTAGATCATCCTGGTAGACAAGGACGCCATATGTCTTTCGCAAAATTGGTTCCATGAGGGGGTCAGGATACCTAATGAGGTGAGGATTAGATTTTCTCTCAATATAGAGAGGAATAAACTGCATTGGCCCCGGGCGGTATAGGGCGACCATGGCGTTTACATCATGAATTGTAGTTGGCTTTAGGTCCTTTAGAAATTTTGTCATTCCAGCACCATTTAGCTGAAAGAGTCCTAGTGTCTCTCCGCGCGCGAGCATATCGAATGTTTTTTTGTCATCCGAAGGAATATGCTCTACATCCACATCAATACCCCGAATTTTTTTTACGCGCTTTACCGCGTCTGCAAGAATAGAAAGGTTGCGAATACCAAGGAAGTCAAATTTGAGAAGTCCAATGCCGTCTTCTCCTACTGAGTACATGTCGTATTGTGTGATGAGTTTATCTCCACCCTTTGGGTCTCGTTGGAGGGGTACGTGATTGGTAAGTGGTTCTGGTGATATCACTACACCTGCCGCGTGCACAGAGATATGGCGCACCTTGCCCTCAATTTTTTTAGCAAGATCTATAACTTCCTTTGCGGCGCTATTGTCTTTGTATAATTTTGCTAGCTCAGGTTCAATTTCAAAGGCGTGCGCGATAGTCATAGGGAAGCCTTGACTACCCATGGGTATAAGCTTGGCGATAGTGTCGCCAAGCGCGTAGGGGTGCCCGAGCGCACGCGCCACGTCACGCACCGCAGCGCGAGCCATCATAGTTCCAAAGGTTCCAATTTGGGCAACCTTATCCTCGCCATACTTTTTTCTCGCGTACTCAATAATCTCGTCTCTTCGATTATCAGCAAAGTCCATATCGATATCGGGGGCGCTTGGTCTGTCTGGGTTTAAAAAGCGTTCAAAGGGGATTTCAAATTCAAGGGGGTTAACAGTAGTAATACCAAGCACATAGGTGGTAAGCGAGCCGGCGACGGACCCTCTAATGGTAGAGAGAATACCCCTGCTTCGTGCTTCGCGAACCAAGTCTCCTACCACAAGAAAGTACGCGCTATACTTTTTCATGCTGATAACCGCAAGCTCATAGTCTAGGCGCTTTTTTATCGCCTCGTCATCAAGCGACAAACCACGCCACAGAGCACCCTTGTAGGCTTTCTCTTTAAGCTCCTCATCTGGTGAAAGTCCGCTTTCTATAACAAAGTGGGGGAATTTCCACTCTTTGAGTGGAATTGATAAATTACACTTACTAGCAATATCGATGGTAGCGGCTAGCTCCTCTTTGTGATCTCTAAAATATTCATTAGCAGTTTCTTTTGAAATGAAAGAAAAATCCTCATCTTCGTCATCACCAGCGCTCTCTTCCACTAACCCACCTGTTTGAATTTTTACCATTACTTCGCGCGCACGCCTGTCACTTGGTGATAGATAATACACATCATGAGCGGCTACGGGTGTAACACTGCACTCCTTTGCTAGCTCACGTAATTCATTCATGCGTGATGCGTGTCCAGCAAATTCATCGTGACGGGTTATTTCAACGTAGCAGTCTTCTTTAAATACATTGGCGTACCACATGAGCGTCTCCTTTGCGCTTTGATGCGCGCCTTGGCGAATTAGTTGCGCTACTTCTCCTGCAAAAGAAGGAATGATTGCAATGAGATTGTCCTTGTATTTTTCTAGTAGTTCTTTATCAACACGTGGGCGATAATAAAATCCATCAGTATATGAGGCGGTGACAATTTTTATTAAGTTAACGTAGCCATCGTAATTTTTAGCAAGGAGTACTATTCTACTACGTGGCTTGTCTATACCTGCTTCTTTGTCTGATAGCTTGCGAGGAGCAAGATAGGCGTCTATGCCAATAATTGGTTTTATGCCTTCTTTTAGGCACTCCTCATAAAACTCTACAGCCCCATATAAATTGCCATTATCTGTAAGCGTAAGCGCGCTCATATTAGCTTCTTTTGCCGCGTGGACTAACTCCTTTATGGTCGGTAAGGCGCCAAGAAGTGTGTAGTGGCTATGGGTATGGAGATGGATAAAGTCGTTCATGAATATTGGTGATGGTAGTATAGCAGAACACTATGCATCGAAAACTTTCTCAAAAGTATAAAAAGATAGGTATGACACATATTGTTGGTATTGATGAGGCGGGGCGTGGCGCGCTTGCGGGTCCTGTTTCAGTCGGGGCAGTAAAAATGAGTATAGACTATTACCCTAAGTGGCTACAGGGGATAAAGGACTCAAAAATGTTATCACCAAAGAAGAGAGAAGAATGGCTGCAAACACTTGAGCGAGATACCAATATTGAGCAAGTGTATGCGTTGATAGACAATAATCACATAGACACAAAAGGGATAGTATCGGCGGTAAGAGAGGGAATTGATCGTGTACTTAAAGAATTAGCACTAGATTCAAATAAAACATTGGTGGTACTAGATGGAGGTATATACGCACCAGAAAAATTTGTTCACCAAGAAACGATAATTAAAGGAGATGAGAAGGTGGCAGTTATAGGGCTTGCCTCTATTGTGGCAAAGGTAATGAGGGACAGGTATATGTGTGCCCTAGAAAAGGAAACGATCTATCACTTTTCAACACACAAGGGCTATGGCACCAAATTACATAAAGAAGCAATAAAAAAGCATGGATTGAGTAATCAACACCGAAAAACGTTTTGCCATTGATTTATTTTGTTTTTGTTTTAGAATCCATTCTTAGCTGTCGAATGGTCGGCAGGTTACATCGAGGGAGGTTTTTATGTGTGGTAAAAGAAGAGAATTGAAAAAAAGAGCAAAAGTTGAAAGCAATAAAAGAAAACACCGTAATATAAGCCAACAACCAAAACCAAAAACGCCCAAGAAGAAATAGTTCCTGGCGATCGGAAACCGGCACGCGCAGCGTGCCGGTTTGCTTTTTTTAGGCTTTTGGGGTATAGTCTTTCTCACTATGTCGGTACGAATGAAGTCAACAAGGGCAAAAACTGGCGCACGACGGAGCCATCATCACGTTTTGGCACCTCGCCTTTCTACGTGCACAAATTGCAAGAGCCCATATCGCAGACACACCATGTGCTCAAAGTGTGGTTATTATCGAGGTAAAATGATTGTTGATGTCGCGGTAACTTCAAAAAAGAAGCTTGCAAAGGCAAGTGAGAAAAAGGCAATCGCAGATGGCCGTCTCCCAGAAAAGAAAACTACTGCTAAGTAGTTTTAGCTCATAGCATAAAAGAAATTCACAGTCTGCCTCTTGGCAAAAGACTGAACCTGAGTCACTATAGGGATATAGGAGTGTGACACGTCTTCTATACCGTTCCCATTTTCATGGCAAATAGGCACCTATCACGATCGATTGTTCTTCAAACACTCTTTGAGTGGGATGAGGCAATGCATGATAGTCGTATACAGATTGATGAACGCGAGGCGCTCGCCCGCAACATAGAAGAATTTGCCCCCGGGTCAAATGATCAGGCATTTATGAGTAAGCTTATGCGCGGCGTAATAGAAAAGCGTCGTGACATAGATGACATAATCTCAAAGGCTGCTCCAGAATGGCCTATTGAGCGTATTGCCCCTATTGATAGAAATATTTTGCGCATTGGTCTATACGAGCTACTTTTTTCAGATAGAAATGAGGTACCTGCAAAAGTTGCCATCAATGAGGCAATTGAGCTTGCTAAAAATTTTGGAGGGGAGAATAGCGGTAGATTCATCAATGGTGTTCTTGGTGCGGTCTATAAAGAAATAGGAGAACCTGGTAAGGCTGAAACTGGTAAAAAAGAAAAGGCAAAGAGAGATATACCCTTTGATAAAATGCCCATTGAAAGAAAGGTGGGTGCGGTAGTTTTTGCAGAGGATGGCAAGGATGTGTATGTAGCCCTTGTGCATGATGTATTTGGGCACTGGACTCTTCCTAAGGGCAGTGTTGGCGATAATACCACTCCTCTTGAAGAGGCTGTAAAAAGAGAGATAAAGGATGAAATAGGACTTAGTATAGTAGTCCATGAAAAGTTAGGTCAGAATGAGTATGTTGCAACCACACCTGAAAAAGGCAAGGTGCGAAAGCAGGTTACCTACTTTTTAGGCGAGTCTCCCTTTGTTGATTTGGTACTTGAGGAAAAGGGAGGGCTTGATGATGCGAAATGGTTTAAACTTGCGAGCATCCTTGACCTTAATTTTTATAACGATATACTCCCCGTTGTCACCAATGCAATAAATATTCTCGTAAAACGAGGGTAAACCATGAATAGCGACGGAAAAACTTTTGCGGATTCAGTAGGAATAACCTTTACTGACAAACATCTCCTTAAACAGGCGTTTATTCACCGTTCATATGTGAATGAGCACCGCGGTGAGAAGATAGAGCACAATGAACGACTTGAATTTTTGGGGGACGCGGTACTTGAGCTTGTGGTTACCAAGTTTTTATTTGAAAAATACCCCGACAAGACTGAGGGAGATTTAACCGCGTATAGAGCCGCGCTTGTTAATACACAATCACTTTCTGAATCTGCTACCGCTCTTGGAATGAATGAATATTTGTATCTCTCACGAGGAGAACAAAAAGATACGGGAAGAGCCCGACAATACATTCTTGCTAATACCTACGAGGCCTTCATAGGAGCGCTATTTTTGGATAATGGATACGAGGGCGCGCGTGCATTTATCACCAAAACACTGCTTCATAAAATGGATTCTGTTATCGAGGGCAGGTTGTGGCAGGACAGTAAAAGTTTTTTTCAGGAAAAGGCGCAAGAGGTACATGGAGTTACCCCGGTTTATGAACTACTTTCTGAGAGCGGGCCAGATCATGACAAGCAATTTGTGGTTGGTGTATATATCGCAGACGAACTTGTTGCTAAGGGCGGAGGAAAGTCTAAACAAGAAGCTGAGCAGGAAGCTGCAGATCACGCACTGGAGAGTAAGGGATGGCGATAATGGTACGCCTTTTGTATACTGAGTACACATGCATCTTCGTTCTCTTGAAATAGCAGGATTTAAATCGTTTGCAAAAAAAACGGAGTTTGAGTTTACCTCACCTATCACCTCTATTGTGGGGCCAAATGGGTCGGGCAAAAGTAATTTTGCAGAGAGTTTTAGATTTGTACTTGGTGAGCAATCATTTAAGTCGATGCGAGGAAAACGTGGAGAGGATTTGATATTCTCTGGTACACAGGCGATTCCTGGACAGGGGCGTGCATCAGTTAAGCTTGTATTTGATAATACCAAAAGATTTTTGGCGATAGATTTTGATGAAGTAACTCTTGAGCGAGTGGTATACAAAGATGGAGCAAATGAATATCGGTTGAATGGCTCTGTGGTACGACTCAAAGACATTATCGAACTTCTGGCGCAAGCTAATATTGGTCCAAGTGGCCATCATATTATTTCTCAGGGAGAAGCAGATAGAATACTCTCTGCCCCTCCAAAGGATCGTCGTATCATGATTGAAGATGCGCTTGGTCTTAAAGTCTTTCAATATAAAAAAACAGAAAGTGAAAGAAAGCTAAAAAAGACAAATGAAAACAAGGCACATGTAATTTCGTTACAGAAAGAGATTGAACCACACCTACGATTTTTAGAGCGACAAGTAAAAAAACTTGAAAAGGCAAAGGAGGTACGAGAAGCCTTAGCGAAGGATATAAGAGAATATTTAAAGCGAGAATCACTCTATCTTGCGCATGAGCGCATGATGATTAATCGCGAGCTTGATGAACCAAAACGTGAACTTGATGCGTGCAGTAAAGAGATTGAACATGCGCGTCGCGCGGTGGCTTCAAACAATAATCATGACGAAAAGAGCGACAAGATCCTTTCGCTTGAAAGCGAAATCGCACAAGTTCGAAAAGAAAAGGATGAGCAATACAGAATGATAGGAAGACTAGAGGGAGAAATAGTGAGTTTGGAAAATAGTATACAACGAGCGAAGGAACGAGTCGGGAGTGATACTGTAATTGCCTTTTCTCGAGTTGAAGTACTCGCGGAGAATGTCACTGCGCTTTTTGAAGGATCAGAAGCAAAGGAGGCGTCACTGTTGCGTGAAGTTATTGCCAAGGCGAAAGAGATTATTGCCTCATTTATCACTGAACATAAAGGTGCACAAGACAATTACAACGTAGATGATGAGGCGAAAGTGCTCTTGGTTGAGCGGCATCAATCTGCAAAAGAGGCATTGCAAACACTTGCTGCCCGTGAAGAGAGTTTGTATCAGCGCTATAAGCAGTTAGAGAAGGATATAGAAAATGAGCGCAATGAGGGGAGGGAAGCGGAGAAAGAGGTGTTTCGCCTTATGGCGAGGCAAACTGAACTACGGGCAATCATTGATAAGGTAAATGCCCGAGAAGATATGGTAAGGCGAGATACAGAGGAGTATGAGCGTGAGGTGCGTGAGGCGGTGGTGTTGATAGGTCATGCGGTACTTGGTTTTGAAGATGTAGTACTTGAACAAGAGGGTGTTCACATAACAGACGAGGATGTGCTCGCAGAAAAGCGAGAAGTCCAGTATGAACGTAGGCGTCATCTAGAGAAATTAAAGATTCGACTAGAGGAGCTTGGTGGCGCTAATGCAGATGAGATAATGAAAGAATATGATGAGGTACATGGTAGAGCTGAATTTTTACTTAAAGAAATTGGCGATCTTGAGGCTACAGTACATTCTCTTGAGGGACTCATTAAGGATTTAGAGGCTAAACTCGATGAAAAATTCAAAGAGGGAATTACTACTATTTCTAAAGAGTTCAATACCCTTTTCACTATTATGTTTGGAGGTGGCTCCGCTGGTCTTACGGTTGTAAAGGAAAAAAAGCGAGCGCGCTCCGATAATGACATATCACTAAATGAAATGGGAGAAGGCGATGTGCCTATGGCGGCCTCTGAAGAAGATGATGAGAGTGAAGAGGGGGTTGAGGTTTCCGTGGCGCTCCCAAATAAGCGCATTAAAGGCCTCCAGATGCTCTCTGGTGGCGAAAGAGCGCTCACCTCCATCGCTCTTATTTTTGCTATGAGTAGGGTAAATCCACCACCATTTATTATATTGGACGAGACAGATGCCGCGCTTGATGAGGCAAATTCAAGAAGATATGGAGACATGATTGAAAGTCTTGCAAAGGATTCTCAGCTAATACTCATAACCCACAACAGAGAGACTATGAGTAGAGCAGGGGTCCTCTATGGGGTGACTATGGGAGCCGATGGTGCCTCGAGACTCCTCTCAGTGAAGTTTGAGGAGGGGCTCAAGTACGCGAAGTAAGCCCAGTGTAAGAAATTGTCGTTTAGCGCGTCGCTTGCTATGGGTGAGAAAAAAGGAGAGGTACCCATGAGAACCTTGCGCAGAGTGATTGGTTGCTTGGTGATATTCATTGGATTAGTTATGTTGATACAATCATCGGAGCGTGACATTACTCCAAAAACACTCATAGAACCTCGAGGGGTTCATGAGTAAGTAGTTTGTTCTTTAGGGATTACCGCAAGACGCTCTCGTATATCGAGAGCGTTTGCCGTTTGCAGATTGTGTACCTATTTTGCTATACTCACACGCATATGAAAGACTCTACAACAGATCCCATGACTATATTTGTGGGCATCATTCTAATGGTGATAGCGGGTGGTGGATTGTATTGGTACAGCACTTCGCTTGATAGAGCAGAACTTGCCACAGGAGAGAAAAAAGAAGAAGTAAAAGAAGAACCATCAGGATTAGCAACAGGAGTAACAACCACAGCAACTACCACACCAACTATGAATGACACACAAACACCACAGAATATAAAGAGCGCAACATTTACCACCTCAATGGGCACCTTCACCTTGGAGCTATTTACTGACACCATGCCGGTAACTACCCAGAACTTTATCTCACTTGCATCAAAAGGATTTTATAATGGAACAAAATTTCACCGCATCATTGATGGGTTTATGATTCAAGGAGGAGATCCACTAACTAAGGATGACGCGCAAGTAAACAGATGGGGAACAGGAGGTCCAGGATATACCATTAAAGACGAATTTACCGGTAATCACTCAAATGTGGTTGGTACCATCTCTATGGCGAATGCAGGTCCAAATACAGGAGGAAGTCAATTTTTTATTAACGTTGCAGACAATACATTCCTAGATGGAAAGCATCCCGTCTTCGGAAAGGTGGTAGCAGGAATGGATGTGGTAGAGAAAATAGTAAAAACAAAGACAAACGAAAGTGACAGACCAGTTACACCAGTTGTTATTGAGTCTGTGGTGTTAAAGTAGTTGCCTATTACGTAATAGTTGTATATTCTCTCTCAGGTCTAATCAACTGGGAGAACTGTGTCATGCTGAGCTCTAACGAACGCCTTATCGTTTCTGTAGACTCAAATGAGGTAGATACGTTGCATCTTTACAGTGAAGTCCTTGATAAAGCTCGCTTGTTGTCAGCGCGCAAGGTTGTGATTAAGCTAAATACCGCTATCTATTCTTGCGGCTGTCCAATTATTGAAGACGTTCAAAACCACTGCCCTGTCTTTGCTGATCTAAAGCTTTGCGATGTAAGGGATACAGTCATAAGATATGCACGCACTCTTGAAAAGTATAAGCCTAGTTTTTTGACGGTGATGAGTGTGATAGATGATATTACGGTTGTCAAAGAAATTGTTGGCAAGGGTACTACCATTCTAGCGGTATCAGTACTTACTGATATGGAAGAAAGCGATGTAAGAGGGGTATACAAAACAAAGCATCTCACTACTGTACTAAGGCTTGCTGAGAGAGCCTTAGCAAGGGGTGCTGATGGCTTAATTGCACCACCGCATGATGTCGCACGTCTAAGAAGATGTTTCGGTGATGATATTGAGATCATTTGTCCAGCAATAAGACCATCATGGTATTCTGGTTTATCTGGTCACACAAGAACGATGACACCACATGATGCAATATCTGCTGGTGCTACAAGGATCATTGTTGGAAAACCAATCACTGAAGCTGTTGACATGAATGATGCAATAGAACGAATAATTGCCGAGATTGATTCTACGCCTACATAAAAGAAAAAGGGCGGTACTTCCTTATTAAAAAACCAGGCGCGAAAGCGCCTGGTTTTTCGGTCTCTTAGTTTAAGAGACCGTGTTTAGATATGTCGCTTTTTGGTATTGGTATCCTATTACCATACATATTTATTCTTTCTCTTCCTTTCTCATTTCTATAAAGTGGGCTATCTAGTCTTGGTATTTTTGCCACTGTGTGTGGCGCAGGTGGCCTTTTCGGGGTAGGTGCTTGTGCCATGGCTGATTCCCTTGCTTCCTATTACTACTACCTACGATTGTAGAGGAGGTTACACTAATTGCCAGTCGATGGTTCTGGCTCCTAAATCTGTGCTAATTAGTTTGATTTTTACTTTATCACCGAGGCGGTATTTCTTTCCGGTATTTTCTCCGATTAGTTCATACCCATGTTCACCAAGCATATAGAAGTCGTCCTTCATATCCCTAAGGCGAACCATACCCTCAGCCATGGTACTTAGCTCTTCTACATACATTCCCCATTCGGTAACACCAGAGACAACTCCTTCAAATGTGGCACCAATCTGTTTAGAAAGAAACTCCACCTGCTTCATGCGTACCGATTCTCGCTCTGCTTCAACCGCAGCCACCTCTCTTTCAGAAGAATATGCCGCGTTGTGTTCATATATCGCATACTCACTTGCAGGTACTGGATTGCCATTTAGATGCGCTTTCACTAATCGGTGTACCATGAGGTCAGGGTACCGTCTGATTGGTGAGGTGAAGTGTGTGTAGTAAGAGAAGGCGAGTCCAAAGTGCCCAATGTTTTTTAGAGAATATATCGCCTTTGCCATAGTGCGTATGGTTGCGGTTTTTACCAAATCCTCTTCGGGGGTTCCTTCTATGCTCTTAAGAAGGGTGTTGATTCCATTAGCGCCAATGACTCCTTCTGGTGCTTTTAGTTCATGACCAAGAGCCTTTAAAAACATCATAAGTTGGTCAATGCGCTCTTCTTTTGGAGAATCATGCACGCGGTATACAAAGATTTTTTGTTCGTCTGGTAAACGGGTTAGGTTGTTGCTTACCCATGCGGCAATGCGTCGATTAGCCAGTAGCATAAAATCCTCAATGTGGAGCATGGTTTCTGTTCGTGTCTTTCTCCGTACGCTGATAGGTACCCCTTGTTGATCGAGGGAGAATTGTACTTCATCAGTATCAAAGTTTATAGACCCTTCCTTGTACCGCTTCGCTCTTAAGGCACGAGCGATTATTTGCATAGTGGTAAGTTCTTCAATGAGGGTGCCGCTACCCGTGTCGAGTATTCGTTGCGCCTCCTCATAGGTAAAGCGCTTATCAGATTGAATAACTGTTTCTCCAAACCATTCACTTTTTATTTCTCCGTCGCGGGTCATGATAAATACCGCTGAAAAGGTAAGCTTGTCTTCATTAGGGTTTAGAGAGCATACATCGTTTGAGAGTACCTCAGGAAGCATAGGAATGGTTCTATCAACAAGGTAAATAGAGGTACCCCTTGTAAGTGCTTCTTTATCAATTGCGTCATTTTGGATTACATAGTGAGATACATCGGCAATGTGGACACCCATCTCATAGGTGCCGTCGCCCAAATCTTTTACTGATATTGCGTCATCAAAATCTTTTGCATCGAATGGGTCAATGGTAAATGTGGTGGTACCTCTAAAATCTTTTCTATTCTTGAGTGCTTCATTAAATATCTCCACCTTTTTCTCTTGAATATATCTAGCTTCTTGCTCTACTTCCTCAGGATAGTGGTAATCAAACCCTGCATTAATAACCACCGCGCGCATCTCTGTTTCGTGTTCGCCTGCTGGTCCAAGTATCTCTACGAGTGTAGCAACCGGCATCGCGCGAGGATCACGCCACTCCTCCATGTCTATTACTACTTTAAGTCCACCAGCAACTGATTTTCTGCTGTCGTCAGAAAGAATAAATTGGGTATACATCCTTCTATCACCAAGAGAGACAAAACACATACCACGCTCTGTGTGGGTAGTGCCAACAAATCTAGTCCTCGCTCTTTTATCAACGGATAGTACTTCGCCGCGAGTACGGGTGTCTCTCGATCGGTGAGGGAGTAGAGAAATGGTTACTATGTCTCCATGTAGAGCGGTATTGAGATATTCTCGCTCGATTACGATATCTTCTTTGAGTGTGGGCACTTTCACAAATCCAGTACCTTTGCCATTGACGCTAATAAATCCCGAAAATTGTTTTTCAGAATGAGTGGGTGATGTTGATGGTTTATGTTTATGCATTGCTTGTAGTATAGCAGGAAGTGTAACTTTAGAGGGTGGATAAGCGTATTAATAGGTAGAGATGCGTAAGAGGGGCTTCATCACCCTTCTTACGCTTGCTCGTTCTTTACCTTTCACCGCTTCATTACGCGCTATCATTACTGAGACCCGCTTATATGAAGCGGTGTTTCTTTTAATAGGGAAGGGTGCCTATAGCGATGATCCTTGACCCTAATCGTTTATTCTGGTAGATTTCTCTTACTTATGCTCAAAATAAGGCTACAGAGAGTCGGGAGAAAGAACCATGCTGAATTTCGCGTGGTTGTTTCTGAACACCAAAAAACACCAACAAGCGGTAAGAATCTAGAGATTCTCGGTTCATACAATCCACATACTGATACTATAAATCTTCTAAAAGACAGAATTGAATATTGGATGAGTGTTGGTGCTAAGCCATCTGGCACAGTCCATAACATACTAATCAATCAGCAGGTTATCAAAGGAAAGAAGGTTAATGTTCTTCCTAAGAAAACTGCTCCTAAGAAGGAAGAGGCGGTAGCTACAACAACAAGCTAGGCTTCTAAGAGAATACGGTAGAGTATTGTATAAATACTTCTCCACATGCTTCCATTTGCTTGCAAATTTTTCGTGCGTTACAGTAATGGTACGTGCGATTGCTCTTTAGAGCACGATGACACGAGTCGAGAACGTGTCAGCATTATGAACTAAATAGACTGAACCGAATCCAAGATGGAACTCCAAGACAAAGATTTTTTAGAGTATGTCGTCAAGGCATTAGTCGATCATCCTAACGATGTTCGAATTAATCGGACGGTAGATGAGATGGGAGTATTGCTTTCACTCGATGTTCACGCAGAGGATATGGGAAAAATTATCGGCCGGTCGGGTAATACCGCAAAGGCGATACGCACTCTCCTTAGGGTTGTTGGCATGAAGAATAATGCGCGCGTTAATCTCAAGGTAAACGAACCAGAAGGTCGTATCGCTACTATGGTGCCAAAAACACTTGATGAAGCGGTGGAAGACCTCAAAATATAATCTTAGTCAATAGCAACGCAAACAAGCTATGCGGTACAATATACGCATAGCTTGTTTGCGTTTTGGCAGTACGACTATATTCAGTATGGTGGCAAATGAACATTCACATGTCTTATCTCGATATGCACTAATGGCTAGCTATTGGCCATCGTATCCATCCGCGCTTATAACTGATCTAGCAAGTGCCTTTAATTTGTACGAAGGCAATCATATTGACCTTGGTTGTGGGGTTGGTCATTTAACATATCCATTTACTCGCTATGCAAAACGCGTAATTGGACTCGATAAGGACATTGATAGCATTACGTATGCCCGTACTCGTGATGAAATTCCTATTGGTGCTTTATCAAAACCTATGTGGGTAGTAGCTGATGCTGAGCATTGCCCAATTGAGGATAATGCGATACGGCTTATAACCCTTGGAAGGAGTTTTCACCAAATGGACCAAGAAAAAGTGCTCGTAAGAGCCCACGAATTGTTGCAAGTAGGAGGTGGTATAGCGATAGTCAATGATGAGACTATTGCCCCGTTTCAAAATGATTTGTTGTGGCACCACGCGATACGAGATACCCTAAATGAATTTGGAGTTGCGCTGCTGCATAATGATATGAACCTTTCATCATTGTCTGAGTCACACAAAACATCTCTCAAGGCATCAGCATTTATTAACTACTCGACACGAACATATAAGCGAAGAAGAGAATGGGACACTCAAAGTGTAGTCGGGTACCTAGAAACACTAGAAAGTTTGCGACAGCTAGATGACGGTACGCTACAAGCAATGCTTAACACCTTGCGCACTCGTCTATTTTCAATAGAGGGAAATGGGTCATTACGTGAGGAGATAGAATACCACGTCATAACAGGTGTAAAGCGATAGCACTTGCCACCGCGTGAAAGTCCTACTTACTTATGCTATTCTCGAGGCATGCATTTTCATATCATTACCTTATTTGAAGAGGCCTTCTCCTCGTATCTAAATGAATCAATTTTAAAGCGTGCAATTTCTAACAAGAAGGTTAAAGTCACTTTTTATAACCCAAAAGACTTTGAACCGAATAAAAAAAAGCGAATAGACGATAGGCCATATGGCGGCGGCCCTGGTATGGTACTCCGGCCTGAGCCGGTATTGCGCGCAATTGAAAAGGCGATAGGAAAAAAGGATAGAAAAACTGTTGAGGTGGTGTGGTTTGAGCCACATGCAAGTGAGTTTTCTAATGCTATTGCAGATGAATATATCTCGCACAAGAAGCATCTTGTGCTTGTGTGTGGGAGGTATGAAGGTATTGATGCGCGTGTAAAAGAAATTATAAACGCAACACCATTGTCGATAGGTCCATACACCCTTACTGGCGGTGAGCTACCTGCAATGGTAGTTATTGATGGTGTTTCAAGGAGAATCAAGGGAGTTCTGGGTGATGCGTGTTCGGTTGAGGAGAGGCGTGTTGCGGGAAGAGATGTTTATACGCGTCCTGAGATATTGGTATGGAAGAAGAAAAAATATGCTATCCCTGCTGTTCTTAAGACTGGACATCATGCCAAAATCGAAGAGTGGAAACGCACAATGGGTGATTGACCTAGTGCAATTTGGTGTATATATTCATCGACAGTCACTACGTAGGGAGTAGTAAGGTGGAAGCTACGCGTATTGTTGGGTATAGGAAACTCATACTATCATGCGTATTCTGGGTATTGTTTCTATGGGCACTACTATCACCATTCCACTTTGGCTTAAGTCAGTACGATAAATCGCCACTATATTTTGCTGGTCTATCTGTCCTCATTATTCTTTATGTTGAGGTATACCTCTTGTTGTTTGTTAACTGGGGAGAAGTGCCGCTCTTTCGAAAAAGGCGTACATGATGAACGCTTCAAGCTGAAACACAGGAGGTAAGCTGGTATGACTACAACCATCTCTTCGGAGAGGATAAGCGACCTATTGGTCGCTATCACTCTCTTTCTTGTGCTTTTTTGCCTTGTCTTGTTACACCTTGATATTTATGTCAAATTCATCAAGGTGATTCTACCGCCGATTTCTGCACTTCATTTCTTGGTACTTTTGTACGTAAAGTGGCGCTTGCCGCCACACTATTGATCACTCATGATCACGTCTGATAGGCGTCCTTAACCGGACGCCTATTAATTTGACATAGCAAGGGTGATTCTGATAGTATATCTGTAATTCGGGTGGATTGAGTCTAGGCTGCAAGCTCGATACATTACACGCCTTTTAATAAGAACATTTGAATATTTTAGCCCACTAACAGAAGTGGTTTTTGGATTGCACACACAATGGTGTGCGTTTGGCGTATTCGTTTTTGTGTGGTGGGGTTAGAGCTTGATAGTAATAGCATCAGCGTATATTTGGAGAAATTTATAAATGTCACCTTATAACATATGCGAGAGAATCAGGGACTAAAGAAAAAGTATTTTGCGCGCTATCGTGAGCCACGGGCGCCCCTGCCGAATCTTGTTGAGCCACAGCTTCGCTCATTTAAGTTACTTCTTGAGGAAGGCCTAAAGGAGCTATTTACTGAGTTTTCTCCAATTGAGGATTATAGTGGAAAAAAGTTCCGTCTCGAGTTTACTAAATTTGAAGTAGGGAAGCCTCAGTTTGATGAATTTTACGCAAAGGAGAACCTACTTACCTACCAAGCACCACTACGAGCGACTGTCTTATTGAAGAATAAGACAACGGGACTCGATAAGGAGCAGGAAATATTCCTCGCAGATTTTCCTATGATGACCGACCACGGCACCTTTGTTATTAACGGTGTTGAGCGTGCTATTGTTCCACAACTTGCAAGGTCATTTGGTATTTTCTTTACAATCAACGAAAGCAAGGGAAAGAGAAACTTCGGTGCAAAAATAATTCCATCACGAGGTGCTTGGATTGAAATAGAGTCAGAATCTGATGGTGCTATCTACGTAAAAATTGATAAAAAGAGGAAATTTGCCTTTACTACACTTATAAGAGCGCTCGGAGCAAAGACAGAAAAGGATATTTACGACCTTTTTGCTCACCAAGAAAAGGCAAAGCCGTATATTGATGCCTCACTTGCAAAGGATGCTGCTTCGAATGAAATTGAGGCGTTTATAGAGATCCATAAAAAGCTTAGAGATGGTGACCCAGCAACTCCTGATAACGCACGAGAATTTGTCGCTTCGATTTTTGCTGCTGAACGGTACGACCTTTCACCGGTTGGACGATACCGTTTCAATCAACGATTTAATAAAAAGATGGATGATAAAGAGCTTGCTCGTCGTACGCTCTCGCTTGATGATATGGTTACTATCATCAGCAACATCATCACGCTAAATCACACCACAGGCGCGCTAGAGGATGATATCGATCACCTTGGATTCAGACGTGTCCGCTTTGTAGGTGAGATGATGCTACAAAAGATGCGTGTTGGTATGTCTCGCATGAAGCGAAATGTTCAAGACAGAATGAGTACTGTTGAACCTGAGACATCACAGCCAATACAACTACTTAACCCACGACCATTTGCTGCTTCTGTAAAAGAATTTTTCACTGCAAACCAGCTTTCACAGTTCATGCAGCAGCAAAACATTCTCAATGAGCTTGAGCACTTGCGTATTCTCTCTGCGCTTGGTCCTGGAGGTCTAACCCGCGAGCGTGCTGGCTTTGAAGTTCGTGACGTTCATCCAAGTCACTACGGACGTGTTTGCCCAATTCATACACCAGAAGGTCCAAACATTGGTCTTATACTTCACCTAGCTAACTATGCGCAAATTGATGAATTTGGAATAATTAAGACTCCGTTTGTAAAAGTACACAAAGGTGTAGTTACAGATGAGGTAGAACTACTTAATGCACATATAGAAGAAGGTAAGTATATCGCTCACGCCGCTACACGTACTGATGATAAAGAAAGAATCATTGAAGACATGGTGGAGGTTCGTTTTCGTGGTGAACCGCACCTTGTACCACGTGAGCAGGTTGAGTACATTGACGTAGCAACAAACCAAGCATTCTCAGTTGCTACCTCACTTATCCCATTCCTTGAGAACGACGACTCAAACAGAGCGCTCATGGGATCAAACATGCAAAAGCAGGCAACACCATGTGTGGTGCCTGAGGCCCCTCTTGTTGCAACTGGTATTGAAGAAACTGCTGCTCGAGATACCGGAAGACTTGTTATCGCGCCTGCTGATGGAGTTATCGATGCGGTGGATGCAAGACACATTGTATTTAAGGACAACAAGGGAAAGACTACTGAATTTAGATTGGTCAACTTCCACAAAACAAATGAAATGTCGAACTTCCACCAAAGACCAATCGTCTCTGTTGGACAAAAGGTGGCTCGTGGTGAAGTCCTTGCTGATGCATCATCAAGCGTACAAGGTGAGCTCGCGCTTGGACAAAATGCCCGGGTAGCATTCCTCAGCTGGTCTGGAGCAAACTACGAAGACGCGATTATTCTTTCACAGCGACTTGTAAAAGATAGCAAGTTCTCAACTATTCATATTGAGGATTTTGAATGCGTAGTACGTGATACAAAGCTTGGACCTGAAGTTACCACCCACGACATACCTAATGTCGGAGAAATGAAGTTAAAGAATCTTGATGAGGATGGTGTTATTCGTATTGGAGCTGAAGTTCGATCTGGAGATATACTTGTTGGAAAGGTGACACCTAAAGGCGAAACTCAGCTATCACCAGAAGAAAGGCTTTTGCGATCAATCTTTGGAGAGAAGGCAAAGGATGTTAAAGACTCATCACTACGCCTAGAGGGCGGAAAGAGAGGGCGAGTTATCTCAGTTAAAGTTTTCTCACGTGAAGCAGGTGATCAACTTGAGTCTGGCATTCTTAAAAAAGTAATCATCACTGTCGCGCAATTACGAAACGTATCAGTGGGAGACAAGCTTGCTGGTAGACACGGTAACAAGGGAGTTATCTCGCGCATTCTTCCAGAAGAGGATATGCCGTATGACGAAAATGGTGAGCCAGTTGATGTGATACTAACCCCGCTTGGTGTACCAAGCCGTATGAACATCGGGCAGATTCTTGAGCTTCACTTGGGACTTGCTGCTAATACACTTGGATATCAAGCAATAGTGCCTCCATTTGCTGGAGCTACTGAACGAGAAATAAAGGACGAGCTTGTAAAAGCAGGACACAGAGAGGACGGCAAAATGACGCTATTTGATGGACGAACAGGAGAAGCGTTTAATCAGCCTATTTCTGTCGGTTACATGTATATTCTTAAACTTCACCACATGGTTGAGGACAAGATACACATGCGATCTATTGGTCCGTACTCACTTATTACCCAACAGCCACTTGGAGGAAAGGCACAAGGAGGAGGACAGCGATTTGGAGAAATGGAAGTATGGGCACTTCTTGGGTACGGCGCTGCGTATACCCTTAGAGAAATGCTCACGATAAAATCGGACGATATACAAGGAAGATCAGCAGCCTTTGACGCGATAGTTAAAGGAAAGCGTATTACTCAACAACACGCTCCAGCAGCGTTTAATGTACTTCTCAACCATTTGCGTGGGCTTGCACTTGATGTGCGCCTAGAAAAGGGAGGAAGGGATAATTACTAATCGAATCACTACTATGAATCAAGACAAAAAAACCATAGACTCAAATGATTTCGACAAGGTAGTACTAACCCTTGCTTCACCTGAAAGAATTCGTGAGTGGTCATTTGGAGAGGTTACTAAACCTGAGACTATTAACTATAGAACACAACGCTCTGAGAAGAATGGTCTCTTCGACGAAAAGATCTTTGGACCTGAGCGTGACTTTGAGTGTTTCTGTCAAAAGTATAAGGGTATTCGTTACAAGGGTATTGTGTGCGACAGATGTGGAGTTGAGCTTACTCGATCAATCGTTCGTCGTGAACGCATGGGGCATATCGAGCTTTCAACACCAGTAGCGCATATCTGGTTCCTACGAAGTATTCCTTCTCGAGTAGCTATGATTCTCGGCTCATCAGCAGCCGACATTGAAAAAGTGGTCTACTTTGCAGGTTATATTGTTACCAACATCCATGCATCAGAAAAGGATAGAGTCCTAAGAGAAATTGATACTGAATACAAAACAAAGGTTAAGTCAGCAACAGAGCAGGAAAAAAAGAAGCTAAAGGATCTGTTTTCTGCGGTAAAGCAAGACCTAGAGAGCTTGCGACCTGGGCTTGTGCTTGATGAGGCGATGTACCATCGCTACAGCGTAAAATTCGGCACCGTCTTTGAGGCGGGTATTGGTGCTGACGCTATCTACAATATATTTAAGAGTATAGATCTTGAGGTTCTACGTGATGAGCTTGAAAAGGAACGAGAGACTGCAGGAGCAGCAGAGCGAAGTAAAATCGAAAAAAGACTTTCACTCGTTAGATCAATGATTAAGGCGAAGATTCGTCCAGAGTGGATGTTTCTTACTACACTTCCTGTTATGCCACCGGGACTACGTCCTATGGTTCCACTTGAAGGTGGGCGCCACGCAACAAGCGATGTCAACGACCTCTATCGAAGAGTTATAAATAGAAATAACCGCTTGCGTAAACTAATTGATATTCATGCGCCTGAGGTTATTCTTCGAAACGAAAAGCGTATTCTTCAAGAGGCAGTAGACGCTCTACTCGATAACTCTATCCGCCACGGCTCACAGCAAGCTGCGGCAAATACCGCACAGCGACGTCCACTCAAATCACTTTCAGACTACCTACGTGGAAAGCAGGGATACTTCAGACAAAACCTTCTTGGTAAGCGTGTTGACTATTCTGGCCGATCAGTAATTGTGGTAGGTCCAGAGCTACGACTTGATGAGTGCGGTTTGCCAAAGCACATGGCACTTGAGTTGTTCCGACCATTCATTATTGCAGAGCTACTCAAGCGAGAGCTTGCGTACAATATCCGTGGAGCAGGGCGCCTTATTGAAGAGGGCGAGCCTGAGGTATGGGCTATTCTTGAAAATGTGATCAAGGATAAACACGTACTCCTTAACCGTGCTCCAACACTTCACCGACAAAGTATTCAGGCATTCCGACCAATCCTTATTGAAGGAAATGCTATTCGACTTCACCCACAGGTATGTCCTGCCTTTAACGCAGACTTCGATGGTGACCAGATGGCGGTACACGTACCACTCTCTGAAGAAGCTCAATGGGAAGCAGCAAACATTATTTCTGCTCGAAAGAACATTCTAAAGCCAGGATCAGGAGCACCAGTTATCGCGCTCGATAAAGACATCGTTCTTGGTTCTTACTGGATGACCAAAGATGTTAATGGCGAAAAGGGAGAAGGAAAATATTTCTCAAGCCCAAATGAAGCTATTAGCGCATATGACTACGACATTGTTGGATTCAGGGCAAAAATAAAAGTGCTTCCAACTGATTCTCCAAAGTACAGCGCGTATGAAGGAAAACTTTTTGAGACTACCGTAGGAAGACTTCTCTTTAACAGTGTACTTCCAAAAGATTTCCCATATGTAAATGAGGAGATGAAGAAGGGAATGCTACCTAAGCTTACCGACAAGCTGATTGAGAAGTACGGACTTGATAAGATTCCAGAAATTATTGATAAAATTAAGGCATTCGGCTTTTACTACGCTACAAAGTCAGGTATCACCTTCAGCGTTGATGACCTTGTAGTACCAAAGGAAAAGGAGGGTATTATCAATGAAGGCTTTGAAAAGCAACGCCTCATCATGAGCCAGTTTAATGAAGGATTGCTCTCTCGCGAAGAAAGAAAGCGTCTCTCAATTGAAATTTGGCAACACGCAAAGGGAGAAATCGAAAAGCACATGCCAGGAGCACTCGATCCAAATGGATCAGTACATGATCTTGTAGTCTCTGGTGCCCGCGGTTCTATGGGACAGATTACACAGATGGCAGGTATGAAGGGACTCATGCAATCAACAAGCGGTGAGATTATTGAGTTCCCAGTTATTGCCTCAATGAAAGAGGGACTTTCACCTATTGAATACTTCACCACTACACACGGAGCACGAAAGGGTCTAGCTGATACCGCCCTCAAGACTGCAGCAGCTGGATACCTTACCCGAAAACTCTTCGATGTTGCACAAAATGCAATTGTCTCGGAAGTGGATTGCGGAGTAAAAACTGGAGTTCGCATCTCAAAGAAAGGAGCATCAGGAATTGAAATTGCACTTGCAAAGAGTATTTCTGGTAGATTCCTTGCGACTGACCTTACCCTTGCGGATGGTACTACTTACAAGCGTGGTCACTTAGTAACTACAGTTGATGCAGCCAAGATTGAGGAATCAGGAATTTCTGAAGTAACCGTTCGATCACCGATGAGCTGCAAAACACTCTATGGTGTTTGCCAGCACTGTTACGGTATTGATCTAACTACACAGGAGCTTATTGATCTTGGCGAAGCAGTGGGCACAGTTGCGGCGCAAGCTATTGGTGAGCCGGGTACACAGCTTACTATGCGTACATTCCACACAGGAGGAGTATCAAGTGTCGGTGGAGACATCACGCAAGGTCTTCCTCGTGTAGAAGAAGTGTTTGAACGCCGCGCTCCAAAAAATCCTGCTACCGTATCTAAGACAGCGGGTGTAGTTACAGAAATAAAAGATGAGGGTGGAGAACGAGTAATCGTAGTCACACCTGAAGTTGGTGATAAACACGCGCCAAAGAACAAAAAACCTATTGAGTACGGAGTACACTTTAGGCGTATGATTTTGGTTAAAGTTGGAGATGAGGTAAAGAAGGGTCAACTCATAACTGACGGTTCTGCAGATATATCTGAGCTGTACAAGTATGGAGGAAAAGAGCTTGCACAAGAATATATCATTCAAGAAACTACAAAAATTTACGAGCTACAAGGTGTGTTTATTTCAAGGAAGCACATTGAGGTGGTGGTAAAGCAGATGTTCTCACGCGTAAAGGTAAAAGACGCTGGTGATGTTGCGCTTAACGTAGGAGACATTGTTGAGGATTGGGAAATTGAAGTACTTAATGCAGAAGCTGAAAAGGCGGGACTCATTTCGGCAACGTATGAACCTCTCGTACTAGGTATCACTGAAGTCTCCCTCACAAGAAAGAGCTTCCTTTCAGCTGCGTCATTCCAACACACACCACGTATTCTCATCAATGCTGCGGTAAGAGGATCACAGGATGATCTAAAGGGTCTTAAGGAGAATGTCATCATAGGACGACTTATTCCTGCGGGTACTGGATTTGCTGGTAGCAAGAAGCAGGGTGCAATTAAATCACTACAGGCACGACTAGACTCAACTGATGTGTTCGATGAAAATGTTGAAGTGACTCATTCGGTAAAAGAAATAACCGAATAATGTATCGCTCGCATCGCCTTATAACGTATACCCATCTTTTGGGTGATCAATATGTCGCTTGATGCCGTACAGCAAATAAAAGACAGAGTAGACATAGTCGAACTTATTGGTTCGTATGTACGGCTTACAAAGGCAGGAAGGTCATACAAGGGATTGTCTCCTTTTAAAAAGGAAAAAACACCCTCGTTCTACGTATCTCCGGATAAGGGTATGTACTACTGTTTCTCTACCAACAAAGGTGGTGACATATTTACCTTTGTTGAAGAGATGGAGAGGGTGGATTTTCAAGGAGCACTTAGGTTACTCGCTGAAAGAGCAGGTATCACTCTAACAAATGAGCTTAAGGAGGATAAAAACTCACGTGAGAGACTCTTTGCAATACTTGAGCGAGCTGCAAATCTTTATGCTAAGGAACTTGCGACAAATACCGAAGCTCTTGAGTACATACAAAAGCGTGGTTGTACCCCTGACACAATTAAAACGTGGGGTATTGGTTACGCTCCTGAACCAAAAAAGAAAGGGTGGACATTTATCTTTGACGCTCTTTGTAAAGAGGGTTTTGAACCACATGAAATTGAGCGTGTTGGGCTGATAAAGAGAAAGGATGATACTGCAACTGGCACCCCATATGACAGATTCAGATCAAGAATAATGTTTCCTCTTAAGGATGTGTCTGGTCGGGTTGTGGGATTCTCAGGAAGACTTTTTCCAGATGACAAAAGTGGACTCTCACCCAAGTATCTAAATAGCCCAGAAACACCTCTATATCACAAGTCCTCGTTACTGTATGGCATAGATAAGGCAAAACAGGCAATGCGTAAACATGACTTTGCTATTTTGGTAGAAGGACAAATGGACCTTGTCTTGTCGCATCAAAGTGGATACGCAACCACCGTTGCGGTATCGGGTACAGGACTTACCAATGAGCATATGGATATAGTAAGTAGAATGACAAAAAAGGTGGTACTCGCGTTTGATGCAGATAGTGCAGGTATTGCCTCCACTCACAAAGCCGGTATTCTTGCGCTTAAAAGGGGTATGGAGGTTAAAGTTGCCGTACTACCAATGGGAGTAGATCCCGCGGATATGATACGAGAGAATGCTGAGGATTGGAAAAGTGCTATCAGAGAAGCGTTGCCCCTTATAACTGTTGCAATGCAAAACGCAAAAGTAGGAGCAAAAAATGAACAAGCACTAGTGCGCAATTTACGAGAACAAGTGCTTCCCCTTATTGCAGCAATGCCAAATAGTATGGACAGATCACTTTTGGCGAGAGAAGTATCTGAGTTTGCTCGTCTTCATAATGATACAGTGTACGAAGAGGTTGAAAAAATCCGTCAACAAAAATCGTTTGGTGATCAAGATATTGATGTGGTGCGTGGTGTGGAATTAGAGAGCGGTGCGCAGATTATGACAAGACGTGCCGGTCTTGAAAGGGTGGTGGCGGGGTTTATGATTCGCGCGCAGGTAGATAAAGAGGTGCAGTACGACTCATTAACTGCAGATGTAGCGTTAGCATTAAGAGGTACATCGGTGCAAGAATTACTTAGTAGGTATAGTGATGATAGAGCACTACCATTTGAGATAGAAATGATGCTTGAAGGATCGATGCATAAAGTGGCGCTTGTCAAAGATGCGGTATATGATTTACGATTAGTAACAATTAAGGATACATTTTTTGATGTATCAAAGGCATTACGCCTCGCAGAGGAAGAAGGGGATCAAGAAAAGCAAGTAACATTACTATCAACGCTACATCAACTAACAAAGGAGCTTACTGAGTTACAAGCTGTTACTCGTAAGTAATAACATTTTATGATACAAAAACGACCAGCAAAAAAGGTGGCAAAGAAGGTAAAGAAGTTACCTAAAAAACCATCAGCAAAAAAAGCAGCACCACAGAAAAAGGTGATAAAAAAAGCTGCAAAGAAGCCTACCTCGGTAAAGCCTATCGCAAAGCCAGCCGTAAGAACAAAAGGACTCCAGAAGCGTGAGCTTCAGCAGATTGTAGTGCCAAAGAAAAAGGGCGCACCATCAAAAAGTGAGGCAGAAATGGAGGCTAAGGCTCAAAAGTTGGTAGAGAAGGGAAATGAGCGTGGGTACGTTACTTTCGATCAGATTTTGCAAGTATTTCCACGCATAGAGGAGGATGTGGTATTTCTTGAAACGTTATATGAAAAATTCAGCACTTCTGGTATTGATGTGCTTGAGGGTGGAAATATTCTTGATGACTCAGTCTCCGATGATCTTCTTGATAAGAAAAATACATACAAGGGTGGAAGTGATTCATCGTATGACTCGATACAAATGTATTTGAGAGAGATCGGACAATACCCCCTTCTTAACGTCTCAGAAGAGCGTGAGCTTGCAAAACGAGTAATGGACGGTGATATTGATGCTAAGAACCTTCTCGCAAGAGCAAACCTTCGACTCGTGGTATCTATCGCAAAAAAATATATTGGACGATCTGCTGATCTTACTCTTCTTGATTTAATTCAGGAAGGTAACCTTGGTCTCTTTAAGGCGGTAGATAAATTTGACTATACAAAAGGGTACAAGTTTTCTACGTATGCCACATGGTGGATTAGGCAGGCTATTACGCGCGCCCTTGCAGATCAGTCACGTACTATTCGTATACCTGTTCACATGGTAGAAACGATTGCTAAGTATAAGCAGGTCTTTAGACGTCTTTCTCAGGACCTTGGACGTGACCCCATGCCAGAGGAGATTGCTGATGAGATGGGTCTTGAAGTAGAGAAAATACACACTATTGAAAAAATAGACCAGACTACCGTATCACTTGAGTCACCAGTGGGAGATGAGTCAGACGATAGATCAGTGCTCGGTGATTTTATTGCTGATGACAAGATACAATCTCCTGATCAAGAGACTGCGCATAATATACTTGCTGAGCAGATTCGAACTATTCTTGACGATCTTTCTCCAAAAGAGAGAAAAATTCTTGAAATGCGTCATGGACTTGAGGACGGTATTTATCATACTCTTGAAGAGGTGGGTAAGGAGTTTGGTGTTACCCGTGAACGTATTAGACAGATTGAGGCAAAGGCAATTGAAAAGATTCGTGCTCATGATGGATCAAAGCAGTTAAGGAGCTACTAATTAATCTATAGGCAATACAAAAGGGGGCGCATAGCGCCCCCTTTTGCGTCCACTATTCTGGACGCATGCACACCATCATAATCTCATCGTCATATTTTCCTGGAGATAGATAAAGCCAATTGGCTATTCTTCCTATCTCTACAAATCCACACCTTTCGTATACCTTCCTTGCAGCGATATTGTTTCCATAGAGACATAATTCAACTCCACGCAAATCAAGAGTATTGAACGCGTAGGTAAGAATCAGTGACGTTGCTTCGGTTCCATACCCCTTTCCCCAAGAGTTTCTATCTCCAATAGTAAGTCCAAAACTTGCGGTACGGTCTCTTTGCGTGTTGTTCCATCCGAGTCCTGTTGTCCCAATAAGTGTGGTTCCACCTTTTGGAACTATTCCAAGTGTAAGACCATTTTTCCTTTCTGCCATAGACTCTATCCATCTTTCCTCCGCCCCAATATGGAGGGGCAAGTATCGTAGTAGATATCGTGTTACTGCAGAATCATTCATGTATGTGGCGAGGGTTCGTGCATCACCTTTTTCTATGATAACAAGGTCTATTTTAGACCCAGTAATCAAAACAATACGAGACTCTTCACGAGTGGCGCTGGCGGTTGTCATGTCAAAGAACTCCACATTAGCTGAACAGGCATTTGTTCAGCTTTAGAGATTCAATACTTGTTATAGATAGGAGAGAGATTGAATAGCCACAGCCAAACAAAGCGATAATAGGGTAGTAGGGAGCATTCCTGAACAATAGGAAACTCGCGCCCACATAATCGCGTCTACTTTTTTATGCTGTTGTGGATATATTCGATCCATGTGTTACATCTACAATACTTTAAAATACTTGTCAATAAAACAAAACATCCGCGCAAGCGGATGTTTTGTAGGGCCACGATACTCTTTTCCTACCCTCTATTTGCATTGGCATCTTCTTGCTCAAGATCGTTTTTGATTGTTATCACTAGTTTTGGGGTGATAAGCTCCTTGCTAGATAGTTCCTCAAGAATATGCTCTTCTACTTTTGCAATACCTTTTTTCGCAAGGGTAGTGTTGAGTGCGTGAATAATGTTTGGGTGTTCTTTCTCAAGATTCTTCATTTTATCTTTCGCGCCATCCTTAAAGGTCTCGTATATCTTCTTTACCTCATTGAGTGATGTGAGTGATAGAAGCATTTCCGACTCTTTGTCATCTGTAAGTGTATCTAGCTCTTTCAAAACCTTGCGGGAGATAATAGTCTGCGCGCGGTAATACATATACTGCTCTTCAATTGCTAGCTCGCGTGATCGCCACGGCACAAAGAATCTAAGAAATACATCGGATATTATTTCAAAGATATCCATCTTATCCTTGTACTTAGAAAGGTCATCAAGTGGTAGGTTCTTTTCAATGGCTTCAAATTGCAACGTTAATTTTCCTGCGATGCGCTTGTATACTGGTTCAGTTATTTCATCATAGGCAAAGAGGTCTTTCAGATACTTTCGTTCAATTCCAATGGCATGTAGGCGGAGTGTCCTGTCCATGATTGCGTGGTCGTTTTTGTCAGTATTTGAACAATCAGTAGAGTACTTAGCAAAGTCTTTTTTGTGCGCTGTATTGAGTGTGGTGTACGTAGTTGCGTCAATGTAGCCCTTCGCGTGAAAGGTATCAAGGCGGGCAAGTACTGTTCGGTGTATGAGTGCTCGCGCCTGTGCGTACTCTAGTTTTTCAAGTGTGGTGAGCGCATCAAGTCCAAGTTTTTTAATAAAGTAGTTGATGGTGGTCGCCTTGATAAAGAGAGTGGCAAATATGCAACCAACAGTTAGCGCAAGAAGAAATTCTTGTACTGAGTAGGGAAGCGCCCATCCCGGAACGGTAAAGTCAGAGGGGATAAGCAGCACCATGGTGATAGCAAGTGCCCCACGTAGTGATCCCCACGAGAGAAGGTGTTGCCACGAGCGAGGTACTTTTTTCTCTTCCTTGGCAAATGCATTATACGCCTCAGCAACAGGGTAAATAGAGAGTGCGCGGGCAAATGCTACTACCAAAATAGTGATACCGATTGGAACAATAAGTGACGGCACACTAGAAGGAAGCTCAACAAAAATAAGACCTATGAGGATAAATACAAGCGAGTTTGCGATGAAAGCAAAAATACCCCAAAACTTTTCAACAAACTCTTCTGCGTGAGGTGATATTTTAGACCTGCCGTAGTTACCCATAACAAGTGACGCCACCGTTGTAGCGATTATTGATGAAATGATGAGATGAAAATCACCAAAATGCGCATAGTGAGAAATAGCTTCAGATGAGATAAAGGTGGTGTGTGCTAGTACTACAGTAAGGACAATAGACACCATCTCATTTGATTTTGTCATGCTGATGAGGCGTGTAAACACACCTCCCATGAGTAAACCAAATACAATACCCCCAACTATCATTGTTGAGAAAGTGAGTATTCCATCACTAATTGAGGACACTCCCTTGTACCCAAACATTGCTATTTCAAGCACTATCAAAAAGAGCGCAACTGATGTTGCGTCATTAAATAGTGATTCGCCTTCAAAAATAAGTGATAGCCTTCGTGGAGCGCCGTACTCTTTAAAAAGGGCAAGCACCGCGACAGGGTCGGTTGCGCTGATGAGGGCGCCAAAAAGTAGCAATATTATAAATGGTACCTCAAGCCCAATAGCTGGAAATATTAATGAGAGTAGAAATGCAATTGCTCCAGCACTAACAACAAGGCTAAGCACCGCAAAAAGCCAAATGATGGTGTTGTTTTCCATCACTCGTCTAATATTTATATTATACGCGGATTCAAAAATGAGCGTCGGTAGGAAGATGTAAAAAAGTAATTCTGGCGTGAGCTTAAACTCGGTAAAAAAACCAAAACCAGGGACAAGAGATAGTGCGCCAAGTACCACACCAATAACCACCAAAAAAACTGTATAGGGTACCTGTAAGCGCTTGGCAATAAGGTAAGAGACACTTGAAAGCGCTAAGAGAAAGAATAATACAAAATAGTATGTCAGCATACTGGTGTTTAATATGGTAATTGCCTAGTCATTTGCCCAGTTAACTTGTGGGCGCAAACAAAAGCCACTATACTCCTGTTTCGTTGGTGCGACAATGGCAGCTTTCCACCGCTAGGGTATACTGCCTATATATGAAGCAAGATGCCTTTGTGAAAGCGTATTCTGCCCTAAATGAAGCCCAAAAGGAGGCAGTAGATGCTATTGAGGGGCCGGTCATGCTTGTGGCTGGCCCTGGTACTGGTAAGACTCAGGTACTTGCCCTACGAATAGCAAACATTCTTAAGCAAACAGACACACCCCCAAATGGCATACTATGCCTTACTTTTACTGAGTCTGGAGTGTCTGCAATGCGTAGTAGGCTTAGAAGCATCATTGGTGAGGATGCATATAAAGTTGAGCTACATACATTCCACGGATATGCGAATATGATTATCGAACGCTTTCCATCATATTTTTCTCACATGGCGGGAAGTAAGGCATTAAGCGACCTTGAACGAGCACTTCTTTGGGAAGATATTTTCCAAACACACTCATTTGCCCATTTACGAACATCAAATGACCCCTTTTATTACCTGTATGAAGTTAAGGAGTCAGTAAAGAAGGCGAAGCAAGAAAAAGTTTCTCCAGATGAGCTTCAGGATAGATTGGAAAAGTTGCGTGATACATTCTACGCACGTGATGATCTGCTATCAACAAGAGGCAAAACAAAGGGGAAAATGAAATCTGAGCACTTAAGGTATCAGGAAAAACTAGCACGAAGCATGGAAGTAGTTACTGCATACAGGGCGTATGAGGAGTCGCTTTCACGTATGAAGCGGCATGACTACGAGGATATGGTACTTTCAGTCATTGCCGCGTGTGAACAGCATGAAGAACTGCTCCTTATTCTTTCTGAGGCGTCGTTGTATGTACTGGTTGATGAACATCAGGATACCAATAGGGCACAAAATAGATTGCTAGAGCTTATTACAGGCTTTCATGATGAACCAAATTTGTTTGTTGTCGGAGACGAAAAGCAAGCGATATATCGCTTTCAGGGCGCATCAATGGAAAACTTCCATGGTATACATGCCTTTGCTCCTAATGTTCGTGTTATTACCCTCACGCACAACTATCGATCCACACAAGCAATACTTACTACAGCCCATTCACTTATTGAGGGTGGTGAATATAGTAATCCTCAACATCTAGTAGCAGCGAAAGAAGGTGAGGGTACCATGCCAATGCTAATCGAATGTGAACGTGCGACCGATGAGCTATCCCTCATCGCGTCCCGAATTGCTGATGACATTGCAAATGGTGTAAGCCCACACGAGATTGCCGTTTTATATAGAAAAAATAAGAATGCGCTTGCTATATCGCACGCATTGTCAGCGCAGAATATTCCTCATGTTATTGAGTCTGAACGAAGTATATTTTCTGTCCCAGCAATTGGATTGCTTCTTTCTTACTTTAAGGGTGTATTGCATGGAGACGAAGAGAGTATAACGCGAGCGCTCGGTAGTCCATGGTTAGCTATTACGCTCCAAACTTTTTTTGGCCTCATGCGAGAACGTGTTAAGGGTAGGCGATCTGTTCTTTCGGTGATGGATACTCATGCGGACCTTGCCCACATTAAGCAAATGTTGCTCACACATGCCAGTGTGGCAAGGGTAACACCACTCCTTTATTTTATAGAAACAGTTGCGAGAGAAACAGGATTTCTCTCTTACGCGCTTTCGCGAGAGGATGTGTACGAGTCGTATCTCGGATTATTTTCGTTTGCACAATCATTAGCGTACGAGAGTCCTGGAGCAACCATAGAAGCTCTGATAGAGAGGCTTGTTGTCATGGAGCGTCATGGCATAGATATTCATAGGTCATTTATTATTAAGGAAGGCTCGGTCCGCTTGATGACAGCGCACAAATCAAAGGGGCTTGAGTTTGAGAAGGTTTACATTGCCCACCTAGTTGATAGGGAATGGAGAGGTAGAGCTGATAAAGAGTATTTTATCATGCCGCTATACAAAGATGATGGTGAGCATGAGGTTATAGAAGACGAACGTCGTCTACTATATGTTGCTATGACAAGAGCAAAGCATACACTTACCCTCACGTACTCAAAAGAGTTACCCGATGGTAAGGAGGCAGAACAGAGTAGGTTTATTGATGATATTGATGCTTCACTACTTGAAAGATTCTCCGCGCCACCGCAAGAGTATAGTATAGACACTGGACATTTTTCATCTTCAGAAACTGTCCTAACACTTGGTGAATTAATGCGTGAACATCTTACTACAGATGGACTATCCGTTACTGGCCTTAATCAGTATTTAGATAATCCATGGCGATTTATATTTTCAACGTTCTTGCGCGTTCCATCTGCTAAGAAGCATCACCTAATGTATGGGTCTGCTATAGACAAAGCATTAGAAAAATTTGTTCTTTTAGAAAAAAAGCAAAAGCATGAGCTTATAGAGTTGTTTGAAGAAACACTTGAAAAGGAACCGATTGCAGCGAATGAATTTGAACATTATCGCACTCGTGGCGCACATGCACTTTCAGCGCTATTTGATAGCGCTGCTCATGAGCTCATTTTACCCGGTGAGCCAAAGCGTCGAATCAAGACTCCGCTTAGGGTTGCAGATACTGAGATACTATTAACAGGTGAATTGGATTTGTTGCGTAGAGGACCTGACGGCCTTGTGGTGATTGATTATAAAACAGGTGAGCCAAAGACTAGAAATGAAATTGAGGGAATAGCTGCAAATAGTGACGGAGGTTACTACAGACAATTAGTATTTTATAAACTTCTTTTAGAAGCTGGGGGTGTTGGTGAAATGAGAAAGGGCATACTACAATTTGTTGAACCAGATAAAAAAGGAGAGATACACACAGAAGCATTTGTTATCCCTCAAGAAGCGGTGGCAGAGCTTAAAGAGCAAATACAAACAGTAGTTAATGAGCTGCTTACGGGAACGTATCTTGATGCTGAATGTGATCCAAAAACATGTGACTACTGTGATTTGGTTGACATGTACAAGGTTAGGTTTGCGAAAGAGTAAACGTAAAATGGCGCAGACAATTTGTCTGCGCCATTTTACTGCAGGCCCTGATAGGTAATTATTGAGCTACCTTTCCGGTCTGTGTATCTACAATAAGTGTAATGATATCAGCAGGAAGCGCTCCACTCATACCAAGCTGGTTTTCAGTAATAACACTGAAGAGTGCGTTACCATACTGTGCGTTAAAGGACTCTGCAAGCTTCTTCACCTCATCCTTGATAGGCTCCTTGAAGATAAATACAGAGAAAGGTGTACCCGTTCCACCAGCAGCTCTTGCTTCAGCAAAATCAGTATCAACCTCGTTTTGATAAGTGGTTTCAGTAAGACATGCGCCAAAGGCGTCTTTATCTACACCTGCGC
This sequence comes from uncultured Candidatus Saccharibacteria bacterium, assembly GCA_964409035.1. Classification (GTDB taxonomy): domain Bacteria; phylum Patescibacteriota; class Minisyncoccia; order Phycocordibacterales; family UBA12088; genus CAYPBQ01. Next base: position 54,007 of record CAYPBQ010000003.1, read on the forward strand.
CGCTTGCAAGTGATGGAAGAATAGCCAAGTCAACCTGGTTATTTGATGGGGTGGTTTCGTAATAGGTGTCAGCAAAGTTCCAAAAGGCATCATTTCCTCCTAGACTTGCAACGCACTCAGAGGCAAGTGATACAAATGGCGCCTTTGAATGTAGTTCTTGAAGCGGGAAGTGTCGGTACACCCATGCAAGATCACCACTCTTTCCTCTTGTATCCATTACCGTCTTTAGATCCTTATGGAATCGCTGGCAGAATGGGCATTCAAAATCAGAATATTCAACAATAACAACAGGTGCATCTGGATTGCCACGTAGGTGGTCTGCTTCACTGACACCACGAATTTCTTTACCGCTTGTAGGTATGGTTGCTGTATTTGGCTCCTCATTTGTGGGTGATGATTTACCCACAAAAAATACTGAAATGGCAATAATAATTCCTGCTGCAAGAATCGAAAGTGGGATTAGTTTGTTTTGTTCCATGAATGATGATGTGTAAAAAATGCGTTCTCAGCTAGTAATTTATACCACTATCCTAGCACATTTATTATTGATATGAGAATATAGACAAATGGATATTATTTCAGCTATTACCCCAGGCATTATCCTCGGAATAGTACAGGGAATTACTGAGTTTTTGCCAGTTTCCTCAACTGGGCACCTTATTCTCGCGAGAGATATATTTGGTTTTTCTTCAGAAAATGGTTTGGCGCTCGATGCGATGCTGCACCTTGCAACCGCAGGGGCAGTGCTTGCGTATTTTTGGCGGGACTTTCTTACCCTTGCCTATAACGCCTATCGTATGGTGGCAAGAAAAGGAGTAGACCCAGATACAAGAACACTGCTTTTTGCATTGCTACTTGGTACATTGCCCGCAGTAGGTGCGGGATTGTACCTCGAGGGTTATATGGAAACAGTATTTCGCTCTAGTACGGTAGTTGCCTGGACCCTTATTGTAGGGTCTGTAATTATGTTACTTGCTGAATATACACACAACAATTTGCATAAAAAATCTGTATCGCAGGGTCGACTAACGGTACGTAAAGGTATTGCAATTGGCTTTTTTCAAGTGCTTGCGCTTATGCCTGGAATGTCTCGCTCTGGAGCAACTATTTCGGGCGGATTACTACTTGGCCTATCTCGCGAGACAGCGGCAAGATTTGCATTTCTGCTTTCATTTCCTGTGATACTTGGCGCGGGGCTCAAAAAGTTTATTGAATTGGAGGCGAATGGCGCACTCGCAAGCGAAGCATCGGTAATTATTGCGGGTTCAATAAGTGCATTTGTGGTTGGATTAGCGGCAATACACTTTATGATTACATTCCTTCGTTCTCACACACTTATTCCGTTTGTGATCTACCGCGTGGCACTTGCGCTTGGTATTCTCTTTTTTGCAATGTAGGTTGGAGTAGGGCTTGTAATCAAAGATATTGCACAAGTCAATTTTTGTGAGATATTGCATAAAGTAAACAAACAGGAGAAGTGTCATGCGGCCTGAAATCGACGACGTAGTACAGTATTTAGCAAGAAGAATTGTAGCCGAAACAGGAGTTTCGGAAGAAGTGGCAATATATTGTGTTAGATGTATTTTCTTTCAAGATCTTCCAGCGTTACTTGAAAGCATAGTGAGTCAAAATGTATTGGATAAACAAAGCGTAGATACCTGTGTATTGTTGTTACGGGTAATAAATGGGATAGTAGAAGCCAAATAAATTTTTTTTGAAACCCCCGTCATTAACGGGGGTTTCGCACATAATTATTTTTGTAAGAGTTAAAATGGCAGAGTGTGGGTCATGGCGCCATTTTCGGTTGGTTTCTCCCAGTGACTTGTATCGAGGTGTATTTTTTTGGTTTCTCCAAAGTCCTTATACTTAACATAACCATGCTTCATTGCATAGTCATACACATCTCTTGTTATTTTTACATCATCTATACAGTACTTTCTAATTTTCTCAATTTCGCCTTGCTTCCACCATTCATACGCCTGAAGTCCGTGGCTACTTTTACCAACACCAAGGGTGGCTTCGGCTACGGCATCTAGCTTGAGTCTTCGCCCGAAAGACTTTTGAATCTCTTTGAGAATATCGAGGCTTTTAATATGGGTAAGGTCGCCAGGGTAGTATTTGTTTAAAAGCGGTATGTCAAAATGGTCACTATTATAACCTATGAGCATGTCTGCTCGTTCAAGTAGTGGCCACAATTTTGGTAGTTCTTCTTCAAGGTAGCTGGTAAACTCGTTTGTCTCTGAATCCCAGGCGCAGAGCATTGAGATATCAAGAAGTGTCGGGTCGTTTTTACCGACATCAGAAAAAATATTTTTTGTTTCGATATCAAATACTACTTTTCGCATAGTTAGGCGGTAGTAGTAAGTAAGGCGCTCGCTATTGCATCTATAGGTAAAATACTTTCTTCTTTTGTGAGCATGTTTTTTAGTGGGTAGGCATGTGCGTTGCGCTCATTTTCTCCCACAGTAAGTACGAATGGAATTGATTTTTTTGACGCGTATGACACTTGTTCACCAACTTTCTTATTTGTAACATTTACCACCACTTCCACTCCTTTTGCTCTAAGCTCAGTAGCGATAGTGTGAGCAAACAGGATATCGGCTTCGGTAACAGTGGCAATATATAGTTGATGTGCTGATGATAATGCAGGAAGCAAATCATGGGTAGTAAGAAAATCAGCTATGGTGACATCACCCATTCCAAACCCCACCGCGGGAACACTTTCAACTCCAAATATATCAACCAAGTGGTCGTATCTTCCGCCACCAAAAATGGAACGTCTGTTTTCAGGGTTGGTATCAAATACCTCAAACACCATGCCATTATAGTAGTCAAAGCCACGCATAAGCGTAGGAACAAATCTGATGTTGCGTAGTGACAGTGCTTCTAGCTGTGATAGTAGCGCACGCAAATCATTTGCACCTTCTGAAGATTCAAGCAGTGGCGATTGTTGCAAAAATTCATCAAGAGTTGCTGCTTCAAGCATGGTGGCAAGCATGGTTGCCTTCTCTGGAATAAGTACGGTGAGGTCACTAAGAAACTCATCCTTGGAGATTTTCTCTTTTTTATCAAGAAGCTTTGCAAGTTTATATCGAGCGTCTGCTTCAAGTGATAACACATCATCAAAAAGCGCATTCATGAGACTTCGATGATTGATGCGAATTTCAAAGTCTTCTTCCTTAGCACCAAAGTCCTTCATGATAGTGGAGGCAAGGAGTAGAATCTCTGCGTCCGCAGTAACACTTTTTGCGCCAAATAAATCGCAATTTAGTTGCCAATGTTCTCGGAGTCGACCACGTTGTGGGCGTTCGTATCTAAATAGGTTTGGTATAGAGTACCACCGCAATGGGAAGACAAGCTCCTTTCTCTTGGCGGCTATCATGCGAGCTACTGTTGGGGTCATTTCTGGGCGAAGGGTTACGCGCCTTTCACCTCTGTCAGTAAATGTGTATGTTTCGTTGTTAACCATCTCCTCTCCGCTTTTGGCTTCATAGAGTTCTGCGCTTTCAAGTACTGAGGCGGTATACTCCTCATAGCCAAATTTCTCAGCGCTAGCGCGCATACCATCAGTTATGTAGCGCATAAGGCGCATATCCTCTGGATAGAAGTCTCTTACCCCCTTATACGGTTCTTTGCTTATGCGACTTGCGTTTTCTTTCATGATGAGGTTCATTGTAGCAAATATGGACAATATGGTGAATCTATACAAAGCACGATTTGAGACGCCAAAAGAGTGTCTGGATGCGTTTGTACAATCTCATAAGGAGTATCAAGGGGTAAAGGCTACTTACGCAGGAAGACTCGATCCGCTTGCCGAGGGGGTACTTCCAATTCTTTTTGGAGATGCGGTGCATACCAAGGAAGCAGTAACTGTATTGTTAAAGGAGTATCGGGTACAGATACTCTTTGGATTCAGCACAGATACCGCTGATGTTCTTGGTGTACTTGAGAAGGTGGAGCAGGTATCCGCACCTTCACTAGTTGCGCTTCTTAAAGCGCTTGAGAGTTTGATTGGAACACGCGAGCAGAAATATCCACTCTTCTCTTCAAAGACTGTGAACGGCAAGCAATTACATGAGTACGGTAGAAGTGGTACAGCAGTTAGTGTGCCAAGTCATGTGGTTACTATAGATTCTATAACTCTTACCACGCTTTCTTCTATTGGCACTAATAACATAGAGTCCCTTGTCCATGCCGCATGTGCTCATGTTCACGGAGACTTTAGACAAGAAAAAATCAAAGCGATATGGCATGACACACTTAGAAAACTCCCACACGCAACGTTTCCACTCGCGGAGATTACTGTTACGTGCGGTAGCGGAGCATATATGCGAGTGTTAGCACAGGAGATAGGAGAGGCGCTTAACATTCCTGCGCTTGCCTTTAGTATTGTGAGAACAAGAGTTGGAGACCTTACCTTAGACAACGCTATTCATCCACATCTCGGTTAATCATACGATTAAATTCGTCATCTTCTTCAAATTCAACTCCACTAACTCCTGACTTGCCCTTTTTCTCCTCAGTTTTGATTTGTATAAGAATATCACGCAGTTTTTCAGGGTGAGATACTCCCTGGAGGGTGAAGTGACGCATTTCTCCTGCGGTTTGTATTTCGATTGTGCCAAAATTTAGTAATGAGGCAATCACACCATTAACCTCATATGCAACATCTTGGATAAAGTCGAGACGAACATTTGCGACATTTCTATTAAAAAATCCTTTTTGCTCGATATCAATTAAGCGATGGTTTGTGATTATCCATACATCAAGGTAGTAATCTATCCATACCCAAAATAGGCGCATCCACAGCAACAATGACCAGAGCGCAAGGCTAAAAATTATAACGGCATTATCTATAGATACCGCTACAATGATTTCTTCTTCTGAGGGTATAAAACGAGATAGCGACACTGATTCTGGGATGAAGGGGAGCGCAAGGAAGGGAAGGGCAAGTAGTACGAATATAGGTAGTAACTCGCCAAATAATACAAATACATGCTTGCGGGCAGTGGTTACTATTCTTTCATCTGGTCCTAAATTAATCATGACGCAATGCTAGACATGCTAATGATGAGTACAAAAAAGAGAAACCCTGACACACCAAAGTATACTAGTAATGCAGTACTCATGACGGCATTGCTGACGCTGTACTTTGTGAGGTGGTACACAAACAATAGGCTAAACACCATAAATACAAATGCCACAATATTAAATGCGGCCCCCATTGGAGATGTGCCAAATATATCTAGTATGGTGATGTCGCTAAAATTTGTCATTGTTTATCGTACTTCAATTGATTGCTCCTCATTACATACGCCCTCTGCCCACAACCCGCGCTTTGCTGCGATGGCATCTTGTTCAATTGCTACAAATCTATCATGCAGCTCGTATGGCGATTGGTACAGATATTCGTACGCAAAACCATCTCGTAGCAGTAGCTCATTTATACTTCGTCCATCTGAAAGGTAGGCATAGGCTAGCAACCTACCGTACTTGTCGTAGATGCCTTGGGTTGCATCTGTTACTAGTACTACGTCGTGATTACTAATGAGATAGGTGAGATGTTCTGATGCTTCCTTGCCAAAGCACTCTACTGGTTTGTTAGGATGCACCGTCTCTGGAGTATCAATACCTAGTAGTCGTACCGTAACTGGCTTGTCATTTATTGATACAACAAATGTATCGCCATCAACAACTCGCATCACCTTAGCAATTTTTGGAAATGATACCTGACTCTTTGATTGCGATTCAAGGTCAATTACTTCTGCCACTTCTTGCTCGCTTGTGTACTCAGCAACAAGTGCCCCTTGGTCATGAATTTGAACATCGTTGGTATCTGCTTCTTGTAGTGTGATTGATCCAGACCACATCAAATACACAAATACAAGCGAGGATACGATGGCGATTGCGGTGTTTAGTGTCTTTTTATTCATGGCTAAAACACAACCGGAATGGTAAGCGAATCATCATGTTCTGGTAGTCCAGAGGCATTTGCCTTTTTGATAAGAAGATAGCCGCTACCTGTTGCAGATGTTGGGAAGCTTAGTGTCCCGGTATATGGGACAAAATTTTCAGTCATCCACTCTCCTTGAGCTTCTATATAGCCACTTGAAATAAGCACTCCACTATTGTTATACAGCTCAACTGGAGCTGTCGCTTCAAAAAACCAATATCCACGCGCCTCGCCCGCAATGATTAATGGATTCATTACTGTGTCACCTGGGCGTGGGGCAGTGCTTTTGATGAGGTTTGTTTTTTCTAATTCATTACCTATATCTCTGGTGAAGGATGTGCCACTGTTAGTAATACATCGCTCTGGATATGACTCAAGGACAGGATAGTAGTGCGCGCATTCTTCAAAGGTGGTAATAGAACTATCTGGTTTTTTGTTTAGCTTTTTTTCTAGCCACATCTTAGGACCAGGAAAATAAAACACAATAGCCAATATGCCGGTAATCACCAGTAATCCGAGTAGCAGTTGTTGCTTGGTGGTTAATATCATATATACGAGTATAGCAAATGTTACATTGCTCCGTCCTTCTCATCTTTTGCATATGCCTCTAAGTGCATACCATCAACGCACGAGCAGGGGGTAAGGAGTACTTGATGTTTTGGGCAATCTACCGCGGCGCAAGTTTTTTGTGTTGGTGATACTCCTCCACAACCTCCAGTACATACATAGTGTTCTCCCATACAATTAGATATTAATTATTGGTTAATACCTCTAGTGTGGCATGTCTGTCGTATTGAGCAAGAGTATGAAGTGGAATACTCAGTATATAGATAGGTGTTACTTATCCACAGTTGTATACTGAACGAACGTTCAGTATACTAACTTCATGACACAAAGAGAAGGAAAAATGATTTTAGATTTTTACTACGCAAACAAACGGATGCCCAGCTACCGAGAAATTGCTGATTTGATGGGGTATGCGTCTAAAAATGCCGCGTTTTCACTAGTTAGCAAGCTCATCGATGCAGGGTTTATTCAGAAAGACCACACCGGAAAGCTCATTCCAACTCATTTATTTAGTGAGGTAAAACTACTCGGTGCGGTTGAGGCGGGATTTCCATCTGTAGCAGAAGAACAGCTTATCGACACCATGTCGATTGATGATTTTTTAATTGAACATCGAGACGCCTCATATGTACTCACAATAAAGGGTGACTCCATGAAAGATGCTGGAATCATGGAAGGAGATCTTGTCATCGTTGAGCGAAGAGAAAAGGCAAAGGAAGGATCAATTGTCATTGCCGAGCTAGACGGAGAATGGACTATTAAATATCTTCGGAAAGATAAAACAGGCGCCCAATATCTTGAACCAGCAAATGAGAAGTACCCCGATTTATATCCGAAAGAAAGTTTACGAGTGGTAGCGGTGGTAGTGGGAGTTATACGTAAATACAGATAATAACAAATATGAAATCAAAAAAAGTCCCGCAGGTAAAAATACTTCTCTCCTCATTTTGTGCTACGAATCAAGCGCGATGGTGGCGAGAATGGAATTATGATCATTCTCCTCAAGAAGTGTACGCAAGGGCGGTATCGCTAAGATAAAAAAAGACGACCCCTCAGACGAGATGGGGGCGTCCTAAAATGGGGTCGTCAATTCCAATCAAATGACTCCAGAGTGACCTACAAATAGGTTCTTATATACCGGAGTCTTGTATAGCATCACCTGTTTCTAATTTCATGTCCAGCAATTTTCCGCACATTATTCATATAGATGCCGATGCATTTTTTGCATCATGTGAAGAGGCTATGAATCACCGTCTCATTGGAAAGCCGGTAGTAGTAGGGCAGGAGAGAGGTATGGTGACGGCACTTAATATACACGCTAAACGTATGGGGATAGCACGCGGACTGCCTATTTTTCAAGTAAAAAAAATATGCCCACGCTGTATTATTTTGTCGGGTAATTATAGAGCGTATAGCATGTTTTCTTCGCGCATGGCTCGTATCACTAAACGATTTGCGTCCGTAGTGGAGCCTTACAGCGTGGACGAATGTTTTGCTGATATTGCAGATGATGCTTCATCCCTTGATGAGGCAATATCTCTTGCAAAGGCTCTGTCACATACATTGCACGAGGAATTAGGTATTACATTTTCTCTTGGATTAGCACCAACAAAAACGCTTGCTAAGGTGGCATCAAAGTGGAACAAGCCACAAGGCTTTACTGTTATTGAATCATCTACCATCGCATCGTTTCTTAATGATAGATCAATAGAAGATGTCTGGGGTATTGGTCCTGCACTTGCTCATAAACTCAAGGGGTTAGGAGTAATGACAGCAAATGCTTTTAAAGAGAAGAGTCATGAGTGGGTACTAGAGCATGTACCTCACAAGCATGAACGTTCGCTGTGGCATGAGTTACGAGGAGAAATAGTATCAGCTGTAAGCAATCAATCGTCACCACCATCATCAACTCAGGCATTCAAAAGTTTTAAGGCATTACACGATATTGATATGGTGTATGCTCACTTGGTTAGCAATCTATCTCGCGCAACATTGCGATTGCGACATGCTGGGCTTTTTGCATCGAGGGCAAGTTTTCATGTTCGAGACCATAGACGTATGCGTAAATCAATAGATATACAGATTTCGCCATCATCCTCAAACCCAAATGCATTTTTAACTGAATTTAAAAAAAGGAGTAAAGAAATACTTATTCCATCAGTGGTGTATACACAAACAGGTGTATCACTGTTTGGTCTTTCTCCTTACCCGGTATACAGCACTCTCTTTGGTGAAGAAACTACCACCAAGAGATGGCAACAAGCATATTCATCGGTAGATGGAGTAAATGCCGTATATGGCTCTCACACCATTATGCTTGGTGTTAGTATGCCTCTCGATACAAAATCAAATAAAAAAGCTACATCGATCACAGATATAGCAAAAGGTGACGCGCAGACACTTACCATGCCGTATTTAGGAGAGGTATCGTGAATAGAAGTGGATATGACGCTTTTATGGAGACACACACATGGTACACTTATACTGCTGTACGTAATAATTGCCATTACATCGTAACTAATTAGCAGTAAGCCTTACTACTATAAAAAAGGAATCCAATAACAAAACAGTCTCCAGTGCAGATAAAGCTTCATTGTATGTTGCAGCACTTGGAGTTTTCTCAATTCTTGTTGGAATGGGAGTCGCGGTAATACCAAGAAGCGATTACAGCCTTGCTTCACTTGAGGTGAAGGGGGGTACCCAAGGGGCTATTGTACCTGCAGGGAATGACGACATACTCTTTGAAATCCCAGACATGCCAACCGGTATCACAGATGACGAGATTGATACCATGTTAAATATTCCAGTAACAACCGGTAGCGTACCTACACCTCCTTCAACCTACACCGCACCCGCTCCCACCACGACCACAATACCCTCATCAACTGGAAACATTCCAGCGACTGGTACTTCAATGCCGCCACAATCATCAACAGCAGGAGCAAGTGGTCAGGCGGAAAGTGTAAAAGCTACCACTCCAACAGCTAATCCAACAATGGTAATTCCACCTACTTCTGCAGGAAATGTAACTACTAATCAAATACAAGCCGCAAAAGAGCAAGCATCAACCAAACAAACAATTCAAACCACAGGCACAGCACAAAGTGCGCGCACGCAACCAGCATCAGCAAAGCGCCCAGTTGAGAATACAAGCGCAGCAAAACAAAGCACACAAAATGCAACTGAAGATACCGCAGAGATAAGCGTAGAAGACAAGCAACGGATAGAACGACAAGCGCAATTGCGGGCAGAGCATCAAAAGCGTTTTGAACAAAATCAGATAAGTACGTATGGCACTACAGATGCAACCGTTGCTGAAAAGCAAAAACAAAAATCACAATTGACTGAGCTTGGATCAACACTTCATGTACTTAATACCGAAGTATCACAGGTGAGTGACAAGGTGCTGGATTCGTTGACAAAAGATGTTGACGAAGCGCTCACGCAAATATCATTTACTGAATACACCGGAGTACAAATTGAAAATCCTGAAGTCCAACCATTTGATAGTGACGCTCGTCAACAAAAGATTGAGACACTCAAAGCGCAACTTGAAGTGCGCAAAGATGCTATCCGCACTACAGTAAAAAATGGCATTGAAAATAGGGTAATGGAAGAGGACTCCCTTGCCGCGCTTCAGTTGGTTCTTCAATCATCTATTGATGAGATAGAGTTATTAATACAAAACGAGACAGGTGTTAGTGTTGATTTATCTACTGGAAGCAGAGAAATAACAAATATCATAGAGCAAGGTAATGCCCGAATTGTCGAAGAACGAGAAAAATTGAAAACAAGAGACGGGCTCAATTTGTATAAAGACACCGACAGTGATGGTGTGTCAGATTATGATGAATCAAATATTTACTTTACAGACCCATGGAACGCACATACATCAGGCTCTAGTCTTACAGATGGTGAACGAATACTCCTTGGATTTGATCCACTTACTGATGATGCGGTACTCATACCAGTTGAGTCCCCAAGGGATGTAGCAGAATCAACTGATAATCTTTTTGAAGTGACGGCAATTACCTTAGAGCGCGTACTTGCAGATAATGATGAATTTGCTACCAGCACACCTGATTCAGATATGGCTACATCATCTGATAGTGTTGATGATTTTATTTCTACAACCACACACACAGAAGTGCTTTCATTCTCAGGAAAGGGACTTCCTAATAGTTTTGTTACCCTCTATATATTTTCAACTCCAATTGTGGTTACAGTAAAAGCGGATAATGAAGGCGTGTGGCACTATTCGCTTGATGTTGCACTCGAAAACGGTGAGCATGAGCTATATGTTGCATCGGTTAACAGTGCTGGAAGGATTATTGCAAAAAGCCCTGCGGTTCCTTTTGTAAAGACAGCAGAGGCAGTTGAATTTGCGCCGCTTCTGCGACCTGAGATTGTTCCAACAGATCCTCTCAGCATCATAAAGCAGAATCTTCTTGCGGTAGGAGTATTACTTCTCGTGCTCTTTGGGTTTGTGGTTGTCCTCTTTATGGGTATGTACCGAATGATATCAATGAAGCGACACCAAGAGCGAGATATTGCGTAGGATAATTTGTATGCCACATTCACTTATACGTACGCTTCGTGAAGGGGTGCGACAATTTACCGAACACCCACAATTGTTTTTAACTCTGCTAGTTGCAGTTGCGATTTTGTCTTCTTATCTATTTCTTGCTGAGCGATTTATTTCTATTGCAACTGATGCGCAAGATAGACTTATAAATGTTCGAGTTGGCGCCATGCAGGACGCCTTTGCCCCCTTGGCTAGTGAATTATTATTATCACCAGACGTCCTCAGAGAGCACATGAGGACCATTGCTTCACAAAATCAGACTATTGTGGAGTTTTCTATTCTTGAGGAAGTAGCACCCCAGACGTGGTATACCTTAGTTTCTCTTGATATCGAAAAAGAATATATGCCTCATGAAGGGCATGACATTGTGCTTGGATTAGCATCTAATGATCCAAGTAACTCCTACACTACTCAAGAATTTGAGGGTGGTGAAAGATACTTCAGAACCGCGAGAGCGGTGGTAAAAGATGGTGAGGTTCAAGGAGTCATTGTGACACGTCAATCGCTATCTGAGGCAGATTTGCAGATAGCAAAGAGTATACGTGATGCGTCAATAATGCTTGGTTTTATACTTCTATTTCTTATGGTCTTGTTCTTTAAACATGCACGCATTATTGACTACACGGTACTATACAAAAAGCTTAAAGAGCTTGATCAGCTCAAGGATGATTTTATATCAATGACAAGTCACGAATTGCGAACCCCACTTACCGCAATCAGAGGCTACGTAGAATTACTAGAACAAAAAAATGAAGTACGCACCACAGAGGGTAAACAGTTTTTAGGGAGAATAAATACTAGCGCAGAGGAATTGGATCAACTTATTTCAGATATACTCGATGTCACTCGACTAGAGCAGGGAAGACTATCCTTTACTCCCTCACACATTAGTCCACATACTATCGTTGAAGAAGTGGTAACCTCGTTAACTTTTAAGGCAAAGGAAAAAGGGCTTTCGCTCACAGCATCATTTGAACAAAACGCTACTATTTTTGTTGACCCTATTCGTCTAAAGCAGGTAATGGTAAATATTATTGGTAATGCAGTTAAATACACAAATAAAGGAGAGATTGTGGTAAGGGTGTATACCGTTAACGATAGGCTACTACTTAGGGTAAGCGATACTGGCATTGGTATGTCTGCTGAGGCGCAGAAAAGAATTTTTGAAAAGTTTTATCGAGCTGATTCTTCTGATGTGCAGCGAGAGGTTGGGACAGGCTTAGGACTGTGGATCACTAAACAGTTAGTTGAAAAAATGAACGGAACAATCTCGGTTGAATCAATAGAAGGAGTCGGGTCACATATTGTCGTATCCTTTCCTCTTGTGAATGGGTAACACTACATGGTACTCTTCGGTGCATGTCCATAAGTGAACCATTTTCAAAACAATTGATTAAAAAGAGATCAGCTCTCGGTGGTATTGGTTTGTATACCTCAGTCCCACTAAAAAAGGGGACGTACGTTATTGAATACACAGGAGAGAAGATTACAGAAGAAGAGGCAAACAGACGTGGCGGTAAGTATTTGTTTACTATTAACAGCAGGTGGACAATAGACGGCAAGGATAGAAAGAATACCGCACGCTACATTAACCACTCATGTAAACCAAATTGCGAGGCTCAAATTAAAAAGGGAAGAGTGCTTATCTACGCGCTGAAAAATATTGGAGCGGGTGAGGAGCTTACCTTTGATTATGGAGAAGAGTATCTTAATGATAAAGACACCATGCCACATGGATGTAGATGCGCCGAGTGTCTAAAAAAGAAGGCGCTCACCACGGCATAGAACTATGCAAGTACAAATAGAGCAAAGTTGGAAAGAGGTCCTCCACGATGAGTTTTCCAAGGAATACTTCATTGCTCTTACAAAGTTTGTACGGGAAGAATATGCGCACGCCACTGTATACCCTCATCCGAAAAATATCTTTGCTGCGTTTGATGCGGTACCCTTTAAAGATGTAAGGGTGGTTATTGTTGGTCAGGACCCATATCATGGCGCACATCAAGCTAATGGACTATGTTTTGCGGTAAATAGCGAAACTCCACACCCGCCGTCACTCAAAAATATTTTAAAAGAAATTGAAACTGATACTGGTCTAAAGAGCTCAGGTGACGGCACGCTTACACATCTTGCATCACAAGGGGTATTACTTCTTAATTCAGTGCTTACCGTGCGGGCTGGAAGCCCCGCGTCACACCAACAGAGGGGGTGGGAGATGTTTACAGATGCGGTGATTAGGCAGCTCTCAGACAATGGTTCGCATATTGTTTTTTTGCTTTGGGGAAACTACGCTAAAGAAAAGGGTGCACACATTGATAGAGTAAAGCACTTAGTGCTTGAGGCAGCGCATCCATCACCATTTTCAGCGCACCAAGGATTTTTTGGCTCAAGACACTTCACTAGTGCTAATGCATATTTGAAATCTGTAGGAAGAAAGCCCATAGAGTGGTGATCGTTGCTAGGATATCACCCTAATGATATTACTATAGTAGTACTAGCTAAGCGCTGGAAGGAGGGTGTGATGTCGATCTTAGATGTGGAATCATCTGCCCGTCTCTATTTCTATAGAACAGTACGAAAAGTAAAAAATCAGATTTACAGAAAAATATTACGAGTCACTGTATTTATAGATGTGTGGTATCACATTCTAAAAAGTATGATGTATCGCTAAATAATGTAGAGATATAGTAAAAGGCCGGCATAAATGCCGGCCTTTTACCTATCCTACAGATATTACGCCTTTTGAACGTTCACTGCAGCAAGACCCTTAGGACCTTCAACTACCTCAAAGGTAACTGAATCTCCTTCACGCAATTCGTTGAACCCGTTTGGTACATCGTTCGCGTGGAAGAAAAGATCCTTATCATGTCCATCTCGACGGATAAAGCCGAAGCCTTTGTCCATGAGCTTGACGATTTGTCCTTTTTCCATGTGTAGAACAAGAATTAATAACACAATAGCGCACCGTGTATAGACTTGACCTTGTCCTACCTCCAGGTACCTCTTGTCACCCTCTACAGTAACAGGCTTTACTTATTTTGTCAATCTTTAGTGGGGATAGTGAGAGTGCTTTATGCCGTATTCATAATTACCTTAAAGAAGAAGCTCCGCCGAAGCGGAGCTAAATAACCTTTGTGTAGGCGTGTTCTGCAAGTCTATAGACTTGAGGGGTCCGTGTTAACTGCTGCTAGTTGAATCTTGTAGTCAACATCGTGATCCAGGGGTCCACTGCTTACTTTGCATCCAGAACAACATATATTTGCCATGCTAAGATTCGGTATACCATGCATTGTCCCAAGATAGTTTTCTAGCACACGCTGGGCTACCTGATCGCCCAGTACGTCGTGAACCCATCTTGATAACTGAGATTCTCCATCGCTATGGGTCACTCTGTATGGCCCGTTACCTGCGATTTTTTTTACTGCATCATCAAATGGATCTGGTATTCTTTGCATGAATGCCAGCACCAGGTTTGATAAATATTCTACCAATCCTGGCATCTCCTGGTTGAGGCCTCCTATGAGGCCTTCAGAATGATTCCACACCTTCATCGCTGTTCTGCAGTCCACGTTGCATCCTCCATGGAGTAAGACTTGCTGGCGATCCTGCCAGCTTGCCATGCGCAATAAATTTCGCAGGGCAAGCTGGCAGGATCTATGCGACTCTAAGTATTTGTTCAATCGCCTTCGTTGTATCGATTTCAAGTCCAGCCTCCTTGTTATTCACAACCAGATACTGAATCTTTGAAAATCTAAGTTCTTCTTGTATCTGCTTTGCAACACGATGACTATTTACCGTTGGCTCCTGTATGATAACTACCAAATCAACACCAGAAAGAATGCCTGTAGCCACTGGGTCAGTACCTGCTCGTTCGTCAATAACTACCATCTCACCCGAATTAAGCTTAAGTAAAGGAAGATAGACTTTTAGAGGAGCAGCTAGCGAATGACTGCATGCTTCTTGCGAACGAACACGGCTGGTGTGTGGCCCTGCTGTCATCAAACGCAAACCCTCTTCGATCTCTATAGATACACTGCTTGTGTAGGGGTCAGCAGGGAAGACTGAAAACGTTATCTCATTTTCCTTTCCTATTTGGAGTGCTTGAGCAAAACTTCCATCACGAACTGAGCCTACGTATTCCTTGATGTGATCAGGATCAGTTCCGAGAAACAAACTCGGTTCAGCACCTAGGTTGTAGGAAAGGTCCATATTATGGTCTGCATCTATTGCAAGAACTTGCACTCCTTGTTTACGCAAATATCGCACAAAGGCTGTTGCCATCGTGGATTTTCCGCTACCTCCTTTGCCTAAAAATGCTATTTTCATAGATGCAAATTAGTTGCGTGTATAAGATACCAGGTCAGCATTATATTTGCAAGTTATTTGCGTTTAGCTATAATAAACGCATGTATCATTCAAATAGATTTGCTGAACTGCTAAGAGAAAACGGCCTCCGGGCGACACCCGGCCGGGTGTCGATATTGGAAGCTCTAGAAGGAGAAAAGCCTCTAAGTATTGCCCAGCTAAAGCAGCGATTAAAACACCATCTTAACGACACAACCCTCTATCGGGCGCTTGAAGAAATGGCTAAGCGGGGAATTGTAGAGCGCGTAGATTTTAAGCATGATCATGCTCACTACGAACTAAAGGCTGGTATTGCGCATCATCACCATATTGTGTGCACAACCTGTGGTCTGGTTGAGGATGTAGAAGAATGTGATGTGTTTAAATTAGAGAAAAAAGTCCTCTCATCGACAAAACAATTTTCTGTTATTGAAAACCACTCGTTGGAATTTTTTGGGCTGTGTACTAGTTGCAGCAAAATGCCGAAATCCATTCAGGAAACTGCGTGCTAATAGAGATTAAAATCCTTTGTCGATCATTAAAAAAGCCCCACTGGTGCTGATGCCAACATATCGGTAAAAATTTTATTTCTGTATAATGTTAGGCATGGAAGAGCTCTACAAGAGATATAAGGCGTGGAAATACAAAAACACTTTTTTCTTGATTTTTAGCTTGATTGTTCTTTTTTACATTACAGGAACAGATTT
This sequence comes from uncultured Candidatus Saccharibacteria bacterium, assembly GCA_964409035.1. GTDB lineage: Bacteria > Patescibacteriota > Minisyncoccia > Phycocordibacterales > UBA12088 > CAYPBQ01. The sequence continues at coordinate 70,163 of CAYPBQ010000003.1, forward strand.
TGGTCAAGAAACTATACACAACATTTCTAGGCTTGGTTATGTTGGGTCGTTTGTTGCCGGTGGATTTTTTGTATCCACTTTTACGGTTGCCCCTGCGGGTGTGGTATTGTTCAAGCTTGCACAGATGTACAACCCTCTTTTAATTGCCTTGTCTGCAGGATTTGGTGCAGTTATAGGTGATTATCTTATTTTTAGATTTCTCAAAGATAATGTTTTTGAAGAGATTAAACCAGTATTTATGAAGCTTGGCGGGTCTAATCTTTCACGTCTAATAAGTACACCTTATTTTGCTTGGCTTGCTCCTGTTCTCGGGGCTTTAATTATTGCTTCGCCATTTCCTGATGAAATCGGCGTAGGTCTTATGGGTATTTCAAAGTTAAAAAACTGGCAGTTTCTTACTATTTCATTTCTACTCAACAGTTTAGGAATACTACTTATTATCACGATAGCAAAGTCAGTATAGTCACACTTCATACCCACCGCATAATCAGCCTATTGAGCTTGCGCAGTGGTATACGTCGAAACCTTCGACTACTCCCTTACAAGGACTTCATGCAAGGGAGTAATCTTTAAACTTTGCTCGCTTGGCAGGACGATTTTCGAACGATTGATTGGGCTAAAGAATACCCATTTCCAAACATTGCCTTGAGAGAGATAGAAGAACTTTTACTTGTTTGATTTTTTAATCGAGGTTTCTTTTATTCTCTTTTCAGCCATTTTTATATATTTATCCTCCTTTTCAATACCAATCCAATCTCGCCCAAGACTTTTTGCCACTGAAGCAGTAGTACCGCTTCCCAAAAATGGGTCAAGAATTACATCATTAGGATTTGAAGAAGCGATTATAGTCCTCCTTACTAACTCTTCAGGTTTCTGTGTGGGGTGGGAAGCACGTCCATCTTTTCCTCTGATCCTTTCCTTACCTTGAACTAAAGGTAGTGACCATACGTCACGCATTTGCTTCAGACTGCCATCAAGTTGCTTTTCTGGGTTAATTTTTTTGAGTTCGTCATAGTTGAATACCCACTTTTTACCTTTAACAGCCCAGACGACAAACTCTGTAGAGTGAGTAAATACTCTTCGGGTCATATTTGGCATGGCGTTAGTTTTTTGCCAAGTAATTATGTTGAGTATATTGAAATTGAGATTCTTCAGGCTCATTATTATCTCACCAATGTTGTGATATGTACCACAAATATAAATTGAGCCGTTATTCTTTAATACACGGTGACTAGCTTTAATCCATTCTTGATTAAAAATAAGGAAGTCAGATGGGGTCATTTGATCCCAAGCTTCATTTACCATAAACCAATCTCCACCAGTTTTGTTTCCTTTCCATTTCAGACCATTGCCAGAAAGGTTGTATGGAGGATCGGCAAAAATCATATCGACACTTTCCTTGTCGATTTTCGTGTTCATTATTGCGGTGCAATCACCTTTATAAATTAAATTCTTTTTCATAAATTATGCAGTAACGGCAGTCTTCCAAGTACTGATTACTGAAGGTATTTCATCTAACCATTTGCCTGCATTAGATACTGTGGAAGATTTTGTAACAATCTGCTCGTATAATTCTGACAACTGGTTGTGATTAAGAAAACCTCCTCGTTCCTTAATCGCAACAAGGGCTTTGAGTAATTCAATAAACTGACCAATCGAAATAGGGATAATTTTTTGAGTTTTCCCCTCGTACTCATACTTAACCGATGTCCAGAAAGTGTTCACTGTATCTCTGTGAAGTTTTGGGGCAACGAATAGACAGTAGGAGGTCTTGTCGGCATTCTTATTTTCAAAATCCCTCAAGTGTCTCATTACCGGCTGTCCCTCGTTGTACCACTGGTCACGTCCAGTAAGCATGGTGACCTCGCAAATGGCATTATGCGATTCGTAATAGCATTCGATGTCAGGAGTATTTGCCGGTGCAGTAAATGTTGGTTCGTTGTCGTCACCAACTGGGTAATTTGGTTTTATCTGCAATGCGTCATTCAAAGCATTTAGTCCGAGTGAGATGTATTTTTCTAATGCTATAGGCTTATCTTCAGCTTCAAATATGTTTTCTAGGGCGGTGATATACTCTTTTATTTTCTCGACATCTTGCGAAGCATTATGATTTTCTTTGTCCTGCAAACTTCTACGATAGATACGAAGCTCTTCAACATAAGATTTAAGCTCGGTTTCAGACAAGGTTTGATATGTTAGTCGATGTGCTTGGCCTAAACCAAGTTTATTCTCGTACGCACTTATTTCCTCTATGAGCTTTTCAATAATCTCGACAAACTTTTCTTTTGTCTCCCACGGTAGTTTTGGTTGGGTAATATCCGATACATAATTCAAGTACTCTTCCTTTGAAGTGAACACTTTTGCTTCAGAGCTGTCGTGTTGTAAAAGATTAGTTATCTCGACAGACCTTCGAGGTTCGAGGTCTATGTAGTAACCGTTGCCTCTGATATGAAAATACCTAGTTAATCTAAAGTAACGTATAGCATTGTCGCCGTAATCATCAAGATTGCTAATCAATTTATTGACTTCCGTAGTATCATCAGTTCCAAGAAAAGCTATAGCAAAATCACGACTGTAATTCTTCAGTATATCTTTCTTCTCTTGTTTACTTTTTCCATTCAACAAGTCTCGTAGAGCAATAATTTTATCCGCATAGGAACCGATGTCCCTGAAATGCACTAACGAAGGTACGAATAAATCAAACTCGTCCTTACTCAATCCTTTAGGCTCATTGCCACGCTCAACTTCTTTTCTATTTACCTGATCAATCAAATGTAATGCACCGATAAATGGCTTAATGTTATAAGTTCCATCGTCTGAAAAATCATTACTGTCTGGGTTTGGAATCTGCCACTTAATAAAAAATCTGAAATAAACGTCTCCAATATCTATTTCGTTTTTTAGAAAAGCATTACCGAGGTCAGTTATTTTTATTTGACCAGAGGTTTGTTTTGCAACAGCTAACCCCATTTTAGTTAGCGGTGCTACTGATGTTCTTCCTCTTAAACCTTCATCACCACGAAGAACAGCAGAGCGACTTTTCATGTGTTCAAAAATCTCTTGAGCTTGCTCAAAAGTCATCTTATCTCCGGAAGTTTCGTAATATCCCAACAGTGCTTCTGATAGTCCTGTTGGTTGGTATAGTCGATTTTGAATTAGTAAAGTTTGGAACTTTACTTGCCCTGCTTCATCAAAAGATTCTCCGTCCATTTCTTTTAGGACATGGAGAAAAGGCAGTATTCTTTCGGGATTTCTTACAGTTGTTGAAAGTGACCAAGTTTTTTTCATAGCTAATAATTCTTTGTTACCTTGCAATAAAAGACCCTCTCTGAATTACCAGAGGAATCGCTTTTGCCGGCAGTAAAACCCTTATAATCTCGTTCGAATATCTCAACCTTGCCTCTCAATTTCAGGGTTTCGATTATGTACTTATCAGATATTGTAGCATTTGATCGGCCATTTTTCTTCTCTGCCGTATTGTTGTAGGAAAGGAGGATATGTTTAGTCTTTGCGTTAAGTATAAGGTCTCTAAAGGCCTCTGGAGCACTCTTTAGGCAGTATTTGCTCTTAATATGCGATCTATCTACCATCTTCTTTGCTACACCCAAAACAGAAGGCTTTTTCCAAGTAATTATATTTTCTAGAAGGTGGTAAGAATCTCCATATTGACGTGAGTTGTAAGGGGGGTCGATGTATAAAACATCACACTCAATTTTTCTAATGAGACTATTTGCGTCTTCTTTGTAAATCTCGTTTCTCTGGTTGTTTTGAGTGTTTATGTCAGGAACAAATAACTTTAATTCATTTGTTGTGTCGAGTGTTTTTCTGTATGCCTCATAATGGCCAACAGTATTCGCTACTTTATCTATCGCATAAAGCAGTGAGGTTAAGAGTATTTGTTTTTCTTGTTCAGTTATATTCAGAGAATCAATTTCTTCTCTAATTGCTCCTATTTTCAGTGCATTCTTTCGGGTAAAGTATGTTCCTCCAAAGTTCTTTGAAACGTAATTATCTTTCCGTGGCTCAACATCATTTAGATAATCTATCAAGCTGTTCATTCGATCAACACTATATTCCTTTGTTCCTAACCAACACTGTAGACTTGTATAACTACTATCTAAAATATCATTAGAGATTAGTCTTACGTCAGGTCTATTGAAATGATTCCCAACAACCCCAGTTCCACTGAATATGTCACAAAAAGATTCATAGTTGGGACACTTATCAGCAACAATGTCTGAAATGAATCCAAGTAATTTTGATTTGTTTCCGAGAAAACGCCTGCTTTGAATCTGGAGTTTTCTCTTTGAAGCCTCACTTACTTTTGCTAGTGGGAAAAAATTTCCTCCGGTTACCAAATCAAATCTGCTTCTTACAACTCCAGTAAGTTTTCCTCTTATCTCTAAATCTCTAACAAAAATAGGTTGATAATCTCTGTTGGCCGGCTGAAGTCTATAGGAATTTCTTTCTCGAAAAATCCTCTTGAGTGTAGCCTTACCATCAATTACAGCTACTCCAATTTCACCATTGTCTACAGTTGGTTGTTCACGAATAACAACAATATCACCATTAAAAATGTCAGCTTCCTGCATACTATGCCCTTGAACTCTTAAGGCGTAGTGATTCTGGCTTCTCGTAATGAACTCTCTTGGAACTTTTATGAGTTCAGGGTTTTCAAGAACTTCGATAGGTTCACCCGCAGAAATAAACCCAAGAAGAGGTATTTCAATAAAATTTTTATCATCAGAATTGATTTCAATAGATCGAGCAAAATTATCTTCCTTCTTAAGGAATCCTTTTTCAACCAAAGCTTGGATATGCTGATGGATAGTGGAGACTGCCGATAATTTTAATCCGGTTTTTATTTCTTCCAGAGTAGGAGGGTAATCTTTTTTCTCTATGAATCTCTCTATGAAATTTAATACTTGTTTTTGTTTTTTTGTTATAAGTTTCATAGGTATACTTACTCAAGTGTTACTTGAGTAAGTATACCGAAAATCTACCGAAAATGTTAGTAGGGGTTTATCCACAGAATCTGATATAATTGAAGTTATGAATGGCTACGAAAAAAACCTCTGCAAATAAAGAACGTAAGTACAAGAAAACTCAAGAAACAATCAACATCATTCTTGAAGCAATCGGTCATGGACTTACTCAAAGAGAATCAGCTACTCTTGCCGGTATCAGTGAAGATACTCTTTCATTATGGAAACAAGATTCAGATTTTTCAGAACAAATTAGACAAAAACAAATCGAAAATAAGCTTCGGCATATAAAAGTTATCAATGAAGCTTCTAAAACCCACTGGACTGCAAGTGCTTGGTGGCTAGAAAGAAAGTATAAAGATGAATTTTCTCTAAAAACTAAACTTGATGTAGAAACAAACGTACGTTTAAGCGAAATGACAGAGCAGATAAAAAAGATTCTAACCCCTTCAAAATAAGTTCATTTTTTGTTATTATGAATATGTTCGAACAATCGAATAAAGACCTAACCCGATAGCTTTGCTAGCGATATGGTCGCCAAACCGTTCAGAGTAAAATGCTCCTAGTCAGAGCACTCTGAACGGTCATATCTGGAAACAGGTATGGGTGACCCTCGGGTCATCGCTGGCTAGGAGCATTTTGCTACCTGCCTAAATAAAATCCGTTCAGATTTATGGCAAAAAATAATTATATTGATCGCTATTATGCGATACCCTCGGACTTGCTCCACAACTGGAACAAAGACGACATTACCAAGTTATATGGTCGCCTCTCTTCTTCAGATAAGACTGGAGAAATAAATATCTATTCGAATGAAATAGATTGGAAGGTTTGGCCAACTAACATTGCGTTGCTGTTGATGTTTGGAGGTGTTGGATTTTTACTATCTTCTGCGAACTTCTACGTTGCTTTACTTACTGTTTTTATTTTTGCACCCTACTATCACTGGCGAAAAGTTATAGGAGTTATTTCATACCTAGAAGCTCCACGAGTACCTGCTGAATCAAAGCCTCTGTCAGAGATTGGCAAAGAGGCTCTGCATGACCATTTGGTTGAAACTGGTCAAATCAAAGAATAAACCCATTTGCGGTATAATGATAAGTGAGATCGTTTTAGGTCTTATTTATGAAAAGGGAGTTCATAAAACGAATTGTATTGGAGACAATACAGAAAAAAGTTAGTGATACAGGCAGTGACAAAACTGTTGAAATTCGACTTACCCCTGATGACTTTTTAGATAGTTTTAGTAACCTACCAACCCTTTTCTTTTCTGATATTCCTGAAATTGTAATTGAACTAGAATCTGACACGCAAGGAAAAATAAGTTTGGTAAGCTCTTTTCCGGTCAAAACAGGCGACCCTCTTTTTTCATCTATTCCAGACTACTACCGCATTGCTTATAACCCGAAAGCTATTCCCAAACAGATGTCTTCGGGGGATCCGCTCTTCTTCTATCTTTCTCGCAGTAAGGGTCTTTATCGTGCACCTATGGGAAAAATAGAAGAAATATACCCACTTAAAAGATCAGACCAGAGATTTTTGATACTAGAAAACCTTACGAATAAACGTCAGGAGACAGACAGTCTTGCGATGAAAGTCGGCACTACTTCTTCAAAGTTGAGACCACAAATTAAAGGCATCAAAGATCAAATCGAGAAGAGGTTCGCTGGAATTAAAGGAGATACTTTTATTATAGGACAACAAGGTAACGGTTATAGGTTGGGTGATAAAATCACACTCAAAATAATAGAGTAATCCAAGAGTAACTCACGTCTCTGTTTATAACTTTGGAAACAGCTACAGAAATAGCTGTTTTTTGTTGCATGAGTTTATCTAAATGCAATGTTTTTGTCTTTCCTTTTTCACTACGATTAGAGAATGGAAGACGAGGTATTAAAAGTTGATTCAGAAGTAATTGATAACGACATCGTGTCGTTCTTTGACTTACTTGCGAAATTTGATTTCGAAGACCAACAAAAAGATTCCTCGGTTTCTGTCATCGACCCTTCAGTTAAAACTCCCTCTGAAGGGTCGATGAGAATGACGGAGGACAATCCTGATAGTAAACCTGCTGTAAGTGCCATCAGGTAAAACAACTTGGCTCTTAATAAACAATAAAGGAGCATTCAGGTGTTCTTGCGAAAGTTGGGAAAACGACTGACGACTTGTCGCCCAACCGTCTGAAGAGTATCGGAGTGCTTTAGGTTCAGATTGTCCTTTGAGGCAATGACAATGCTGACCACACTATCAGGTACATAAAGACTAACTAACTGCTTTGGGTATATCAGAGGCAGAAGTCGGACTATGGGAGAAAATTATTAGTTAATAACAAATAACAATATGGAAAATGTAGATAAGGAAATTAGTTACGTTGTGAATATAGAGATGATTCAAGAGTTGGTCGATAAAAACTTTACAGGATCAGTGTCACAAGAAAAGATTCTTCAATTTATCGATGAAGAAAATAATGACCCTGAATTCTTTGAGGAAATAAGAGTTCACTTGATTGATGAACTCGCAAAGTTTCTCAAGCAAGATATGAAAAATAATCATTATTCGCTATAATATAAATATAACTATGAAATCTGTAATTTATTGTAGAGTTTCATCAAAAGAACAAGAAGAAACAGGATACTCACTTCCTGCTCAAGAAAAACTACTTACCGACTATGCAAACAGAAAAAACATTGAAGTGGCTAAAGTTTTCTCTGTGGCCGAATCAGCTAGTGGAGCAAAACAAAGAAAGATATTCGGTGAAATGATGGAGTACATTGAGAAGCACGACATACCGGTGCTTCTTTGTGAGAAAGTAGATCGTCTAACTAGAAACCTCAAGGAGGCCGTTACCGCTAATGATTGGATTGAAGTAGACCCAAAAAGGCAGATTCATTTCGTAAAACAGAACCTTGTCATTCACTGGGGCTCAAAATCAGATGAGAAGTTTCGATGGGATATTGAAATCGTACTAGCAAAAAAGTTCATCTCAAACCTTTCTGAAGAGGTAAAGAAAGGTCAAGAACAGAAGATTCGATCAGGTTGGTTGCCAACAAAACCACCCATTGGATATAAAACCATTGGAGAAAAAGGTCATAAGATTCACGTCATTGATCCTGAAAAGGCTCCATTCGTAAAAAAGCTTTTTGAGTATTATGCTTCAGGAAATTATTCAATGAAGAATGTCATTGAAAAACTTTATGTTGAGGGATTCCGTACTCATGCCGGCGGTAAGCCAGTGAAAAGTAAGATTGAAGCTATGTTGAAAGACCCATTCTACTACGGAGCTATTCGTTGGAATGACGTGTTGTATACGACAGGCAAACATGAGCCTCTAATATCAAAAGAATTATTCGATAAAGTTCAAGATGTCCGCACTGGAAAGAAAGCTCTGAAATATACTCGACACATGTTTCAGTTTCGAAAGATGTTTACTTGTGCAGAGTGCAAAGGAACTATCACGGCCGAGATACAGAAAGGTACTGTTTATTATCACTGCACACACTACAAAGGTTGCACACAGAAAAGATACACACCTGAAGAAGAAATGGAGCAAAAGCTTTTTGGGGTATTCAAGTTCTTTGAGAACATTACTCCACGAGAAGCCGAACTTATAAAGGCAAAAATCAAGGCGAATCACGCTCAAGAGATTGAGTATAAGGAAAGCACTCTGAAGTCTCTCAACGATCGCTATAATCAGCTACAGAAGCGATTAGACAACCTCTACAACGATCGACTTGATGAATCTATCACAATGGATTTCTGGCAAAAGAAACAGAAGGACATCACTGATGAGCAGGCCGGTATACAAGAGCAAATCAAAAAACTAAAAAGTGAGGAAGCGAAGTACTTTGAGATTTGGTTGAACATTCTTGATCTGTCTCGAAGAGCTAGAGAAATCTATGAGAAAAGAACTCCAGAACAAAGGAGAATACTTTTGAGCCATATTTTTTCGAACTTGGTACTTTCTGACGAAACAGTGTTGTATACACTCAAGGCTCCGGTACAAAAGCTTGCAGAAAGAGTTCAACAACGTATTGACCTAGAAAAGACTTTCGAACTGAAGAAAAAGGTTGCTACTAAAAGACAAAAAGGCACTTTCGTGCCTTCTCGTCCTGACTTGCTCCGCGGGTAGGATTCGAACCTACGACCAAGCGATTAACAGTCGCCCGCTCTACCACTGAGCTACCGCGGAATATGGTGCACGTATCGAATAATACCCAAAAATGGTGGTGTATGCAATTGGTAATGATTACTGGGTAATTAAGTGCACTTTGGCTCATAACACCTGATTTTTGACAGAATGGTATTAGGCGTATAATACCACTATGAGAAATGCATTTGCGTTACTTGGGGTGGGGTTCATAATTATCATTGTTGCCACATATATTCTTTTCACCACGCCAGCAGAAGCTCCAGAAGGTGACAAAGCAACAAATACTTCTATCCACGCCACAAGCTCATCTCACACTAATACAGTTGAAGTGCGTGAGTCCATTACAAATTAGTAACTATTACCATGCTGACATTGTATACAAAAACAGGATGCCCATTTTGCGCGATGGTCTTAAAAAAGCTAGAAGAAGATAACATACCATTTGTAGAAAAAAATATTGGCGAAGAAGCAGTTGCTGCTGAATTAATAGAAAAGGGTGGAAAGCGACAAGTACCATACATCATTGATGATGCTCGCGGTGTGGCTATGTATGAATCGGCAGATATTGTTAATTATCTTGGTGAGCATTACAGCAAAAAGGAAACTGAATAATCGAAACTTGTGTACATAAAAGTAAAAGTGACAGCAGGATCAAAGAAAGAATCGATAAAGAAGGAACGTGAGAATGTGCTATCGATATATGTACAAGAAGATGCAAAAGGAAATAGGGCAAATACACGGGTGCTAGAGTTGGTTGCGCAAGTGTATGAAGTGCCAGTAGGTAGAGTGAGAATAATCAATGGTCATCATCATCCACACAAGTTGATTAGTATTCAAGAAAATCAATTATGATCATTCACAAAAAACAGACCGGGTACACCCTCATGGGTAGCGAGGAGTCATACATTGAGGCAAGGCTCCCTCAAATTGAAAAATTACTCTCGACTCCACAAACTGCAAAAGTTGATATCGAAATTGCAAAAGAAGAACACGGCGCCACTCCATTTTATGCAGAGATAACAATAGAGGATAATGGAAAGCTGTTTCGATCTTCTTCTGAGGCGGTTTCAGCTGAGATTGCGTTTGAAGAAGCTAAGGATGGTATTTTGCGGGAGCTCCGCGAGAAGAAACATAAAGATAACAAAGATAGAAAGAAGTGGGGTGCAAAGCTAAAAGACATGTTTAGATTTGGGGGTAAGCAATAAATAAAAAAGTGCCGCCTCTTTCGAGGCGGCTTAAGCGGGAGGAGCAAGGTAGGGGAGTATTGCGCTCGCCCAAGTCATGAGTTTAGAACGCATGAAATTACTGCGCGTGTTTGCCTGCTTGCCAGTCAGGCACTCATGACAAATTGACTTTATCATGTTGCTGATTTATGGCAAGTAATCAGGGTGGCTATTATGAAGTATAGGGGCGCTCTTGCTTCCCTTCAGGGATTATTTTAGTAGGGGAGAATACACCTTGTTTGTAGGTGGCTTCAGTTATTTTGATTCGCTTTCCTTCGGCGTCAAAGTAGAATATTCCCGGCCATGGGTAGAATGCGTTATAGGCAAGCCAATTTTTATATGCGTCGTCAGTGAGGCGTATTTCGCCCATCTCCTTGGTTATCTTTTTAGAGTAGGTTGCAAGTGAATGGTCCTGTGGTGAATATAGCGATATATCGCTATATTCGTTTGAGGTGAGTAGGTCCGCGAGGAGTTTGCCTCCTTCGTACATAAGGAGTGATTCAAGAACATCAGCACGCATTGGCCATTCTTCAAGTTCAACACGTCCTTGCGCTAGGATAGGTCCATGATCCATTTTGTCATCAAGCTTCATAATAGAGACTCCAATCGCGCTTTGATCATCTGCGAGTATTGCAGAGCGCACGGGTGATGCGCCTCGATAGCTAGGGAGGAGTGATGGATGAATGTTAAGCACTCCATGTTGTGGAATGTCTAAGAGTGCTTGAGGAAGAATCATCCCATATGCCGCAACAATAAATACATCCCAATCTGTGTTACCAAGCTCATTGATGAAGGCTTCAGTTATTTTTTCAGGTTGCAAGACCTCAATGCCTTCATTTGTTGCCCACTCCTTAACTGGTGGTTCAGTTAGCTGAAGCTTTCTCCCTGCGGGCTTGTCAGGTTGTGTCACCACAACAGTGGGGAGTATGCCGTTCTCCTTTAGGGCGTTAAGTGCAGGGATAACAATGCTTGGCGTACCAAAGAAAATAATTTTTTTCATATTAGCGGGCATGATACTCAATATCCCTTGCTTTCTCTATAAATAAAATACCATCAAGATGATCTATCTCATGTTGAAAGGCTTGCGCGAGTAGCCCCCCTGCGCCTCGGGTGAATTTTTCACCACGCTCGTTATATGCCTCTATTGTTACCCTAACGGCTCGCTCTACCTTGCCATACTTGCCTCGTACTGATAGGCAACCTTCTTCAAGCGGGATACGCCGCCGTGATGAGCGGGTGATAGAAGGATTAATGCAAACCAAGTCTTCCTCAGGATGTTCTGGGTCTTTTCCTAGGATTTTGCCAGATACCACAAAGATGCGGAGTGATACACCTATTTGTGGCGCGGCTATAGCCGCGCCATCCTCTTCTTTATTTAGCGCTTCCTTCATATCCGCAATAACTGTTTGAATATGGGAAGAGGGTATCTCTTGAAGCGGCACTTCCTGTGCTACCTGTGAGAGGACTTTGTCGCCAATTTGGACAATTTTTTTCATGTACCACAAGCATACAAAAAATGCAGGGTATTTCAATGGCTACAACATTATAGATACAATTAGTGCACCACCTCTTATAGCACGCTGTCAGGGTCAACCGTTACGGTAATATCGTGCGGAAGGTGTGATAGCACTTGAGATAATTCATTGTGTGGCCACTTGCCCGCGTCACATTTTATAAATCCATGCATCTCATATGAGGTCGCAGTCTTTCTAATGAGATGGGTGGTACCTGAGAATCCATACGGTACAAGCAGCGCCTCAAGTTCCTTCATTCTTTTTTCAACTTCGGATGCAGTACCACTTACTGACACTTTGATAAGTGTAGAAAAGGGTGGGTAACCAAATGCCCCGCGTACCGCTAATTCATCCTTACAAAAATCACCAATTTGTCCGCGCATGGCGTGTTTAATCAGGTCTTGCTCAGGGTGCCTGCTCTGAAGTACAAATACATCACTTGAGAGTTGGTGCAGCTTTATGAGTAATCGGAAGATGCGCTCATACATATTCCACTGCGGGATAGACAATAGTGAATCAATAGATGCTATTGCGGTAAGTGGTATTGGCTCTCCTAGGTAGGGAAGTACCATGTCAGTGCCAACAAGTATTGTCTTTTTTTCACGGTAAAATGCTTCACACATTGCTTGCGCTTCTTTATATGTAGAGACGGTATCCGCGGTAAACTCAACCACTGTATGTTCAGGAAATAGCTCCTTTAGAGTATCCACCACTAAACCAGTAGATACACCAAAGGTTTGTAGTCGCCACGATGAACAATGGCGACAACGCTCGGCGGTGCTACGCACCGCGCCACACGCATGGCATACAAAAAGGTTTTCTTTCTTGCCTTTGTGTACAACCACTGATGCTTCACACACATCACATCTAACCGTGTTTTTACAATCTTCACATATAGTGATTGGAGCTAGTCCTCTGCGTGCGCTTATTATTAGTGCGCGCTCCGCGGTATCTATTTTTTCTTTAAGAAAGTCACTTATTATGTAGCTTGATGCTCTCCCTTCCTTTTTTTGTTCACTTCGCATGTCAACTAAAAATGCCTTTGAAGTATCAAGGAGTCTTTTGTGTAGTGGAGCTAGTTCATCAAATTCTCCTTGTGCCCTGCGATGAATTGTTTCTACACGAAGAGGAAGATCACCAAGTATAAGACGCGCATTAATCTCCTCAGCGTATCGCTCTACAAGTAGTCGTACATCTATTCTTGGCGCATGTACCAATCGATAGTGATTACTTCCTTCTGACTCAATGATGATGGTGTGTATGTCATTTCTTGGTACTGCTACAAAGGTGCCAGTAGAGATGATAAGCACAGGATGCTCTTCATGGAGTGCTTTTTTCCATTCTGATATAAGTACTTTTTTTGATAGTGCTCCATGAAGCAGTACGATGTAATCACTTATACCTCGAGCTAATGCGGATTGAATTTTTTCACCATCAATACGTGTGGGTACTACGATAAGTACAGATTGCTTCCTTGCAAAACATGCCCTAACTATATTGCGGTATTCATCCATCCGCTCATCATCTGGTATTTGTAGTATAAGCTTTTCGGAGGTTGCATTTTTTACTGCAGCCTTAGGTGATTGAGGTGGCGCGTCCGGAAGTTCGGTAATAAGTTGAGTGGGTAGTAACCCAAATAATGTGCTCCCTACAGACGCGCAATAATGCGTCGCTGTCATTTGAAGCGCGCTAACAAACGCTGGTGAGATAGGGTTTTTATAACTGCGAGCAGAAACCTTTTTAATGGCATATGAGGCGCTCCGTAATACGCTTTTTGCGTCACGAATTTCTTCTACCTCAACAATGAGGGCGGGTACTTGCTTTCCGCGTATTGGTACCTGGACTATGGCTCCAGTAGTAACCGGTAGGGTGGTGTAGTAGCTTAGTGTTGCTAAACGAGTATTTCGGACTATGGGGCATACATGAATTAGCTTCATGATGTTTAGCATAACAAAATTTGTACGTATGCGTAGGCTGCAATTACTTAGTGGTGTGGTGTAAATGTAGAGGCGGGACCTGTAAACAGGTCCCGCCTTCGCATGCTCGATCAACGTGAGCATGCTATTTGATTGAGAATGCGAGGAAAACTATCCTACTCTGGGTAGATAAGCATTCTTCGTCTGCGTTTAAGTAATCTAAGCGCTCTCAATATGGAGAGCACAACCAAGAAAATTCTTGATTTCAATGCTTGGCATATTATCATGGTGTCTCTCCCACACGAATGCGTACCACACGCACCCTTCATGGTGATGGTAGTGTATTAGCCCAGCTTTGGCAAGAGATTACTCGTGAAGAAGTGAAATATCTGCTCCAAGCGATCTAAGACGGGTAACTAAATCCTCATACCCTCGATTAATGCTGTATACATTACGAAGTATCGAATGACCCTTAGCGCCAAGCATTCCTATAAGTAGGATAGTGGCAGGGCGTAGTGCTGGTGGGCAAATAAGCTCTGCTGGTCGGAGGGTGGTTGGCCCCTGTATAAGCATGCGGTGCGGATCCATAAGCGTGGTGTTTGCACCGAGTTTATCTAATTCTGTGTAATAGATGGCTCGCTTTTCATACGTCCAATCATGAATAAGTGTTTGTCCAATGGCTTGTGTTGCAATTACCGCAAAGAAAGGGAGATTGTCCATGTTAAGTCCTGGATATGGACGAGAGTAGATTTTTTCATCAAGAGCAGTAAGGGTGGATGGTTTGGTGACGATATCAACTAGATCAATTTCGCCATTTCTTCCTTTGTACTGTTTTTTAATTGTGTATGAGAATCCCATCTTCTTTAATTTAAGAAGCTCTAATTCCAAAAATCGTATTGGCGCGCGTGTGATAGTGATAGATGATTTTGTGATGATTGACGCAGCAAGGAAAAACATCGCATCAGTCGGATCCTCGCTGATAGCATAGGTTACATCCTTGTTCATGTCGGCTACTCCATGAATGGTGAGGGTGGTGGTACCTACGCCCTCAAATCGAACACCAAAAAGCTCTAGAAATGAGCACAAGTCCTGCACCATGTAGTTAGATGAGGCGTATCGTATGGTGGTAGTTTGTGGAATGCGTGCAGCCGCCATAATTGCATTTTCTGTAGCGGTATCACCAGATTCATACATAACAAAGTCCGCACCTCGTAACCCAGCATGATGCACTTTGTGTGCTACTTCAGTGGTTTCGATGGACACTCCCAAATTTTCTAATGCAAAGAAGTGCGGCTGCACAGTCCTGCTACCCAATTTACACCCACCAGATTGCGGAATGCTGAATGATGAAAAGTGATGCAGAAGTGGACCAATGAACATAAGCAAGCTTCGTGTTTTTTGACCTGCTTCTTTATCAAGTGTGCGAAGTGATAGTTTTTTAGGTGGGGTGATTGTTAATGTTGAGCCACTCCATACGGTAGAAACACCAATTGACTCAAGTACTTCGATAAGTCTGTACACCTCTTCAATTTTTGGTACGTGGGTGAGGGTGGTAGTTCCTTTGTTAAGTAGTGAAGCGCACAGCATTACTACCGCGCCATTTTTTGAAGAATTTGTTTCGATTGTACCAGTGAGCTTTTTGCCTCCATGTACTGAAAAGTGCTTAGCCTCTGCCTTTTTTATTGGAATTGTTTTTTTCATAGTTTTGGTGATTAGCGGATTATAGCATGACGAAAAAAGATTGCAGTTTGCATAATTCTCTTAAAATCACTAGTATTGATGGGATGCAATTTTTCTCTCCAAAATTAGGAATAGACCTTGGAACCACCACCACGCTCGTGTTTGTTCCGGGTAGGGGTATCGTTCTCAATGAGCCATCGGTGGTAGCAATATCTCAGCTTGATAAAAAGGTACTTGCCGTAGGTGATGAAGCAAAAGAAATGCTCGGCAGGACACCAGAGGAGATAGTGGCGTACCGCCCTATGAAGGATGGAGTGATTGCGGATTATCGAGTGACCGAGATCATGCTTAGGTATTACATGAGAAAGGCGCTTGGAAAGTTTAATATCTTTAAGCCAGAGGTAATGGTGTCAGTGCCAGCAGGAGTAACATCAACCGAGCGACGTGCGGTGGTGGAGGCGGCACTACGCGCGGGCGCTCGCAGTGCATATGTAATTAAAGAGCCGATACTCGCAGCGATAGGCGCGGGTATACCAATTCACGAACCAAAGGGTTACATGATAGTTGATGTAGGTGGAGGCACTATTGATGTTGCGGTGATAGCCCTTGGAGGTATTGTTGCGGCAAAATCTGTAAAGTGCGCGGGCAACAAGCTTGATCATGCAATTGCTGACTATATAAAAAAGACATTCAATTTAGCGATAGGCGACAAGACTGCAGAAAATATAAAAATTGAGGTTGGCTCTGCGGTTTCTATGGAAGAAGAGTTGACCATGACTATCAAGGGCCGTGACTTGCTTTCTGGATTACCACGTACTGCACAAGTTCGTACCAATGAGATTGTAAAAGCATTGTCACGCGAGCTTCGCGACATGATAAAGGCAATAAAGGATGTGCTTCAAGAAACCCCTCCCGAGCTTGCTGCAGATATTATTGATCACGGCATTATTATGACAGGAGGTTCATCAATGCTTCGCAACTTCCCAGAGCTTGTACTCAGACGAACAGGTGTTAAAGCAGCACTCGCAAAGGACCCACAATTTTGTGTGGTAAAAGGGACAGGTATCGCCCTCAATCACCTTGATACCTACAAAAAGGCAATGGTATCTAAACGAGCATAATGAATACAGCATCAGCAAAAAGTGTGACATGGCAGGCGGGTACTGTACTGCTCTTTGTTGCTGTGTTTTTTGTTATCGGTGTGGTGGCAAATAATTACAGAGAATTGCTAGAGGAGGTGGTACATACTACAGGGGTGCTGGGTATGGTTGGGTATGTAGCTATAACCGCGGGAGCAGTTATAGCAGCACCACTTTCGACGTTTCCTCTTGTGCCTATAGCAGCAATGATGTGGGGTAGCTTTATAGGCGCGCTCCTAAGTGCGCTTGGGTGGTTTATTGGATCAGTAGCGGTCTTTGGTATTGGGGTATATGCGCGCCCCTTCTTAATAAAAAAAGGTAATGTATTTGAAACTGCAGAAAAACTAGGGAGTGTGATAACAAAGCACAACGACCCACTGACACTTATTTTTTTGCGTATGGTGCTACCAGTTGATGTGGTTTCGTATGCGCTTGCGTTATGTAATCCGATGCCATTTGGTCGGTATTGCTGGACTACGCTTATCGGTATACTTCCATTTGCGTTTATATTTTCTTATGTCGCAAACCTTAGTATGTGGTACCAAGGGATAGCGCTTGCTGGGATTGCGGTGTTTCTATTGCTGTCATATGTGCGTCTTCATTCGTGGTACAATGAGCGGCGTGTATGAAGTCCTATCGCGCGCCAAAAGAGGTCTTTTCTACTCACCACGCATTTTTGTGTGTGGGTGATGATGCTCTCTCCAGAGAGTATCTTGAAAGCATGGGAATTAGCGCAAAAGCGCTTGGCGTAGACTATAAAGAGATTGTCGAATCTCCCTTGTCGATTGGTACGGTACGAACTATCCGTAGCATGCTATCTGTTCGCCCTATTAAGACGCGCGTATATACAGCTATATACGCGCACACACTTGCACATGATGCGATGCATGCCCTACTCAAGATGTGTGAAGATCCAAATGGTTCTAGCGCGTTAGTGCTTATTACAAGAGATAGTGAATCATTGTTACCTACACTACGCTCACGTTTTGTTACTGTCTTTCAATCTCAAAAGATAGCCTCTCCTCAAGTGCAGAAAGATGCCACTGCCTTTGCCCGCGCGTCAGTAAAAGGTAGGCTAGATATTGTTAAAAAATACATCGAGGAAGGCCGTGAATCCGCGCTTTATTTTGTTGATACCCTCCATGAAATATTTCGCCCATATCACACCACGCACCCCGATAGTATACGTGCGCTTGTTACGGCAAGATCCTATCTTACTGATACCTCTTCAAGTACTAAGCAGCTATTGGAGTACGTAGCGGGGGTACTGCCGCGAACGTGATTTTCTGATACACTACCCAATGTATGGCATATAACCTTTCAACCTTTAAAAAAGACTTAGAAGAAGTAACACAATGGCTTTCTCGGGAGTTTTCTGCACTTCGTAGCTCACAAGCAACACCGGCAATGCTTGATAATGTGCGTGTAGAATCATATGGATCATATATGCCACTTAATCAAGTTGCATCTATTTCGCTTGAAGATTCACGCACTATCCGCATTGCGCCATGGGACACTACGCAAATACCTACCATAGAGCGGGCTATCAGAGACGCAGATCTTGGACTCTCTACAGTCGCAGATGGAAAAGGTGTGCGAGCAATTCTTCCTGAGCTTTCATCTGAGCGCAGAGAACAAGTGGTAAAGGTGATGAAAGAAAAATTAGAAGATGCCCGAGTGAAGGTGAGAAAACTACGTGATGAAACAAAAGCAGACATTGCAAAAAAAGAAAAGGACGGAGAGATAGCAGAGGATGACAAATTTAGATCGCTTGAGGCAATGCAAGACATGGTGACCGCGATCAACAATGAGCTTGATGAGATGGCTAAGACTAAAGAAGCGGCAATTAGATCATAATCACATTCATGAGCATACTAATTTTTTTTGGAGTACTTTTTATTCTTGTGGTGGTACACGAGTGGGGACATTTCATCGCTGCAAAAAAGCTCGGTATCAGAGTAGATGAATTTGGTGTCGGCTTTCCACCTAAGGCATATGGATTTACTCCAAAAGGTAGCGAGACTGAATATAGCATCAACTGGCTTCCTATTGGGGGCTTTGTGCGTATTTTTGGTGAAGACCCTAACGACGAATCAATAAATGGCCCTGATGGTGCCAGAAGTTTTGTGAATAAGCCAGCGTGGGTACGTGCAGTGGTACTTGTTGCCGGTGTCACCATGAATATCCTACTTGCATATCTACTATATGTAGTAGCATTTTCAATGGGGATTCTCACTAGCACCGAATCTGTAAATGGTGGTGAGATGCGCGACAGGCAGGTTGTGGTATATGAGGCATTTGAAGGGGCGCCAGCAAGTGTTGCAGGGTTATCATCGGGCGACCTCATCGTTGGGATAGAGGGCGTCTCAAGTGATACGCCAGTAACCGGGCAAGCAATTACCGCGCATATTGCACAAGCTAAAGATAGCCCAGTTACCTTGTTGGTAAATAGCAATGGAGAGCGAAAGCCGATAACAGTAGTACCACAGACTGGCATACTCGAGAGTAATCCATCAGAGTATGCAATTGGCGTAAGTATGGGTGATGTTGCAATCGTATCCTATCCTTTTTACAAGGCGCTGTTTGTGGCAGGAGAGCATACGGCAAGTATGTTTTATCAAATAGTTGTTGGTCTCGGATCACTGCTATTTGATGCGGTAAGACTCAAGGCTGATCTTAGCTCGGTATCTGGTCCAGTGGGGATCGTATCACTTGTTGGAGATGCCTCAGCGCTTGGTATAGTGTATCTTCTTAGCTTTACCGCATTTATCTCACTTAACCTTGCGGTTATAAACTTACTCCCATTTCCAGCACTTGATGGTGGCAGGCTCTTCTTCTTAGTAATAGAAAAAATCAAAGGTTCTGCAATCAATCCAAAAATAGCTAATACAGTTAACGCGGTTGGTTTTGCGTTTCTTATTATACTTATGGTGGTGGTCACCATAAGTGATATATTCAAATTCTTTTAGTCTGTATGAGACAAACAGCACTATTTACTAAAACAAGAAAAGAAGCACCAAAAGATGAGGTGTCAAAAAACGCTCAGTTGCTAATTCGCGCCGGGTTTATTCACAAAGAAATGGCAGGTGTATATTCACTCTTACCCCTTGGTCTTCGTACTTTTAACAAGGTATGCGACATTATTCGCGAAGAGATGAATGCGATAGGAGGGCAAGAGCTTCACATGACCGCGCTGCAACACAAAGAGCTATGGGAGCAGACGAAGCGATGGGATGCTGATGTGTGGTTTAAAACTGCGCTTAAAAATGGTACCGAGCTTGGACTTGGTATCACACACGAAGAGCCAATAACCGCCATTATGCGTGATCATCTCAATTCATACAGAGATTTGCCACGCTACCCATATCAAATTCAGTTAAAGTTCAGAAATGAAGAAAGGGCAAAAAGTGGTCTCATGAGAGGAAGAGAATTTTACATGAAGGACCTCTACTCATTTAGCAGATCAGACGAAGAGCACGAGCAGTTTTACGAAAAGGCAAAGATTGCCTACATGAACATATTTACCAGAGTTGGTATCGGCGAAAAGACCCATATCACTTTTGCTTCTGGCGGCATGTTTAGTAAATACAGTCATGAATTTCAAACAGAATCTGATGCGGGCGAGGATACAATATATATTGACGATGCATCAGGACTTGCAGTGAATGAAGAAGTAAATAATGACGAAGTGTTACAAGATCTTAAACTCTCACGAGCATCACTTAGACAAGCTAAGAGTATCGAGGTAGGAAACATATTCTCTCTTGGTACACGTTTTAGTGACGCGCTTAATCTCACCTATAAAGACGAAACTGGCAAAGAGCAAAAGCCAGTCATGGGATGCTATGGTATCGGGCCTAATCGTTTAGTGGGTACTATCGCAGAATTACACAGTGATGAAAAAGGGTTGGTGTGGCCAAAAGGCGTTGCTCCATTTTTTGTGCACTTGGTGAGGGTGGGTGATGGAGACACCGAGGTAGCAACAGCTGATGCGCTGTATCATGAATTAACAGCTGCAGGCATAGAGACACTGTACGACGATAGAGCCACCTCTCCCGGAGAAAAATTTGCAGATAGTGATTTGTTTGGTATGCCGGTGAGGGTGGTGGTAAGCAAACGCACAATTGAAGCTAGTGCACATGAGGTGGTGTGGAGGAAGAGTGGAGCGGTTGAACATGTCGGAGCGGATTCCCTGATCAGTACTCTAAAAGCGGCACATGAAAAAATGGCATGAACAATTCGGACGACTCTTTGCTAATGACATAGGTATCGACTTAGGAACTGCTAATACCCTTGTTTATGTAAAAGGAAAGGGAGTGGTCCTCAATGAGCCTACCGTTGTTGCGATTAATACAAAGACCGGTCAAGTGGTTGCGGTGGGTAAGCAAGCTCGTGACATGCTTGGCAGAACACCCGCACACATTCAGGCGGTACGGCCTCTTGTTGATGGGGTGATTTCTGATTTTGAAATCACCGAAGAAATGCTTTCGTATCTAATTAATAAAGCACAGGGTGATAAGAAAAGATTGCTAGGTCCACGAGTGGTTATTGGTGTGCCAAGCGGTATTACCAATGTAGAGACTCGCGCGGTAAGAGACGCTGCAAAGAGTGCCGGCGCTCGTGAGGTGCATATAGTAGAAGAGCCGATGGCGGCTGCAATCGGTATTAAGCTACCAATCCGCGCCCCTATTGGAAGCATGATAATAGATATCGGTGGAGGAACAACAGATATAGCGGTGATTGCACTTGGCGGCATAGTAAAGAGTAAGAACCTACACATTGCCGGAGACAAGCTCGATACAGATATCATGTCATATATTCGTGGAGAGTTTAAAATTCTTATCGGAGAGAAAACCGCAGAAGAATTAAAACGAGCAGTGTGTTCAGTTGAAGAGGGTGGCGCACCACTTGAGAAACCAGTACGTGGTCGCGATCTTATAACTGGACTTCCACGAGAAGTAATTATTACTGACGCGGATATTCGAGAAGCTATCTCACATTCTGTTGATACTCTTGTTGACGGTATAAAAGAAGTACTTGAGACAACACCACCTGAAGTACTTTCAGATGTGATGCAGCGTGGAGTACACCTTACTGGTGGGGGAGCATTGATTCGCGGGTTACCCGAAATGCTCGCTCAAATACTTAAGATGCCTATTTACGTTGCGAGCGAACCGCTTACTGCAGTAGTGCGTGGCACCGGGATTATTCTTGAAGATATTGCCGCGTACACAGACGTATTACTAACCGATGAAGATGAACTTTCGTAGAACATCACAGAAGAAAACATCAAGAACCAGGATACTGCTAGGTGTTCTATTTTTTCTTATTATTACGATTGTCCTTTTTAAGCCTACCGTACCAGCATTTGTTGTTAGCTCTGTACACTTTGTCGCGACCCCTCTTATGGTAGGTACTCCGGCACTACACAGTGTTTCCGATACTGTTTCAAGTATATTTCACTCAAAAAAAGCATTACTCCAAAGAGTAGAAACTCTTGAACGTGAGCTACTCGAAAATGAATTGCGTAGTAAGACCGCGGAGGTTATTGAACAAAATTACGAAACCCTTGGTGCGCTCATGGCGCGATCTCTGAATGAACATCTTATTGTTGCATCAGTACTATTGCGTCCTCCCCAAACAATATACGACACGCTCATTATAGACGCAGGAAGTACAAATGGGGTAAAGAAGGACATGCTCGTACAATCAAGCGAAGGGGTTGTGCTCGGTACGGTAGTTAATGTATTTGATACTACATCTGTTATTGAGCTGTTTTCATCACATGGTAGAGAAACGGTTGTTCATATAGGTAAGGAGCAAATTGAAATGATCGCTAAAGGTAGAGGGGGAGGTAATTTTGAGGCTGAAGCGCCCCGCACTATTCCTATAGCAGAGGGTGATATTGTGGTGCTTCCTGGATTTTCACCTAAGACATTTGCGGTGGTAGAGGAGATAATCATGCGCCCATCTGATGCATTTCAGCGCATCCTATTCAAGAATCCAAGTAATCTTTTTGAAATTAGAATGGTAGGAGTAATAGATGAGGTGACTAAGCAGCCCCATGACGACCTGCCAGGCGTTGTTATAGATGAGAGTGTTTCAAGTACCACGTCTGAATATGCAACAAGCACAAGTAATCAATAGTAAGATTCACGTATGATTCGCATTGCGGCTCTTATTGTGGTTGTCATCTCTTTTCTTACGTTTCCATTTTGGATTACGTTACTAGTCGGTGTTGGGTATACACTCTATTACCAATCTCCAGAAGTCATGGCGGTAGGAATTTTTTTTGATGCGCTTACTATTACTGGTGATGGGGTGCATGGGTTCACATTCTTCTTCACTATCATATTTGCAATTACCTACTTTCTTACGCTGCTATTGCGTGAGAGATTTGTTGGTTATACATCGTAATCATGAAAAGCAATAAGAAAAATAGCACATATTCTGATATTGCTCCTGATGAGATATTCATTGATGCAAGCAATTTGCCACTGTTTGATACGTATCAATTTGAGGGAAATATTGAAAAACCGATACGAAAGCAATCGCTCTACTATTTTGGCGCGGTGGCGATTCTTATACTGCTCGCATTTATTGGTAAGGCAGGAATGCTACAAATTGCAAAAGGCGAAGAGTACCTATCTATTGCAGAACAAAATCGTCTGGATAAATCAATTATCTTTGCTGACCGTGGTGTACTCTATGATAGAAATAATGTGCTTCTTGCGTGGAATGAAGCAGGTAGCGATGAGTATGCAGTACGTACGTATACTAACCTTGCAGGTTTTTCCCATGTGCTTGGTTATGTTACGTCTCCAAAAAAGGATAAGTATGGAGAATTTTTTAAATATACGTATGACGGAGTCGCGGGTGCTGAGCGACTTTACAATGATCAGCTCTTAGGAGAAAACGGACTCACGTTATTTGAGACAAACGCACAAGGGGAGCGTGAATCTGAATATTCTGTAGCGCCGCCAAAAGACGGCACCAATCTAGTCCTATCTATTGATAGCAGGTTACAGGAGAAGCTACACTCACTGATTGAATACACTGCTAGCGAGCGTGGGTTTAGTGGAGGAGCAGGAGTCATCATGGATGTGACCACAGGAGAAATACTCTCATTGGTAAGTTACCCTGAGTACAGTAGCAATGCTCTTTCAACAGGTGATACAAAGAGTATCCAATCACTACTTGATAATGAGCAAAAGCCATTTCTCAATAGAGCAATTTCAGGATTGTACGCACCAGGATCGATTGTAAAACCATATATGGCAGCAGCTGCTTTAACTGAAGGCACGATCACAGCAAATACCGTGGTGCATAGTACTGGTAAATTGATTATTCCTAATCCGTATTTTCCCGATCAACCTACCGTATATTCAGACTGGGGTGTTCCAGCGCATGGTGACAACGAGGTAACTCGTGCACTGGCTATATCATCGAATGTCTTTTTTCTTTCTGTGGGAGGTGGCGCTAATGGAATTACTGGTCTGGGTATAGAACGAATTGAAAAGTATGTCAGAATGTTCGGCTTCGGCTCTCCTGCTGGTTTGCCACTTTCTGAAGAGGTGAGCGGCACAATACCATCACCGGCATGGAAGAAAGAAGCTTTCGACTCCGAGTGGCGACTTGGTGATACGTATCTTACATCTATTGGACAATATGGATTTCAAGTATCCCCACTCCAAGTTGCGCGAGCGGTAGGTGGTGTTGCCTCTGGTACATTAGTGACACCAGTACTAATAAAAGGAAGCACAAGCGCAAGTAGTACGTTACCTATTTCAGAAAATGACTTTGCATTGGTACGTAAGGGTATGCGAAGAGCGGTACTAGAAGGAACTGCGGGTGGATTAAATGTTCCGTACGTTGCCGTTGCCGCAAAAACAGGTACTGCAGAGCTTGGTGTATCAAAAGCAAATGTTAATTCATGGGTGACTGGGTTCTTTCCGTATGAAAAACCTCGATATGCCTTTGTTGTACTCATGGAGAGGGGTCCACGCTCAAATACTATTGGAGGAGTGTATGTGATGCGCGGTCTACTAGACTGGATGCACATAAATACACCTGAATATTTTGTTGCTGAGCCTTGAAATGTGTGCCATTGCTCTGATTTCTAAATACGGTATACTATTCACCACAACTATTACATAACATATGAAGCAAGAATATCTTTCACAAGAAAAATTTGATGAGCTGAAAAGCGAGCTAGATTACCTTAAAACGGTAAAACGAAAGGAGATCGCGGACAACCTCGAGTATGCAAGATCGCTTGGTGACCTTTCTGAAAACGCCGAGTATCAAGAGGCGCGCGAGCTACAAGCTTCAACTGAAGAGCGAATAAAAAAGATTGAAAGCATTCTCCAAAATGCACGCATTGTCTCACATACCAAAACTGACTCAGTTACTCTTGGCTCTGTTGTAACCATACAAAAAGACGGAGAGAAAGAAACCCACCGCTATGAAATAGTAGGGAGTGAGGAGGCAAATATGATTGAAAGAAAGATATCTCACCAGTCACCACTTGGTGATGCACTCATGGGTAAAAAGAAGAAAGATGCATTTGAATTTGAAACACCAAACGGCAAAATGAAGTATCGAATTGTGGATGTTGAATAATATTGACATTCTAGAGTATTGTTGTATGCTCCACTGAGCAAAAGAATGGGGGTGCTTGCATGGAAAATCCGCTTGGGTTAGTGCTTGACTCTTCAATCCATCTAGAATTAAGGGATGGAAGAAGAAAGTGGGATCGACCCACCTGGAGAAGATATGCAAATAGAACATTCAAAATATCTTTTCCTGAGATAGAACATAGGACCAATTGCAAGAATAAAAGCATTACTTTGTCACTATACAAGCCGCAACCATCATCTAGGCCGTTCCGTGTAAATGCCCTAAAAAAGAACTTTGCATCTTTGAAGTATCTTCATTCCACGACTCTAGAGCTCGCACTGGAGTCATTGTTTGAAGATGTCATACCACGTCAGGATGGCGCACTCAAAACGGAATTTGTTTATGTTATCTTTGCATTTAACAGAGGTAACAGAACTATTCCGGTAAGTATTTCATGGAATAGAAAATGGAGTGTTGGAATAATGGCATTCTCTGATTGGTGTGCTGCTTCCACGATGTTGATGGTGCTCAAATGAGCACCATCTTTTTTTATTGAAAAAAGCCTAGATATTGATACGATAGGGATACATGGCATCTATAGACGACATTCGCGCTGAGCGCATAAAAAAGCTAGACCTACTTCAAGCGGCAGGTATGGACGCGTATCCCGCAACCACAAACCGTACTCATAGTATTAGCACCATTCGTACAGCATTTGATGACTTCTCACACTCAAGTAGCGAAGTCACCCTCGTCGGGAGAGTGCGTTCATTCAGACAGCACGGGGGAGTTATATTTGCAGATATTTTTGATGGCACGGCAACCATTCAGGTTATTTTTAAAAAAGACACAATTGGTGATGAGTTGTTTACACTGCTTATTGATGCGGTAGATGCAAGTGATTTTATTGAGGTTACCGGTACTATCGCGCTTTCTAAAACAAATCAAGAATCAATTCTTGCTAGCACATGGCGCATGCTCGCAAAAAGTATTCGTCCAGTTCCTGATGAGTGGTTTGGTATTAAAGATGAGGATGAACGGTACCGAAAGCGTTACCTTGATATGCTGCTTAATGAAGATACACGAGCAATTGTTTACAAGCGAGCATTGTTTTGGAAAACTATCAGAAACTTTTTAGAGGAGCGAGAGTACATCGCAGTAGAGACTCCCGTCCTTGAGAATACTACAGGCGGAGCTGATGCACGACCGTTTGTTACTCACCACAATGCGCTTGATATGGATGTATATCTACGCATCTCTGCGGGGGAGTTGTGGCAGAAAAAGCTAATGGTAGCTGGTATACCAAAAGTGTACGAAATAGGAAGAATTTTTAGGAATGAAGGCATGTCTGCCGAGCATCTTCAAGACTATACCCAGATGGAGTGCTATGAGGCGTACAGTGACTATCACAAGGGCATGGAGATGATTAAAGAGATGTATCAAAGAATCGCAAAGGATGTATTTGGGACAAGTATATTTACAATTCATGGACACACAGTAAATCTAGAGAGTGAGTGGACTACCTATAATTTTTGCGATCTCATAAAAGAGCACTACAGCATTGATCCACTCGCTACCACTGTAGAGGCAGTAGAAGAAGCGCTCACAAAGAACAATATCTCTTATGAAAAGAAAGAGATAAGTATAGAGCGAGGTGTTGATCTGCTTTGGAAAAAAATTCGAAAAGAGATTACTGGACCTGGATTTTTAATTGGTATACCTGTTTACCTTGAGCCGCTAGCAAAAAAATCTTCAGACGATGCACGTGTTGTTGAACGATTTCAAATAGTACTTGCGGGTAGCGAAGTAGGTAAGGGGTTTTCAGAACTTAATAACCCTATTGATCAAGCAGAGCGTTTTGCGCAACAACAAGCTCTACGAGATAACGGAGATGGCGAGGCACAGATGGCCGATTGGGAATATGTTGAAGCGATGGAGTATGGTATGCCACCAACATTTGGCTTTGGAGTGAGCGAACGACTCTTTGCGTTTTTGATGGATAAGCCTGTTCGTGAGACGCAGCTCTTTCCTTTAATGCGACCAAGAGAATAAACACTCATAACGCTTTCTTTTGACAACACACCCCGAACATTGCGGGGTGTTTTGTTGTGGATAACATTTACCAGCAAGTGGGATAAAGTGTTGTATTATACATGAGCAGTGGGATAAAGTGGTATATCGAGAAACATGCTGATAGGAGAATACATTCACACACTCGACCCCAAAAAGCGTTTATCGCTCCCTGCTAAGTTTAGAAAAGAACTTGGAAAAGGAGTGGTAGTAACAAGAGGGCTCGATCACTGCTTGTGGGTGTACTCAACTAAAGAGTGGCATGCGATAGCTACACGACTTGCTGCACTGCCTATAGGGCAGGCTGATACAAGAGGGTTTGCACGGTTTATGTTTTCGGGTGCTACCGAGGTAGACATAGACAGTGCAGGGAGAATGCTCATTCCTGACTTTCTCAAAACATTTGCGGGCCTAGAGAGCAAGGTAGTACTTGCAGGTGCGCAAACACGAATCGAGATATGGAACGAAGCATCGTGGGAAGAGTACAAAAAGCGTATCGAATCTCAAGCGGATGTAATGGCAGAAAAACTTGGTGAGATAGGCATTGTATGACCACCCACATTCCAGTTCTTCGTAATGAAGTAATAGAAGCGCTACTCATCAATGACACTGATGTTGTGGTAGATGCTACCCTTGGCGGAGCCGGATATGCCAAAGAGATAGTTGGCAAACTCTCTGACAAAGGCGTGCTTGTCGGCATTGATGCTGATGCACACGCAATTGCTCGCGCGCAAAAAGCGCTACAAGGAACAGCAGCAACCACCTATCTTGTTAACACTAATTTTAGACACATTGGTGTAGTACTTGATGAGCTTCACGTTGGCACGGCAAATAAATTTGTCTTTGATCTGGGGCTATCATCATATCAACTTGATGATGGAGACAGAGGGTTTACCTTTCAAAAGGATGAACCGCTTATCATGACATTTGCCACCGAGACACTACCTCATGAAAGGACCGCACGAGACATTGTAAATGAGGATACTGTTGAGGCGCTCACCACCATGCTCTTTACGTATGGAGATGAAAAGTACGCTCGACGAATCGCAAAAGCGATTGTAGAGCAACGTGAAATAGCACCAATAGAAACTACCGGTGATTTGGTAGCGATTATTGAAAAGGCGGTTCCTGTTGTGTACAAAAAGCAGCGCACACATCCAGCCACGCGGACATTTCAGGCACTAAGAATTGCAGTTAATGAAGAATACGATGCGCTTACAGAGGCGCTCACAACAGCAATACAGAGACTAGCAAGTAAAGGAAGAATAGCAGTTGTAAGCTTTCATAGCGGAGAAGACAGAATTGTAAAAACGATTTTTCGGGAGGCGGCACAAATGGGTAGTGGGGTGCGTGTAACTAAAAAGCCAATTGTGCCGCGCCCCGAGGAAATCGAATACAATCCTCGTTCAAGAAGCGCAAAGTTAAGAGTATTTGAAGCACTATGAATAGACGAGTAACATCATTATTTTTATACACAGACGAAAAGGCGGTATACACCTCTTTGGTGCTTTGCCTTATGTGCTTTTTTGCATACATTTATTTTGTAAGTGTATCTATTGTTGAGGTGGTAATGCGCGAAGAGTTGGTAGAAAAGGTAGGAGAGGTTGCAACGGGTATTTCAGTACGTGAATCAGAGTATATCTCTCTTAAAGCTTCTATTAATGAAGTAGAAATGGAGAGGATGGGACTTGCATCACTTTCAGGAAAGACATATGTCACTGTACCAGTGGCGTCACTGTCACTTAATCAGTAATTAGTGTGACATGAGAAGAGTGTTTTTGGTGAGAGTTCGCATTATACTCGTCTGTGTCATAGTGTTTGCACTTTTGATAATTGGAAGACTCTACCATGTGCAGATTATAAAAGGAGAAGAATACACCGATCGTGCCGAGCGCCAATATCTGCGCCCAGGCAAAAATTTGTTTGATAGAGGTTCCATCTTTTTTACCAACAAAGATGGAAGCGAGGTATCTGCTGCTACTATAAAACGAGGATTTAGTATTGCACTTGATCCACGCGCGCTAGAGCATCCTGACGAGGCGTATTATATGCTCAAAGACTACCTTCCGCTTGATGAAGAAGGCTTTTTAACCAGCGCAGCAAAGCGAAATGATGCCTATGAAGAAATAGCTCATAAAGTAGAAGCTGATATTGGCAGCAAGATCAAAGAGCGAAAGGTGGATGGGGTTAATGTAATACGAGAACAGTGGCGATACTATCCTGGCAATTCACTTGCATCGCATGTTGTTGGCTTTGTTGGTTATGATGGTGACAATCGAGTGGGTATGTATGGATTGGAGAGAAAATTTAATGACGTACTTACCAGAGACGGTAAGGGTGCCTCTCTTAACTTTTTTGCTGAACTATTTACCTCATTAGGAGAAACGTTGTTTGAGTCAGATACCGAGCGAGACGGTGATTTAGTACTTACCATCGAACCTACAGTACAACTTACACTTGAAGATACGCTACACGATATTAAAGAAGAGTGGGGATCAAAGACAATCGGTGGCATCATCATAAATCCAAAGACAGGAGAAATATATGCAATGGCAGCGTACCCCACGTATAACCTCAACGAATACGGTGCAGTAGATGATCCAGTTGTTTATAAAAACCCATTGGTTGAAAATGTGTACGAGATGGGATCTATTATCAAGCCACTTACCATGGCGGCTGGTATTGATGCGGGTGCGGTAGCTCCTACAACTACCTACTATGATGGCGGTACGCTCACGCTTGACGGCTATACTATTTCAAACTTTGACGGAAAGGGAAGAGGTACCGTGAGTATGCAAGAAGTGTTAAGTCAATCACTTAACACTGGTGTTGCATACGTGGTTGATAAAATGGGACATGAAGCATTTAAACGCTACATGCTAGGCTACGGACTTGGTACCACAACCGGTATAGACCTTCCTAATGAATCTTCAGGCATTATCACCAATCTTACCTCGCCAAGGTCAATCGAGTACGCCACCGCATCATTTGGACAGGGTATTGCGCTTACCCCCATTCAAACTGTTTCTGCGCTTTCTGTGCTTGCTAATGGAGGTACTCGTATTACCCCTCATGTGGTAAAGGCAATAGACTACAAAGCCTTTCCCACGATGGAAACAACCCCAAAAACAGGTGAACAAGTACTCTCCCTTAGTACCAGTCTCACTATTTCGCGCATGCTAGTTGAGGTGGTAGACAAAGCACTACGAAACGGCGAGGTAAAAAAAGAGCACTATAGTATAGCGGCAAAAACCGGTACCGCGCAGATTGCCAAGTCTGGAGCTCGCGGCTACTATGACGACAGGTACCTTCATTCATTCTTTGGATACTTTCCTGCCTATGATCCTACATTTCTGGTATTCTTATTCCATACAGAGCCAGTTGGCGCCAGGTATTCATCAGAAACCCTTACAAAACCATTTATTGACCTTACTGACTTTCTCATTAATTACTACGAAGTGCCACCAGATAGGTAATTCACTATATGCCAGCTAAAGACATTTTTAGAAAAATTATATTGCTCATTATTACCACAGAGGCAAAGCTCATTCTAAAGAAGTATAAGCCAAAGATAGTGGCGGTTGCAGGAAGTGTAGGCAAGACCTCTACCAAGGATGCGGTGTACACCGCGCTTTCAAGCACCTTTCATACACGAAAAAGCGAAAAGAGTTTTAACAGCGATTTTGGCGTACCCCTTACCATACTTGGAGTAGGGAATGGATGGTACGACCCAGTAGTGTGGATCAAAAATATTTTGATTGGTCTCAATCTTCTTATTTTCAGAGAAAAGTATCCCGAGTGGCTAGTGCTTGAGATTGGTGCTGATAGGCCAGGTGATATTGCCTCGCTTATGTCATGGATACAACCACATATTAGCGTCCTCACCCGATTTCCTGAGGTGCCAGTGCATGTAGAATTTTTTTCTTCACCAGAGGAACTTCATCAAGAGGATTTTCTCATTGCTGATACGCTACCTGCTGATGGGGTGCTTGTTATTAACGAGGACGACGAACTACAACGTGCTCATGAGATAAAGTCACCAGCAACAGTTATCAGGTATGGATTTTCATCACATGCAGAGGTGCGTGGCTCTGGGGTACAGCTACGCTACACCGACAAACAGGTGCGTGGCGTGGCATTTAGAATCCGTGAGAGTGATCATAAGGCTGAGGTCATTGAAGTTGAAGGTTCGCTTGGCATTCAGCATGCATACCCAATACTTGCCGCCTTTGCGGTAGGGAAGGCGCTCGCGATACCCTTTGATACATTGCAACAAGCATTTACATCATATGATCCACCGCGAGGAAGGATGCGCATAATCAAGGGAATTAAGCATTCTATTATCATTGATGACACATACAACTCTTCTCCAATAGCAGTCGAGCATGCACTTGCTACACTTAGTGATGTAGTCGCGCAGGGGAGAAAAATCGCAATCCTAGGTGATATGCTCGAGCTTGGCGAATACTCCGTAGAGGCGCACAAAGAAGCGGGTAGACAAGTGGCTAAAGTAGTAGATGAGCTGTATACCGTGGGTATACGTGCGCGCATGATTGCTACAAGCGCTCATGAAAGCGGACTTGCTATTGAACATATTCACTCTTTTGATGATGCAATTGCATGCGCAAATGCGCTTGAGACATCAATTGCCCATGGCGATGTAGTTTTAATAAAAGGATCACAATCAATACGACTTGAAAAAGCCGTAGAAGAACTAATGCAAGAACCAGAGAAAAAAGCAGAGCTACTTGTACGCCAAGATTCTGCTTGGCTTGACAAATAATCGCAAGTAACGACAATTGCTACAGCAACATGGAGGTTTGGTATGTCTAACGACACCAAGAATAAAGTTATAGAGATATTAAAAAGCGTTCAAAGGATTAAGAGAGGCAGAAAGCCGTACCAAAAATTGGGAATAATAAGGAAGGGAGAAGTGGTGCAGATTGTAATCGGCCATAGCGCCTTCCGCGGCATTGCTATGTGGGATAGTAATAGGGGATTTGTCACAGTTAGATATGTGGGTTTTTCAGGTGAAGCAGAAACAAGACCAATCCGTTTACGTCATGTACGTAGAGTGGAAGAAGAAACGAAATAAAACCATGTATGAAGGTAGCGTGAAAGGGTCAATTCGTTGACCCTTTCATTTGTTGCATTTACTGCCATTTTCCTCCATAATCGTAACTACTTGGCCCTATCGTCTAACGGTTAGGACGGAGCCTTCTCAAGGCTTAAATCGGGGTTCGATTCCCCGTAGGGTCACCAATTAGAGAACTAGTTCGAGCACTCGAGAAGGCTCGGATTTAGAGGAAAAGAGTAGGTCTGTATAAGATCTACTCTTTTCGTATTATGTACGCATCAGGTGACCAAGAACTCTGCTCGGCTACAAGCTCCCTTTATACATTATCCCTCTTTCACTAGGCAAACTGTGGCGTCGCTTCGGAACGGCGACGGACAATTGCGGAGTATGTTTTCCATACAGGCATACTTGTTCTACATTCGCTCACATTGAATTTTGAAACCACGTACTTGCATTTACGATAATATGGCTATAAATAAGGACTTAGGTAATAAATATCTGCAAATGATAAGGAACAAAACCTAATTAAGAACAAGATACGTTCGTGGAGTTTCACCTCCGACCGTTTGCTGGCCTGTTCCATTTCCGTACTTTTGGCTCCAAGACGTCGGATATATGCTTAAATATAAGGGTATTGTTTAAAGTATTACGACCAAACTGTGGCGTCGCTTCGGAACGGCGACGGACAATTGCGGAGTATGTTTTCCATACAGGCATACTTGTTCTACATTCGCTCACATTGAATTTTGAAACCACGTACTTGCATTTACGATAATATGGCTATAAATAAGGACTTAGGTAATAAATATCTGCAAATGATAAGGAACAAAACCTAATTAAGAACAAGATACGTTCGTGGAGTTTCACCTCCGACCGTTTGCTGGCCTGTTCCATTTCCGTACTTTTGGCTCCAAGACGTCGGATATATGCTTAAATTCTAGTTTTCTTCTCTAAAAGAAGCACTTTACTGCTGATGTTGTTATTTGCTGAGGATGTACTTGCGCCTTAAAAGCATTTCTGTATAATAAAGATGTAACCCATTAACCATTTTATATATGAACACGACACCTAACCCTCTAGACGCACTTCTTACTGATGATGCAGCAACAAACCGCGAACAGTTGGCAGCATTGGTTGGACCATTCGTAAAAATCGTAAAGGATTCAAAGGAGTTTGAATTTCTCCCCGCTTTCTCCAAGCTCGATAACAGCTCAAAGGTAGAAATCATGTTGGCCGCTAGTAAGGCTCGCGCACTTCTCTTTGATGAAACCGACGGCCTTGCCCCTTCCGAAATCATCGCGACGCAGGTGATGACTGAGGGTTCAACAAAATCGGCGATCAAAAGTCTTTTTGATGGACGCAAGATCAAGAAGAACAAGGAAGGTAAAAAATACATTTTGCCACCCTACCGTATTCCCGAGCTTGTTGAAAAATTTATCAAAAGTAACTAATACACACTTATGGAAACAAATGAACAACGTATATCTGCATTGGAATCCCGCGTAAAAACACTTGAAGCACTGATCCTTAATGCCGATGCTCCCACAGTAAACGTAAATAGGAAGGAAAAGACCCTTCGAGAAATCATAAAAGGAAAGAAATTTAATGGGCAGGAGCAGGTTGCTGCTATCGTTGGCTATCACGAAAAGATTCTCGGTCAGGCTGTTCACAAAAATGAGATCAAAAATGCATGGCAGGAAGCAAAAATGAATGGAAAGTACGCAGCCATCTATCTGACCCGAGCGCAAAAAGACGCGCTTGTACGTATTCTTGCTGATGACACATGTGACCTTACTCAAACTGGAGAAGATTTTTTTGACGGATTACTAACTAATTAAAATTGATATGGAATCAGAAGAAATAAAAAAGAATATCTCCTTGGCGCTCGAGGCTGTCGAAGAGATGCAGGACAAAGAACTGAAGGCTGTTGCTTTCAGTGTTGTGCTTGAACAGATGCTTATAACATCACTTCCAGATCAGAATAAGGTCCATACTCCAAGTAAAGCGCCCCTAAGAAATGACGTTGTTCCGAGCTTGTCACCGACCATTAGGATGTCTCCGGCTTTGAGTTCCTTGCCTATTACACAGGAGCAACTATCAGAAATTTATGAAGTGAATGGTGATGAGCTCAGATTGCGAGTAAAGGTAAATGATGTGAAGAATTCAGAGCAGCAACGGAAGCTTGCGCAAGCTATGCTTTTTGGCTACAAAGTGCTCCTTGATGAAAAGGACGTAAAGGGCTCAAAATTGCTTATTACTGCAAAAGAATGGGATATCCCTACTGATCATTTCGTGAAGAACATCAAGGGTAATAAGAAAAATCCAAACAAGTACGTAGATATCCGAAATACTGGTAAGGGAAAAGATCCAATCTTTTCCCTTAGACCAGGAGCTCTCAATAAACTGGTAGACGAAGTGAAGGCGCTCGCTTCCTAGCTTTTACTATGAATCCTCTAGTACAACACCTAAAGAATCTGCCGAATGATCTAGTTACCGCACTACAGACGGAATTTCAAAAACTGCATCAGCAATATTTTCTCGGGAAGTGGGAGCCGGCCCAACTAAACGGAGGACGCTTTGGTGAAGCAGTTTTGCGCATCGTGGAGTATAAAGACACCAATAAGTTCACACCTGTAGGCACTCAATTGAACCGTAAGCAAATAGTAAATAGCGTTGCACAAAATACGGCACTTCCAAAATCATTGCGACTTCAGATACCAACACTCGCAGAACTGGTTATGGATTTTCGTAATGATAGGAATGTGGGACATCTTGGGACAATTGACGTTAACGAGATGGATTCTGCCTTTGTACTCAATGCAACTAATTGGATCGTGGCTGAGCTAATTCGACTAGAGACACAGATGAGTCCATCTGATGCTCAAGCAGAGATCAAGAAGATCATCGAGCGAAAAGTACCAATTGTCGAGGAAATAGGGGGTCGCTTGAAATGTCTAAATCCGAAATTAGACGCAAAGACCAAAGCTGTGGTTTTTTGCTATCAGAAATACCCAGAAGCAATTTCACTCGACAACTTGGTGGACTGGACAGAGTACACAAATAAAAATAAAGGAGTCCTCCGTAAACAATTGGAAGGTCTTAATAAAGCCAGCATCATTGATTTTAGAAATGACTCTGCCCAACTAACAAGAAAAGGTGTCGAATGGGTTGAGAAGAACATATCTTTTGAACTCCAAGTATAAGAGGTATAGATTACGACAGTAAGTTACGATATAGAAATTTTGCCACTCTTCAAGACTAGTTCACTACTTACACACTCCAATACTGATCTCTGCTCTAATACTGTTCCGTCACGCAGCACGAATTTGGCGTAATCTCTTAGATCAATCGGCTCAATCTTCTCGGTCTTTTTCGTTCCAAGAAACATTGCTTGAAGTTTTTTGAATTTTTGGATCTCGCTGTTTAGTTTGGCTGTTAACTTTACCTTATCAAGACTTAGAGTATCGGCCATTTTCAGTAATGCTTCAATGAGCCCTGTTTCGTTGAGAGCGGGGTTCTTGCAGTTCCTGTCTTTGGACTTAGTACAGCGATAATAGACGTGACGGTTCACTCCTCCATTGAGAAGCTTTTTGAATTTTTCATCGGCTGTTTCAGCCACGACAGTCAGGCCGAGGAGTTCCTCTGGTACTACGTCGAGGCCGTTACCGGCGAGAAGGAAGTGCACCAGAAGGTGTACTGATACCGGTTGAGGTGTCGTGTGATTTGGAGGTGTGTGTGGAGAAATCCGCATGCACCTCTTTTGTTTTTTGTTATGCGCTATCGTGTTTTGTCTATTTCAGTGGATTTTCACCGCGAATCACCCTAATGAGTACTACAATAATTGCAATAACTAGTAATACGTGGACAAACCCTCCAACGGTATACGAGGTAACCATACCTAAAAGCCATAGTACAACAAGAACAGCGGCAACAGTTGTTAGCATGTGTGGGGGTTAGAATGAATCAAATAATGTTCGACTCATCGCTCATTGTGAGACGATACAATCACATTGTCTCACCCCACACAAGGAGCGCAAGGTGTATTCAAAGAATACATGCTGCTATGAAGAAAAAGTATAACCATGCATGTAATGGTATAAAAAAGAGTGCCCTTGCGGGCACGTAACTGGGAGTGGCTCAACTTTTTTCATACAATGGAATTGGTGGTCCTAAATCAAGCCCTAGTAGCTTTGAGGTAAGGATTCTCTTGTAAGCTCCTACTGGAGTCTTGTCATTTCGGAGATGAATCATGATTACATCCCCTGGCTTGAAGTGGTGAGCAAAAAGATATGGCCAGAATTGGTTTCTAACTTCACCTTTTCCAGAGAATATTGATTTTTCGAGTTCAATAAATGTGACTTGTTCTTGTGGTGGTACTACAATTCTCCCACTTGTATAAAGTTTACCTTCTCTATGAATAGTTACTTCTTCACCATTAATACCTGATGGTGAGTGTATTTGCTCAGACGTAATTTCAAGCATAGTTCCATGATGATCATGCAGGACAATAACAAATCTATTGCCCCTAGGTGTCGAAATTACTTTAATTTCGAAGATGGCTGATGCATTCTTCACGGTAACCCTCCTTGGCTAACTTTTACAAATATGCATATAAAAATTGCGTATGTCAATGCAGCCCACGGTGTCTCCGGCACCGTCTCTCTTTGTGATAGAATGTACACACTATGGAAATAAAAAATAATATGTATGTAGTGGGTGGAGGGATGCTTGTGGTGGGGCTGCTGCTTGGTGGTCTTTTTACATCATGCATGTCAAAGGGTAAGTGGCATATGATGGATAAGGATTCAGGAATGTACCGTGAGCATTCAATGCGTGGTGATATGCGAGAGAATGAGACGATGCATAGCACAATGGAGGGTATGATGCACACTCTAGAGGGTAAGACAGGTGCCGAGCTAGAAAAAGCATTTTTGGAAGAGATGATTGTGCACCATGAGGGAGCGGTGAGTATGGCAGAGGCGCTTATTGCGGGTACTACACGCACAGAGCTACTTACACTAGGGAGAGAAATAATTAGCGCGCAAGTGGGGGAAATTGATCAAATGAAGAAGTGGCTGAATGAATGGTTTCCTACAGAATCGACCACTCAGCAATAACTACTTGTCATAGGCTATAGAGGATGTATGGTTACAATATGAATCGATACGTGCTATTAGTATTGTCTTTGATGTGTAGCGCTAGCGCCATTTTGCTTGCGCCAACTATTTCTGTGTCTGCTCAAATTCTTGATAACAGCTATCAAGGGGTGTGGAGGGCAAAGGTAACTGACATCATCGACTCACAGGTAAGGACTATACCTGGTACAGATGCAACACAGCTATATCAAACAATTGAGGCAGAGGTCCTTGAGGGACCAAAAGAGGGTGATGTTATACGTATAGAAAATGATTATCTTGAATTAGACAAAGGAGATGCATTTTACTTTAACTACTCACAGTATCCCGATGGTACTGAAGGGTATGGGGTGATAAGTATTGATAGAAGACTATCATTATTTGTCCTCGTGATGGTGTTTGTAGTTGCCATAATACTTTTTAGTGGATGGCAGGGGGTGCGGTCGCTTGTCGCGCTTGGGGGCAGTTTCTTGGGTATTTTCTATATTCTCATGCCGGGCATACTCAAGGGATGGGATCCTGTAGTCACAAGTGTGCTTGTGGCATCAGGCATACTCTTTGCGGCGATATTCTTTACCCACGGATTTAATAGGGAGTCGCTTGTTGCGTATGGCGGTACTATGCTTGCGGTGCTGCTCACAGGATTATTTGCTCTTGTGTCAGTCACGGGTACTGATCTTTCTGGATTTGCCTCTGAAGCATCGACATACCTTAACTTTAATACTCGAGGATCAATAGATTTTACCTCGCTATTACTTGGCGCGATTATCTTAGGAGTGCTTGGGGTGCTAGATGATATTGCGGTTACGCAAGCTGCGGTAGTTACCGAGCTGTTTAGGAGTAATCCATCACTCACTAGAAAGGAGGTGTATATGCGTGCAATGAGGGTGGGGCGTGGCCACGTGGCGGCTCTTGTTAATACGCTCGTACTAGCATACGCTGGCGCGTCACTACCGCTGTTACTCCATGCCTATATGGCATCATCAAGTGTTGCGATGGCAATAAATAGTGAAATATTTGCAACTGAAATTGTCCGCGCGGTAGTGGGTAGTATGGGGCTACTATTTGCAGTCCCTATTGTTACCTTTTTTGGTGTGTTGTATTTGAGAAATTATGTACCAGCAGGCGGTCATGTGCATGCGGGGCATTCACACGGTCATCATCATTAAGATGTTTGATATACATAGAGAAGCCGGCGCTACGCGCCGGCTTCTTCTTCATCGATACCTTCAATATCACTCCTCTTTCTCCAGCAATTAGGGTCACTTACAGGTCGTCTCGCCCTTGTTTCTGACGGTACCTGCTTTTTCTTTCTTTGTGCCGCAAGATAATTTAGCGCCACCCGCCCGTGTTGGGTGTTAAGCGCTTCGCTAGGTTTGAGTATTCCTTGAGTTACTTCCTGCATTGCAAGAAAGACGCGTCCCATGTGTGACATATTGCACCCCAAGTGTTGTCGCTAACTTTTTTATACAACAATAGTATGTAACTAGTCAAGTGCTAGAGAAATAGCTCGGTAACCACATCACGTACATCAGCTCCGTCTGCTTTCCCTTGAAGCTCTTTCATAATTGCACCCATGAGCATACCCATTTGCGCCTTGTCTGTTACTCCCATCTCATCGCGCTTTTGTATCGCTACTTTGAGTATGTCTGCTTTGCTCATTGATTCAGGAAGATAGGCTTCAAGGACATGTAGCTCACCTCGTTCTCCTTCAGCAAGATCAGGCCTATTTGCCTTGGTGTATTGCTCAATTGAATCTTTTCGTTGTTTTACCAATCGCTTGATTACTACCATGGTGTCCTCATCTGATAGTACATCGCGTGGTGTTTTACCCTTAGCAACTAATTCGTTAGTGCAGGCAGTAATAAGTCCTCGTAATACGGTAAGGCGAGGCTCCTCCTTTGCTTTCATTGCCTCTTTTAAGTCGCTTCGTAGTTGTTCTTGCATATAAAGAGCATACACCGTGGATGATTGCTTTTCAATATAACGGTATACTTTAACCAATGATGAATGAACAAAAAAAATACTGCAGTGAATCCATAGATTCATTACTACTTACCTTTGGTACAGATCCAAAAAATGGTTTACCCGCAAGAGATATTCCACATAAACGCGCGGCAGTAGGATTTAATGAATTAAAAAAGGACCAAGAAGAGTATCTTGGTGATAAGGTATTACGCCAAGCAAAAAATCCTCTCATTATTATTCTCATACTTGCTGGTATCGCAACATTGCTCCTCGATGAGATTGTTGATGCAATAGTCATATTTGCTGCATTCATCATCAATATCACCATTGGTGTTTTTCAAGAGGAGCGGGCATCAAGAGCATTTGAAAAATTAAACGACTCTCAAGAAAAATTTGCAACGGTAATCCGCTCTGGGGTAAAAACAAGAGTCCCATCACGTGAATTAGTACCAGGTGATTTGGTAGTTATTGAGGCAGGAGCATATGTTCCTGCTGATATGCGTCTTATTGAAACAAAAAATTTAAACCTCAATGAAGCAGCGCTCACTGGTGAGTGGGTAGAGGTGCAAAAGCGAATTGGGCAAGTACATGAAGATGCTCCGCTAACCGAGCAAATAAATATGGCGTGGATGGGTACACTTGTTACCTCAGGGTATGGGCACGGCATTGTGGTAGCAACTGGCAACACCACGCAGGTGGGGCATATCGCAAGTAATTTAGGTAGAGAAGCATCGCGCCAGACACCGCTTCAGGCAAGTATAGGCAGGGTAGCTAAGTTTCTTATTCTGGTGATATGTGTCGGTATCACGGTTATTTTTTTCCTCGGATTACTGCGAGGCGAGTCAATGAGCGCAATGCTACTTATTGCTATTGCGATAGCGGTTTCTGCTATGCCGCAGGGGTTACCTGCTGCGGTTACGGTGGTACTAGCCCTTGGTATGGAGGGCTTACTCAAGCAGGGAGGGTTGGTGCGTAGTCTTCTTGCGGCAGAAACACTTGGCGCAACCACTATCGTCCTTACAGACAAAACCGGCACTCTCACCGAAGCAAAAATGGAGCTTTCAGAAAAAGTAGTATCACTCAATAGACGCGCATCAGATAAGCGAGCGGTAGAGATGGACGCTCGTGAATTGTTGCGATCAGCGGTTATGGCGTCTGATGCATTTGTAGTGAAGAGAGATGATACTGATATCGTGGTAGAAGGGCGACCGATTGAAAAGGCGATTATACTCTCAGGCCTTACCGACGGACTTTCACAAGAAAATCTTTTTGCAAAAGAAAAATTGCTTGACCTACTCAAATTTGAATCTTCACGTAGGTATAGCGTGTCACTATATCAAACCTTGGGAGACGAGCGTCACGGCAAAATGTATGTAAGCGGCGCGCCAGAGGTGCTGCTAGAATCTGCTAATCGTCTGCATGAAAATGGAGTAGGAAGAGAAATGCGTGAGGATGATCGCATATTTTTTAATCACGAATTAAGCGTACGCAGTAGTAAGGGTATGCGCGTTATTGCGGTGGGATATATAGAAACCGCAAGAAAGCAAATACAAGAGCACTTTGCTATTCCTTCAGATGATTTTGTCTTTTTGGGATTATTAGTATTTGTTGATCCAATTAGGGATGATGCAAAAGCATCAATGGCAGAGGTGCAAGAAGCAGGGGTGCGGGTGCTTATGGTTACAGGCGACAATGC
This sequence comes from uncultured Candidatus Saccharibacteria bacterium, assembly GCA_964409035.1. Classification (GTDB taxonomy): domain Bacteria; phylum Patescibacteriota; class Minisyncoccia; order Phycocordibacterales; family UBA12088; genus CAYPBQ01. Next base: position 111,335 of record CAYPBQ010000003.1, read on the forward strand.
AGGTACCGCAGGGCATATAGCAGAAGAAGTTGGTATACGTGGCGCAGCTGCAGGGGCGATAACTGGCGCGCAGATTGATACAATGAGTGATACAGAACTATATGCTGCGCTTAAAAAGTATTCAGTCATCGCGCGTGTAGTACCAGAGCAAAAACTTCGCATTGCTCGTGTATTTAAGAATAATGGGGAAGTGGTAGCAATGACGGGTGACGGCATCAATGATGCACCGGCTTTGCGTACTGCTGACATTGGTATTGCAATAGGTAGTGGTACTGAGGTGGCAAAGGAAGCCTCTGACATCGTACTTCTCAACAATAGCTTTGCGATTATTGTTGCCGCAATACGCACCGGAAGAAAAATAGTGGATAACATAAAAAAGATTGTTGCGTATCTCCTTTCGACAAGTTTCAGCTCACTTACCATTGTATCTGCGGCGGTTATTGTTGGTACACCCCTCCCCATTTTGCCCTCACAAATACTTTGGGCAAATATTGTAGAAGAGGGTCTCATGAGCTTTGCATTTGCGTTTGAGCCTGAGGAGAAGGGGATTATGCAGCGATCACCACGTGATTCTTCAGCAAAGCAGATTCTAACAAGAGAGCTTACCAGTCTTATCGTTATTGTTGCGGTTATTACGGGTGCATTACTTATCGTGCTCTACTTCTGGCTCCTCAAATCAGGACTTCCAATAGAAGAAATCCGAACAATCATGTTTGTTTCTCTCACGCTTGATTCTATTTTCTTCTCATTCTCACTCAAAAATCTCAATGTACCTCTGTGGCGCATCAGCTTCTTTGATAACCGTTTTCTTATCGGAGCACTTAGCATAAGTGTCCTTACTCTTGTAGCGGCACTTACCTTCAAGCCGCTACAGTCACTTCTCTCACTTACCCCACTAACCTTGGGCGAATTAGGACTCCTTGCGGTTGTAGGTGTAATAAATCTAGTTGCAATAGAGATTGTAAAGTACGCATTTTTCAGCAAAAATCGCGCTTCAGCGCTACTTCCTTTATAATGCGTATATGGAGTATTCAACTATCGGTCTTATTGTATTAGCGCTCATAAATGTCGCGGTACTTATAGTGGTGGTGATTATAGCGCGCTCACGTGGTACTGATACCACAGATGGTAGCTTTGTTATGTTACAAAATCAGCTACACGATTTAGCTCGCTCTATCAATGATAGACTTGGCTCTTCAACAAAAGAGCTGCATGAATCACTAAGAACGCAATTAGGGGAGAGTAATCGTATTGTGCGTGAGGTAACCGAGGGACTTACCAAGTTAGACGAAACTAACAAGCAGGTGGTTGGATTTGCTGATCAACTACAACACCTTCAAGATATACTCAAAAATCCAAAGCAGCGCGGTGTACTAGGTGAGTATTATCTTGAATCTGTTCTTCAGAATGTGCTACCACCCAAATCATTTGTGATGCAATACGCATTCACCAATGGCGAAATAGTTGATGCAATAGTCTTTGTGAAAGACAAAATAATTCCTATTGATTCAAAATTTTCTCTCGAAAACTACAACCGCATCCTTGAATCAAGGAGTGACGAGGAAAGAGATCGCTATGAAAAACTATTTAAACAAGACTTAAAAAATCGTATTGATGAGACATCAAAGTATATACGTCCCGAGGAGGACACCATGGATTTTGCGTTCATGTTTATTCCTTCAGAGGGGGTATATTATGATCTACTCATAAATCAGGTAGGGGCGGTAAAGACAAACACTAGAGACCTTATAGAATACGCATTTGATAAAAAGGTGATTATTGTCTCTCCGACCTCATTTCTAGCGTACTTGCAGACGGTGCTCCAAGGGCTACGCTCGCTCCATATAGAGGAGCAAGCTAAGGATATACAAAAGAGGGTAGGAGAGCTCGGAAAGCACCTTAAGGCATATGAAGACTTCTACCAAAAACTAGGAAATGCGCTATCAACCGTGGTTAACCATTACAATGCTGGCTCTAAGGAGCTAGGAAAAATTGATAAGGATATATACCGTATTGATGGCACTCGCCCTGGGCTTGATGCACCCCTGCTTGAAAGGCCAAAAGAGGCTGAGTAGAGGGCTATACGCTCATGTACTTGCCTTTTTTTGCGCTTTTAGGTATAGTATCTCCACTATGCATTTCGCAGTAATAGAAACAGGCGGAAAGCAATATAAAGTCGCTGAAGGCGATGTTGTTGCTATTGAAAAGGTAAATGAGCTTAAAGAAGGAGAAACAAAGCTCGTTTTCGACAAGGTACTACTGCGAGACGACGGCGCATCTACTACTGTTGGAAGCCCTTATATTGAAGGAGCTCTCGTTGAGGGGGTGCTTGAAGAAGAGGGTCTCGGCAAAAAGATTCACGTGATGAAGTTTAAGTCAAAATCAAACTACTTCAAAAACCGTGGCCACAGACAGCCATACATGAAGGTAAAGATTACCGCAATAAAGTAAAAACTCGGCTTCGTGCCGAGTTTTTACTTTCTATTACTTAGCGCATTTTTTATGGTGATAGGGTCTGCGTATTCTATCTCTGCTCCTGTTGAGAGGCCTCTTCCTAATCGTGTAATACGAAGTGATTTTCTCTCAATCTGCTCGTGGACTTGCTCCTCAATGTATAACGCCGTCTCTTCGCCGTCTGTGGTGGTAGAAAGAGCTAGGATAATTTCAGCGCCATTTGGCAGCTGCTCTACAACGCTCATGAGCTTTCTGATTTGTATTTTTTCAGCTGGATTCTTTTCAGTGAGGGTAATGAGCGCGCCAACTACAAAGTACTTACCTTGATAAATACCGCTCTTTTCTATAGTCTCAAGATCGACGTCCTTTTCAACTATCATGAGGGTATTCTCTCTTGTGGTGTCACTGCAAATAGCACAGCGTGTGTGCATTGATGTGCTATTGAAAAGTCTTCTGCAATCATCACATTCATGCATGGCGCTTTTTATTTCAGAGAGTAGCCGTGAAAGGCGAGTGAGTGAGCTGCTTTCCTTGCGGATAAGATGCTCAACTATCCTGCGAGCTTGGCGAGTACCAATACCCGGAAGTCGCGAGAATTCAGATATAAGTTCATTAAAGTGTCCGCTCATACAAGTACTCACTAAAACTCCTCAACAGAAGAACCTTGATATGCGCCAAAACTACTTTTTTCAATAGACTGGAAGGTGACTCGCCCCTCATCAAAGTAGAGATCAACTTTTCCAGTTGGTCCGTTGCGGTGCTTTTCAATTAGTATTTCTGCGATGTTGTTTTTTTCCATGCCGTCTTGCATTTTATCCTCGCGGTGAATAAACATAACGACATCAGCATCTTGCTCGATTGATCCAGAATCGCGAAGGTCTGAGAGTCGTGGTCTACCTCGGCGTTGCTCGACCGCTCTTGAGAGCTGTGAGAGCGCAAGGACAGGTACCTCAAGTTCGCGAGCAAGTGCCTTTAATGAGCGTGAGATTTCTGTGACCTGCTGTACGAGGGAGTCGCTTGATCGAGTTGAGGTAGGCGCCATAAGCTGGAGGTAATCTACAACAATAAGTCCAAGACCCTTTTCGCGTTTTAGTCTGCGGGCTACTGATCGCATGGTAATAATATTTGCCATCGGTTGATCATCAATGAAAATTGGCGCGTTAGAGAGCCTATCAAGTCCTGCGTGGATTTGTTCAAATTCTTCATCGGTTGATAGTTTGCCGGTTCGTAGCTTCCACGCATCTACCTTGGCCTCTGCTCCAAGCATACGGTCTACTAATTGCTGCGCGCTCATTTCAAGGGAGAATATTCCAACTGGAATATTATGCTGCACCGCGGCTTGCCGAGCTATATCGAGGGCGAATGCGGTCTTACCCATGGATGGTCGTGCCGCTAGGATGATTAGGTCTGACTTTTGAAGCCCAGAGAGCTTGTTATCAAGTTCGCTAAAACCAGTCCGTACCCCTCTAAATTCATTGTCGGACTTATGAAGCCTATCAATACGCTCTATGGTCTCAAATGTGAGTGATCGTATGTCTTGGAACTTTCGTGATCCGGATATATTAGTGACGTCGTAGATACGCTTCTCAGCTTTGTCGAGCGTCTCATCAAGCTCTCCTGACGCATCAAAGCCTAGCTCTGAAATATGCTCACCAGCAAATATAAGTCTGCGAAGTACTGCAGATTTTCGCACCAAGTTGGCGTAGTACATTACATTAGACGCGGCAGGAGTCTCAGACACAAGCTCGGTTAATTCACTAGCGCCGCCTATTGCTTGCAGTTTCTTCTCCTCCTTGAGGCGAGAGGTGAGTGAGAGAATGTCGATAGGCTCACCCTTGTGAAAAAGTGAAAGGATTGCGTCAAAGATGGTGCGGTGCTTTGCTACGTAAAAATCATCACTAGAGACAAGGTCTATAACATCATGTATTGCGTCAGGTTTAAGCATTAACGCACCTAGTAGTGCGCGCTCAGACTCAATATTTTGAGGGGGGACACGGCCGCCTGTAGCCTTTTCAACTGCTTCCTTTCTTTGAAATCGTTCATTGGCCATTGCATGCATTGTAGCACATCAGGGCAGGGAGCATTTATATGAAAAAGTCTTATTTTGTGTGTACGAAATGTTGATAAAAAAAGGTCGCCGCGCTAACCGCGCGGCGATGAATGGAGACAAATGCCAAAGTCAGAGTGTGAGTAGTTGTGGGGCAACTACTGCACGTGTAATTTATAACACTATAGTAACTATAAGTCAACCGTTCGTTTGGTGATTTCAAATCCTTTAGGAGTATCAACCATCTCGTAGCCCAAATCGTGTATTTGCTTCCTAAGGGCATCTGCCTCTTCCCAGTTTTTATTTTCTCGTGCTTGTTCACGTCTTTGTGCAAGCTCTTTAACCTCAGGATTCATGTCTGCTAGCGGGACTACATTAATCGAAAGCATTTCTTTGATCTTCTTTTTGCTCTGATTAAGTCCAAGGCATAGCACTTTATCCATCTCAAGGAGGGTTGCTCGCTTATCCTTTTTCTCTAGGGTGGTGTCCTTCACCATGTCCCACATAATGGCAATAGCCTTAGGGGTATCAAGATCGTCATTGATGGCAACAAGAAATTTGTCCCAGTACGCAGCTAGTGGTTGTCCAGTACGCTCAGGAAGTTCTTCTACAAAATGGCGTTGCAGCTTGAAAAGTGCCTTTTGCGATGCCTCGAGCGCTTCCCATGTGAAGTTTACTTGTGTGCGATAGTGGCTAGTAAGGAGAAGGTATCGGTATGCAAGTGGTGAAAATTGCCTCGCAACAATTTGATCGAGGCGAATACTATTTCCAAGTGACTTGGAAATCTTTTTCCCTTCGATTTTCATAAAATCATTATGCATCCAATACCGCACGTACTTTTTTCCTGAAACACTCTCTGCTTGTGCGATTTCGTTATTGTGATGCACGGCGATATGGTCTATGCCGCCAGTGTGTATATCAATTTGTTTTCCAAGGGTGGCAAATATCATTGCGGTGCACTCTACGTGCCATCCTGGAAAGCCCTTTCCCCACGGAGAATCCCAACCCATGTCAGGGTTCTTTTTCCATAGAGCAAAGTCAGTGGGACTGTGCTTTTCTGTATTTACTTCTAAACGTGTGCCTTCCTTTTGTTCATCAATTTTAATGTTACCGAGACGGCCGTATGTGGGGAAGCGTGCCGTATCAAAATAGAGCCCATCTGATGTTTCGTATGCATATCCCTTCTCCTCAAGAGTTTTGTTTATTGCAATCATGCCGTCAACATGTTCGCTAGCACGTGGAAATCGAATACCCTTTGTATTGATGTGTATAGCCTCAAGGTCTTTGAAAAACGCATGCATATAATCAGTAGCCAGCGTAAGCATGTTTTCAACTGATATTTCCTTTTCAGCATTTTTAAGTGCTTGCATCATTTTGTCCTCACCACTATCAGCGTCTGAAGTGAGGTGTCCAAAGTCGGTAATATTGATTACATGGTCTACTGTGTAGCCATTTGCTGTTAGTACACGCCTAAGGGTGTCTGAAAATACATAAGAGCGAATATTACCTATGTGCACGTAGTCGTAGACGGTGGGGCCGCATGAGTATAGAGATACCTTATTAGGGATCCTTGGCTCAAATATGTCCTTTTTTCCTGTCTCTGTATTGTAAAGATATACAGGAGGCTTTTGCACCTCCTCTACCACTTCTTTCTTTTTAAAAAATGTACCTAGCATGTCAGTAATGTTACAGCCACTTTTTATACCAGAAAAATACAAAAAATGAAGCAGACAAGACTGCCATGCCGCTAATGATTATCCAAAAGTCGTGTGGACTTCCTACTATTGGAAGTGATTCTGTGTTCATTCCAAAGGTACTGGTGATAAGAGAAAGAGGGAAGGTAACAAATGCCATAATAGTGAGTACCTTCATTATTTCATTTTGCTTGGTGGTAAGAAGGGAATTATTGGTATCTCGAAGCTCTTTAAGCCATTCGCTGTGAGTTTCTATGTGTCTAAATATTCTATAGTAGTCATTAAGTATGATGTCTATAGGACGAGAAAAATCCTGCCCAAAAAATGCGTTACTAACGTCCTTAAGTGATGCGAGTATATCTCGATGGGTGGCAAGTGATTGTCTGAGGTTGAGTAAGTTTCTACCTACTACAGAGAGTTCTACCACCATCTCCTTTTCGTTGCCTGAAAATATATTTTCTTCAATTCGTTCAATGTCATCTCGTATACTTGAGAGCTCGTGTTCTATTGATTTGTACATCTTTCTTACAATTGTAAAAAAGATGTACCCCGCGTGTTCGCTTGTAGTACCCTTTTCTAATATAGAACCAACTTCAAATACTTTTGAAAACTTATGCAAAGGGTCAATCGTCTCGTAGCGATTGGTGATGATAAAGTCTTTACCGATTACAAAATCAATTTCCTGGTCGTCGTTGTTATAGGTGTGGGTATGCTTTAGTGCAGGAAAATGTAGCACCAAGTAAAGGTAATTTTCTCTACTCTCTACAAACGGCCGTCTAGTCGGAGAGAGGAGATCATTTGCGGTGTCGGGATGTAGGGAGAACTCACTCATTAAAGAGCGGACCTCATCCTCCTTTGGAGACTCTACATCAATCCATTGTAGTGACCCGTACGCGTGTTTGGTAATCATTGATATAAGTATAGCTAATACGTCTTTAAAAACAAAGAATATACGCATCACTTGCGTTGACGTGGTGTAACAATTTTGGGATACTAACCACATTATGGAACCAGAACATACCCCAATGGATAAGTCTTCGAAAGCCTCAATTATCACTAAATTTGCAGAAGGAGGGGTAGCCTTTCTCCTTGTTGTTACTGTTGCGTTTGGCGCTGGATTTTTACTTGGAGGAAAGCAGACAACTACTAATGCAGAGGTGATTTACTCATTTTGGGGAGATCTTAACGAGGTGCAACCAGAGGGTGTTGACTTCGGTCCATTTTTTAAGGCATGGAATTTGCTAAAGGATAAGTACGTACCTTCTACCGCCTCTAGTACACAAGCTATTTCTGATGAAGACCTTATGTGGGGAGCCATTCAAGGACTTACCGCAAGTTATGGGGACCCTTACACTGCGTTTCTTCCTCCTGTAGAAAATAAGCTTTTTGAAGAGGACATACAAGGATCATTTGGTGGTGTAGGCATGGAGATTGGTATTCGTGAAGAAGTGCTCACGGTAATTTCTCCACTCAAGGATTCTCCAGCTGAAAAGGCAGGCCTGCGACCTGGGGACAAAATTATTGCAATTAATGGAGTATCTACACAAGGTATTACTATTGAGAAGGGTGTACTAAGCATCCGAGGCGAAGTAGGAACTACCGTAGTGCTTACCATTATTAGAGATGGTGGAGCTCCACAAGAAATTTCGGTGGTTCGCGGTACCATCAATATTCCTACCCTTAAAACACAAATGCGTAGTGATGGAATTTTTGAAATTTCTCTCTATAGCTTTGGCGCTACATCACCTGAGTTGTTTAGAAATGCCATGAGGACATTTACCGAAAGCGGTAGCAATAAGCTCTTGCTTGATCTAAGAGGTAATCCAGGGGGTTATCTTGAAGCAGCAGTTGATATGGCAAGTTGGTTCCTCCCTGTTGGAGAGGTGGTGGTACAAGAGCATTTTGGTGATGGTTCGGTGCCTCGCATGTATAGATCTAAGGGATATGATGTGGTTGGTGATGATCTTCAAATGGTTATACTGGTTGATCAAGGATCGGCATCAGCATCTGAAATACTTGCCGGCGCGCTCAAGGAGCATGGTGTTGCAACTCTTATTGGAGAAAAGACCTTCGGAAAGGGATCAGTACAAGAGCTTATTTCAGTTACAGATAGCACTTCAATAAAAATTACTGTTGCTCGTTGGCTCACGCCGCTTGGACACTCAATCTCAGAGAGCGGTCTTACCCCTGATTATATTGAGACTATTACACCAGAGAGTCTAAAAGAGGGCAGAGACCTCCAGAAAGAGCGCGCGGTGAAGTTTCTTCTACAGGGCTTCTAATACTCGGTAGCACATTATTTGTACTCTACACACTGTTATGAAAGTTATTCTACTTAGAGACATCCCAAAGATCGGAAAGAAGTATGAAGTAAAAGAGGTGAGCGAAGGCTATGCGCAAAACTTTCTTTTCCCAAAAAAGTACGCTGAAGTTGCAACACAAAGTAAGGTTGCTAAACTCGAGGAGCAAAGGATTGCCTCTACTGCAACACAAAAGCTTCAGCATGAGTTGTTTGTAAAGACAATAACATCACTGGATGGGCTAACGCTTGCTATGCATGCAAAAGTAAATGACAAAGGTCATCTTTATGAGGGATTACACAAGGAGGCTATTATAGCTGCTCTGCTAGAGCAAAACGGTGTACGCCTTAGCCCGGATCATATTGCGCTCTCACAACCTCTAAAGACTGTAGGGGACCATGCGATAGTGGTGGGTACAAAAGAAGTGTCAGCAACAATTACAGTTGCTATACAAGCACACTAAAATAGGTTGATTACATACCACCATCAAAAACTAAAAACCACCCTGTTGGGGTGGTTTTTAGTTTTTACATTTAAGAGGACTATGTGACGTTTATTACCTTCTTTACCTGGGTCTTTCCGTTAAAGGATGTTTTTCTGCGTGAGGTAATACTCACTACACCTTCTTTGGTAGCAAATAGCGTATGGTCTTTACCCATAGAAACATTTTTACCAGCTTCCATTCTAGAACCACGTTGGCGAAGGAGTATTGCTCCTGGCCATGCCTTCTCACCAGAATACTTCTTTACACCAAGGTATTTTGGGTTTGAATCTCTTAGGTTTTTTGCGGTTCCGCCTGCTTTTCTATGTGCCATGGTGGTTTAATGTGCCTAAAATACTATATAATTGAAGTATGAGAACTATACCAGAAATGGTAAAAATGGGCAAGCAAGCCATTAATCAGGCATTAAAGGGTACTACACTTACCTTTATACTAGTGGCGCTTGTGGGGGTAGCGTCATTTGGGCTTGGAAGGCTATCTATGATAGATAGATCGCATGTTATTTCACTTCAGAGTGCTCCACTTCGTGATGGGCAGCTTGCGCTAGTAATGGGAGGCAAATTTGTCGCGTCTAAAAAAGGCTCAGCATACTACTTTCCGTGGTGTGTAGGGGCAGAGCGAATTAATGCTTCAAATATGGTATGGTTTACATCAAGAGAAGATGCAGAGAAAGCAGGGTATGTGCCTGCAAAAAATTGCAGTGGACTATAAGAAAGTAATACATACGACACCATGATAGTACTTGATATTGAGGCAAGCGGAACAGAATATGATGTACACTCTATTGTATCGTTAGGAGCACTTGAACTTACTAACCCTACTAATCGTTTTTACCTCGAGTGTCGTGTGTGGGAAGGTGCAGATATCATGGAAGAAGCCTTAGCGGTTAATGGATTTACTGTTGACCAGATTACTGATATTACAAAACCGACTGAAGAGGAATTGCTACGAGCATTTCTCGCATGGGCGGAACCAATTCGTGACAAAACTCTAGCGGGACAAAATGTCTCATTTGATAGAGATTATATTAAGGCAGCGTGTAAGCGAGCAGGTGTTAACTTTCCTTTTGCGTATAGAACTATAGACACGCACACACTTGCCTACATGCACATGGTTACGCGTGGGGTTACTCCGCCATTTGATGAGGCAAAGCATAGAACAGCGCTCAATTTAGATGCGGTACTAAATTATGTTGGTATTGCCGATGAACCAGAGCCTCACAATGCTCTTACAGGAGCGTTATCGCATGCTGAGGTTATCTCAAGACTTTTGTATGGAAAGAAACTTCTCCCGGAGTTTTCGGGTGACGAGATTCCATTTTAGCATTACGCCATGAGTGACCATCCTACGGTGATTGTTGTATTGGGAGGTACGGGAGACCTTGCAAAAACCAAGCTCATACCCGCACTCTTTGATCTATACATGGCAGGATGCCTGCCTGATGATTTTGTTATTATTGGCGTCTCAAGAAAAACTTTTTCTCATGATGAGTATGCGCATATTGTGAGTGAGTCGATTAGAAAGAGGGAAGGAGTACGTGATGCGCTGCCTGAGTTTCTTTCGCATCTTCAATTTCTTCACGGGGCGCTTGATGAAGGTGCTGATTACGAAACCCTCTCAAAAGAATTACACCGTTTAGATAGTATGCGAGGGGTATGCATGAACAAACTCTTCTATTTGGCCACGCAACCTAATTTGTACGCGCCAATTTTTCAAAATCTTGCGCATTCGGGACTTTCAATTGGATGCGTTCACCCTCATGAGGGGTGGGTTCGTATTGTGGTCGAAAAACCATTTGGCAATGATCTAACTACTGCAATACAGCTTGATGAGACACTTGGATTACTTTTTAAGGAAGAGCAGATTTTTAGAATGGATCATTACCTTGCAAAGGAATCACTCGAGAATATTCTTGCATTTCGGTTTGGTAATAGCTTGTTTGAGCCTTTGTGGAGCAATGAACATATAGCGCGAATCGAAGTTAAATTGTTTGAATCAAAAGGAATTGAAGGGAGAGAATCCTTCTTTGAAGGGGTAGGGCAACTTAAGGACGTTGGACAAAATCATGTATTGCAAATGCTTGCGGTCACCTTGATGGATGATCCTAAGGCACTTACCGCATCTGCAGTAAGGAGTGCTCGCGCAAATGTGTTAGGTTCGCTTACCCATTCAGCGGACACACTCTTGGTAAAGGGGCAATATAGGGGATACAAAGGTAGCGCGCCAGAGGTGTTACCATCAACAGATACGTATTTTAAAATACAAGCAGAAGTTGAATCACCACGCTGGAGAGGTGTGCCAATTATCTTAGAGTCTGGCAAGGCGCTTGATAGAGATGAGGTGTCAGTTGAAGTGGTGTTTAAGGAGAAAGACACATTTCTTATTGATACATCTGACACCACGTATGTTCAAAACAAAGTTATTTTTAGGATACAACCTAATCCAGCAATTATTGTACGATTTTGGACTAAAAAGCCCGGTTATGTGATGAATATAGAATCACAAGATGCGGTATTTCCTATTTTGCAGCAGCCAACCCCACGTCTTAGAGATGCGTATGAAAAAATTTTATTGGATGCATTAATGGGCGATCAGATGCTATTTGCCTCAAGTAAGGAGGTGCAAGACGCGTGGTCGTTTATAACTCCAATACTTGAAAGGTGGAAGGATGTGACCCCCATTATGTATGAGCGCGGTGCAACCCCTGATAGTATTTCTCTGCCATGAAGATAGTATCTCATCATGATGGTGAGACATTGGCTAAGGAAGCCGCACGTCTACTAGAAGAGAGTATACATGCTCACAGTGGTGATGGAGTGCTTGTATTACTTTCGGGCGGCTCTGCACTATCGGTTATTGAGTATCTATCGCCAGATATATTTACAAATGGGTGCACCGTATCCGTTGTTGATGAGCGATATACTGAAGAAAAGGATCATGTAAATTTTTACAATGCATCAGTGCGACTGCATGAAAAGAGTATAACGGTATCAAATGCAATAGACACATCATGTATTGCCGGCGAATCATTTGATGAGTACGTGAAGAGGATTAATGCTGCTCATAGAGAGTGGAGACAGGCTCATCCTAACGCAAGGATAGTAGGTCTCTTTGGTATAGGTGAAGATGGGCATACTGCAGGTATCTTTCCTGCTACTGTGAATGAATTTAAACAATACGAGAGCATGGATGCCTTTGTGCCAGTGCCTTATGGCAATATGCACGCGCCGTATTGTCATAGAATAACCGCGTCATTACCATTTATACGCAGTATTAGTGAGGCGGTAGTGTATGTGGTTGGTGATAATAAGCGTAATGCAGTCAACAATTTTCTTTCGGATGAAGGTCATGTATCAAGTACGCCAGCACGGATACTAAGGGAGATACCACAGGTGACATTATGTACAAGCGTAAACACCCTCATGATATAATAATTTCATGTCGTTTTTACGTAAAAAAACATTGGAAAAGTTTACCGAGAAAAAGCCTTCACAAGGAAGCGTTTGCAGAATAGATGACGAATTACTTACAGAAGGAGATACAGAAAAATCATGGAGAGTGTTCAAGATAATGGCTGAATTTGTTTCAGGATTTGAAGTGTTAAAGAAGTACGGACTTGCTGCAACGTTTTTTGGTACGGCTCGCTGTAAAGATGGTGATGTTGATTGTAAGATGGCACGTGACCTAGCCCACAGGTTAAGTGATGATGGATTTGCAATTATAACTGGTGGTGGAGGAGGTGTGATGAGCGCTGCTAATCGCGGCGCGTATGAGGCTGGAGGGCACTCTATTGGTCTTAATATTCATTTACCAGAGGAGCAGCGCATCAATTCGTATGTAACTGATAGCAGGAGCTTCCACTACTTTTTTATTCGAAAGGTGATGCTCTCATACGCATCTGAGGTGTACATATTTATGCCAGGCGGATTTGGAACTCTCGATGAGTTCTTTGAAATTCTTACCCTTGTACAAACAAAAAAGATAACTACTATCCCAATTATCTTAGTCGGAAAAAAGTATTGGACACCACTTATTACCTGGATGCAGGAAATGTTGTACGAGCAAAAAAAATATATCAACAAGGAAGATATCAATCTTTTCCATCTTGTTGATTCTGTTGATGAGGCGCATGAGCTTATTAGAACATTAGTGCCACACTAGTTTATGTCATATGCTGAGAAACTCGCCTCATTTACTGAGGATGCACTGCCGGATCTTACTGTCGTAACTCGTGGGGCGCTTGAGCTTTTTGAACAAGGTACCATACCATCAACTCAAGTAATTACGCCAAGCACTCTTGTGGTGGGAAGCGGAAACGCACTATCTGTGGGTCGTATTATTTCTCATGATAAAGCATTTTACGCAGACGAAACCAACTACAGAGAAGTATTTACAGACAAGAAAGGAATGATCGATACCGTGATGCTTATATCCGCATCTGGAGGTAAGCACTCTGTTGAAATTGCAGAATTCTTTAAGGATAAGGGAATACCACTCTTTCTTTATACCAACAACGCAGCACCACTTGCGGGCGCGCATGTCCCTAAGGAAAACATCTTGGTATTTCCTAAGAATAGGGAACCATACACCTACAATGTGTCCACCTACCTTGGAATGATTTTGAGCGAAACCAAGGAGAATCCAAACGAAATTCAAAGTCATATTGACGCGGTGCTGCCATCCTTGCCTCAGAATTTTTCTTCGTACGACTCATTTTTCTTCTTGTTGCCACCTACATATAGGCTAGTTGGCCCTATGTTGTTGACCAAATTTGATGAATTATTTGGTTCACGCGTGACGGCTCGAGCATTTACCATTGAGGAGGCAAAACACGCAAAGACTCTTGTACCAAATGAAAAAGAACTTTTTATTAGTATTGGAGTACCATACAACCCTTTTACAGATAGTGGGGTTGTGGTGCCTATGCCGCCAGAATCAGATTATGCTGCGTATATGTGCACCGCGTACGCAATTATTGGCATGATACAATCGCAACATCCACCGTACTACACTGAGCACATAAAAGAGTATGTAAAAAAGTCTTCAGAAGCATTTGGACAGCATATATCTGTAATTGTTAGCTAATTATGTATTTGGTTTTTGATATTGGTGGTACCAAAATGCGCCTCGCGCTTTCGCGTGACCTTACTACATTTGTAAGTAGCCCGTACATAATTGATACCCCAACGTTGTATGCTGATGCGATACAAGCCATACAAACATTCCTTGTTAAAGAAGAAGAACATATATCTGGAGATGCAATACTCGCAGTAGCAGGAGGTATTGCAGGAACACTTGCGCCAGATAAGCTGTCGCTAATAGAAACTACAAATATAGGAATGGATTGGGTAGGTAAGCCGCTTGCAAATGATATTGCATCGATTGTTGGTATTGATGTGGCAAATGTATATCTTGAAAATGATTGCGCTATAGTTGGACTTGGCGAGCTTTATATTGGGGCAGGGAGTGGATACGCAAAGGAGAATAATACCATTGCATATGTGACGGTATCTACAGGAGTTGGTGGAGCGCTTTTTACTGATGGAAGGATTAACGAGTCGATACCTTTTTTAATTAATCGGGTTACGCTTATGAGCGCCCATGAGATGTGTCCTGCTTGTGTGGCGGTTTCAGGAAGAGACGCCATTGATATTGAATCAATGATTTCAGGTACTGCGGTAGAAGCAAGAGAAAAGAAAAAGCCGTATGAAGTGCCGCAAGATGATTTGCTGTGGGACACCCTTGCGGGGTACCTCTCTCATGGGCTTGTTGAGATGGTTAGTGTATGGAATCCATCGATTATCATCCTGGGCGGCTCTATGATGGTGGGTAACCCTAAAATTCTTATGGAGGACGTGGTGACGCACTTTAGTGCCCTATGTAATGAGCGCGGGCTATCAACAACAGAACTATGCCTAGCTACACTAGATAGTCGTGGGGGGCTGTACGGTGGATTAGTCTACCTTGAGCAAAAAATACAGAAGGTGTAAAATATAAACAATAATATGGTACATAAAGCTCAGAAGGTGCGTTGGTATGAGAACAAGCAAAACGTTGCCCTTGTGCTTGGCTTCATCAGTACAATGATTACATTTCTTAATTTCCTAGTTGATATAGAATAGCCCAAAATGGCTCACATAGTAGCTTTTCTGCTGTCAAGTGATTACAACTATTGGCACTTGACTCAATAACAAAACAGTTTTATAATGTAAACATCTCGAGGTAACCCCCCGAGATTTTTGCTTTTTTATTCGGCTAATATATAGGCTTATAATCTTACTTCCATTGTTGTTTCTCGCTATCTCGACGTTTAATCAGCCTTCAGTGCTTGCTGCACCTACGGATGTGTTTGCCGCAGATGGTGATAACGAACGAGTAGAAGAGATCACGAGAGCGTATTTTAGCGATGTGCCAGTAATGGCAGAAATAGCGTGGTGTGAATCTAAGTTTAAGCAATTTGATGAGCGTGTAGGAGGTGTAGAGCGTGGTGACGTAACTAGTGAAGATGTGGGAGTTATGCAGGTTAATGAATACTTCCACAAAGACGTAGCAGATAAACTCGGACTAGATCTTCATACACTTGGCGGAAATCTTCTATATGCTCGTTACTTGTACGAGAAAGAGGGGACAAAGCCTTGGAACTCATCAAAGCACTGTTGGAAAAATAGAATCTAATAAAACAACACACCCGTCATACGTATGACGGGTGTGTTGTTTTATAGGGTTATCTCATTGTTGGTAGGCGTCGCCGGCACTATCGGTTGTGGTGGTGTGCGCCGCATACGATAGTCAACACTTATTCTTCCTGGTCCATGCCCCATGATGTAGCAGAGTCCACCAAGTATGGCGATGTTTTTAAACAAAGAGGTATCACTAAATGAATTATGAACAAATAGTATTGTAAGGATGGTAAACAGTGCGAGTAATGATGCGCCTATGTGGGTTAGTAACCCTGCAACTAGGAGTGAGCCACAAATAATCTCGATTCCAATGACTACATAGGTAAGTAGGAGTGGATACGGCAAAGAGAGGGAAGTAACTGTGCTTACGACGCTCTCAATCATGTATAGCTTTGCGATTCCTGAAAATAAAAATAAAGAGCCGATACTTATCCTTCCAATAAGGATATACAGCGTCTCGCATATGCTACAACGGTAGTGTCTGGGCGTGGTGTTCATGCATAAAGTATATCGTATGCTGTGTGTTTGACACCAGGAATTGGGGGAGTATACTAATTGTGTCGAAGGTCGCGACCCTTCGGCACGTTGATGGCGTTCCCTCCTAGGGGCGGTGCGGGTGGGGGCGTATTTTTCCCCCATATTCCGAACCGGGTATAGTGACCCGCACCGCCCTTCAGGGCACAACGAGTCCTCCGAAATGGGGGACTCTTTTCTTTATATAAAATATAAAATAGAGACAAATCAAAAAAAGTAAGGTATAGTCATAACGGCAACTAGAAAGGAGCATAGTATGGATTATGAAGTAACTCTTCCGGAGACTGTAATCTTCACAATTGCAAGGATGACATTGGTCGTACTTGCATTTGCCTTCGTTATAAAGCAAATACCAACATAAAAACATCAACAAATTTGCCGCACCAATGATCTGCATGATCACATGGAGCGGTATTTTTTTGATTAAAAGAAGCATGGAAGCATGTGTGGGGACGAATAGCAACGCACAAAACATCTAATAAAAAATGAACCCTGCAAGCGTTTTGGCTTGCAGGGTTGTGACTGCCTGTTTGACTAGCAGTCCGCGTAGGCGATCGGTCCGGCCTGGCACTGAATCTGCACCAGCATCGGTTCCGCCGGTGGCTTTCCCACCACGCCCTTGCAGCAGTTGAAGAAGGTGAGCTCCAGGCCGTGGCAGAAGTGCTTCGACGCGAGGGAACGGAGCGCGTCACCGGCGTGGATGCGAGTGAGTTGCTTGCCTATATCCGATGCCGGATCTTCGAGCCAGTCGGCGCGTCCGCCGTTGTTCTTGGCCTCGTGCGCCTTGCTGTGAAGCAAGGCGAGAGCCGGACCGAGATCGCGACGCATGGCTTCCACAAGAACAGACTCTTGCTGCTCTGCGGAGAGCACACCGTGGAGGTTGATGCCCATTTCTTGGGCGACCGCAGTAATGGACGGTAGAGACATAAGAACTCCTGTTTCGAATGAGCTATTACTGAGCGCACCATGCGACCAGCGTTTAATCCTGCTTTGAAGCAGAACTAAACGCCGGCAACACTAGGCGACAGCCGCAAAGATTGCCTCAACTGCACGAGCTGTATCAGCCTCCATGCCCGCGACTTTGTTATCAACGATGATGTGAGCGATGTTAGCAATCTCTAATTCCTTTTTTATTTGCTCTGCAACACGAGCGCTATTCACGGTCGGCTCACGCACTATGACAGCCAAGTCGACACCCGAGAGGATTCCTGTGGCAACTGGGTCAGTGCCGGCACGCTCATCTATCACAACCGCCTCCAAAGGATTAAGAGCAAGAAGCGGAAGATAGACCTTGAGTGGGGCAGTAAGCGAATGACTACATGCTTCTTGCGAACGAACACGATCAGTATGTGGGCCAGCAGTCATGATGCGAAGGCTGTCACTCAATTTCACTGACACACTTGCGGTGTACTCATCCACAGGCTTAATAGTGAAGGTGACACCGTTTCTCTTTGCAACGCGTAGAGCTTCAAGATACGTATCTTCACGCTTAGAACCAACGTACCCCTTGATGTGCTCAGGATCACTACCAAGAAAATTGGAAGGCTCTGCACCTAGGTTGTAAGATAAGTCCATGTTGTGGTCGGCGTCGATAGCGAGTACATGCACATGGCGCGAGCAAAGCTCTCTGACAAATGCAGTAGCTATCGTTGACTTACCTGAACCACCCTTGCCGAGAAATGCTATTTTCATATACAAGTTGGGGTAAGACAAAGGGTGATTTTGGCACCGATGGTGGCAGCGAATGTAATAACTACTGTCATATTGGCATACGCAACTTTGTTGCATTTAGAACTGTACACGATATAAGTCATAATTGCAACTTATTTGCATTTATATTAGAATAACTACGTTATGAAAATTCACGAGCCAGACTTCAAGGCACTCCTAAACAAAATAGGCCATAAGGCTACGTCAGGACGCATTCTATTGCTCCGCACGCTATGGGAAGAAAGCAAACCTATATCCGTAGATGACCTTCAGAAAAGAATGAAAGGGAAGTCTGACAAAGTAACTCTATACCGTAGTCTTGAATCATTTGTTAAGTCAGGCGTCGTTCGATCACTAGACTTTCGCCATGGGCACATCTATTACGAGCTAGATGTTTTACGTGACCATCATCACCATATTGTCTGCACAATCTGCGGATCGGTGGAAGATGTTAAGGTTTGCGATTCAGAAAATCTTGAAAAAAGTGTCCTTACAAAATCGAGAAAGTTCAGAGTCATAAAGAGCCACGCACTCGAGTTCTTCGGGGAGTGTACTAACTGCTTTAAAGTGTAGTATCTAAAATGCCGCGCTATCTGAATGTCAGGCACTCTTCATGATGGGGAACCCACAGGATACTTGATATATAAGATTCTATAGCGTCGCACAATATATCTTTTCCGTCATTAAAATCGAATCATTTATACATAATGCCGATTCAAAATACCTATCCTAGCTAATGCGTATCCCGCACATCTAGGTTTGTATTACTACAAAGTGTCTAAGGTGTAGTACGGACTATGGCGAGTCACTTTAATGTACTGCTTCATCTCCCCTCAAATTACAACAAGGAAAAATCAATTACAATAAATAAGAAACTAGTCTAGGTATTACATCAAGAAATCCAATGGATTGAGATAGGCGTTGTGGGCTGCTACAGGTATAATCGCTCCACCTTTTGAGCATGCGGTAGTTGGAGCGACTCCGCTCTTTTTGTACCAATCGCCGAGGTTCATTACCTGTACGCCCTTGGTCGCAAATACGCTGTAATGTAGATGAGGGCCTGTTGAGTAGCCTGTATTACCAGAGTATCCAACAATGCCTCCATTATCAACTGCTTGTCCTGGGTTAACGCTAATGACTGAAAGGTGCGCGTACAAAGTTGAGAGTCCATTTTGATGCTCTACCAAAACCCACTTACCGTAGCTGTAGCAACCACGGATTGAATCAGTGTTGCCGGTGGCAGTAACTCTGCCTGATAGTGATGATCGAATCTTTGTCCCAAGTGGAGCTCTAAAGTCTATTCCATTATGCCCCTTGCCACTGTAGGCGCCGCTCTTTGCAAAGGATGTATTACCAAATAATTGCGTAATGCAAAAACTATTTTTTAGTAATTTTTCAAAGGATGCACAACCACTCATATAGTCTGGAGAAAATGGCCAACTAAGTGCTCCACTACCTGATGCAGGAATTGAGCTAGGGTCCAAGATAAATTTAAGCTCGCTTTCGAGTGCGACTATTTCAGCTTCTAGCTTGTCATAGGCGTCCTTTTTTTCTTTAAGGAGCGCTTGGTACTTAGACTCTTGATTTTGTGTTACAGAAAGTATGCTGGTTTTTTCTTTCCGTGCTACATCAAGCACTGATTTTTCGTCAGAGAGTTGTCGTTTTAGTCCTGTAAGCTCCTGTGCCTTTTCTTCCTCTTCAAGTCGAATATCTTTAAGGCTTTGGGTAAGTGTCATCAGTTCCCTCACGTGTTCGCGAACGGCGCCTTCAAATTGCTGAATAGAATCTTCTTGCTCCCAAAATTCGATTAGATTATCGTGCTTAAGTAGTGCTTCTAGGAGTGATTCATCAGAGAGACGGTCTATCTTTCTAATTGATTCTGATACCGCATTTCTGTCCATGATTATTTGACCCATCTTATTCTCAATTTGTTTTGAGAGTGACTGGATCTCTGATTGCGTTTTTCCTATGTTGCTTTCTGTGTAGCGTATTTCTGTGGTGATTTTATTTCGTGAAATGTCTAGCGTCTTTACAGAATTTTGCAATGTCTGTTTTGCTTTACCAACTTCTACAAGCTGAGTCTCGTACTGTTTAATTTCTGCTTCAAGCTCCTTTAACTTAGCGCTAGTATTCTCGATTTTTGACTTAATTTCCTCAGCTTCTTTTGGAAGTGTTGATTCTGAGGTGACAGCTTCTTCCGTGGTATTGCTTTGCGCAAAGAGTGTCGTGCTATACGACATCATCATCACGGCTATAAGAAATATGACTAGGGAATTGTGCGTTCTCATAGTTACGAAAGTTGTGAGATAGCATAGTCAATCCTCTTAATCGCTTCGTCCTTCCCTATTGCTTCAGTTATAGTAAACGGATCAGGGCTCTGCTCCTTACCTGATAGTGCGGTTCTCATTGGCCACAGCACATTACCCCGCCCCATTTCTGTTGCGTAGTCCCATATCGCGCTCTTAATTGTTTCTTTTGTATATGCAGATATATCCAAGTCCTCTAGTATTACTTTTACTTTGCCAAGATGTGTACGTGCAACTTCCCTTTCAATCTTTCCTTTCATGAGTAAAATGCTTGGATCATATGTTGGTGCATCAGTATAGAAAGAAAATTCACCCGCCTCTTCCATTGTTGTTATAAGAGGGATACGAGTTACTCGCTCTAGTAGGTCTGTATACGCCGCGTTGCTTCTTTTAAGAACATCACAAAGTGCTTTGCTTGCATGCTTTTCAATATCTGAGAGGTTCTCTTCCTTTGAGCGTTTTGCGAGGTAGTGTGCATTGAACCAATTAAGTTTTTCTATATCAAATACTCCCGCTCCCTTTTGTAGACCCGATATGTCAAAACGAGCAATAAGCTCTTCAACTGAAAAGAATTCTTCATCGTTTTTTGGGCTCCATCCAAGCAGTGCAAGATAATTTATAATTGCCTCTTTTAGATAGCCCATGTCTCTGTATTCTGTAATTGCTACTGCGCCATGGCGCTTAGATAGCTTGGTTTTGTCCGCAGCTAATATAAGTGAGAGGTGCGCGTATATGGGCCGAGGAAAGCCAAGTGCCTCTTGAATGAGTATTTGTCGTGGTGTGTTTGCTATATGGTCATCTCCACGAATTACATGTGTGATTCCCATAAGGTAGTCATCAACCACAACCGTAAAGTGATATAGCGGACTATCAATATCTCGGGCGATAACCATATCACCTAAGTCGGTAGTATCGACTGAAATATCACCTCGAACGGCATCGCTAAAGGTGAGTGTGGTATTGGTATTCCTAAGGCGTACCACCTCCACCATTTCTCCGGGATTCATTTTGCTTTCCTCCTTGGAGAGATATGCTTTATCTGATGCTATTAGCGTTTCAAGGTATGGCTTGTACAGATCATTTCGCTCTGATTGGCGATACGGGCCTTCGTAGCTTATACCAAGCCACGCAAGTGCTTCAATGATATTCTCCTCATACTCCTTTTTGCTGCGTTCTCGGTCGGTATCCTCTATGCGAAGCACGCAAGTCCCCTTTTGATGCATTGCAAAAAGGTAGTTAAACAAAAGAGTTCGGACGTTACCGATATGAAGAAGTCCTGTTGGACTTGGCGGCATTCTGGTTTTGGTAGTGGTACTCATGCCTCGTGTTCTAGTGCAATGTCTATTAATTCATTCGCGATTTTATTAGCGGCATCTGGCTTTTGAAATTGCCGTGCAGATATCTTCATACTTGCTTGTATTTCGGTATGCTCGATAAGTCGAGCAAGTTCTGCAAGAAGTACATGTGGAGTAAGATTTCCTTGCTCTATTACCTCTGCAGCACCCGTTTTTGCGTAGGCGTATGCGTTTTTCCTTTGGTCACGACTTATATCCTCAGGTATTGGAACTAGTATTGCCGGTATTTCCCAAGAGGCAATCTCATAGATAGTACCTGATCCTGCTCGCGACACCACCACCGCTGCAATACCGGCTACCATTCTAAGTGCTAGCTCTCCAAGATATGCAAATGGCTTGTACCGAGCAGCATATTCATTATTCTCAAGTATCACTTTGGCAGCACCTGCTGTCTGGGCAAATAATGCCTCACCTGTTTGGTGGATAATTTGATACTTTGCTACAAGATCAGGTAATGCCTCAAGGATAACATCATTTATAGCTAGTGATCCTTGTGAGCCACCAATAATAAATATGGTGGGTATAGATGGATCAAGTCCAAGGTACTCACTCCCTCCCTCTCGTATAGGCTTCAAAATATCTTTACGAATTGGATTACCTACGAACGCGATTTTGTCCTTGTACTCCTTGAAGTAATCTATCGCCTCTGGGTACGAGATGCCTATTCGCACTGCGTATTTAGCAGAATACAAGTTAACCCTTCCTGGGACCGCGTCAGAGTCGTGAATAAATATTGGAATCCTAAGCATGCGCGCGGCAATAATTATAGGAAAGCTTACATACCCACCCTTACTAAACACCACATCAGGGTAAATCTTAAAAAGGAGAAATGTAGACTTAATAATACCAGCAATTGTTTTTACGGAATCAAATATATTCCTAATAGAAAAATAGACTCTAACCTTACCAGCTGGTGAACGTCTAAATTGTATGTTCTTCTCAAAAAGAACCTTTTCATCGTATGGTGTGTCAGCTATGTAGTAGAGCTCGGGAGTGAGCAGGTTCCGTTTCTCAGAAATAGCCATTATTTCTTCAGCTACCGCGATAAGCGGATAGAAATGCCCACCTGTTCCTCCTCCGGTAAGTACTATTTTCATGCAATATATCGAGAAACATTAAGAATTATACCAACCTCAGCAAGTGTGATCAGCATTGCCGTACCGCCGTGGCTTATAAACAGTAGCGGAACTCCCGTTAATGGCACTATGCCAAGCATTGCCGCGATGTTGATAAATGACTGAGACACTATAAGTATAACAATACCCGTTACTATGAGTCCACCGTACATATCTGGAGCTTTTGAAGCAATCACAAGTCCTCTATAGCAAAACAACAAAAACAATAATACGAGAAGCACTCCCCCTACAAAACCAAATTCCTCCGCGTAAACAGAAAAAATTGAGTCGCCGATTGGCTCTGGTAGGTAATTAAATTTTTGTACACTTTGCCCAAATCCTCGTCCAAACATACCGCCGGAGCCGATAGCAATAAGAGATTGATCTATTTGATACCCGCTACCTAACGTGTCATGGCTAGGATTAAAAAATGTCATAACGCGAGCCCTCGCATAGTCTCGAGACATAATAAGTCCGCTGAGTGCGGTTATTGCAATCAAACACACAATAACAATGTCTCGCGCTCTTGCCCCAGCAACAAGGTACATAGCACCAGCTGCAGCAAGTACCGTTAAGAAAGTTCCTGTATCAGGCTGTAATAGAAGAAGCACTCCCACGCCTCCGGTACCAACAAGTAATGGCGCAATGCCGTATTGAAAAGTATGCATCTGTGCTTTGTATGTGGTTAACCACCACGCATAAAAAAACACAAAGCCAAGCTTGAGGAACTCAGATGGCTGCATGGAAAATCCTAGGATATGTACCCATCGCTTTGCTCCCCCATGCTCAAAGCCAAGACCAGGCACAAAGACAAGTATTGTTGCAAAAATGGAGAGTATAAATAGTATCAGTGCAAATTTTTTCCAATAGACGTAATGGATTCTTGATGTGATATATAGCGCAATACTGCCGCCAATCATACCAAGCACAATTTGGTTAAAGGCAACACTTGAAAATGATGCCCCATCTCGAGCGAGTAGTCCTAGCGATGCGGAGGTAAAAATAAAAAAACCTATACCGACAAGGAGTGCCACTACTATAAAAAATGCCTTGTCAAAAGGTTTTTCGGACCGTCTCATATATGTTAGCCGGTGAGCGCGATTATTACACCGATAAATGCAAATAGCACTGAAAGTACCCAGTAGCGCATGGTTACCTTGTAACTTGGCCAGCCAATGGCTTCAAAATGGTGATGGATAGGCGCTACCTTGAATAACTTTTTACCTCTAAAGCGCTTTGAGCATACCTGCAATATATTTGAAAGCACCGTGATGACAAGCAAAAAGCCAATAATAGGAAGGAGTGCGATACCTTCCCCACCACCGAGCGCATCAGTCATAAATGCAAGGACAGCTATGGTCATGGTAATACCCATGGTGCCTGTTTCTGTCATCCAAAACCTTGCTGGCGGAATGTTAAACCATAAAAAGGCAAGGGTTGCGCCAAGCATCGCCCCTGAGAATGCGGCAAGATTTAGTTGAGATTGTGAAAATGCGATAAGTGCATACGCCGCAAAAATTGATGCAAATACACCACCAGAGAGTCCATCGATTCCATCTATTACTCCACTAGCGTAGAGCGCTACCATAACCAACATAAAAACAGGAATGATGTAGGCGCCTAAGGTAATATCTGAAAGGTACGGTAGCCCTACAGTGACTACATCAAGTTTTGCATAAAACCACCACGCGACACCAGCACCAACCAAGGTTACAACTGTGAGTCTATGAAATATAGAAAGCCCTTGCTCTCCCTCAGGAGATATATCTCTAATATCATTAAGGAGTCCAACGAGACTTCCAAGAAGTAGTGTCATGAGTGGTATCCACGTTTGATCTCGAGAGAGGTAATCCAACTTATCAAACATTGGCACATCAGTTACTAACGCAAGAACAAAATACAACGCGGTAGTGATACAAACACTAAGCCAAATGATTATCCCTCCCATGCGTGGTGTTTTTGTCTCAGTATGTTCTCGAAGCTTTGAAAATTCTTCAGCAGTACTTCCATCTAGTGCTACTTTGTGTGGTTGCTTTTTCCACGCCTTATATTTATAGAGGTAGTGCGTAATGATTGGGGTAATTGCAATACCTACCGCAAAAGCAGTTGCGACAGGAATAAGGACTTTTACTATAGAAAAGGTAATCATTCATTAGATTGTAGCATAGGTAACCTCATTCTTTGAAAGCCTAGCGGTATGGGTATTTATTGACAAAACAGTTGTGTCGTAGTACTATATACAAGAAGAGTTACTTGTATTTTTGCAACACAGAAACCAATCGGTCGTCGTCGGACCTGCCGATCGATTGGTCCTATGGGTGGCGAACCCTTGATACCTGCTGTTCCACGGCAGCACGCAGTCGGGTTCGCCACCCACCATAATCGCCTCATAAAAGAGGCGATTTTTGCTAGTAGCGAGAATTGATTACTTCTCTAGCAATCTCAGAAAGATATATAGCATCACTAAAGCGCTCATCCTTAGTAGAGCCTAGCACAACCACCACTGCTGGATGACCTATACCTGCGTCAAATGCGATAACCAAATTGCCACCAGCAAGGTCGGTGTACCCTGTTTTAGAGGCGATTAGTCCTGGTACTGTGCCAACAAGTGTGTTTGTATTTTCAGCGATATGAGAAGTCTCTAGCGAGTCAGCCGAGGTTACTAAGTCCTTTGTCCTAGCTAGCACCTCTGGCTTTGTGCGTAATAGGTATGCAGTAAGCATGCTCATATCTCTTGCGGAGCCATAGGCGCCACTGTGGGTAAGACTGATATCAAGACCAGTAGGGTTTAAGAAGTACGTTTGATTTAGCCCTAAAGATTTTGCATACATATTCATGCTTTCAACAAAGCCACCAAGGTTGTCAGTGCCATCAGGTAGTACATCATCTGCGGCAAGTGCAATCGCTGCAGCACCATCATTAGATGAGGTGATGAGTGTGTAATCAAGTAAGTCTGATAAATACCATGATTCTCCAGAGATGAGACCAGACTCCCCTTCTTCTTTGAGGGCTTTTTCTGAGATGGTGATAGGAGTTGCATCTGACAGTGAGGCACTAGCTACTAGCGCCGTCATTAGCTTTGCAACTGATGCAAGTGGTAATTGTGCGTCAGCATTTCGTTCGTACAAGACCTCATTTTGGAGTACGTCATACACAATAAACGAGCGTGCCGCTACCCTATCCTCATCTATTGCTATAGGAGTTGTTGTTGAAGTAATAACAGTGCTACGTGGAGAGCTGTTTGAGCTAGCCGCGGTAGAAGTGATGTAGCTAGTGCCCAGCACTCCCATTATGCCGAAAAACAAAAGTACCAATACGGGTACAGGTAGTGATGCAAGTGGTTTATAGGTCATGGTGGTCATTTGTTGATTCAGTATCAAGAAAAGCTGCAAGTGTAGCCGCCACTGATTCGTAGTCTGGTAGTTGTTCTACTGAGCTTACTCCTAGATGAGTGAGTAACTCAAGTGTTGGTAGGTATACAAATGTCCTCGCATCCCCTTTACTCGCCTCCTTCTTTACAAGTCCTCTTACCATAAGGGCGCGTAGGATAAAGCTCGAGTTTACACCACGAATATAATCTATTTCTGCCCTGGTAATAGGTCCATGATACAGCACAATAGAGAGTGTCTCGAGTCCTGCCTTTCCAACATCCTTACTTAACTCCTCCTTCCTAATGTTGTTTATAAAGTCCCCCATTTCTTTCTTTGTGGCAAGGGCAACGGTTGAGTCGTCTTTCACTAAGGTAAGCGCACCTCCTAGTAGATACTGCTCAAGCTCAACAAGTGATATCTGTAATTGTTCGTCATCAACGTCGCAGACTGATTTGAGTTCAGTAAAGCTAACGGGTGCGCCGTTATAAAACAAGTATGCTTCTATTCTTTTACTTGACTCATTCATTTAATGGTATGTTGGTTTTTGCACCTGCTCAGTTCCAATAGTTATATCATCAAATGATCGATCTTGTCTTGCGGATATTATTCCTCGTTTGACTAGTTCAAGAATGGCAAGAAATGACACGATTACATTTGCCCGGTCACCTTTTTTGTAGCCTGAGAGCTCGTGAAAGCTCTCTGACAAGGTTCGTTGTATGCGAGTAGTGAGTCCCTCAATCATAGCCTCTAGGCTCATCACCTTTTTTACTATCGCGGTTGGAGTGTCTTCTTTGCTTTTGGGTAAGTTTGCGATTACTTGCCTCACTCCCTCGTGTAGATTCTTCGTGGTGATACGTTCATGCGGTGAAAATATAATATCATTATAGGTAACACCATCACTCATAAACATCACCTTTCCAAACATTGGTTTAAGTGACGCAGCTATCTCTTTGAACAATTGATGTAGTTTTAGTCTTCTTTCTAGATCATCAACACTGTGCTGCTCTTCTTCTGTAAGGGTAAGGATTGGTAGTAATGATTTTGATTTTATAAGTACTAATGTAGAAGCGATGAGTATAAAGTGCGCCGTCTTAGCCATTGGATACTCTGTGTGCTGCTCCAAGAACGAGATAAAATCATCCGCCACTGTCGCAAGCGAAATGTCATTGATAAGGAGCTTACGCTTTTCTATTAGGGATAGCAGCAGGTCAAGTGGCCCTTCAAATACTTCGGTTTTTATGTCTACGGTTACTTGTTGCTGCACACAATATTATGATGAGAGGAGAGTATCTATCCTATTCATGTCACGAGGAAATAGCGTGGCTTCCTTTGCATTAGAGAGACCAAGAAACTTTTGCGTAAGGCGTTCAAGTCCCATACCCCACCCTCCGTGTGGCGGCATGCCGTATTTGAATGCTTGTAGATAAAATTCAAAGAGTGCCGGATCGAGATTCTTTGCCTTGAGCTTTTCTATGTACTCATCATAGTTGTGGATACGTTGTCCGCCGGTAGTTATTTCTACACCTCTAAAGAGCAAGTCAAAGCTTTTTGTATATCCTGGATCATCCTTGTCTTCGTGGGTGTAAAATGGTCTTTTTGATACTGGGTAATGGGTAACAAATACATAGTCAGAATCAAGGTGATCATGGGCGTATTCACATAGCCACCGCTCATCTTCAGGGTTTAGGTCTGGTTCCCCCATTGTATCTCTTCCTGTCTTTTCCTTTATAAGGGCTTGTGCCTCTTTTAGCTTCATAACTGGGAATGCCTCTGGAGCCTTTGGAAAGGTTGCATTAAGGGTAGCAAATGCGTCAGCGCAGGTATCCTTTAGATGGTCGATGATGTAATGCATGAGCTTGGTTTCAAGCTTCATGATATCTTCGTGACTCTTTATAAAACCCATTTCAATATCAAGTGAGGTGTACTCATTGAGGTGTCGCGAGGTGCTGTGCTTTTCTGCTCTAAATACGTTACCAATCGCAAACACACGCTCGAATACTCCTACCATTATTTGTTTGTATAGCTGTGGGCTTGTAGCAAGAAATGCGTCTTGGCCTTTGAAATATTCAAGCTTAAACACGTTACCTCCACCCTCTGCGTCACCTCCAACAATCTTAGGAGCCATAAACTCAGTAAATCCCTCTGCGGTAAGAAATTCTCTGTATGCTCGCACTATCTCGTGTTGCACCTTAAAAATTGCCCGCTCTCGAGGTCTTCGTAGGGTAAGTGGTCGCGTGTCAAAAAGAGTATCAAGATTAAGCTCTGCAGTTGAGTCAAAAGGTAATTCACGTGCGCTGGCAAGCACTCCAACATAAGTGATTTCAAGTTCTATGTCGCCATTCTTCTGATTTGGAACTACCATTTTTTCTGGTCGTTTATTCACAATACCTTTCATTTCTACCACCCACTGTTCTTTGATTGGGGTTACACCCTCTATAACTCCTTCATGTGATGGTAGAGCAACTGCTTGCACTTCGCCTGATCTGTCGTGCAGGTCAAAAAAAACTAGTTTACCGTGATCCCTGCGTACCTGAATGGAGCCTTGTACTAGGACCTCTTTGCCAAGGTGAGCATGCAATTCGCTTAGTAGTGTTCGTTCCATATAGTTAATATTATAGATGTAGTGATAAGGCAGTCTTTACTTCTTTGAGTGTCTGAGACGCGATTGATCGTACTTTTTCATTACCCTCTTTTATAATCGTGTGTACTGCATCGGTATTATTGCGGTAATAGTTGTGTCTCTCTCGTATCGGCTCTAAAAATCTGTTCATAACCTCAACTAAATATCGTTTAACCTCAACATCCCCTACCTTCCCTTCTTGATAACGATCTTTAAAGTCATCAATAATGGTTTTATCTTCTGCAGTACTGAAGGTGTCTAGATAAATAAATACAGGATTACCGACAATAGCACCCTTGTCTGTAGCTTTAATTCTATTTGGGTCGGTATACATTGCCATAACCTTCTTCTCAACCTCCTCTTTAGGCTCAGAAAGGAATATGGTATTGCCAAGCGACTTGCTCATCTTTGGATTGCCATCGGTACCGATGAGTTTACCCACTCTGCCTATCTTTGCTATTGGTTCTGGAAAAATTTCTTTTTTGCAAACAGTATTGAGCGCTCGAGCAATTTCTCTTGCTTGCTCTAGGTGTGCCTCCTGGTCTATACCAACTGGCACTAACTCTCCCTTTACCGCAAGAATATCAGCTGCTTGATATATTGGGTAATTTATAAATCCTAATGAAAATTGCTCACTTAATCCCTTCATGACTATTTCATCCTTGATGGTGGGATTTCTTAGCGCGGTTGCATGTGTCACATACATAGAAAAAAGCGCGGAGAGCTCATATATCTCAGGGATTGCTGATTCAACAAAGATAGTTGTCTTTTCGGGTACAAGGCCAGCAGCTAGGTTATCTATCGCAACATGAGTCGTGTATTCTCCAATAGATGAAGGGTCTCTTGATAAAGTCGTAAAGGCATGCAAATCGGCAATAACAATAAAAGTCTCATATTCATGTTGAAGAGAAACTCTGTTTTCGAGTGTTCCTACATAGTGCCCCAGGTGTAGTTTACCCGTAGGAGTGTCTCCGGTGAGTATTCTGCCCCCTACTTTTGCTTTGGAAGTGATATCGCGTTCCATTACACTATACTATCAAAATTCAACTTTTTTTCCATGAATGTAAAAATATGCGAGCCGGCGCTTTGGCGCCGGCTCGTAGCTGTGCTTATGTCACATTTTCTACCCAACCATAAATCTCTCTTTCTAAGCCGTCATCTTGTATGTGGCAAGGCATGTGCCCTGCCCCTCTTACTTCTATAACTTCAATTCTTGCTTTTGCTTTTTCAAGCATTTTTTGTAACCGATATTGAGCACTTGGCCTCACCCATCCGTCACTACTTCCCACAATCATCAAGATTGGGACATCGGCGAGGTTGCTCGGATCGAACTTCTTGACCCCCCTATTTTGTATGAGATCCATGCACTCGAACCCAGAAACATTCAATCTTCCTCTTATAAGATCATGTATCTTCTCATCTGCAATTGGCCCTCCCAAAGCTATTTTTTTGTAGTCATCCTCCTTAATTTTAAATATTTCTCCAATATAAATTGGCCATAGATACCCCAGCATCAACGCACTACATAGTATCGATTGAGGAAACTTTTCAAATGGTGCTGGTGCTATCAATAAAATACCCGCCACCTTATGTCTGTATCTTGATGCCGCTACTAGAGCGGCCTTTCCTCCCGCAGAGGATCCCACAAGCAAGACTTTCTCTGGTTGTTTTTTCAGGACTTCACACACCGCTTCAACCCTGTCTCCGAATCTATGCCCATGCCTTGGTGCTTGGCAAACTATTTGGTCATACCTAAGAAAGCCGGGAAGCGCTTGCGCGCTTTGAGCAAGACCACCGACACCAATGATACGCATTTTTTGTCTCCACTTGGCCCCTCACCATGAGGAACTACTCGCAGAGTTATATAACAAAAATTAACATATGTACATACCATGGTTATGGCAAGGTAGTAAGCTCAACGTGGAAGATTGAGCCCTTGTTTCTACCCTCTGATTCAACCCAAATTACGCCACTGTGCGCCTGTACCATCTCCTTAGCGACGTATAAACCTAATCCAGTACCATGTACGTTTGTGGTGTTTGCGTTATCAGCACGTTGAAATTTTGCAAAGAGTTGCCACTGGTCCTCTTTTGAAATACCAATACCAGAATCTTTAATATCAAGGTGAAGAATTGGACGATTTGCCTCACGCGAGAGACGCACCTCAACAAATCCTTTTTCTGTGTATTTGAGGGCATTATCAATTAGGTTTGATATAACCTGCCGCAACTTACCTTCATCGCCGTGTATCAAAAATCCTCGTGGATGTGTTACTACAATAAATCTGAAATCTACCCCCTTAGCCTTTGCTACTCGTGCCATATTTTCAATCACCTTTTCTGTGGTCTTATGGAAATCAAAATCGCTCATTTGGAATTTCATTCGTCCTTGTTCGATACGAGAGATATTTAAGAAATCTTCCACCATGTCTGCCATGGCCTTCCCTGACTCTGCGATGCGCTCCATTGCTTCACGAATGGATGGCGGCACCTTTCCGAACGAACCGTCAAGGATAAGCGACGCATACCCACGAATGGCAGCGGTAGGAGCTCGTAGCTGGTGCGATGCTACGGAGACGAATTCTGTTTTTTGTTTATCAAGTACGGTGAGTCTCCTATTTGCCTCCTCAAGCTTATCGAGAGTCTGCTGAAGTTCTTCTCTTGTACGTATTTCCTTTTTTACGCTTTGGATGATAAATACACCAAGCCCGATTGATGCAAATAGTGACA
The DNA here is from genome assembly GCA_964409035.1 of uncultured Candidatus Saccharibacteria bacterium. Taxonomy (GTDB): domain Bacteria; phylum Patescibacteriota; class Minisyncoccia; order Phycocordibacterales; family UBA12088; genus CAYPBQ01. Next base: position 142,752 of record CAYPBQ010000003.1, read on the forward strand.
CGATATTTATCACCTGCTCGGTAGTATTTTGTGATGCAAACAATCGAAATAGGAATAAAAGCCATATACCAAAGGTAAGGAGCTCTGTTGCAACTATTTTGATATCAAACAATTTATGTCGGACGATCGCATAAAAGATAAAACCGACAAATAAAATAGTTGACGCGTTGCCGAACCAGTTAAGTGCAAATATTCCATACCAAGGAAGTATTAGGTTGGTGATTAGACTTACTCCTGAGGCGGTAAAGGTGCCAACAAAAAGAAACAAAGACTGTATACGCATTGTCCTATCAGGATGCGTAATAAACTGTCGTAGTAGCAGATAGAATCCCCATCCAAATCCAATTAAAAAGTATGTGACGTACAGTGCGTAAAAATCTCCAAAGATGATGATCTTCTCGCCCTGAGGAGGTAAGACAACATCAGTTACAAAATAGCTAGTAAAGTATGATACATACCCAATAATGACTGTGAATAATATCAACAACGCTCTAATACTTCTGTGCTCAAGTATTGAGCGCGGCATCCCACTGTAGATATAGGCAAATACTATAAATAGCGCAGGGATAGTTACGGGTACAAGATATAAAAGTTTTAACGCAAGGAGTGCATCTTCATATACCGCAGTAGAGCGGTAGTAGATAATGACAAATGTCCACGCGGACACACACACCGCAAGTACGCAAAATGCAGTATACAATGAACGTAATTTTCCTTTGTTAAAAAAAACTACAGTTCCGAATATTAGATTAACAATTGCAACCGCAAGTAGTATTGCGTTTGTTAATGCAAAAAATGGATCAGTACCAAAAGGTATCATAGATGAAGCGAACGTATATGTTCGACATCACTATCACTATAAACCCTTTTGTTATTCTGAAAAACACCACTTTCAAATGAAAACTGTTTTGCTACCGCGCTAAGCTCTTCTACAGAGTCCATATCGATTTTTCTAAACTCACCAAGCGAGCTGCCGCGCACTTCATGCATCTCATTAAGTAACAATGCCTCTGCTAAGCAACTATAAATGGTTGACGAGTCTTTAAGACCCATGTTAAAAGGGATTTTTACATGCTCTGTCCGTACCGCGCCACCAGAGAGTATAAGCAAATCATCACGCATAAGTAGCTCCTCATCAACATCAGATGGTTGTGCATCATCAACAATAATAACTCCAGGCACAACATGCTCACTAGTAATGAGCGCACCCTCTTTGCTTGTAGCAGTAACAATAACCTGCGTACCTCTTACATCACTGAGTTCGTCTGAAATGGTTACTGTCGCTAGTTTATTATGCTCCTTAATATATGAAGCTATTTCTTCCATCCTCTCCTTCTTGTTAGAAAGATCGATAAGTAAGAGGTTGTTATATCCCCAAAATGAAAGTATTTGCGCTGCGGCAGAGCCAATCGAACCTGCTGCCCCCACTACTGAGACGACGATATTTTTCTTATCAAGACCACATGCAACAACCCCCCTATTAACAAGCGTAGCTACGTTGAGTGAGGTAAATAGTCTCCCGGTAGTGATTCTGGGCGTTTTATCTGTTCCGTTTAGTAATGTGCCACCATGTGTAAGTGATGCGGTAAGCGCTCCCAATCCTACAACTTTTGCTCCCCGCTTGTGAGCGTAAGCATATGCTTGTTTGATATAACGGACTGCGCGCGGCCTGTCTTCAAGCATTTGTTTTGCAGTAAGCGGAATTGAAAGAACGATACCCTCATGCCGCTTATCCCCTACGTGAATTGGAGCGACACTTACTACCCAAAACCGCTTCATAACAGCTCGCACAAATGAAATAGGAAAGACACGCAAAAAAGGAAATTTTCTTAGCGTGTCTTCTTCGGTTCGTGGGTGCACAATAAATGCTACCTTTATTTTATGTGACGGGGTACTCCACGGAATGAGTTGATAGTATATGTCTTGTAGAAGAAAATACAGTGATTTAGGCATGCTGATTATTGTTATATAGCGCAAGGTGTGTGTTTGTGTGCGACATATCAATACTTGTAATAGTGTATTTTAGTGATTTTATTTTATCTCCAAGCACGGTGGCTGCGTCTCTGTAGTCTTCTAGTAAAGGAAATTCAGGCAATTGCTTGTGATAGTAAATAGGATCACCAAATACTACCTTCAGAGTGAGACGCGCCTTAAAAAAGTTGGCAAATGAGGCATGGTAGCACTCAGATATATACACTGGTACGACAGGTAATTGTAGATAGTGAGAAAGAAATACGACTCCTCCGCGTGGCTTCTTTGGTTCAGGATCTGTAAGTTTTTCAATTCCAAAAGGGAAAATGGTGATACTCTGGCGAGTCTTACCTATTGCAACGAAATTACGCAGTGAATAAAAATAATCTTGCTTGCCTGGGTATGCGGGGTATGCCCCCCACACATTGAAAAAGGTGTCTCCATAAATGTATCCTTTCCATCCTTTCCAATCATATATTTTTTGTTCCCGAGCCACATAAAACATAGGAGAAAATCGCGAGAACCACGGCAATGCAGCCCTAATTGCAATTGGGTCAAGATGGCTAGTGTGGTTTATGGCAAAGATGACCCCCTTTGGTAGATGAGAAATTTTCTTAAAACCAAACACCTCAAAATCACACAATATCCAGAATAATACTCGGGCGATTGGCCACGCAATGCTTTGAAGAAGTAGTGGAAAAAAGGATTTAAGGTTTACCTGCATAATTTTAAACAGAGCACGGGAACGATTATCCATAGGACACTCTGGATACTACCAACAAAAAGTTTCTCCATTGGATTACTAAAGGAGAACAAGGATTGAAATGTGGTTGCCGTAAGTAGTAATGAAAATAGCAATCCTGTTGCAAGTACGCCAAGTAAAATTATCTCAAACCACTTTTTAGGGCCACTACCGTGATAAAAGGAGCCGATAATTGATCTGATTGGTAAATAAACTACTGCGGTAAGGGAGATAAACACAAGAACACTCACGTGTTGGTAAGTGACACTCTGCGCTATGAGCGCACTAAGGAGTGGAGTAGCTAGTGCGCTTGGATACATTGCAACAATAAGCGAGAAAAGCGCTTGTTTACCCTTCCATACTGCAATAGCAACCATGAGTGCAATGAGGGCGGTGGCAAGCAATATATCCTTTGGCACTTCTAGAAAGTGCTCAGTAATCATGGATACGTATGTTGTTGCTGTTTGCATGTAAGTGTGCGCATTAGCACTACACTATATTCCCTCCTTCTTTAATTCTTCGATAAGTGTTCTTGATTTACGTGATAGCTTCTCTGGAATACTAATTTTTATTCTAAGCAGCAAGTCACCTCGCTTTGACGTTGAAAGCACTACTCCTTTACCTTTAACTTTTAACAGTTCATTAAAGGAGACGCCTGGTGGAATCTTCACCGCAATATTACCATCAAGTGTTTCAACTGTATACGTGGCACCGGTGATGGCATCGGTTAATTTTACATTTAGGTCTTTTATAATGTCCGCCCCTTCCTTTTTATACTCGGCATCTTGCTTAACATGTATTTTTACATATAGATCACCAGAAGTGCCGTTTTTAATCGCTTCTCCATGACCAGTGAGGCGTATCATCTCACCATTATTAATACCAGCAGGTATATGGATTTCAATTTTTTCTTGCTTATGCATTACTCCAGCACCTTTGCATGTTTCGCACTCATGTTCAGGCCTTGTGCCTTTGCCATTACAAGTACTGCATGGACGAGTAGCTGAAAACACACCAAACATGGTGTTCTTTGATTCATGAATTACTCCAGCACCTGAACAAGTGGTACACGCAATGAGCGCAGAGCCAACTTTGGCTCCTGATCCGCTACATGTGGTGCATGTTGATGTTTTTGAGAGTGTAACCGATCGTGTGACGCCAAATACCGACTCTTTGAATGATATTTCAATATCAATGGATATGTCACTTCCTCTTGATTGGCGGCGCTTCCCTCCCGTAAAGAAGTCGCCAAAAATATCTCCCAAGTCAAATTCGACTGACCCATTCTGAAATCCAGAAAAATCAAATCCATCAAATCCTTGCGTGTTTCCACCTTGTGTATCGTTACCACCAAAAACCCTGCCGTAGGCATTATACTCTGCCCTCCGTTTCTCATCCGACAACACAGAGTAGGCTTCGCTTATTTCCTTAAATTTTTTCTCGTCACCTGATTGTTTATCGGGATGGTACCGTTGAGCTAATTTTCTAAATGCCTTTTTTATTTCTTCTTGGGAGGCATTTTTTTCTACTTCAAGAATTTTATAGTAGTCTTTTTTCATGTTATGAGGTTTGCTCCTTTCCATCCTCAGGTATATCCGTTGCTTCAGCCTCGCGTACATTGCTATTTGCATCCGTACCAGCTGCTGGCTGTGATTTCATTGATTCTCCAACCTTCTGTAGTTCAGTGCTGAGTGCTGACGTACTATTTTTAATAGCGTCTATATCATTTCCAGTAAGTACACCCCGTAGTGATGTAATAGCTGTCTCCACTGAGGTTTTAGTATCAGCATTAATTGCATCCTTGTGATCGGTAAGTGATTTTTCAGCGGTGTATATTAGTTGCTCAGCAATGTTTTTTGCCTCTACTAGTTCCTTCTTCTTTTTATCCTCTTCAGCGTGACCTTCCGCATCGTCTGTCATTCGCCTTATATCTGCGTCACTTAGTCCAGAGCTTGCCTCAATTCGGATTGATTGAGTTTTGCCAGTTGTTTTGTCCTTTGCGGTTACGTTAAGTATTCCGTTTGCATCAACATCAAACGCAACTTCAATCTGTGGTAATCCACGTGGAGCAGGTGGAATGCCCTCAAGGATAAATCGTCCAAGTGATTTATTATCACTTGCCATTGCTCGCTCACCTTGTACGACATGCACCTCAACACTCGTTTGGTTATCTGCAGCGGTTGAGAATACCTGCGAGTTTTGAGTAGGAATAGTGGTGTTTCTATTTATTATCTTGGTTGCGACTCCACCCATGGTTTCAATACCAAGTGAAAGCGGAATAACATCAAGTAGTAATATATCCTTTACATCACCCTGGAGAATTCCTGCTTGAATAGCAGCACCAAGGGCAACCACCTCATCAGGGTTAATTGTTTTGTTAGGCTCTCTGCCGAAAAACTCTTTTACTGCCTCTTGAATGGCAGGCATTCTTGTTTGTCCGCCGACAAGAATCACTTCATTAAGGTCAGTAACCTTAAATGGAGAGGCTTCCATTGCTCGCTTAGTAATCGCAATTGCTTTATCAATATAAGGGCGTGCAAGAGTTTCTAGTGTCGCTCTTGTCATGTTCATAAGGAGGTGTTTTGGACCATCCTCACCTGAGGTAATAAATGGAATATTTATTTCAGTTTGCTGAGTGGTAGATAACTCATGCTTTGCCTTTTCTGCAGCTTCATCCAAGCGCTGTACAGCAAGAGGGTCCTTAAGTAGATCAACCCCTTGTGTCTTCTTAAACTCTGTTGCTATCCATTCAACTATCTTCTGGTCAATATCACGTCCACCCATGAATGCATCTCCGTCAGTTGCCTTTACCTCAATCACATCGTCACCTACTTCAAGTATTGATACGTCAAATGTACCTCCTCCAAAATCGAATACCGCTATCTTCTCATCCTTCTTTTTATTAAATCCATAGGCAAGCGCCGCTGCGGTAGGTTCGTTAATTATGCGCTTCACTTCAAGTCCTGCAATTTTACCCGCGTCTTTTGTTGCCTTTCTTTGGGCATCATCAAAGTATGCCGGTACAGTGATAATTGCTTCAGTTATTTTTTCGCCGAGTTTTGCTTCAGCGTCATTCTTTAGTTTTTGCAGTATCATTGCAGAAACCTCCTCTGGCCTATAGGTAGCACCACTAAGGGTAACTTCTACCCCGCCATCAGATCCTGCCTTTATTTCGTATGGTAATACGCCTGCATTTTGCGTAACGATAGGATCATTAAATCGGTGACCCATAAATCGCTTAATACCATAAATAGTATTCTTAGGATTTGTTACTGCCTGGCGCCTTGCAACTACGCCAACTAGACGCTCGCCAGTTTTTGAGATTGCTGCAACTGATGGAGTTGTCCTACTACCCTCAGTGTTCTCAATAATGGTAGGTTCTGCTCCATCCATTATCGCCATTGCGCTATTGGTGGTGCCTAGGTCTATTCCAAGTATTTTAGCCATAGTAGTGGTATTAACTAGTAACAAATAATATAACTTTAGCGGGACGTATCAGGGTATTCTCAAGCTCTAATCCTTTTTGCATTACTGTCGCGACAACGTGATCATCACTTGGTTTATCGGTGGGTGTTGTTCCCACTGCCTCATGCCGGTGGGGGTCAAATGGCTCCCCAAGAGGATCAATGAGGGATACGCCGTATTGTGCTAATATTTTTAAAAATTGGCTCTGAAGCTGTATAACGCCGTCACGTACCGCGCTCCCTTCCCCCTGTGGCACATCAATTTTAATTGCACTATCAAATGAGTCAAGAATACCAGAGAGGTCTCTTACTAGTGGCATAATAGCCAGTTTTACTCGTCGATCTGTATCCTCTTGCGTGGTGCGCTTATGGTTGACATGATCCGCCCGCGCGCGCTGCCATCCGATTAGATTTTCATCACGTTCCTTCTGACATAGAAGCAGCTTTTCACGCAGCGACTTTAGGGTATCACCTGTGGCAAGTGAATCATCTTCAAATACCAAGTCTTCTGAATCTTCTGACGTGTGTGATGTGTTTTCAATCATACTACTTTTAGTTACGAGAAAACTATACGTCTCAATAACGCCTGTGTCAAAACCAAGTGAGTATAGGGTTTAACGCTTGCTCCACTGAGGTGCCTTTCTTGCCTTCTTGAGTCCGAACTTTCTTCGTTCTTTTGTACGAGGATCTCGCTTGAGGAAGCCAGCCTTCTTAAGCGGACCGCGCAATTGTGTCTGGTGCTCGCTTATAGCTCTTGAGATACCGTGTCGGATAGCTTCAGCTTGTGATGCGCTACCACCGCCATTTACATGTGCTGATACAGCAAAGGTAGAAACGCCCTCAACATGGAACGCCTCTGTGGCAACTTTCTGAAGTGTGCTTGTTTTAAAATATTCAACTACTGGCTTGTCATTTACCACTAGTGATTGCGTTTTTGCAGGCACAAGACGAACACGAGCAACTGATGTCTTTCTGCGACCTACTGTTTCAATGTATCTCTCTGACATAATTATTTTTCGTTAATCAGAAGGCGTTTTAGCATTCTGTCCCTAAGTTTATTCTTTGGAAGCATACCGCTTATAGCTCGTATCAATAATTCCTTACCACCCTTTTTTGCTATAAGGTCCTTAAGAATCTCTCGCTTCTGATTTCCTGGGTAGCCAGAATAGCTGTAGTACGCCTTGTCATTACGCTTATTTTCATCAATATGAAGTGCGCCAGCATTCTCGATTATCACTTTACCCTCACCCTCCTTATGTCGTGCATAGCTTGGGGTATCCTTGCCCATGAGTATGGTCGCAGCCTCAGAAGCCACTCTTCCTAGCCTTTTACCCTTTGCATCAATTGTGTAAGTTTTTTCATTCATACGTTTGAGATTTGAGCGTACTATACAAATGCGATTTTGGCTACGCTACGTGCATCCATTCCACGTTGCCCCATTTTTACAATTCGAGTATATCCACCAGCTCTGTCTTTATACTTTGGTGCTAGTACGGTAAATAGTTTTGCAACAACTTCTTCGTCGTTGTTTACTCGAGACGCGATAAGGCGTCTGCTTGAGAGAGTATCAACCTTTGCCTTAGTGATGAGCTTCTCTACTGCTGGGCGCAATGCCTTAGCCTTTGCTTCCGTAGTGGTAATTACATCACGCAATACAAGCTCACGTACTAAAGACGTAATAAGCGCATTGCGTTCATTTCGACTGCGACCGAGTGTATTAAGTTTAGCTCCGTGCTTCATATTAGCTTCTTAGGGTTATACCAAAGTTACTGAGTGCTCGCTTTATTTCCTGAAGACCCTTAACGCCAAGTCCTTCAATCGCAAGAATATCGTCTTCTCTCTTTCTTGCAAGGCCTCCTACAGTTCTGATGCCGGCAACGCCAAGTGCAGAGACAGTTCTTGTTGAAAGAGAAAGAGTTTCAATTCTTGTCTTTAGCATCTCTACATCATCCTCTTTGTTGTCATGACTATCCTTCGCTTCTTTTGCAGGAGCTTCTACCGCTCTTACTTCTCTTACCTCCTCGTCTCTAGAAAATGACTCTTTAGGATCCTGAAATCCAATAACTGACTTCAATTGATAAATCATTATTTCAATTGATTTCTCAAGCGCTTCTTTAGGAGTGATTGTGCCATCAGTTTCGATTGTGATTCGTAGGCGATTGTAATCAGTTCTATCACCAACGCGCATGTTCTCTACTTCATAATTTACTCGTCGTATTGGAGTAAATGCCGCATCAAGTGCGATTGTACCTACGTCTACTTTATCCTCTTGGATTTGCTCACGTGGTACATAGCCAATACCCTTTTGTACTGTCAAATCAACATTAAATTCAGCCTTTGTGGTTACATCACAGATATACTGCTCTTTGTTATGTACACCTACTTGGGTTGGAAGTGTGAAATCAGATGCAGTTACTACCTTTGGACCCTTTATTTTAAGGCTGATGGTTTGTGCGTCATCACCAGTGAGTGAAAGTCTAACCTTCTTTAGGTTGAGAAGAATAGTAATAATATCCTCCTTTACACCCTCTTTAGTACTAAACTCATGAGGTACGCCCTCAATCTTTACCTTAGTAATAGCAGCGCCTGGAAGGGATGAGAGAATTATTCGTCGTAGAGAGTTACCAAGCGTATGGCCATATCCTGGGTATAGACCATCAATTTCAAATACACCCGAGTTCTGTGACTCAGACACAATTTTTGGCTTTGATGGCAGTGTTACGTGATGATGTTCCATATGCAAAAATAAATTCTAATAAATACTATCGGCTATAAAATTCTAGAACCTGCGCAAGGTCGAAAGGCATTTCAGTATTATCAGAGTTTGGCTGTTCAAGTACGGTGGCAACAAGTGATGCGTTCTCAAATTTTATCCAACGTGGGGCTGTAACGTCAGTAATTCGTTCCTTAGCCTCAACGATGTGTGCCTTTGTTTTGCTTCCATCACGTACCTCAATAACATCACCCTTTGAAAGATTATATGAAGGTACGGTAACTCGCTTCTTGTTTACCATAACATGGCCGTGGGCTGCCATCTGGCGCGCAGCGCGACGAGTTTTTGTTAGACCAACACGGTACAAGGTATTATCAAGTCTACTCTCTAGCTTTGAAAGAAGCTCAGTCTTTGCCTCCTTTCCATGTGCGAGTGACTCATCAACGTACTTTCTGAACTGGCGTTCTGTGATGCCATACAGCATGCGGACACGCTGCTTCTCAAGCATCTGCTTAGCAAAGTCAGACATATTTCCCTTAGAGCGCTTTTCAGACTTCTTTGAACGCTCCTCAGATAGAGAATACTTTTGGCTCTGGCACTTCTCAAAAACACCATTACCAAGTCTCTTACAAATTTTGTATCGTGGTCCAGTTTTCATATATTATACGCGTCTAGCTTTCTTAGGCCTTGGTCCATTGTGTGGGTTAGGCGTCCTGTCTTGTATATTTGACACCTCAAATCCTTTTCCTACAAATGCGCGAAGTGCTGATTCCCTACCTGACCCAACACCATTTATAACAACAGAGACAGTCTTGATACCCATTTGTCCTGCCTTTTCACCTATAAGCTCACCCACTTTTGCAGCTGCAAATGGTGTACTCTTCTTTGCTCCCTTAAAACCAAGTGCGCCCGCTGATGAACTACTTACCACGTTGCCCTTGTCATCAGTGAGGGTGATGGTGGTGTTGTTATATGAAGCGATGACATGAAGTATTGCAGTATCAAATTTTCTTTTTACCAACTTTGAAAGCGCTCGGGCCTTTAAGCCTTGATCAACTGATCCTCCTGGTTTTTTTACAATTCGTTTCTTACCCATAGGTATGTCAGTATTATTTCTTCTCCACAGTCTTCTTACCAGAACCCATCGTTTTCTTTACTCCCTTCAATGTTCGTCCGTTTGTCTTTGTTCGTTGGCCTCGTGCAGGAAGTTTTTTTGAATGCCGTGATCCTCTGTATGACTGTATGTCCTTCAATCGCTTTATGTGTGAACCTACTACGCGGCGCAATTCACCTTCAATTGGACCTAATGATTCGATGTGTGTTCGTATCGCATTCTCCTCATTTTCAGAGAGATCAGTTGGTTTCTTTGATGGATCTATCTTCAGGTCGTGTAGTATTCTAAGCGCCTTAGGTCGCCCAATACCATACACTGCTGTTAGTGCAAATTCAAGATGCTTCTTATCTGGAATAGTGATACCTGAAATACGCATATTATCCTTGTCGTTGTTTATTTCTTGGATTCTTTTTGTTAATGACGTAAATACGCCCGCGTCGGCGGACTATTTTATCGTCTGGGCTTCTTTTTTTGATCGATGATCGAACTTTCATACCTTGTTGTCTTTGTTCTCCATCACGCTAGAGACGCTTTACTATTCTTGCTTTACCACCGTACGGGTCTAGTTCGACTCGTACAGAGTCACCTACCAAAACCTTTATTCTGTGTATTCTCATCTTTCCTGCAAGGTAGGCGAGGATTAATTCCCCACTTTCTTCTAAGCGGACTCTAAACAGAGTATTCGGGAGCGCCTCTTCAATGGTGCCCGTTTGCTGTTCGATCTGCTTATTCATGCCGGATTGACAAGGTTATGACATAGTACATGAGGCGGTATTCCTAGTCAAGAGCGTTATTAATGGATATATCCTCTGCAGAGACCGGAAACGCCTGTTTCCAGAATGGGCGCAGTGTCACCTCGGCCTTATCTATGCTTGGATAGCCTGAAAGTACCGTATAAAGCGCTTGCCTATTCTTTCCAGCTAAGTCATTTTTCAGTGTTTCTGCATCAAATAGCCACTTAAATTGAACAGTACCCTTTATGGATAATTGGACAGAAGAAATACTTGTCGAGTCGCCAGATATTGGTGTTGCTAGCGAAATTTCCAAATCAGATAGGTTTTCTATGCTTACATCCTCATTGTTGTAATCAGTAAGGGTTGCGCTAGCTAATGCCTTTGCCAGTGCGAGCTCATCAAGCATGATGTAGTGAGCGGTCACTTTCTCCTCTAGTAGTACTGATTCATTACTATCAGCGTTTTTTGGCTCAGCGGATTCTATCGCTACGCTTACTAGGTCTGGATTAACATAGAAGCCATCTTTCTTCTCACTAAGCAGCTTCTTTTCTAATGACTCAAGTAATGTAGAGGTCATTGCTGAGCGAGTGCTGGTGATTACCGCATCATCAGCGATTCGCTTTATTCCATTATAACCACCCGTAAAGGGTGTGTTGGTAATTGCTTCAAAACCAGAGAATCGAGGCGAACCAGAGAATCCTGGTATGGTCATTTTTGCAGACTGCACATTGTATTCCTCGCCTGGGGCATCAGCATAGAGGGTCGTAACCACCTTTCCGGGTATTACCTCACCATTAGTGTTCTTGGTTAATCCAGGTACTTCAACCGCCTCACGTATTCGGTAAATTTTTTTATCGGTTGTCTCAAATCTTGTATTGCCAATAAGGCGTTGGCTATCAGGCGAATATGTATTAATTATGGTGACTTCACCCTTTGCATACTCCTTGACTGATGCCTCCTTAACAGAAGGAATTACCTCACTAGCTGTATCAGTAAGTGACATAACCTCAAATGTAAGTAGTGCATCAGGTGCTTTATCTGCTCTAATGGTGCCATTGAAGAATGCAGACTCCTTTTTTGGATACACTGTCACATTAGCGCCAGAAAGTATCATGGAAAATGCTGCTGCAAGGATACCTATCGCTATAAATGAACTGATCCATATTGAATATCGAGGCCCTCTTTTTCTGCCTTCGTTGCTAATTGGCTGAGTGTAATCCTCACGCTCTAGCCTGCGTTGTGGTGTTTTAGGAATAGGCTGCACCTTTTTAAGTGGCGGTCTTTCATACTGCTCATCAGCATTTTTATGCGGCGGTCTTGCTATCTCAATCTCACGTATAGTTGAGATATGCTCTCGGGTGCTAGCCATCTTTTGTGGGCTTCGACGAGATGCTGGAAGAATATCCTGAATAACTTTTTTGTTTCGCATGATGAATATATTATCTCATAGAACTATTAGCATAAAAGAGTACGCACAATCCTAGCGTGCCATCAAGCATCACTTCTCGGTGAGCGGTTAAAAAGGTACTCATTTCCCTTCCTGAAATGATGGCAACTGGTATATGTCGTAAATGTAGCTCTCCTGTGACTGGTGATAGTGCGTGTATCACTTGTTCTGAAAAAAACATGACAACTGAATCATCTGCAGTGATGCTGATGGTAGAAAATAATGGATACTCTGACTCAATCTTCTCGAGTGTGATAGCAAGCGCTGTTGACCACTGTGCAAGAACCTTTTCAACACTTTTTGTAACTATGTCTGCCTCTTTACCCTTTGCAAACTTTTTCGTTGCAAATAGTGTAAATCTTGTCATGGCATCATATTCATTTGTCTTGAGTGAAGCCTGAATTGCTCGTACAAATGAATTTTTGCCAATTGGTAACGATCCTACGTGTAAAATGGCCTTTCCATCATGAAGAATGATATCTGTCGCCTCTGCAGCCACATCAACATATAAGGAAATACCAGGGGCTTTGCGCAACACTTCAAGAGTAGATGCCGCAATAAATGGGTATGTAGCAATGTCGATATACTCTGGATTAAACATCTTACTAAGAACAGCTTCGACTTTACTGATGATGTCCTCAGAGACAAAACTGATATAGGTATCAACTTCGATGTACGAAGCCTCCAATTTCTTTTCTAACGATGTATCGTAGCCATTAAGTCGTATACCAGTTGCATTACACTCAACAAGTTTTTGCCCTTTACTTTCTCCTGAGGTAAGGAGAGATTTTTCATCATGTAGGAGTGCATCGACTGTTTGCATCGATATTAACTCATGCTTTGGATACTGTTTGCAGATAGTCTTGGTGTGAGCAGAATACCAAGGAGAACTAAAGACACACACTAGCTTCTTTACTGTGCATGAGTAGGTGCTCGATAGTAGCGGTATTCCCTCGCTTCGTACACGCATAGTAACCACCAAGAGTGATGAAATCATCGCTTTGAGTAGTTGCTCGTGATTCTCGGTTGTTGCATCTATAGGCTCTGTTGTCGCGTACACAATGTGCGGCTTCTTTGCGGTTGTGTATACGGTAAGTGAGCAACTAATATGTCCACTACCAATGTCAAAAATGATCATTGCATCCTTCTCATCATCTGCAAAATGTGAACCAAAAAAGTGCATATGCCAGTATAGTATACACCACTCATACAATTGTAAGAGTGGTGATAACACAACTAGGTATCACTTAAGAGAGTATTGCCTTTATTCTACGTGTGCCTGCGGCAACAGATTCTTCCTTTGTGATATGAAAGGTTCCAAGTACTCCTGTGTGCTCAACATGCGGGCCACCACAGAGCTCCATACTAAATGGCTTCATTGGATCTCCAATAGAATATACACGTACCACATCACCGTATTTTTCTCCGAAGACTCCAACTGCTCCACGCTCCTTTGCTTGAGCAAGCGGCATGTCGGTCGCGGTTACCACCAAATCCTCCTTGATCTTGTCATTTACTATCTTCTCAACTTGTCTGAGCTGCTCTTCAGTTATTTTCTCATGATGATTAAAGTCAAAACGCAATCGTTCGCTGGTTATATTGCTACCACGTTGCTCGATGTGTGTTCCAAGAACATCTTTAAGTGCCTGATTAAGCAGGTGTGTAGCAGTGTGGTATTTGACCACAATTTCAGAATGATCAGCGAGTCCCCCCTTAAATTTCTGCTCTGCTCCTGCACGGCTTAGTTCTTGGTGCTTTCGCATCTCCTCGGTATATGTAGCCTTATCAACAGTGACGCCTCGCTCCTCTGCCATTTCTTCAGTCATCTCAATAGGAAAGCCGTACGTGGTGAATAGTATGAACGCATCCACCCCTGAAATAGCACCGGTTGCGGAAATTTTTTCAAATTCCTTAAGTCCGCGTTCGAGTGTCTTTCTAAAGCGATCCTCCTCCTCTGCAATTACCGAGGTTATAGTTGATTCAAGTGCGACAAGCTCTGGATAGTAGTCTTTATACATTGAAATCACCACTGCGGCAGCATCCTTTAGCACGCCTTCCTTTATTGATAGTGAGTCAGCGTACCGTACTGCCCTGCGGAGTAGGCGACGTAATACATATCCCGAGTCTGTGTTTGCAGGTCGTGCGCCATCAGCAATAATAAATACCGCACCCTTAAGGTGGTCTGCGACAACCCTAAACGCCTTTAACTCTGAAGGGCTAGCATGTTGGTATGACTTACCCGATGCTTGCTCAAGCATTGCAAGTATCTCTTTGTGCGCGATAGGAAATACGTCATTAACATTATTTGCAGCAGCGCAAAGTCGTTCAAGTCCACCACCAAAGTCAACATTGCTTTTAGGAAGCTTTGCAAATGAGCCATCTTCTTGCTTTATATACTCCATGAATACGGAGTTGCCAATTTCAAGAAATCGTCCACAGTCACAATTGGGGTGGCAGTGCTCACCAAACGCAGTATTGTGTGGAGTACCAAAGTCATAAAATAGTTCTGAGTCTGGGCCACCTGGTTCACCTTTAGGCATATTTTCAGGAACCCCTGCTCTGCTCCACCAATTCTTCTTTGCATCGTAGTAAAATATTCTCCCCCCTTGCATCCCTTTTAGCGCTCCGTCAGATTCTTTTCCTATAAAGACATCCTTAGCGTCCATGCCAACTGTTGCAAATAGTTGTTTCCACAACTCAACCGCTTTATCGTCTCTTGCAATTGCATTTGTGTCATCGCCAGCAAATACAGTCACGTATAAATTGTTTGGATTAATACCTATGCCCACTGTCGGGTTTGTAAGAAACTCAAATACCCAGTGTAGTTGCTCCTCTTTGAAGTAATCACCAAATGACCAATTACCTAACATTTCAAAAAATGTGGTGTGTCGGTTATCGCCCACCTCTTCAATATCCATCTGTCTAAAACATTTTTGACTGTCAACAATTCTGGTGCCTAGCGGATGCTCCTTACCTAAAAGATATGGAAGCAGTGGCTGCATACCGCTACCGGTAAACAAGGTTGTTGGATCATTTTGTGGCAATAGAGATGCAGAAGGGATTACTTTGTGGCCCTTAGATTGCATGTATGCGATATATCTCGCCCTAATTTCTTGAAGTGTCATAGTAGTCACAATATAGTAATTTACTGGAGAAAGTCAAAGTAGCCAAACGAGGTAATTTCTGCAAAATACCCCACTATGATAAACGTGATACCAAGTATTGCTACGTATCGCTCATGGCTCATTCTCGACAGAACATCACTATCAATTCTATGCTCTTTGAGTATCTTTGCGTGTACAGAAAGTACGCAAATACCCAACACCACCTTTCCAAGCATTGACAACGTCATACCAATCAAGAGTAGGTCCATATAATGTAATTAACTATAGCATTCCCTCCTTTTTAGCTAGAGCGGTAAGTTTGGCTACATCCTCTCTCATACTTTGTAATCCATCACTAAACACGCTACCGTCCTTTGTCGCTATTCCAATTGACGCAAAAATCTTTTCGGGCGACATAGATTCCCCGAGTGAAAGGAAGTGGTCTATTTTTACCGTATACGATTTGTCCTTTTTGTAACGAGCTGCAATTGCCTTAGCGACAAGTATTCCGTACGCATAGGTATATACGTAAAAGAATCGTCGTATATGGCTTATGTATAGGTATCCATATCCATTATCAGGGTCAATGACTACATCCTTTCCCATATATGAGGAAAGGTGCTTGGTGAATAGTGACGCAATTTCTTTATTTTGGACAAATCCATGTTCTCTTATCTTTTGGTGAAGTTCAAGTTCAAACTGAAAAAATGCAATTTGGCGATGAATAGTTGATATGTCGTGATGGATTTTGTCATGAAGCATAATCATCTGCTCACGTGCCGATGCGCGCTCAAACAAGTAATCAAATGCGAGTGATTCAAATAGGGTACTTGCCACCTCTGCTACTGCAATTGAGTGATTTTCGTAATGTGAAGGTTGACTGCGAGATCGCTCAGCGTGTATTGCGTGCCCCATTTCATGCACAAGCGTAAAGAAATCGTCTACTGTATCCTTGTGATTTAATAGAACGAATACCGGTCTACCGTGTACGCTAGAGCAAAATGCGCCGCCACCTTTATGTTGTCTTGGAAATACATCGATTTGTCCGTTCTGAAGATAATCCTCAAGTATTGTTGCGTAATCTGGGTTTATACTAGAAAAAATTTTCTTTGCACTTTCAACAGCTTCAGTGAATGGTATTTTCTTCTTTGTGCTTCCAAGCGATATGTTTCTATCAATGTAATGAAATGCATCTAGCTTTAGAAGACGCTTTTTTAATTTGTAGAAGGTGTGAGCGATATCATTTGATGTTTGTACCGCGCTCACGAGAGCCTCTACCTCCTTTTCAGAATTTTGATTGCCAAGTACCATTGCAGTGTATGGCTTAGCATAACCTCTTAGTTCATCATTGATTTTTTTATCTGTGTAGATTGCATTGATTTCACTTTCAGCAAAGTCAGAAATAGATTTAAGTCTTGTTAATATCTCCTTTGACAGAGCGAGCCTATCCTTCTGCTTTGGCAAATATGAAGCATTAGAAATAGCTTCATGTATCGGGTACGTCACCCCTTTATATGTAATAGTTTGTTTATTAAGAAGCTTTTCCGAGCCACTTACCCACATAGATGAAGCCGGCAGTGATTTAAGTGTTATGATTTTCTCTTCAGCTTCTGTGAGATTGTACTTTGCGTGCTTAAATGTGGTTTCAAGCAGGTACTTGTACTGCTCAAATCTCTTATCTGCAAGGATATCGCGCTGTAGTGACGCAGGCACTTTAGCTAAGTACAAAGGAAAAAACACAATTCTGTTATATGCCTTGGTAATTCTCTGTGAGAGTGTTGTTTCCATTGACTCTGCATAGGTATCGCTACTATCAATTTCACGTTTGAGGCTAAAGTAATAGACAGGATTAGATTTTGAAAGCATCTCTTGCAGTTCATGATATTTCATGAACATTGGAAATAGCTCATCAACACTCTTCGTTGTCTGAAGAGTGTTTTTGTACTTTTTCTCAAATGCAGCACATGTAGCTTCTATTTTCTTGACGTCTTCTAAAATTGCTGGATCCTTATCAGATGTATAGAGTAACGATAGATTCCAGGAAGTCTGCATGAAAATTTGGTTATCGGGATAAAAACTCAGTGTACTCTTCAAATGCTTTGTCGTACTCGTCTAGTAATCTTTTATTGTCGATCTTGCGGGCAACAATCTCCCGTATCTGTTTGTATATCTCAGTGCGTTCCTTGTTTGTACCTCCAAAATCATGATGAAATTCGTGATCATCAGCACCTTTGTACCAAAGTACCATTGAACGGATGTTGTGTATTTTGTCTGCGGCAGCAACATATGCGGATTCCTTTGGCGCTTCTTCCAAGGTTTTAATATATGAGAGATGTCGCTCCTTCCAATTTTTTGGAGTGCCATCATCATCGAGTATCGTTACACCACGTACGATACTACATATTCTTGGACCAAAATCATTTTCAAGCTCATCAAAACCATACATGGTGTCCTCTATTGTGTCGTGAAGTAGTGCAGAGGCAATAATCTCATCATCATCAGTGTAGTCAGTAAGGATAAGTGCCACTGCAAATACATGCGACAATGTAGGGAGTAAGTCCCCTTTTCTGTGCTGGCCATCATGGAGTGCGGCTGTTTTCCTAACCGCCTTTTCAACTACTCTACTGTAATGCATTAGTAAATAGTAGCAAAGACTCTTGCTAAGACAAAATCACTTATTACATCTTTTTTATTGTCGCCTCTTTTCTGAGTGTCTCTACATGCTCGGCAACAATGGTTACTACCTTTTGTCGTATTAGTTCGCTTTCAATCAATGAGCGCACCTTCTCAAGTGGCGGGGCATTCTCAACACTTGATACAACCTTTTCATAGGTAGAGAGTATTTCTTCGTCCTCAGCCACCACCTCTTCAATAGCCGTTACATCGACGAGGTATTTTTGAATTTTAATTTGATCTGCAATATTCTTTTTTATTTCCTCCTCTGTTAGTTTGTTTGCCTCCATGTATGCCGAAAATTCTTCCTTTCCGTTGAGCATGGTAACAAGATCGTTGTACTCCTTCAGTATTTCGTATTCAGTTGCCGTCATATTATTTTTCTCGGATGCCTGCAGGAGTAGCAGATTGCTGATCATTTCATCCAAGAATTTTTCGCGATATTCAAGTAGTACATCCTTATCTTTGAAATCAACACCCTCAGACTCGTAGATTATCATTGCCTTACTAAATGAGTCGTTAAATTCAAGTTGGGTGATTTCAGTACCATTTACCGACGCGATAACGCTATTTGGAGTAAAGTACTTTGAACCAATTTCAGTAGTGCTAACAACATATAGCAATGTGCCAATAACAATCACCGCAACAAGAGCAAGCATTATCCTGCTCTGTTTTTTTGCTGCGTTTGTTCTTGCATCATTTATTCCTTCGATTCCCATACTGTTATTGTACTACACAGGTACCATTTGGCATACAATTTATTTTGACCCCCTCTTTGAAAAGTAGCTCGATCTTACGCTTCTTTCCCCTATTATATTCTCCAACTTCACGGCTGGTCTTGATTACGCGATGGCATGGTATCTCATCATTGTAGTTTTTTGCCATAAGATACCCAACATAACGAGCGTTAGCAGGATACCCAGATCGTATTGCAACCTCCTTGTATGAGAGAGTGCTACCCACCTTAATACCCTTTACCACATTTAAAATCGCTTCTTTTTTACTATTGCTTGCCTTTTGTAACATGATTCTTAAATGCATTACCGGCACCCTCTCTGTATGGGCAATATTCACATAGCGTACCGCTCTTTGGTATAGAGTCTGACTCAAGTGTTTCCTTAATTCTTAGAAGAAGTGGTTCTATCCATGTGTCAGTACCGGTGTGTTGGATAAGTGCGACATCAAACAGTAATTTTGCATTAAAGGAAGGCTCTGTTTTTTTACCGTTTACATATACAAAATAAGCATTATCAGATACCGAGAAGCCGTTACCTCTAAGAAGCCATGCGTAAAACTCTACCTGACGCTTATATTGCTCTCCCCACCTGCCCTCCAGTGTAGGTGTTTCTGCTTTTGCAGTTGCCTTATAATCAACCACATATAGGGTATCAGTCTTGTCCACCCATAAATCATCTACCGCACCGAAAAAGACAATATTAGTATCTTTATGGTGATGCCGAATGCCGGTAAAGTTAGCGCGCCATTCCTCTAAGTCCTTGTGACTATACGGTACTAATTCAGATAATCCAGCCTCAACACAAAGTGGGTGTGGAGTTTTTGAGGCTCTATGTGTGTCGAATTCCTTTTTTAATAACTCATCAACAGCCAAATTGAGAGTAAAGCTTGCCATTGATGGGCGCTTTATCCCTAAACGTTCAAGAAGATAAAAACAGCGCGGACACTCAAGAAATAAATCAATTTTTGATCTGCTAAGGGTATGCGGCGTTTTGGCGCCTTTGGTGTATGTCTTAGGTGTATAACTCATGGCAACACTTGCAATTATTTATTGTCGGCAATGACTTCAGTGTCATCAGACCATGCGTGTTGCATCTTATCTTCAACAGTCCACAACGCTCTGAATACAAACAAAACCAACAACGTACCCACAACTGCGATAAAGTAATAGCCAAGACCAATTGCAACACCAATTGCGGAAGTTACCCATAAACCCGCGGCAGTAGTAATACCTTTTGGAGTGGCATCTCTAAACATGATGATACCTGCTCCAATAAAGCCAATGCCAGTTACAACACCAGCAATAACTCTAAAGGGATCAGAAATGCCAAATCCATCAGGGCTTACCGAATAAATGACAGCAAGAGAGGTGTAGAGGGTAGATGCCATTGCAACAAGTGCGTGAGTGCGCATGCCTGCTGTTTTACCTGCCATTTTTCTTTCAGCGCCAAGCAACATTCCAAGGGTAATAGCAACTACAAGCTGTAGCGATAGTACGATTTCTTGGTTAGTAATGAAGTTGCTTATTTCCATACATTATTACTGCGCGGTTGCGACAAAGAATTTCATTATGACCTGCGAAGTTGCAACATCAGTTATCGGCTTATCCGCACCAAGAGTAAATTGTCTGTCACCGTTATCACCATACAACACTGCTGCATAGGTGTTACCTACTACAGTATTTCTAAGTAGTGATACTGTACCGCTCCACGATCCCTCGCTGAAATGTTGCGCTCCTAGGGCGTTGCCTAGCTCTCCTTCTACAACTTCGTGTATTACTATCCAACCTCCCATTGAAGGAAATGTGACAGAGGTTATATTTACATGATTTCCTGAAAGCTGATTGTTTACCTCAAGATCAACTGCTGATGCTGATACAGAGATGTCGGTTACCGCTGGAGTAGTAGTCGGTGTCTTTGATGTTGTGGTGGCAGCATTATTAGTGCTTACTTCACTTTCGTTACTTGGAGCTTCTGCTTTCTCAGTATTAACAGCCCAAATCCACACTGCACCCGCTCCAACCAATAGACCTACCACAAATGCTACTGCAAGCTGCTTGTGAGAGTCCGCACTTAATTCGTATGTTGGCATGCTGTCCATAGTTTATCCTTAACTGCTAGTAGTATGTCGCTATTATACCGCGGCACCGGGTACACACAACACCTCACTCTCTTTAAGTACGTTCATAACTTTTGCCTCCTTAATGCCGGATTTTCTCATGATGTCTGGATTATCACGGAGTGTTTTGCATAACACCACCTTAGTCTCAAGTAGTCGTTGCTTCTCCTGAGTCGAGAGTGAGGTAAGGCACGTAAGTGGATGAAGCCCAGTTTCCTCAATTAAATCCTCTAAATTCCCTTTTTTAGGATAGCTCCAGCCAATTAGTTCTAGACCTACACACGATGCGTAGTCAATGGCATTTTTAGTAAACTTTGTATTGGTAATGAGTAGTCTGCGGGTTACATCTATGCCACCAGTAACAGATACTGCGTGAGCATGAATATCCTCAAACCGTGCATGCACATATAGAGCTACCTTCAGATCAGTTTTCATCCCAAGATTGTTGTGAAATTTAAGCTCTGCTCCAATTCGCTCCATTCGCTTTTCAGCGAGTACGTCAATTTCATGCTTGGAGCAATGACCTCTAAGCATGACTCCGGTTCTTGCTCGGTAGCCCTTTGCTCTAAAAATCTCTGAGACAAAACTTTCAAATGGGAATCCGCTTGGTCCTAGATCAAAGAGCGCTCTACGCAATGAGTAGCGAGCCGCAGCTGCTTTGTTGTTTGAGCGTTGTAATTTTGAATATACCTTTTCGTATATATCATTTGTTGAATTACCCTCCTCTACCTCGTTTGATACTTCCTGTGAGATGGCCTCAATATCACCTCTTAACACCCCCAATCGCTTTAGTGACGATTGAAGTTTTGATAATTTAAACGGCTCCTCAGTACCATCGGCTTTTACGATGGGAATTATTTTTTCCATACCCCCCTAGTGTACTATGAACCCGCCTCCAATACACCGTGTGCCCTCGTATAGAACGAGCGCTTGCCCAGCTGGTATATGAGTAATAGGAGTCTCAAGCGCTACAATAGTTTGTTCAGGGGTAACTGATACAACGGTGCACGGAAAGAGTGTTTGCCTGTGCCTAAGTCTTCCGGCAATTTTATCGCCTACTTGTGGTGAGGAGTTTATCCAATTACAAGAGCTGATACGTATCTCGTTGTGATTATATTCTGGTGAAAGGTAACTAGGGTCGTCACTCACTACAAGTACGTTTTGTTCAACATCCTTTTTTACCACAAAGTACGGTTGTTGCTTATTAGAGTGCGTCTTAGCCAAGAACCCATGACGTTGCCCTACTGTATAAAAAAGCGCGCCATCATGAGTACCAATTTCTTCGCCGTGCTGATTCAGCACCACTCCCCTTTTGGTGGTGACAAAGTGAGATAAAAATTCTTTTAGGTCAATATGCCCCACAAAGCATAGCCCTTGGCTTTCCTTTCGGGATGCACTTGGTAGCATTGCAGTACTCGCCATTTCTCGCACCACGTCTTTTGTTAGGTGTCCTATTGGAAAAAGTATGTGTGATAATTGTTCTTGACTAAGTGTCCACAAAAAATATGTTTGGTCCTTATTTTCATCAACACTTCTATGAAGCTCATACTCATTTGTTTTTTTATTTACTACGCGTCTTGCGTAATGACCAGTTGCTACTGCGTCAAAACCCTCTTTACGTGCGTAAGAAAGAAAGGCGCCGAATTTAACTTCTTTGTTACATAATACGTCTGGGTTTGGTGTTCTTCCTGCTACGTACTCATCAATCATGTAGTTGACCACGAGTTGCTTGTATATGTCCGCAAGGTCTACGGTGGTAAAAGGTACATCTAGGTGCGTAGCTACTTTGAGAGCATCCTTCCTATCCTGCTCTTGTGAACATGGCAAAAAATCAGGTTGCCACACCTTTATAAATCCTGTATGTACGGCATTTCCTGCTTCCTTGAGTAGATATGCTGAAAGCGAGGAGTCTACCCCACCTGATAAGCCTACTAGTATTTTTTGTTTGCCTTCTTTTGACATGCTGTCTATTGTATTACATAACCGAAATCAGGAAAGACCACAAATAGTGTGGTTATGACTATGGAGTATGCGTTAGAAATTGGTACCGTGGCATTCATTATTATCGTTTTCTTCTGTATTGTACATTTTATTTCTGAGTGGTGGCTATCATCAGAGAAGAATCTGAATCATAGCAGTGATTGTCTAGTCGATGATGATGTTGAGCTGTAGTTTACTCAGGTTTCCACTTGCGACTTTGCGAGTGGAAACCTTTGTTGTATAACGGTACCAGTACCAAGACATATAGATGTCTTGGTCAGAGGAGAAGGGTATGGAGTACTACATCGGATTCGCTAGCGCTTGGGCGCCAATTGTGGTGGTAATTGCGCTTATAGCAATATACATACTTGGTCAAATGTTCTGGAGACCACGAAGAAATATTGAGGGAGAGAAAATGAAATCCATATCCGGTCCCGTTTCAAGGGGATGATGATACCCCCCCGCGCGCTGCGCGGGGGGGTATTCCTAATCAAGATATAGCTGCCTATTTCTAATATGCCCAGCAAATGTACTACTGTAGTACATCTTGCCATCGTCACCTGTAAGGTAGAAAAGATAGTTAGACTTCTTAGGCGAAAGTGCCGCTTCGATAGATGAAAGTCCAGGGTTAGCAATAGGTCCTGGTGGCAATCCTTTATATTTATACACATTGTATGGTGAATCTATTTCAAGATCAGAATGTAGTGGGTGGAATGTTTTAGTTCGTTTTATATACCCAAATACTGCATCAATTTGTAGCGGCATATTGATTGCTAGTCTATTTTCAATTATTCCTGCTATAGCCTGCCTTGTTTCAAATTTGCGCGCCTCCTTTTCAACCAATGAAGCGATAGTAAGAATTTCATCAATGGTATAGCTTGAGCTTGCCATGAGCCCCGCAAGATGTTCTGTTCTTAGGTAAAAGGTATTCTCCATTTCTCGCACTATCTTTTTAGGCTTATCAGTTGGAAGAAAGAAGTATGTATCTGGAAAGAGATACCCCTCCTTTCTCTCTGCGAGAGTAAGAAACTCGTCAGCATTGAATGCATACAATGATTTCTCTAAAATATTTGCTATTTGATATGATGTTGCACCCTCAGGAATAGTCACCTTGACCGGATGAATACCGTAGTCACCGCTCAGTATTCTTACTGCTACCGTGTAAGCGCCTACTGGCGTGTTAAAGGCGTAATCACCAGCCTTAAGAGCGCCTCCATCACCCACCATTCTCACCACCACATCAAACATAAACGCAAATCTAATGATCCTTTCCTGCTCAAGTTGGTGTGAGATGGTTGAAAGAGTTCCTCCCTCCTCAATGGTAACTATAGTGCCAGATGGAAACGCGCTTGGTGGGCCAATGGTTAGGTATGCTCCTAGCACTATAAGACATGCAATTGTACCAGCATAGAATGGTACGGTGATAGGTATTGCTTTGAGCCACAGTAGCCAGGTGATTACGCGAGACTTTTCCATATTGGTTATATAGGAAGGTTAGACGGCGCTTCCATTCTGCGTGTTTGTATCTTTTCAAGCATTGGCGTACGCGCAACATCGCCTGGGAAGTGATAAATAGTAGCAAGCTCTTCCGTAGTAAGTACAAATGGCGTTGGCCAATACTGCATATCAAAAAATGCTCGCCGTCTATACATTCTAAACACTTCTTTCTTTGCGGCGGCACTATTCTTACCTCCAAAATCCTGCCAAGGGAAGTTAAAGTCGGCAAGCCACCCTGTTGGTACTATGGTATTCATTTCATTTGAGGCAAAGGGCTTAAACAAGTTTGCAACCTGCGGCACAATTGATCCGTCATAGGTGTCCTTAGGTCCAAAGTATATTGCACGAATACCAGCTTCAAATGATAATTTCTCTAATGACCGCTCGAGTGCTTTGACTTTTCTTTGCTGTACATCACTTAACTCGCCAATAGATGGAAGATTCATGGTTCCTCGTGTTGCCTGTAGATCGGTAAGCATCTTTTTAATTTCTGCTTTTACCTCATCCTTCATTCTGTCAGTAGTTTTAAACCAGCCAGCATTTTGATCTCCTTTGCGAGCACGTATAACAATCTGTACCCATAATTGATGCTGAGGTCCCACAAGGCTAAGCAACTCAAGCACTGCGGTTATTGGGTCAACTTTGTATTCCTCCTTTGGATTTTTATCTAGACCATAATCAATATAGGTAAGAATTGGATACGCGTCTTTTTGTCGTAGCTTATAGTCACACCCCCACAAATTCATAGTGGACTCATCGTACTCACGCAATCTTGCGTAATCCTCAGATTCAATAATCTGTATATCAGGGTACTGCGCGTATAGCTGTGCTTCAACTTGGTTCTTAAAAAATGAACGGGTGCGTATAAAAAATTTTACCTTGCCTCCATCTGATACTAGTTCAAGAGACCAAAAGGGTCGCATCTTTGCGAGAACGTACTTATCGTAAAATGTCCCCTCTCCTCCTGCGTTGTGAATGTTGGTAAGGAATACCTCCATTGCAAGAGGAGACTTATCAATAATGCGAGGGAGCTTTATCTCAAGCAGTGAGTACTTTTGTTTAGAAAGAAAGAAAGCTCGTCTAAAGTACCATGAGATGCGCCATAGGCCGTATCCAAAAAGTACGGGCGCCCAAATTGGAGAGAGTCGTACAAGTACCACCGCGATGTCGTACGCAAGTGACGGAAAAAACACAACAATGAACAATCCCACTGTTGCAAATATATATAGATACATACGCATGCCAATACAGTATAGCAGTCTAGTGCGTATGATTAAAAGCGCCTAGTGGGAATGTAACCTACTCATCATCACGCAAGACGTAGTGACCTTGCTTATCTCGCTTAAAGAGGTTGGTATCCTGAAGATTAACAACAATGGTGTTGTCCTTAACATAACGCTCGCGCTTCACTCGCTCAACAATATCTTGCCGTGAAAGTGCGCCATTTGCTCTAAGAATATCTATTATTACATCTTTAACTACACCATTTGCGTATCCCCATTCCTTAAGAGCATAAAGTCCTCTTCCAACAAGCACAAAGCGGCCATCCTTTATGAGTTCATTATGGCAGGTAGCTTCATGAGCCTTCTTATTAAATAGTTCAGTTATTGCGTGCGCAACTTCCCTGAAGTGCATTGGCGAACCATGTCGCTTGATAACAAGATATGCATAGTCTCGTATACCCTTAACGCGTACATTTGGAGAATCAAACCTCCCCCATTCTCCTAGTGGATTTCTACCAAGCTGCTTTGAAAGTGATAGCCAGCGCCGCACAATTTCTTCGTTGAGATAGGTATCGTTAATACCTTTAAGGTCATCAAGAATTCTTTCAATAAGATCATGCTCAGGAATAAGCTCATCATCAGCAAGATTCTTGTATAGAGTTTTTAATGACTTCTGAACCTTTTCAGCTAAATCCTTGTCTACCAACCAGCGATTCTTTAGCTCTGGAGTTTCTTTTTCATGAACAAAGGGAATACCAACCACAAGCAGTAAGTGGAAATGATTTTGCGTGACAGACTCTTTTGAAAGAAGTGGCAAAAGCTCCTCTTCAGCGATAACACCTCCGTAACCCTCGATTACCGCTTTTAGCTCCTCAAAGACCTGAGCATGCTCATCAAAAACTTTTGATTTTCGTATTAGTGATAACGCGTAGTTTTCAATTTGTCGTACGCGTTCTCTGGTAATGCCATATCTGCCTCCGATTGCCTCAAGGGTCATTCGCTCGGGGTTTTTACCAAGTCCATATCTGCTCTCCAACACCTCACGGGCCCTTGTTGGGAGTACGGAAAGAAGCTTTTTTGTGATTTGTTTTGGCTTAAATGTTGGCTTTACCATATACGTTTGTTATTTGTAACACATCAAATGAATTACGTCAATAATGCACAAATCTAGCTACGGCGCAGTTACGTAGCTTATAATTTTGTTCTCCACGTACACGATTTTTGATGGCTCTCCCTGCCCTAGCCACTTTTGTATCTCATCTAATGACCGCGCTAATTTGTCTATTGTCTCCTTAGTAGTACCCCTCTCTAACTCGATTGTGCCCCTAATCTTGCCATTAACCTGAATAGCTATGGTTACCACATCAGACTCAAGATAGGCGCTGTCATGCTTTGGCCAAGAGGTACTGTGCACAGATTTGTGCGCATGGTGATGCTGCCATAGTTCCTCAGTTATGTGTGGAGCAAATGGTGAAAGTAGTTTTATAAAAGTCAAAAATGTTGATTTGGGTACGGCTGGCATTTCTTGCAATGCATTAGCAAAAATCATGAGAGTAGATATTGCGGTATTAAACTTCATGAGTTCAATATCTTCGGTCACCTTCTTAATGCTAAGATGTTCAACCTGTAGAAGCGCACGATCTGCTACTGCCTCATCAGAGACCTTTTTTGATAGTGCAATTACTCGTTCTAGGAATCGTCTTGCTCCAACCAGTCCGTCAGTTGACCAAGCAATAGCCTGATCAAAGGGTCCCATGAACATTTCATACACTCTAAGTGTATCTGCGCCAAACTTCTCTACTATATCGTCTGGATTGACTACATTTCCACGCGATTTGCTCATTTTTTCACCATCTCCCGCAAGAATCATTCCGTGACTTGTTCGTTTTTTATATGGTTCGTTTGTTGGGACAACACCGATATCAAAAAGAAACTTATGCCAAAAGCGTGAATAGAGTAGGTGTAGTACCGTGTGCTCCATACCACCGTTGTACCAATCAACTGGAGTCCAGTATGTAAGCTTTTCTTTATCAGCAAATGCAGTGCTATTTGCTGGATCAGTATACCTAAGGTAGTACCAGCTTGAGCCAGCCCAGTTAGGCATGGTGTCTGTCTCTCGAGTTGCAGATGCACCACAAGTTGGGCAAGTAGTATTGACCCACTCCTTCATTGACGCGAGCGGTGACTCACCTGAATCTGTGTACTCGTACGATTCAACGTACGGAAGTTTTACCGGTAACTCATGTATCGGTACTGGCACCCATCCACAGTGTGCGCAATTAACCATTGGTATTGGCTCGCCCCAATATCGTTGGCGAGAAAATACCCAGTCACGAAGCTTAAAGGTCGTAGTCCATTCGCCGTTCACTTTCTCAGTAATCTTCTTTTTTGCATCGTGTGATGATATGCCGTCAAATTCTGCAGAGTTAATAAGTACACCATCGCCAGAGAATGGAAGCGCACTGTTCTCAGTGTGTTGTACTACTTGCACTATCTTGCAATTATATTTTTTAGCAAATTCATAGTCTCGCTCGTCATGTGCAGGTACCGCCATAATAGCGCCTGTACCCACATCGCCAAGAACATAGTTAGTAATCCATACCGGTATGCTTGCGTTTGTAGCGGGGTTTATAGCTGCAAGACCTGATTCCATGCCGAGCTTCTCAGTAATTTCATTCCTGCCAAGTGATACTTTTGCCTTCAAAATATCGTTAACAAAATTACAAATTTCAGGTGATGGACTCCAGCCTCCATCAATCCACTTTTTTGCTAATTCAGCAGAGATAGCAAGGAATGTAGCTCCATATATAGTATCTGGACGTGTGGTAAATACCGTAAGTGATGGCACCTGCGCTATTCCAGTAATAGAAAAAGTAATTTTTGCGCCTGTACTTGGTGCAATCCAATTGCGCTGCTGAGTTTTTGCCCGCTCAATGTAGTCAACAGTATCCAGGTCATCATAGAGTCGCTGCGCGTACTTGGTAATAGCAAGCATCCATTGTTCTTTCTCACGCTTCTCTACTTGTGTACCACAACGCTCGCACATGCCATCAATTACTTCTTCATTTGCGAGTCCAATTTTATCCTTTGGGCACCAGTTAATATAACTTTTTGCCTTGTATGCAAGGCCGGCATTATACATTTGGATAAAAATCCATTGTGTCCACTTATAGTAGTTTGGATCAGTGGTATTTATCTCTCGTGACCAATCAAACGAAATTCCCATCGCTTGTAGCTGACGACGAAATGTATCAGTGTTTTCCTTTGTAATATCTTCAGGTGGCTTACCAGTTTTGATGGCGTAGTTTTCAGTAGGAAGTCCAAACGCATCCCATCCAATTGGGTAAAGCACATTGTGACCCTCTGCTCTTCGCTTTCTTGCTATTACATCCATGGCGGTGTAGCTTCGCACGTGTCCAGTGTGAAGTCCCGCACCTGATGGATACGGAAACTCAACAAGAAGAAAGGACTTAGGTTGTGTAGTGTTGTCGTGCGCCTTTGATTGTTCGTTACGACTCCATACACCCTGCCACTTTTTCTCTATTTCTTTGTGATCATAGTCATGCACAAAGAAAAATATTACATCTTTACATCGTATCGCTTTGGATCGATTACCCTATCGAAGCAGGTTCTACCCTCCTTATGTGTCCATGTCTCATTTACAAATGAACCGGTTTCGTATAGACGAGCATCCATCTGGGATGGTCTATCTGCCTTGTTAAAGGTAGCGCACAGCGAAAATGAAAGAGGTGTTGTAACTATGTATTCGTATGACTCACCTGATTCTGGATCAGTTGGAGTAACAAATCCGAGCATAGGGTCATTCAGAGTCTCAAGCGACACTGGAAGTGTTTCGGTGCTTTGCCAGTAATTCAATATTTGCCATTGAATATTTTGCAAATCGGTAACTTTCTGCTCATCAAAACGGTAAAGACGTTGTTCACTTGGTGATCCCATTATAAAGAATCCAAGAACTACCGAGATGATAACCACTGCGCCAGCTACTGATCCGTATAGTATTGATGCTGTTTTTCGTTCTTCCCAATACCCTTTTAACGCAAGTACAAAATAGGTAAACACAGATCCAATAACAACAAGAACAGCTACCACCTTAGAGATAAATGCAACGGTAATGTCACCAGCGAGGAAACTATTAACTAGTACAATCAAGTCAATGATCATTGTTGCTCCTGCTATAAGTAGCGTGATGTAGATGAGCCATTTTCTATAGCCAAGTTCAGATTTTTCTCTATGTGCTCTTATATCATTGTTTGTGTACCTCGTAAGTGCAATAAACAATGGAAATACTACAAATAGTGTAGCGATTGATGTACGCATTGCAGTTGAGTATGGATCAACATAGGAGAGCTGATCAGGAAATAGGAAACTAATATACTCAAAAATAAGCGCAAGAAATGCAAACGTGCTTACATAGAGTGAAATCATGAGCGACGAGTAGACCACAAAATCCTTCGGACTAAGAGTTGGTTTTTCTCCACTAAAAAGAGCTGACATAATGTGTAGCTTACTACTAATGATGTATATAATTGTACAATGAAAATCAGAAAGAGCAACTTGTCACAATGAACAAGTGTGTTCTTCTATGCTAGTCAGCTATTACTACACCCTGAACTCTATAACATCACCATCCTTTACCACATACTCCTTACCTTCGGTGCGTACATGGCCTTTTTCTCTTGCAGATGAGTAGGAGCCGTCAGCAAGCAGAGTGTCCCAACTAATTACTTCCGCACGAATAAATGTATCTCTAAAGTCAGTATGTATTGCCGCACCTGCCTCAGGCGCTTTTGCACCATCACGAATTGTCCACGCGCGTGTTTCTTTCTCTCCGGTAGTGAAGTATGTGATAAGTCCAAGCATTCGATACCCTGCCTTTATAAGATCATCAATACCATCAGTAACCACACCAAATTCTTGTCTGAAGGTCAGCTTATCATCCACCGCCACGTCCTTTAGTTCGTCTTCAATACGGGCGTCAACAACTACATAAGGCTTTGCGCCATCCTCTAAAAATTGCATAAGACGTACCCATCGCTCATCGTGTGGAGTCTCATCAAGGTTGTGTCCGCCAGCCTTTTTATTAAGCACGTACAGTATTGGCTTAGTTGTGAGTAGTGAAAATTGTGGAAGCAGCTTTTTTTCTGCATCAGAAAGCTCTGTATCAATCGCTAAATTACCACGCTCTAGTGTTTGTTCTAGCTTTTTAGCTACTTCAAACAATGCTACAGCCTCCTTCACACCTCGCTTTGCGTCTCGCTCTAAATTACCAACTCGCTTACCTACCGTCTCACGATCAGCAAGGATAAGTTCAAGGTTTATTACTTCAATATCTGAAACAGGATCAATAGTGCCGTGGACATGTGTGACATTGGTATCATCAAAAATTCGCACCACCTGCGCAATTGCGTTAGTCTCGCGTATATGCGATAGAAATTGATTGCCGAGCCCTTCACCGCTTGCTGCACCCTTAACAAGTCCTGCAATATCAACAAATTCAACCGCGGCAGGAATAGTCTTTTGTGTACGTGAAAATTCTGAAAGTCTCCAAAGACGCTCATCTGGTACCGCAACAACCCCAACTGATGGGTCTATTGTACAAAATGGAAAGTTTTCGGCAGGAACGGCTTTTTTAGTGAGTGCATTAAAAAGTGTCGATTTGCCAACATTTGGGAGCCCAACTATGCCAATTGATAGTGCCATATCACTATCTTGTATCACAAAAATAGCTTTTCTCAAAAAATACAAAAGATGTACACCCCCCTCCGCCGCAATGGCGAAGGGGGGTGTGTCGAAAATGTTGTGTGCTAATAACTTACCCTACTTACTCTCTCTAGCACAACTAGAGGATCTCCCATAGGAGATGGTATACCCTCATCGGAAGTGGTTACCGTATAGACGACCTCCTCACCATCTAGGGTTACTGTGAGGAAGAAATTACTTGTCTCATACTCTACGCCTGGCAATGATAACAGCTTAGTTTCAACCGCTGATTTTGGTTCAAGGGCGACATCAATACCGTATGGTGTGTATATGTGTACAATACCATGACTATGATTATTGAACCTTAAAGTCCACCTATAAAGAACCTGCCGTTCTTGATCAACTACAAGCTCAAAGTCTTCAAATTGTTCGAGCAATTGCCCCGGAATATTCCATGGGGAAAAGTGGTGACTCTCGCATCTCAAAATGAAAAAAACATCGCCAGACTCATCAAGTGGCACTATGTCGTTCACACCGTCCTCGCACACAGGCGGGTGATACTTTTTCGTCCCGACTATCTCCTCTGAAGAGGAGATAGTCGGGAAAAGTATTACAATTGCAGTGAGAATTGAACGAACAGTCGAGAGCATTTGTAATGCCTCCAGTTGGTTGACCGCTAGGTACAATGCAACAACTAGGCTATATAGTCAATAGCAACAATACCTATCTTCCCTCCCCACCGAGCTTTTTTACCTCATTCATCCATTGGTCTCTTTGCCCACCAGAGCAGTGCTCACAAGGGCCAAATGCTGATACTTTAACGTCAAATCCCGCAAAACCAAGTATTCCCCGCTCGATTTCATTAGTAAAGTCACCATACTTCCACCATGTCATAAATGGGGATTGTGTGCCCGCCACCACTACAACTCTTGCAGATTTTCCTAGCATTCGCTGTATTAGCTTGTGGCTCGGCTTCTCAAAATTAAACGCAAAGCCAGGTAGCCATGCTCTATCAAAAAATCCTTTAAGAAGCGCCGGCATGGTATTCCACCAGTTTGGATACACTAGTACAAAGTGGTCACACCATTTTATATCCTCTTGAAGCGACACAAGATCAGGCTCTAGTTGCTGTATCGCCTTGTACCCTTTGTGCAAAATTGGATCAAATACTACATCACCAAGGTTTTTTCTGCGTACTTCATGTCCTGCATCAATTGCGGCCCTTTCATACGCGTCTGCCATACTTCCAGAGAAAGAATCCTTATCGGGATTTCCAAGTAAGATAAATATTTTTTTCATGTATAAGGATTATATATAATTAAGCATCAGTTGCGGCTTGCTTAAGCGCTTGTTGGTATCTGTCTACGTATAGCATTTTAACGAGTCTGAGGAATATCGCAAACATACCAACAAACAATATATAGTATCCGATCCATGAGAGGTACGGAAATTCATACGCCTTCAAGGTATCTACTATCGCGAGCGTATACCACGATCCTCCCGCTATTGCGGGGCCAACTACCATTGGCATGAGGTGTAGCTGCATGAGTGTGGCATTTGCAATAATTACTCCAAGTATTGTCCACGTTACCCAAAATGCATCATTTACAAACTCTTCCATCGAGCCAAATTGGTAATACCACACTACAAAAAGTAGCTGTGTGATGATTATAAGCCCCATACCAATACGCAACACCTTGTACACTGTGTGTAAAAATGATTTTTCAGACGCATCAATCATCCCATCCCTAATAGACTTGTAATAAAAAATTAGCGCAAAGGTAGATGAACCAATTGCAATTGATATGCCAAAGGTCTGCAACACCTCCAATAGTATATACATGCTCATACGTATATTCTACCCCGAGTAGTGCTATTGTTCCATCATTTTTTTCAACTCAGCCTGGTGTTTTTGCATCACCGACATCATAGCGGTAAATTGGTCAACTCCACTTTTCTTCTTCTCTTCTACTTCTTTAGCGATTTGTTCAAATAGCTTTGGATTTTTCTCTACCATCAGCATGATTTTGTCAGCTTGATCCTTTGGTACATTTTTCAGCTGACGCTCCATCAGCTTTCTCATTAAAAAGTTTTTTAACATAAGATTATTTAACTATATTACAATGTGTTAACCACTGTAGTGTAGCAAAGGTACTCTTGTATTGCACTCATAAGCAAATTTTGACTTATTTATATATGCATTGTATAGTTATTGAGTTCTAAAATCCAAATTATGTTAAAAAATATACTTAATTCGTTTATATCATCCTCGTTGACACGCAAGCATATGTTCGCGGGGTTAGCAGTCGTAGTAGTAATCGCATTTGCAGTCCTTTTCTTCAAAAAGGATGCGCCTATTGAAATTACCAAGCAGGATGCTAACCGAACGGTAAGTATTATGGATGTAGCATCTCTCTCATCAGAGGCAACACCCCTACCCCTCGTTGGAGAGGTTCGATCACAAAGTGAAGCAATATTAAGGACAGAATCATCTGGCACTGTTACTGGAGTATACAGAAAAGCCGGCGACTATGTCTCTGCTGGGACAGTAATTGCTGAACTTGAAAATTCAGCACAGCGAGCATCCGTTGCTCAAGCTCGTGCGCTTGTATCCCAAGCAGAGGCATCACTTGCTAAGGTTAAAAAGGGCGCTCGTGATGAGCAGCTTGCGGTGCTAGGTATCAGTGCTGAAAGCGCAGAAACAAGCCTAAAAACTGCAAAACAACAAGCGGTAAATACAGTGCTAGCATCATTTGCAGCCGCTGAGGATGTAGTGCTTCGTACTACGGACAAGCTGTTATCAAATCCAACATCAGCAAGCCCGACCTTTATTTTGGCAACATCAGACGCACAGCTATCTACTAATATAGCTAATGCTCGCCTCAACATAGAGGGTAGGCTTGCTAATACAAATGCCATAAAGGATTCGCTAAGGGCTGATACAAATGTACTTGTAGCCATCAGCGCTGCCGAGGCAGATCTATCATATGTGCGAAACTACCTAGACACTATCGCAAACGCACTATCAAAGGCTATTCCATCTAATTCGGTTACTCCAACAATCATAGGTGGTTATCAGGCTGAGGTTGCTTCTGCCAGAAGTGCAATTATTGGCCAGCTATCAGCACTAGCAGCAGCAAAGCAGTCTATCGAAAGCGCAGAGGCAGGACTAAGTATCTCACTCCAGAATCAAAGCGAGATTGTCTCAGGCGCCCGAAGTGAGGATGTGGCACTTGCTGAGGCTGGAGTGGAGCAAGCACAAGCAGGTCTACAGGCTGCGCTTGCACAACTAGAAAATACCATTATTCGCACGCCAATAAGTGGGCGTATTGGTTCTCTATCACTAACTCGAGGCGAGTTTGCATCACAATTTGCGCCAGCTGCAATAGTATCAAATCAAAATGCCCTTGAGATTGTATCCTACGTGTCTGATGGTGAGCGTAAGAATATTACCATTGGGTCAAAAGCTTTGATTGAAGGAGAAATTAACGGCGTAGTTACAAGTATTGCTCCGGGACTTGACCCAGCAACCAAGAAGGTACGACTATCAATTGGAGTAACTGATGAAGGCGCCCCGCTTACACACGGATCATCTGTCTCGCTTACCATCGAACGATCAAGACCTGTTCTAAACGAAAACATCACTGACATAATTATTCCAATATCAGCCCTTAAACTAAGCGTAGACAAAGCGGTGGTATTTTCTGTAGATGAAAACAATACTCTTGTTGAACACGTAGTTACTATGGGTAGAGTACTTGGTAACAAGGTGTATATAGTAAATGGGCTTACCCCATCAATGATTATTGTGGTAGACGCACGAGGACTAAAAGCAGGACAAGTAGTAACCATACAATAATATATGTATAGCATTTGGAGCTTTTTCACCCTACACAAGAGCTTTAGCTATCTTGTCCTTATTGCGCTTGTCGGCTTTGGTTCAGCCGCACTTATTACCATTCCAAAAGAATCTGCACCTGAGGTACAGATTCCTATTGCGATTGTGTCTGTGGCACTCCCTGGTGCATCAGCGCTTGATATTGAGAAGCTTATTACTAACAAGGTGGAAACAGCCCTCAATAACTCACTCGAGGATGTAAAGAAGATAACCTCGTCATCACAAGAAGGCTTCTCAACTGTAGTCATTGAGTTTCTTCCTTCCGCCAATATTGATGATTCTGTCCGTGATGTAAAGGATGAAGTTGATAAGGTAAAACCAGAGCTACCAAGTGATGCGACTGATCCACTAGTGAGTGATGTTAACTTTGTAAATCAACCAATCATAACTATTGCAATAGGCTCTGACCTACCTTCCTCAGAGCTTGTTGAGCTAGCTGATGCCGTGGAAGAAGAGATAAAAAAAGTAGAAGGTGTATCAGATGTGACTATTGGTGGTTATCGTGATCGAGAAACACAAGTAATAGTTCGAAAGGAGGCTCTCGAAACGTACGGGCTTAGGCTTATTGATCTTATTGGAGTGATCGGAAGAGCGAACAGCACGTTTCCGGTAGGTAATATTCTTGTTGACGACATTGCATACAATGTCCAGTTTGAAGGAGACATTGATACTCCATCTGAAATAGCAAATATTGCTGTCGCTTCAAAAAACGGTCAACCAATCTATGTTCGAGACATTGCAACAGTAGTTGATGGTCTTGAGGAGGCTCGAAGCATTTCCCGTATCTCTCTCAATGGCGAGCCATCTACCTCGGCATTGTCCATTCAGGTATTCAAGCGATCCGGCGGAGATATCACCAAGATTACAGAAGCAGTTAAAGCTCGTATTGATTCACTCAAGCAAGAAGGCGGTATTTTAAGTGATGCAAAGACCCTTATAGTATTTGATAATGGCACTGAACTTAATGATGACCTTACTTCTCTTGGTTTGAGTGGCTTCCAAACAGTAGTTCTTGTGATGATTTCTCTACTGCTTGTTATCGGCTGGCGTGAGGCATTCATTGCTGGTTCAGCAATACCTCTCTCGTTTCTGCTTGCATTTATTGCACTTGAGGCTACAGGTAATACGCTCAACTTCGTCTCATTGTTTGCGCTAATTCTTGCGGTAGGAGTGCTTGTCGACTCAGCCATTGTGATGGTTGAAGCAATAAATAGAAACTTGCGTTTGTATCCAGAGGAAGACAAGGTAAGAGCTTCGCTAAGAGCAGTAAAAGAATTTTCGGCACCAATTACCTCGGGTACACTCACCACGGTTGCGGTGTTTTTGCCACTATTCTTTATTTCTGGTGTTACTGGAGAATTTATTGCTAGTATCCCTTTTACAATCATATTTGTACTAATCGCATCACTTATAGTAGCAGTAGCATTTGTGCCCCTTTTTGCATCTGTCGCACTTAACAGGCGCGAATCAAGCAAATTTGAACTCCTACAAATTGAAAAATTTGATGCAGTTGAAGCATGGTATAGAAGACTTCTCGAAGGTATTATAGGCAACAAAAAGTATGAACGGATGATAATTTGGGGAATTACCATCTCCTTCTTTACCGCAATGCTATTTCCTGTCCTTGGACTCGTAAAGGTTGAGTTTTTTCCAGCGGGAGATAGTGACTACATCATTGTTGAAATAGAACTACAGGAGGGCTCTCCACTCTCAAATACAGATCTTGAGGCACGAAAGTTGGAAGAAATACTCTATGAGTATACAGTTATTGATTCATTTGTAATTACCATTGGTGAATCAAGTGCATTTAGTGGAAGTCAATCAGTCAGCAGCGGCACAAAATTTGCTAATGCATTTATACGTTTGAATACCGATAGAAATATCACCTCTCAGGAGTTGAGTGAGGTACTAAGAAATGAAGTGGCAAAAATTGGAACATCGCAAGTGCGTGTCAGCCAGATAGACAATGGACCGCCGGTGGGCACTCCAATGCTTGTTAAGTTTTTTGGTGATGACCTTGCCGAGCTTGATGCTGTGGTAAATCAAGCATCAGACATACTTGAAGATATTGATGGAGCAGCGGATGTAGTCACCAGCGCAAAAAATGACGGTACGCAATTTATCGTAACCGTTGATCCAATCAAGGCAAGCTCATTAGGACTTGATGTTGCAACCATTTCGCAAACACTTCGCTCTGCGGTAAGCGGTATAACCGCTACCTCTATTATTGTAGGTGACAAAGACATTGATGTGGTGGTTAAGATGAACCTCAATCCTAACTACCTTGATGCTCACGACACTGATAGAACTACCATAGATGCCCTAAGTCAGATATCAATACAGACACCAAACGGGCCAGTACTTCTTGGCTCTCTCATAAATGTGTCACTAGCCAAGAACAATACCGTTATACAGCACGAGGGATTGAAGCGAATTGCTTCAATTGGATCACAAATATCAGCTGATGGTAACCTTGCTGAAGTTTCTAGCGAATTTGAGAGAAGGGCAGCTGAAGAATTAGACTTGGGTAATGTGACTATGAAAATTGGTGGAGAAAATGAGGAGAATCAGCAGGCATTTATTGAAATGTTCTACGCCCTCATTGTTGGATTGGTCTTAATGCTTGCTATTTTGGTGTATGAATTTGGCTCATACAGACACGCATTGTATGTGCTTTCTGTTACCCCACTTGCGCTTATCGGTATTATGATTGGGCTCTTGGTTACGGGCAAGGCACTCTCCTTCCCTACGCTTATGGGATTCATTGCACTTATGGGTATTGTTGTTAACAACTCAATTATTCTCATAGACACCCTTAACGCAATGCGCCGAAGTGACCCAAATAGAGACATCCGAGAAATTATATTACTTGGATCAGCATCTAGATTAAGGCCAATATTTCTCACTACTATAACCACAGTGATTGGTATGGTACCGCTTACGTATGCTGATGCACTTTGGGCACCACTTGCATGGGCTATCATCTTCGGGCTTTCCTTCTCTGTTGTACTCACCCTCGTACTCATACCAATTCTTTATAGTAGAAAGCCAGGTGTTCTTTCCAAGGATTACTCTTAATAGTCAAACAACACAGTATAGCTAATGGGATTCAGCTATACTGTGTTGGACATAAAAGCTGCTACTTACTGCACACTCATTAAATAGTGCATAAATTTATGCATCACCTATTTCAGGTAGATCACTAATTATTCACCGTCTCCTACTTCAGCGAGAGATACCACTACCACCCTCGTACTCGTTGCACTATTCCCCGCAAGGTCAGTAGCCACATACACTACTTCATGCTCACCTGCTACTGCGGTATCAATAGATACGGCAGTTACTTCCAGATTGTTGTAGTAGGTTCTTAGTATGGCGATACCACTCTCATCTACTGCTACTGCACCTAGGTCTGCGTAGGTGTCTCCCACAAGTACATTAGCGGGGTTGTTGCCTGAGATGGTGATGGTTGGAGGGGTTGTGTCTTCCTCATCAGAGTCAGCAGGTTCATCTGTTGGCGCACCATTGCGAACTGCCTCTAACTCATTTCGTAACTCAGCAACTACAGATTCTAGACTTGCTATCCTTGCATTCTGTGACTCGTCACTTGCAACAAGAGTGGTAATTGATTCCTTTATGACAATTATCTCACTCCACACTTCCCTAAACCCCTTCACAAGGAGCGCAAGCACCGCTCTGTCGTCAATACCAGATATCGTACTTGAGGCATTGTAGGTAGCAAGATGTGGGTTAACCACTGCTACATCTTCTGCAATGAATCCATAGCGAGTACGTCCATCTCCTTCATTATATATAAATGACACTGGTTGTAGCTGTTCAAGGATGGCACTTGCGCTTTGTGCAAGTGGGGTGATGTCGTGTTTTGTTTCTCTTAGTGATGGTAGGCAACTATCTGATGCGCTGTTGTATACCACTTGCTTATTTGCAGTGAGACACAGTGACCCTGCTCCCGTGGAGCCGGTGAGTCCGTCAAAGCCTACAGTGCCGGTTACTGAAAGTGTACGCCATGGGGTGGTGGTGCCGATGCCGACGAAATTGCTTGAATTGATATTTAAAACCGCAGTGTCAGATGAACCATTAACAATTGAAAATACGCCAGAGGTATTAAAACCGGCTCCAAGTTTCCAACCTCGAACTCCAGATTCATTAATCGAAATCACTGCACCACCGTCTCCTGTCCCAGTGTCAGTAACAACCAATTTTACTAGGGGATTAGACTCACCGATACCGACGTTGCCAGTACCTAATACAGTCACTAGATTGGAAAATGATGAATAACTACTATTTGCAGGTTTATTGATTTCAAATCTTCCTTCGGTACCAGTAGGTCCCCAAGGAATGAACACAGAAGGGGCATAACTTGATCCAGCCAGGTCAACTCCAAACCCAGAATCAGAAGTGTTGTTATTATCATACAATTTTTGTTTTACGCCTGTGCCTGTACCTAAAGAAAGCCTAGCAGTTGGCCCCGTCGTCCCGATACCAATATTGCCAGCGGTTGTTATCACTAAGTCTTCAACGTAGGTAGCAAAATCTCTCGCTGTAGATGTATTGCGTTCGATTTTAAATCTTCCATCAGTGTTTGCAGGACGCATCCTCCACATACCACCTGATCCTGCGCCCCAACCATCATCTTCTAAAATAATTCCTGGTTCATTTTTAAACAAATGCAAGCTATCAAGTGGTGTGGTAATACCGATGCCGACAGAGCCGTCACCCGCCACTCTCATATTTTCAGTGGCACCGTCAAGAAAAGCGATTTCTTGACCTGAAGCAGCTGTAAGCAACAATCCTCCATTCCAATTAGAATGAAAAGTTGTTGCGGCACCCACTCCTCCGTTTCTACCAACAAGGCGAATTGTTGCATTAGAATTTCCGGATCCATGATCTATGTTCAGTATGGGGCTTGCACTACCAATATCTAATGCGTAAGCCGGTGCCGTCGTCCCGATGCCGACGTTGCCAGTTCCTTTTATAGTTACCAAGTTTGTTAGAGAAGCACTTGTCCCATAACCAAATTGCCAATCGACAGAATTATTATCCCCAATAAACTGAACTGTGGAGTTATTCAGACCTAGCCCTGTAAAATTACTTGCGCCATCATCGTATATTCCCAAAAGCTGACCACCTGCAAAGGTTCCAAATGATAATTTCGCGGCTGGTGCTGTAGTCCCAATA
Source organism: uncultured Candidatus Saccharibacteria bacterium (assembly GCA_964409035.1). Taxonomy (GTDB): domain Bacteria; phylum Patescibacteriota; class Minisyncoccia; order Phycocordibacterales; family UBA12088; genus CAYPBQ01. The sequence continues at coordinate 183,085 of CAYPBQ010000003.1, forward strand.
CCGACGTTGCCAGAAGTATCAATTACAAATCGTGTAGCTCCTGCGGTGCTATCACGAATGCCGAATATACCAGGCGAGAGATTACCATTTCCACCAGACACAATGTCCCAGATGCGCCCACTAGAAGCACTTGCCTCTAGGCGTAAGGTTGTTTCAGTATCCTTGACGTGCAGCCTTGTCCCCGGCACTGTCGCACCAATACCCACGTTGCCGGTGTCCAAGATAACAAGTCGATTTGCGCTATTTGTAGTGTCATAAATAGAGAAACCAACCTCTGTCACAGATGGTATTCCTGACAATAGTTGATACGCACTACCCCCAGAACCATGCCCATCATCAAGCTTAATTCCAGCAGTCACGCCACCAATTGAACCTCCATACACATGCAACATCGCACTTGGTGATGTGGTGCCGATACCTACGTTGCCGGTTGTATTGATTGTTATGCGTGGATTTGAGCCAGTATCACTATTGGTTGAAAATTGCAGAGCCTTGCCGCTCATGCTGCCTATAATTGCCTTTCCTGTATCCCAAGAGAGAACACCATATGTTGGAGTATTACCCCACTTGATTACGCCACCGCCAATTGTAACGTTACCCTCAACATCCAACTTAGCACCAGGATTTGTTGTCCCGATGCCGACGTTGCCTGCCGTATTAATGGTCATTCTCGTTAAATGACCAGCGGTAGCGTCGTTGAACATGAAGTTACCAGTTGTATCAACGTACGTCCTGTATGTGCGAGCGCCCGTACCAGTGCCTGTAAACCCAATACCTGAATCATACGAACCAGTCACTCCAGAGACTTCTAATTTTGAAACTGGTGCAGTCGTACCAATACCAACATTGCCGCTACTTTTTATAACCAACCGAGATGTTGCCGCACTGTATGGGTCGCCTAATGAAGCGTTGGAGCCTCTAATAGCAAAATCACCGAGCGCGTCATAATTTGTACTTAACGCCCAGTTATAGGTATTTGCGGTTGTCTGTTCAAGTGACAACGTTGCAGTTCCTCCTACTGCATTTGTATTTACAATCCGCACACGATCACCATTTACCCCAGATTGAACCGTCAATATATTTGGAGGGCTTGTCGTCCCAATACCAACTCTGCCAGTACTTGTTAGCCTCATCAATTCTGTAGGGGCAGTATCTGTCGTTGCATCGCGAAGAGCCCAAATAAAATCTTGCTTCTTATACGAAGCCCCGTCGGTAACTTTTGTTCCGAATACAGCACCGCTGTATGTTCCTGCATAGCCAAAGAGTAGTTGTGCGTAGTCACCGGTGTTTGATACTCCAGATAGTGAGAGGATTGATTGTGACTGTAGACCCAAAGTACTACCTCCTGACCCAAAATTATCTACTGACAACCTCGCACCAGGACTTGCAGTACCTATGCCAACTTTTCCAGTTGTAGCTTTGATATAAAGAGCATTGCTCGGTACTCCATCTTCAATCCAGAATGGAAAAATACCCGCATCCACATCTTTAAACCCAATTCCATTTGTCGATGGACGACCGGACCCCTTACCAATCAACCACTGAGTCGTACCCGCCGATCCATTCAATAAAATACCGTGATCTGTTGCTGCCTGTGTTGCATCGATTCGAATTAAACTTGTCATATCAGTCGATTTACCGACATGTAAATACTGGAGTGGAGCGGTCATCCCAATACCCACATTACCGCTCGCATCAATCACAAACGGTGTCGAGTCTGGGGATATAGAATCCTCAACAAGGAATGATGGAGCAGAGCCGGTGTTGGTGACCGAGAGTTTGGCGTATGGGGTGGTGGTGCCGATGCCGACGTTTCCTCCATCAAGCACTGTCAGCTCAGGTGCGGTGTGGCCGATGATAATGGGGGTCGTAGCCTGATTGCGCAGTACAAAGCTGTAAGGTGTTACCGCGGAGCCAAAGAAGCCGAAACCGGTGCTGCTGTCCATGCCGAGTTCAGTTGAACCACCTGCATTAGTGAAGCGCAGTCGTGCCCTGTTCGTACCGGTAGTAGAGTTGATGATTGCAATGGAATCGGCGGCACTTATATCTAACGTACCTCCGACAAGCGTACCGATATTCACTCTTCCGACGACTGAAAGCGCGTTCCCTGGATTTGTTGTCCCAATACCCACATTACCACTCGCATCTATCGTCATTCTACTTACGCTATTTGTCTGTAAGGTAAGAGGAATGGCACCGCTTGTGTTAAGGAAGACACCTGCATTGTTCGCCGCAAGATACGCACGAAGCGTGTCTGCTGTAGAAAGTTCAAGTGCAGCGTAACTCCCTGCTGTTGCAGTGTTGGTCGTCAGCACAGTACTCAATCCTGATTTATTTGGACTCGCTGTCCCAATACCTACAGAGCCAGCACTTCCAGGAGACAAAATAATATCTCCAGACGAGAATGTTGTAGCGAGCGTAATGTCGCCGGTGTTGGTGTTATAGAGATCGAGTGAACCGCCAAATGTGCGACTCGAATTGAAAGCCGTGATCGTCTGTGCGCCGCCGGAATTACTTCCAATCTCAATGTTCCCGGCAACTTGTAGTTTCTGGGTTGGTGTAGTTGTTCCAATACCAACATTTCCACTCCCCCGCTTGATAACCATATTTGTTGAGCCATTGGTACCAATTCCTAAGTAACCATTAGCATCACCTAATCCATTTAGTCCGTCATACCAGAGCGAGCCGTATCCAGTGCCGTATGTTGTTCCATCGAATGATTGAATTTTTAAATAGTTATCCGTGGAAATAGCTCCACCAACTACCGAGAATTTGTCACTCGGTGCTGCCGTCCCCACCCCCACATTCCCCGTCGCATCAATTACAAAAGGTGTCGAGTCAGGAGAGGTCGAATCCTCAACGAGGAATGATGGAGCAGAGCCGGTGTTGGTAACAGAAAGTTTTGCGTATGGAGAGGTGGTGCCGATGCCGACAGAGCCACTACTGCCTATGGTTAACCTATCTGATCCTTGCGTACGCAATCGCAAGTCGTCTCCCGCGGTAACAGAGTCAATTGCGATGCCGCCATTTGAAAATGAATGTGCACCTATTTTACCGTAGATACCATTTGGGCCATCAAGTGAAATAATGTCGTTGTTGGTATCATCAACGATTGCTAATTTTGTTGCGGGAGTTGTCGTCCCAATACCGACGTTGCCTTCCACTATTAGTCCATTTGCGGGAGATGCTGTCGTGTCGTAGCTTGTGCCAATAGTTGCTCCGCCGCTAACCGCAAGTCTAGAACCAGGTGCCGATTCTCCAATACCGAAGTTACCGCCGCTAGTGAGACGCATTTTCTCTGTATTGTTGGTGTAGAACAGGATTGGGGCAGATACACTTGTGCCAATATCTAGTTCTGCATTTTGATAATTCTGGATAAAGGCAACTTCGGAACCAAAATAATTTAATTTGAATGAAGAAACATTGCTCGTTCCATCTGCAATAATGCGTTGTGTAGCTTCCGTATTGCCATAAATATGTAACCTTGCCCCCGGCGTACTCGTCCCCACCCCCACATTCCCCGTCGCTCTATACACATT
>CAYPBQ010000004.1:0-92594 GCA_964409035.1 uncultured Candidatus Saccharibacteria bacterium
TCCTGACACGACACCTTTTGTGATTGATGCGAGTGGGAATGTGGGGGTGGGGACGGCGAGCCCGTCGTACAAACTGCAAATTGTCAATGGCGGCGAACTGTTTGTTGGCGGGCCTGGGGACAAGATTTACCTGGGTGACATCAATAACTGGCTGCGGCGCAATGGCAGTGATGGTTATACTGAAGTGAACTCGCCAAGTGGTGCAGGCATAAGATTAATGCGTAACAGCGCTGCGGCGCTCACGATCGATACTGCGAGTAACGTTGGCATCGGGACGGCTTCGCCAACGGTAGGATATAAACTTGATGTGAATGGTGATGTTGTTTTAAGTGGATCAAATAACAAAATTGTTTTCTACTCCCCTGATCCAGCAAATTATTATTTGGGTCGTTCAGGAACTGACACGACGCTGTCTTCTGGGGGTAGTACAGTAATTAGATCAAACGGTAGTTCGGTTATTTTAAATACTAACGCTACTGAACGCGTAAGAGTAACTGAAACAGGCAATGTCGGCATTGGGAATACGTCACCACAGGAGTTACTGCACATTGGTGGAGGTAGCGATGCTTCTGGACTGTCTAGTTCCGACCTTGTGGTAACAAGAGCGGGAGCATCTTCTTTGTCGGTTCGCGATAGTACCAATGATGCGGAAACTTTCCTCTACGCATCTTCAGGAGGAGGTATCATAGGAACGCTCACTAGCCACAATCTTTACATTCAGACAAACAACATAGACAGAGTCACCATTACCAATACTGGTAATGTCGGCATTGGCACCACCACTCCTGGCACTCTTCTCTCTTTAGGAAATACCGGAACTAACACGATAAACATTTCAGCGACCGCAACCTCCACATTTGGGAGTGGGGTAAATATCCGTACAGGATGTTTTGCAGTAGCAGGAACTTGTATTGGCGGCGGCGGGGGAGGAGCAAGCAACATCAACGCCCTCACAGATGCTAACACCTCTGCCGACAACGTCTTTCTCGGCACAAGCTCTGGAGGATCTTTTGGAGCAACTGATAACTTCAATGTCGCACTCGGGGTGAGCGCGCTTGCTGGGCTTAACAACTCAGGAGCGGATTACAATGTTGCAATAGGATACGAAGCGCTCAAGATTGCTACTACTTCTGACTACAACACCGCGATGGGGTATAGAAGTTTGTACAGTAATACAACTGGGTCAAATAACATAGCCATTGGTCATGAATCATTGTATGCAAATACTTCTGGATCAGAAAACGCTGCCCTCGGTTACTTTTCTTTGCGCTTAAATACAGTTGGAACTCGAAATACTGCACTAGGTATACAAGCCCTCAGATCAAACACCACCGGATCAAATAATAGTGCGGTGGGGTATAATGCGCTCTACTCCAACACCACCGGCTCATATAATACCGCAAATGGATACCAAGCTTTATACCAAAATACTACTGGCGGATATAATTCCGCATTTGGAAATTACGCACTCAATAGTAACACCACCGGTTCAAATAACGTTGTGGTTGGCTATTTTGCAAGTGCCTCCAACACTACTGGTTCATATAACACCGCTTCCGGTCTAAATGCCCTCTACGCAAACACCACCGGTTCAAATAATACCGCCTATGGTTTTCAATCTCTCTACTACGCCACCTCCACTTCAAACCAAGTGGCGGTTGGGTATGAAGCACTACGTGGTGCCACCACTAACTTTATTGGCACCAACAACACTGCTGTGGGATACCAAGCACTCAGAGTAAATTCAACTGGTTCATTTAACACGGCTCTAGGATACTCAGCCCTTGCTGCAAACACCACCGGATATAGCAATAGTTCAATTGGCTATAATTCACTAGTAAATAACACCACCGGCTACAATAATACCGCATTTGGTTTTACTACTCTTAATGCAAACACCACAGGAGCAAACAATACTGGTTTGGGGTTAGGTGCTCTTTCGACAAATACTACAGGTAATAACAATACCGCAACTGGATATCAAGCTCTGTATCGTAACACCACCGGTTCAGACAACACCGCAACTGGATTTGGCGCTCTTTATTCTAACACAACAGGTACATTCAACACCGCAACAGGGATGTATTCTCTTATATCAAATACCACCGGAGGAAATAACACCGCAATTGGATATAATGCCCTCTACTACGCCACCTCCACTTCAAACCAAGTGGCGGTTGGGTATGAAGCCCTAAAAGGAAATGCATCAAACTCCTCAGGTGTACAAAACACCGCAGTGGGGTACAGAGCGCTCAAGGTAAATTCAAGTGGTTCAAGCAATACTGCGATAGGTGATCAAGCGCTCACCTCCAACACCACTGGATCTGATAATGTTGCACTTGGAGTTATTGCTCTTTACTCAAATACTACCGGTTCTAAAAACAGTGCAATTGGACTCTCTTCAATGAGGTCAAATACAATTGGATCTTACAATACGGCGACGGGTTACGAATCCCTGTACTCAAATACTGCCGGTTCACAAAATACTATTTATGGCTATAGAACTTCATACAACAATATAACAGGCAACAACAATAGCGTTTTTGGATTTCAAGCACTCTTCTACAATCGTTCCGCAACCTCTACTGTTGCAGTGGGGCATTCTGCGGCACAAGGCACCACAAACTACTCCAACCAAGGCAGTACCTACATCGGCTACCAATCTGGCTACAGCGCAGCTACTGCTTCTGACTACAACACACTAATAGGATTCAACTCTGGCTACAACATCACCACTGGCAAAAATAACATTTGGATTGGTACGGCTACCTCTTCTACTGCCATTGCAAACCTCACCACCGGAAGTCAAAACATCCTCATCGGTAATAACATCTCTCTCCCTTCCGCTACCGCATCAGGGCAGCTGAATATAGGAAATATTATTTACGGTACTACCATTACTGGTACTGGGTCTACTATTAGTACGGGAAATATAGGCATAGGCACCACCTCACCACTCGCCAAACTTTCAATAAAAGGAGGAGGCACCACCACAGGAAAAGCATTTCAAATCACTGACTCTGCAAACAGTGCAAAAGTGACAGTGTTAGATAGTGGAAATGTGGGTATTGGCGTGACAAATCCAAGTTCTCTTCTTGAGCTTTCCGCCTCAATGCCAGTAATTAAGCTTACTGACTCACAAGCAAGCGGTGTTCCGTATCTCATAAGAAATGGTTCTGCTGGTGTGGGCACATTTGATATTATAGAAAATAATATTAGCCGACTAACACTCAAGAATGGCAAATTTGGGCTCGGGACCTCTAGCCCATCCTCTCTTGTAACTGTCTCTACAAGAGAGGTATCAACTGATGCCTCTATGACGTTTGTTGGAGCATTATCAACGGGATCACCAGCAACTACCACATTGTCATACACAGGTAGTGAGCAAACATTTGTTGTTCCTGCTGGTGTTACCAGTGTCACCATAGACGCTCAGGGTGCTGAGGGTGGCGATGGTGGTAATAATGGGGGAACACCAGGAGTGGGAGGCGCCGGTGCAAGAGTTCAGACAACTATTTCAGTGACTCCAGGTGAGACATTATATGTATATGTTGGCGGTGCAGGTACTAATGGAGCATCAGCTCAAGAAGGCCTCGGTGGATTTAACGGTGGAGCAAATGGTGGAGATGCAAGTGGGCGAGGTGGAGGCGGCGGAGGTGGTGCATCTGACATTCGCCAAGGAAGCAATGCTACCGCAAGCCGTATAGTTGTAGCAGCTGGAGGAGGAGGAGGCGGCGGGGTGTATACTTCAGGCACGGGAGGAAATGGTGGAAATGGAGGAGATACTCTAGGCGGTAATGGTGCCGACTCAAGTTTTGGGGTTGATGGTGGTGATGGGGGCACACAGATAGCGGGCGGCGCGGGCGGCGCTGACTACGTCGTTGGTACAGCAGGGACACTCGCCGCTGGAGGAATAGGCGGTAATGGCACCGGAGCTGCTGCTCCAGGAGGAGGAGGCGGCGGCGGCGGGTATTACGGCGGTGGAGGCGGTTCAGGTTATAACGGAAGCACACAAAACGCCGGAGGAGGTGGCGGAGGCTCGAGTTACTCAGGTGGAAGTGGAACCACATACACTGCCGGGTACAATACATCTGCGGGCACTGTCTCTATTGGCTATGTTGCGTCTACAGTGGCTACATGGACAACTGGTGTTGATAACACTGATGGCTACTTTAAGATTGCGAGCTCTACCAATGTTGGAACAGACACATTTCTTACAGTTAACCATATTGGTAATGCTGGAATAGGTACCACAAGTCCTTGGAGAAAACTCTCAGTAACAGGTACTGCAAGCTTTGATGGCCTTACGGGGGCAACAGGAGCAGGGTCACTGTGTCTCTCTGCAAGTAAGGAGATGGTATACAACAGTGCGTCAGATAGTTGTCTTCCATCACTAAGAGAAACAAAGCACGACATTACTCCACTTGCAGAAAACGCAGAAGAACTACTGCAAGCACTTAACCCAGTATCATTTATATATAACGAAGGAGATGGAAGAGTCCGCTGGGGATTCATAGCAGAAGAGATAAGTCTTGTTGATCCAAGTTTGGCTACGTATGCTGCGACAAGCACGCTTTCAGGTATTGATGATAGGGGAGTGCTTGCGCTTATTGTAAAGGGGCTTAAAGAGTTGTGGGCAAAGTCAAATGCGTATTTTGCACGCACGGACGAACTAGAAGCGAGGGTTGTTGCGCTTGAAGCAGAGCTTCGTGAGCTTAAGGGCGTGCCAAGTGATACACCACCACTTGATGATGTAGAAGATGAAGACATAACTCCACCCGTTATTACAATGCAGGGCAATAATCCGGCAGAGCTTGTCGTTGGAGATGTGTATAACGACCTTGGTGCTATCGCAACCGATGACAGAGGTAGCGCAGTATTGCGTACCTATCTAGCGGGTAGTGAGGTGAGCGCGGTAGCTATTGATACCTCAATAGTAGGTGAGTATGAAGTGGTGTATGTCGCAACCGATCTTGCGGGTAATGTGTCGACAAGTACACGGCGTGTGATTGTAGAGGAAGAGTCGCTCGATGAGGCACCTCCAGCAAGTGAAATATAGCAGGGGAGGTAGTGCTTATCTATTATATATAGTGTGTAGTAATCAAAAATGCCACTACTACTAAAAACACCAAATTCGGCTATACTAGGCATATGAATAGCGATGAACGAATAACCTATTTCGCATCGACCGATTCGCGTAATACGCATATACCCTTTGGTATTAAGGCAAAGGATCGCTCACGCCACATGTACGTTATTGGCAAGACTGGTATGGGAAAGTCCACCCTACTTGAAAACCTTGCCATTCAAGATATAAAAAATGGCGAAGGACTTACCTTTATTGATCCACACGGAGGTACTGCCGAAAAACTTCTCGATTTTATCCCCGAAGAAAGAATTAAAGACGTACTCTATTTTGCGCCGTTTGATCTTGAAAATCCTATTTCATTTAATGTGCTTGAAAAGGTAGAGGGTGATAAGCGCCATCTTGTGGTAAATGGTCTTATGGCTACCTTTGAAAAAATCTGGGTAGATGCATGGAGCGCCCGCATGTCATATATTTTGCAGAATACACTTCTTGCGCTCCTTGAGTATCCTGAGGCAACACTCCTTGGTGTTAACCGTATGTATACCGATAAGGAATTTAGAAAGGTGGTGGTAGAAAATATCACCGACCCATCAGTAAAATCATTTTGGGTGGATGAGTACGCAAAGTACACCGATAAATTTGCCGCTGAAGCGACACCAGCGATTCAAAACAAAATTGGTCAGTTCTACTCAAGTGCGATTGTGCGTAACATTATAGGTCAACCACAATCGAGCTTCAATTTGCGTGAAATAATGGACAAGAAAAAGATTTTTATCGTGAATCTTTCAAAAGGTAGAGTAGGTGAAGGGAATGCCAACCTTCTAGGTTCTATGCTCATCACTAAAATATACCTCGCGGCGATGAGTAGAGCAGATGTGCCTGGACCTCAACAAAAAATGCTCCCCAATCACTACCTCTACGTGGATGAATTTCAATCATTTGCCAACAAGTCATTTGCAGACATTTTATCTGAAGCAAGAAAGTATAAACTCGCTCTCACTATTGCTCACCAATATATAGAGCAAATGGAAGAAGAGGTTCGTGCGGCAGTTTTTGGAAACGTCGGCACCATGATTTCATTTAGGGTGGGGTCATATGATGCAGAGATTCTTGAAAAAGAATTTGCTCCAGTCTTTTTGCAGGAAGATATTGTAAATCTTGGTTTTTCTCAAATATATCTCAAGCTCATGATTGATGGCGTATCATCGCAACCATTTTCTGCAAATACGCTTCCACCGATTGAGCAACCATCTACCTCGCATCGTGATCAGGTTATTGCCTATTCAAGAAGCGCGTGGTCTCAACCTCGTATCCAAGTAGAGGAGAGAATAAAGGAGTGGCACAAGCCAATTGTATCAGCGTCAACCGCGGTAAAGCTGGAAGAAAAAGCTATTCGACGTGAGGAAAAGCGTGAAGAAAAAAGAAACAATACTGAACCAGAAAAAGTATATCCGTGGCGTGATGAGCCACGTCGCGTGCCACAAAAGCCAACCCAAAGTATCAAGGAAACATTATCTCAGTATGCTCCACCACGAACACCACCATCACGCGATGAGAGACAAGGTGGTGTGAATAATCACGAAAGAGGAATCACTCAACAACCAGTAGCACCAAAAGAAATACCAGAGAAAGAAAGAGCTTCATACGCACCAGCACACGAGTACAACAAGGAATCATCTACACATGAAGATGGGGGAGCAAGACATCACCAGCAAGAATCTATACAACATCAACCAAAGACATCATCTAGTGTTGCCGATAAAGGCTACACACCTTCGCCAGTTGGCAAGAATGCACTCCGTGATGCGTTAAAAAAACTTGCAGAGAAAAGAGAAGCCGTATCACCATCACATAATGAAACAAAACCTCATAAAGAGTTACGACCACGTCCGCATCAGGAGGTAAGAGAGCGGACAGAGGCGCGGGCGGAAATGGGTGAACCACACAAATTAAAACGCGAGATACCTGAAGACATTCTCAAGAAACTCATTGACGTCGATGAAAAAGATTTACGCTAGTATCATTATTATTCTGTTATACGGAGCTACTGCCTCTGTTGTAGAGGCTGGCGTGCAAATATCTGAGGTTGCATGGATGGGAAGTGATGAATCAGCAAATGATGAATGGATAGAATTGTTTAATGATGGCGATTCCGCGGTATCGCTCGAGGGGTGGACACTTAGCGCAGAAGACGGATCACCCCAGATGGTGCTTCAAGGTAGTATCCCTTCGAGCGGATACTATATGCTTGAACGGACAGATGATGGGAGTGAGCCAAGCGTCGTGGCTAATCTTTTTTTTACAGGTTCATTATCAAATTCTGGAGAAATACTAGTATTGAAAAATGGTAGCGGTACTGTAGTAGATACGTTAAGTGGAAAAGATGCATGGGCAATAGGAGGGAATAATGAGACAAAAGAAACTCTCCAAAGGGTAAGTACAGGATGGATAACCGCGCCAAAAACTCCAAAAGGAGGCGGTGTTTCTGTCTCAAGTACGCAAGGCACTACTGCTTCTAATACCACTACAAATTCAACAAAAGCTTCTACATCAAATATACAGGCTCCAATATATGGCACGCCACATATGGCGGTATATGCAGGAGAAGATAGACATGTCACCGCAGGAGCAGATAGTGTGTTTAAAGGAGAGGGGATAGGAAGTGATGAAAAACCTCTCACCCAAGAGGCAGTGAGGTGGCGATGGAACTTCGGTGATGGGGTGGTCACACACGGCAAACGAGTAACTCATACCTTTGCTTACCCTGGCACATACGTAGTTGAGCTATCAGTATCAAACGAAGCGATGTTTGAAAGTGTGAGTGATAGAGTGGTGATTACTGCACGTCCCGCGCTGGTAACCATAGTTGAGGCAAGTAATCAATATATAGAGCTCAAAAATAGCGATACGGTTGAGCTTGATATTTCAAGGTGGTTACTCTCTGATGGGGCGCATGTGTTTAGTATTCCTGAGGGTACCTATATTCTTCCGGGTATGTCGGTGCGCTTTGCTGGCTCCACTACCAATCTTCGTGGTGGAGGCAATACATCACTCTTGTATCCAAATACCATGTTGGCAACAACACTGACAAAACAAGATGCTGGTGCTGTTGCTCTGTCTTCCGCTCAAAATCAAGTGGTGCCCGACACCACACCAGAGCGTATTTCTGTACCGATACGCATAAACAAACCACTTTCACCTCAAGCGACACAAGAAGTAGTAAACAGTACACCGACTACACAACACGCTGATGCGATACTAGCAGTTGATCCGCTTGCTGCTGCTGCCGTTGCATCTGCAAGTACTGAAAACACGTTGTATAAGTGGCTTCTTATGCTTAGTGCGGTTATTGCAATAGCAGGAGTGATATTGTTTATTCATGATGGACATAAAGACACTGACACACATATAGTCCAACAGGAGGCAGATACATACACCATAGTATCGTGATAAAAACCCATATGACCCAAAAAAGAAAAATTCTAATTTTCTCACTTTCTTACTACCCGTATGTGGGTGGGGCAGAAGTCGCCGTCAAAGAAATTACTGACAGAGTAAGTGATATAGAATTTCATCTTATTACTGCGCGTCTTGATGGTAACCTTCCTAGGGACGAAGTAATGGGTAATGTGGTTGTGCACCGTGTGGGGTGGGGAAAGAAATCTCCAACTCTTGAGGAGCTATCTTCATTCCCTTGGTATGTCATCTCTAAACTTAGTTACCCCATGCTCTCTGCAATAGTTGGGTATCGTCTACATAAGAAATACCATTTTGATGGCGCATGGGTGATTATGGCATATGCGGGATTTGGCCTTGCGATACTTGATATCTTTGGCGTTCGTATTCCGTACATGCTTACCCTTCAAGAAGGTGATCCTCTTGAAAAAATCACAGGGCGATCACTCGTAAAGCCATTTTTCCCACTGTTCAAAAGGATATTTAGTAGAGCAAGCAAGGTTCAGGCTATTTCTCGCTATCTTGGGGCATGGGCTACGCACATGGGATACATGGGTGAAGTAGCGGTAATTCCCAATGCGGTGGACTCAGCACATTTTAGTAGCCACAGTGGTGAGGAAAGCTCTGTGTATAAACAGATGAAGGCTAAAAAGCGGCAGGGTGATATATGGCTCATCACCACGTCGAGGTTGGTATACAAAAATGCCGTTGATGATGTAATACGCGCGCTAACATTACTTCCATCACATGTGTCTTTTGCTGTGCTTGGGATTGGTCCTGATGACACTACGCTTCGGGCTCTCGTGAAAGAGCTCGGGCTACAGGAGAGAGTGCACTTTTTTGGATATGTTGATCATGCTGATTTGCCTGCTTGCTTATCGCTAGGAGATATTTTTATTCGCCCATCTCGGACAGAGGGAATGGGCAACTCATTTATTGAGGCAATGGCGAGAGGGCTTCCGGTTATTGCCACGCAGGAGGGCGGTATTGCGGACTTTTTATTTGATGCAAAAAGGAATCCTGATATGGCAGAAACTGGTTTTGCAGTGGATAAAGATTCTCCATCACAAATTGCCGATGCGGTACTTAGGATTCTTGGAGACCCTGAGGCGACACAACGCACAATAGGTAACGCCAAAAGTATGGTTAAAGAAAAATACACGTGGGATATTGTAGCGGAGAGTATAAAACAACTATTAACAGATATGTATAAATAAAGGAATTTTGGGAGAAGAAGTGGTTAGCGCCAAGCGGCGGCCCGCTGGCCGCCGCTTGGCGTGTATCTATGTTCACACATCGTGAGTTATGATTATATGTGACTATGCGATTTCTCATTGCAACGGGGCTGTATCCGCCTGAAATAGGCGGCCCAGCCACTCATACAGTGACATTGGAGCGATATCTGCCACAGATAGGCATCGCAGTGTCAGTACTTCCGTTTTCACTCGTGAGAAGACATGTTCGAGGTGTTAGGCATGTGCTCTATTTTTTTGCTTGTATTAGGGCATTAAAGGGTGTGAATCTTATGTACGCGCTCGATCCATTTTCTGTTGGATTACCTGCGCTGTTTGCATCTCGTATAAAGGGTATTCCATTTGTACTTCGAGTGGCGGGTGATTATGCGTGGGAGCAAGGTGTCGGCAGATTTGGGGTAGTAGATACACTAGATGTCTTTGCTAAAAAAACCTCCGGTTATGGTTTTTTTGTATCGATACTAAAGAAGGTGCAGTTATTTGTAGCTCGTCAAGCTGATATGGTGATTGTGCCAAGCAAGTACATGAAAACAATAGTAGAGGCGTGGGGAGTTGATGGTAAAAAAATCGAGGTGGTCTATACCAGCTTTGAACCCGAGCTAGCACTTGGCAATAGGCGCACTCTCAGGGGTTTGTTACGCTTTAAAGGAAAGATGATTATTTCTATTGGGCGGTTGGTTCCGTGGAAGGGATTTACCGCTCTTATAGAATTAGTACCTGAGCTAGTGAAGCGCTACACAGATATGCGTCTCTTTATAGTGGGGAATGGTCCGGATATGCCACTTCTTGAAAAGCGAATTAAGGAACTAGATATAGAAAAATATGTATCACTTGGTGGATCTCTAGACCATGAGATCATGCTTCGTTATATACAGGCGGCAGACATATTTGTTCTTAATACAAATTATGAAGGATTCTCACACTTACTACTTGAGGTAATGAGTGTGGGGACACCTATCGTGACAACTAATGTAGGGGGTAATACCGAGCTAATTGAGCATGATAAAAATGGGCTCTTAGTAGGTTATAATAATAAGAAGCAACTCATGCGATCTATTGTAAGTGTGCTTGATTCGCCAGTGTTGCGAAAACGTATTACAGAAGGAGGGGTAAAGGAGCTTGGGCGATTTACCCATCAAAAAATGATTGAACGGTTGGTACCGCTTTTGCTCAGGATACTTAGGAATTAGTAATTTTCAACACACAATGAAGGTACTCATGGTCTCAGGTGATAGGGCATACTTTGACGAAAAAAGCGCAGTACGCAAGCGGGCTGTTGCGTATGGGTCTGTGCTCACAGAGCTACACATAATTGTCACCACCACACAGTCGATGGGATTTTCACGTACAAAATTGGCAGATAACATTTGGCTCTATCCTACTAACTCTGCCTTCAGGGCTATTATGTGGCTCGATGCGATCTTTTTAGGAAGAGGTTTGCCGCCTACCGAACTAGTCACGTCACAAGACCCATTTGAACTTGGACTTGCATCATATGCAATTGCAAATGATCATTCTGCGCGATTGCAGCTACAAATTCATACGGATTTTATGAGTCCGCACTATAGAAAGCAGGGGGTGATACAGAGTATTCGTGTGCGCATTGCACGCTACCTTATCCCGAAAGCAGATTGCATCCGTGTGGTATCAGAGCGTATTCGTACATCACTCGCTGGTATGATGCTTCGAAAGGAACCACACGTACTCCCAATACACACTGATATAGGACATTTTCTTACTGATGAACCGTTATTTAAACTGCACACTAAGTACCCGCAATTTAATTTTATCGTGGTTATGATGTCACGTATCACTAAGGAAAAGGATATTGGTACCGGCATGCGTGCATTCAAGATACTCCTTGAGAAAGATACTCGAGCGGGTTTGTGTATTGTTGGTGATGGTGAGGAGATGGGAGCGTTAAAGAAATTGGCGCACGAGCTTGGCATTGAAAATAATACGGTATTTGCAGGGTGGCAGCATGACACTCTTTCGTATCTAAAGAGTGCAGATGTATTTCTTAACACCTCTTTGTATGAGGGGTACGCACTCACTCTCATTGAGGCAGCTGCTGCCAAGCGACCCATTGTTACCACTAATGTGGGTATTGCAGGCGAGCTGCTTATGAACCACCGTCACGCGCTTATTGCGCCCGTGGGAGATAGCAAAGAGCTAGGGTCACATCTTGTAGCGCTTATGTCGGATAATACACTCAGAGAGCGCCTTGCGGTCAATGCGCACGAGGAAGCAATGGCAAGCGCAAATATTTCTTTTGAAGAATACCTAGAAAGAATGAAAAATTCCTTCTCGTCATGTTTTTAGCTCTTTCTCATGAAGTTACTTATTTGCACGCAAAAGGTTGATAGCAATGATCCAGTCTTAGGTTTCTTTCATCGATGGATTGAGGAGTTTGCCACTAACTACGAAAAGGTCACCGTGGTGTGTCTTTATAAGGGTGAGTACTCACTTCCACAAAATGTGGAGGTAATTTCTCTTGGCAAGGAACGAGGGGTGCCCAAAATTGAGTATCTGATACAGTTTTACCGCTCTATATTACTGTATAGAAAAGACTACACACATGTATTTGTGCATATGAATCCTGTGTATGTGGTACTGGGAGGAATAATGTGGCGACTCCTTGGAAAGAGAATTTCCCTTTGGTATACACATAAATCAGTCGATACAAAACTTAGAATTGCAGAAAAATTGGTGCATCACATCTTTACCGCATCTGCAGAAAGTTTTAGATTGCCATCAAAAAAGGTGGTTATCACGGGACATGCTATTGATGTAGGGGCATATGCATCGGTAGCACATGAGCAAAGTGCAAGACTTCGATTATCGGTTATTGGAAGAATCTCACCGGCAAAACGAATTGATGTATTTATTAGGACAATTGCAGAGTTAAAGAAGAGGGGAGTCGATGTGGTCGGGACGATAGTGGGAGATGTTGGTACACCAGAGGATGCTCCATATCTTGGCGCAATGAAGCGTCTTTCGCAGGAACTTTCATGTAGTGAGAATGTGCAATTTGTTGGGGCAGTCTCTCATCAAAAGATTGTCCACTATCTAGAGCAGACTGATATATTTTTACACACCAGCGAGACGGGAAGTATGGACAAGTCTGTGCTAGAGGCATTTGCTTGTGGAGTCACGGTGCTCTCCTCAAGTGAGGCGTTTGAAGATGTTTTGATGCCGTATGCGCTATCTCTTAAAGAGATGAGTCCATCTCATATTGCTCAAAAAGTAGAAGCAATAACGGTACTTCCAGAAGACAAGCGTGATAGTATCAAAATATTCCTGCGAGAGTATGTTCAAAAGGAGCACGGCCTTAAGGCTACCATTAAAAAGATAGTGGTTACTATGGAATCATAGATTTTGTCTTTGTTGCGTATCTGTCTTTTCTTGCTAGGATTTGATATACACTGCTTCCGCATATGAATTCCGCTATTTCAACAATAGAGCGGTATGTAGAAAAAGCAACTAACCACAGGCTTTTTTTTGTTTCTCTAGTAACAGTAGCTGGCTTAGCAAACCTCCTTCTGTGGATCTTTTCTGATGTTAAATTTCAAAATGATGATCAGTTCATTCTGTATCGCTATATAGATAATCTGTTAGCCGGGGAGGGTTTCGTATATAACATTGGGGAAAAAGTACTAGGATCTACAACTCCATTGTTTACCATAGTGGTTGCAGCTGTTGCTTTTTTACTCCCATTTCTAAGTACGCCTACAGCACTCGCATTTTGCAACATTGCTTTCTTCTCATTTTCAGCGCCGTACTTTCACCGTGTCTCAAGTCGTTTTCTATCGAAGGGATTTGCCGCCCTCGTGACATTTATATACATACTGCTTTTATCACGGACCGTGTTAGAGGGTATGGAGACATCCCTCTTTCTCCTTCTGCTTTTTGCCGCGCTCTCGTACCTATATAGCGGCAAGCATGTACTTGTGAGTATTCTTATAGCGCTTCTCGTGCTCACTCGACCTGATGCCGGCATTATTGCCATCCTTATCGGTATTTTTTGGATTGCTACGCTCGGCATGCGGGAAACAGTGAGACTAACAACCATAAGCGTGAGTGTGTTTTTAGTGTGGGCAGTATTTGCGACTTGTTACTTCGGCTCATTCATTCCGCAGTCACTACTCACTAAACTCAACTCTGGAGATATTTATCAACTGCCGTGGTATCAGGCAGCAAAGATACAAATAGCACACATCAGCAAACTTCTTTTGGGTAGGCTATTTGATTTTAATGCGACAATACTGAACATGGGATTTCATCTTACTCCTATCGCGGGACTCATCGTGCTTGGTGCTTCACGGGTATCAAAAGTAATTGGCGGTTCGCTCATTGTGAGTATTCCGCTAAGTTACCTCCTGCTTTTCTCTCTATCTAACCCTATTATATTTCCTTGGTACTTATCGCAAACTGAGCCTTTTTGGATACTGCTTATAATGGTTGGTGTGGAGCGGCTACTTGCCTATAGCAGTAAGGTGTGGGTGAAGGTGGCTGTACTTTCTATTATAATTTTGGGTCCGCTCATGTTTTACCTTACAACAGCCTTCGGCTCCCACCCGCAACCAAAGGCAACGCTATTTGAGGTGGGGACATACCTCAAAGAACACATACGAGAGGGTGAGTCAGTGGGTATCGCGGATATTGGCATTGTGGGGTACATGACGGGAGCCTATGTTCACGACTTTATAGGGCTAGTATCCCCCTCGTCAGTGGCATTTTATCGACCTCAATCTTGTATACCAACTGATTCGTTTTATACGATACCGCCACTTCTTATCAATCATACAAACCCTGATTACGTAGTTGGGAGGAAAGACCAACTTGGAGCATGTTTTTATAACGGTGACGCCATCAACAAATACGCACTTGTATTTGTTGATACAAGCAGTATGGTAGAGGTGTGGCGTAAAAAATAACATGGCATACCTACTGCTTATCATTGCGTTCTCATTGAATGCCTTAGCGAACATACTTCTCAAATCAGCTGCAAGCATTGGAATATTTGGTTCTGTACTTGTTCCTCATGTGTTTGTCGTGCAAAACTGGAAACTTATTCTTGGACTTTCGTTTTTTGCTCTTAATGTTGTTTTTTACTTTCTCGCACTTAGGTCGTTATCACTTTCCGTCGCGTATCCCGTTATGGTGGTAATGACCTTTGTACTCGTTAACGCAGGCGCAGCATATTTTTTTGGCGAGCAGATACATACCATACAAATAATTGGCTATGCACTGATGGTACTCGGCATCGTTCTTGTCTTAGGCTCAGTCGCCCGAGTATGAAGTACTTTAAGGACCTTGCCATCACCCCGCTTACTGGCGCGCAGGTGATTCTTGATATCGATGGAACGCTCCTTCGAGATGGGGATACTAGGGTTGGTAAAGATGAAGAAATACAACTGCGCAAGCTTTCGCAAATTGCGGACGTTTATCTTTTTTCAAATGGCGCAAGAGATAGATCGGCAATGCTCGCCAAGGAGTATGGTGTTTCTTATATCGATTCAATTAGAAAGAAGCCAAATAAGAAAGTCGCGACGAGCTTGCCATTTAGTCAAAAACGAGTGGTTATAGGTGATAAAGTACTCACGGATGGATTTTTCGCTCTTTTTACAGGAAGTTCATTTATACAGGTTGAACGTCTCACACAAACTAATCAAGCGCTCTTTACGCATTTCGTTGATACGCTTGATAATCTCTTGTCGCCAATCATCCGGCCACTAATGCCACTACTTCATTACATCAGAATGCTTCGACCAGAGCAGTGGATTAAAAATTTACTCGTCTTCGCTCCTTTGTTCTTTGCGGGTGAGCTCTTTGATGTTGGTCTGCTTGGTAACGCAAGTATGGCCTTTATTGTGTTTTGTCTCGTATCGAGTGCGGTATATATCATAAACGACGTTGTCGATACGGAAACAGACGCAAAGCATCCAATAAAGAGATTTAGGTCGCTACCGTCTGGGTCTGTGTCTGTTTTTGGCGCGCTAGCCTTTGCTGGTGTATTGCTGCTCTTCGCCTTTGCTGTTCTTTCATCCATTACGGCACTCATCCCGTACCTTACTTTTTACTTTCTGGCGAATGGCATCTATTCGCTCTTTTTAAAACATGTCGCGGTACTCGATATTGTCATTGTCGCGTCATTTTACGTGCTTAGAGTCTTAGTGGGAGGTGTCTCGACTAGTGTGTTTGTTTCTCTGTGGCTGCTCCTCGCGACGTTTTTTCTGGCACTATTTTTAGTAACTGGGAAGAGACGGGCAGAATTGCTTCATGCGCATAAGCGAAAAGTACTTGAAGGCTATGCAAAAGAAACACTCGACTACTTTCTTATCAGCGCTGCACTGCTTTCAATTGTTACCTACAGCACGTGGGTGATTCTTACCCATCCATCAATCATTGCAGTGGTAAGTGTCATGGTCGCTGTTGCAGCAATCTTTAGGGCTATCAATGTTCTGTTTCTGCATCCGAGTGAAGGAGAAAGTCCAGAAACTATTTTTCTTAAAGACAGATGGCTCTTTGTGTGTGCTTTGGCGTGGGGACTACTTATGGTCATGACATTTTACGGTGTATAGAAACGTGGGTGTATAAGCAATTGTCGGCGCCCTCTCAGGAGGGCGCCGACAGACTGGAGGGGAGACTACTTGCCGAGAATCCGACACAGTATCTCCCACAAATAATAATACCTTTTGAGGAGCTGGGGTGGGGGTACAACTGCTGGATATAAAACACGCAACATTAATCATGTCAATGGTAATTTTTTGTTTATTTAGCATCAAAAAACATGGTACACTCGTAACACATGAGGTTTTTTATAACTGGAGGGTCTGGTTTCCTCGGCATCAATCTTGTTAGGTACCTTCTCAAAAGAGGGCATGTTGTTACGTCATACGACCTTGTTGCGTTTGATTATCCTGAAAAGGACGCCATAGTGTGGCACAAGGCTGACATTCGTGACTACCCAACCCTCGTTGAGGCTATGAAGGGGAGCGACGTTGTCGTGCACTGCGCGGCTGCGCTCCCCTTGTACTCACCTGAAGATATACGAAGTACTGACATAATGGGTACTGATAACGTGGTAAAGGCAGCAAAGAGTAATGGTATCAAAAGAGTTATTCATATTTCTTCTACGGCGGTGTATGGTATACCCGATCATCATCCGCTCTACGAAACGGATAAGCTTGACGGTGTAGGGGAGTACGGTAAGGCAAAAATTGCTGCTGAGGAAATTTGTCTTGGGTATAGAAAAGAGGGAATGATCGTCCCCATATTGCGACCAAAATCATTTGTTGGACCTGAGCGCCTTGGGGTTTTTGCGCTCTTTTATGATTGGGCACTTTCTGGCGCGTGCTTTCCACTTATGGGTTCAGGGAAAAATAGATACCAACTACTTGATGTTGAGGATCTCTGTGACGTGATTTATATGTGCGCGATAAAAGATGACACAGTGGTGAATGATACTTTTAATATAGGCGCGAAAGTGTTCGGTACGATGAAAGAAGACTATCAGGCTGTGCTCGACGAGGCTGGATTTGGAAAATATGTAATTGGGATACCCGCATATCCAATGTTGGTTGCGTTGCGCATACTCGAGCGGTTACAACTCTCACCGCTCTACAAGTGGGTTTACGAAACCGCATTTAAAGACAGTTTTGTTTCTATTGAGAAAGCTGAGCAACAACTTGGCTATACGCCAAAGTTTTCAAATAAAGATGCGTTGATTAAAAATTTCAGATGGTACAAAAACAATCTTGATTCATTTAGAGGAGAGAGTGGTATATCGCACCGAGTCCCATGGAAGCAAGGAGTACTCGCATACTTAAAGCCGCTATTTAGTGATCCCTACCGTGTTCTTAAATACCTCACAACAGGAGGTATTGGTGCAATTACCAACCTTGGCATTACGTATCTATGTGTGGATGTATTTGATTTCGTTGTCCTTTTGGGATCATCAATCGGCCTTGGTGTTTCTATGGTCATTGGATTTCTTCTTCAAAAGTTTTGGACGTTCTCAGAATCAACCCTTTCACGCCTCCATACGCAGTTTGGTATGTACCTAAGTGTTTCCTTTGTTGGTCTTTTATTCAACGGCTTTTTGGTGTACTTCCTTGTCTCTATGCATGTCCACTACCTCATCGCGCAAACCGTAAGCATCGCCGCAGTAGCATTATTGAGCTTTTTTGTGTATCGTTCTATCATATTTACTTTCAAGAAGAGAGACTAGTGATATGGATACCAAAAAAACATATTTCATTTCTGGGGTTGCCGGTTTCCTTGGGAGCCATTTAGCCGAACATCTTTTGAAAGAGGGTAATCGGGTTATTGGAAACGATACCCTCATTGGAGGATACCTCGATAATATCCCAGAAGGGGTTGAATTTCATCAGGTAGACTGCCTCGACTTTGCCCGAATGAAGGAGCTCATGAAAGATGTTGATGTGGTGTATCACACAGCAGCGTACGCATATGAGGGATTGTCTGTTTTTTCACCTCATGTTGTTTGCGAAAATGTTTTTAGCGCTACTACCTCAGTGTTAAGCGCGGCAATCGCAAACAAGGTAAGACGGTTCGTATACTGTTCGAGTATGGCTCGCTACGGAGAACAACCGCAAACACCATTTACCGAGGATATGACACCTCGTCCGCAGGATCCTTACGCGATAGCTAAACTTGCCGCTGAAGACCAAGCTCGTCTTCTTGGCGCTATTCACGGCATGGAGGTGGTTATTGCCATTCCACATAACATCATTGGTCCTCGGCAGAAGTATGATGACCCGTATAGAAATGTTGCCTCTATTATGATTAACCTCATGCTCCAGGGTAGGCAACCTGTTATATATGGGGATGGAAACCAGATGCGATGCTTCTCATTTGTTAATGATGTTGTTGATCCATTAAAAAAGCTCGCCTACTTGCCTGAGGTTGTTGGTGAGTCCATCAATGTCGGACCTGATGAAGAGTTTGTGACGATCAATGATCTTGCAAGGGTTATCGCGGATCAACTCAACTTTACCCTAGAGCCAATCTACATGCCGGGGAGACCACAAGAGGTATTGAAGGCAACATGCAGCGCTGATAAGGCTCGAAGGCTCTTGGGTTATAAAACCACTACCACTCTTGAGGAAGGCATAGCCGAGATGATTGCGTACATACAGAGCCGTGGTCCAAAGCCTTTTAGCTACCACCTCAATCTTGAAATTGTAAACGACAAAACACCCAAGACGTGGAAAGACAAGATTTTCTAATATACTTCTACATGTATCAAGGAAAAAAGGTGAGTATAGTTTTTCCAGTTTATAACGAAAAGGAAAACATATATAACGCAATAATCGAATTTTCTTCACACTCGCACGTTGATGAAGTGATTGCTGTTGATAATAACTCTTCAGATGGATCCGACGTTGAGATTAAGCGTACAAATGCTCGGTATATAAAAGAGACTCGACAAGGATACGGTGCCGCTCTAACGCGAGGTATGCGCGAGGCTACGGGAGACATCATCGTGACGGTAGAGCCGGATGGTACCTTTTTAGCAAAAGATCTCGATAAGCTTCTCGTATACAGCAGAGATTTTGGAGCGGTGATTGGCACACGTACTGTTCGAAGTCCGGTATGGTCGGGAGGCGATATGGGCGCTAACATGGGCTTTCATATGCGAATGGGAAATTGGATGGTAGCAAAACTACTTGAATACCTCTTTAATGGGCCATCATTTACCGACGTGGGTTGTACATTTAAGCTCATTCACAAAAGTGACTACGACAAACTCAAAGACACGCTCATGGTAACAGGGTCACACTTTTCTCCCCATCTTATGATGCGTATACTTCAGTTTAAGATTCCAGTAATAGAGGTACCTGTGCACTATCGCGCGCGCATCGGCACTTCTAAGATTACTGGGAAATTAAGTAAGACAATACGACTAGCGTTGAGAATGATACGGCTCATTGTAGAGCAACGCTTAAAATCAGTACATGATCCCATTTCATAAGGTGATTGATTGGGTACAAGGCGCGCGTATACCGCTACTTATCCTGCCTTTTTTGGTAGGTTTCTATGCTGTGGTGACACGACTTATGGGGGTAGGGCAGTTGTACCATCAGGACGAGCATCGTTGGGCCATCGCGGTAAATGGCTCGTATGGCGTTTGGGACGCTATTCCGCACCCGATATTCTCAAAGCTTATATACATGGGGATTGGTGCCATAACTGGCTACGATTACTTGAGAGTTGTACCCCTCATACTGAGCCTTCTTACGCTCACCCTTATAATGGTTGTCGCGCAGCGTGCATACGGCACGCTCACCTCGCTCATTGCTGGGTTATTGTATGCTACTACTACCTACGCACTTATTGGATCGTTGCAGATAGATATTGATGGAGCGTTTCTTCCATTCTTCACTATTCTCTCTATTGGCGCCTATCTGGAATGGCAACGCGCCACAGCTAAAAAAACAACATACGGAGCTTTGGGCGTTCTGCTTTTAGCTATAGTGCTAGGGCTTATGACAAAGCTCAGCTTTGTGCTCGTTCCGGCAGCCATAGGTGTTGACGCGCTTCTTCGGTATCAAAAGGTACGAGATGTGCTTATGAGTGTCCGCATCATGCTGCCACTTGTTCTGTTCGGAGTACTCGGTGCTTTTTTTGTATGGACGTATTGGGGTGATACACGAGCATTTTCATACATAGAACACTTTGTCGCTTTTAGCGGGCGCGACTATACACAGG
Organism: uncultured Candidatus Saccharibacteria bacterium; assembly: GCA_964409035.1. Classification (GTDB taxonomy): domain Bacteria; phylum Patescibacteriota; class Minisyncoccia; order Phycocordibacterales; family UBA12088; genus CAYPBQ01. The sequence continues at coordinate 20,536 of CAYPBQ010000004.1, forward strand.
TCTTATTCCAACTTGCTAAGGTGCTCTTCTATACGTCGCTTTTCATCCCTCTACTCATTGTCCTGGGGCTTCAGCATGTTCGACAACTATCAGTATGGTATCTATTTCTTGCCGCGAACATACTCTTTTATTTCGTTATATTTGATTTTACCCACCGCACATTCGATAGGTATCTCATGTTTATCATTGTGCCAGGTGTCATCATTGCGGCCTACGTACTCAGCAGGGTGTATGCAGCAATGACGAATAAGGCAAGACAGGTTATGGTATACAGCTTTTGCATTGTCGGAGTAATCGCGACAAGTATAACGCACATTGTTTTTTCTTCAGCACACACACTTCTTGCGCTTACCCCAAAGAGTAAATTTATTGAGGCATTGAAAACATTTGAGTGGAATATCCTTTTTCCGCTCTCTGGAGGATCCGGCCCCATTGGATTCTATTTGCCGCTTGATGGAATGCTGTACCTAGTCCTTGCCTCGTTCTTTTTTGGTGTCTTGTTTATCCTTGATCACTTAATAAAGAAGCAGGGAAGTGTTGCCCCCTTACTCCTCGGTGCGTTTATTGCTACTACGGCAGTACACAATGGCTTTGTTACCTTTGAATACCTAACCGGCGGCTACTATGGAAATACAACAAAAGTAGCTACGACGATACTATCTGCGTTACCTGACGGAACAAAAGAAGTAAGGACGTATAATGATATTGCCGCATACGAGTTGTATGAGAGGGGTGTGTACGCTGGACGCTTCTACCCACATGAAGCATTCTTTGAAGCAAATGAAAAAAGACTCAAAGCATATATTGGTCTTTACATGATTGTCGACATGCCGCACCTTAATCCGGACCAACTGTTTGGTAGATTTTTTTCAGCATGCAGCGTTGTCGCAACCACTTCAGACAAGTACATAGAAGGAAAATTGGTTTTTTGTGATGAACGGGCGCGACGCATGTTTGAAAATAATTAAACATAGCCCTCGTTGAGGCTTCGTGGCTAAAATGCTACAATCCTCGGTACATGACATGGCGTCTCTCAATTTTACGCTCGGAACAGTATAAGGCGCTTCAACGCATTACCTTTATGGGTAAAGTGCTCGACCTTGGTGGAACCAAAGATGCCGTCTATCACCGGATGATAAACGGTTCTGGAACTTTTTTGGTTGGAAACATTTCCCCAGCGTCAAACCCAGACATACTTTTCGATGCTCAAAAACCTTTTCCGCTAGAAAATGAATCGTTCGACAACATCGTGTGTCTCAATGTGCTTGAGCATGTATATGACTACAAGCCACTCCTCACTGAGTCATACAGAGTGCTAAAGAGTAGTGGAAGTATGGTTGCCTCTACGCCATTTATGTATAGACTACACGGGTCACCTGATGATTTTTTTAGGTATACACCTTCTGCGTTAAAAAAAGCATTCACTGATGCTGGATTTAGAGAGGTTGTAGTAACCAATCTAGGCAAAGGCCCTTTTTCAATTTTTTGGCAGAGTGTATGCGGCGCTGTTCCCACAGTATTTCTGAGGACATTTTTTCAAGCTGTATTTGTTGGTATAGATACCGTGTTATCTATACTGAGTAGTCGGTATAAGCGAAACGCTGAACACTTACCGCTCGGGCTATTTGTTGTCGCTAAAAAATAATCTTGTATGCGTACGCACTATTTATTCAAGGCTGAGGGGGGCGCAGTAAAGGCGGAAAAGGGAATGCTCAGTGAGTACACGAGTGGAGAGGTAACTATATATTCACACGGACTTTCTGATGCCGTGATTAAAGAAATACTCCATTCGTATAAGTCTGAAGGCCTTATACCGTACGTAGATTCACTCACGATAAGTACCTTTTTGTGTATTATCTCTGATACACAGAAGGGAACCATCATTGTCATTAACGATAAATTCGGGAATAACGAAATATATTATCTCAAAACAAAAACTGGATTTTATCTCTCTGATTCACTGTCGGCTCTATTTGACTCTGCTAATATTACGCCTGAGGTTGATGTAGTTTCTGCGTATGAGCTCCTTTCATTTTTTACTATTCTTCCACCTCGTACAATATATAAAGAGGCACAAGCAGTACCTGTGGGGAGTATGCTCACTCATTCATCAGAGGAAACCACATGCGTACGGTACTGGAACCTTGAGAAGAGGCTTTCAGATAAAGCAACAGACTATGAAGCACACGTTAATGCGTACCGGAAGATCTTTCATGACACAATCAAGCAAAGCGCTGATGGCAAGGTAGCTGTGGCGCTTTCGGGTGGTATTGATTCGGGTGGTATTCTTGGGGTCCTTACAGATATAAAAAAGTCTCCAGTACCGAGTATCTCGGTGGGAGCACAAGGTCCTAATAGTCATGATCTTGTAAGTGCCCGAAAGACCGTAGCCCATTTTGCATCTCCCAATGTTGAGTTGTACCCTGAGGCAAAATCATTCCTCTCACTTCTTGCATTTGTTGCGAAGAATATACAACAACCAATTAGTGTTGAAATGATACTTTCATGTTCGCCTGTATATAAGAAAGCAAAAGAGATGGGATATGAAAAGCTTTACTTTGGCTACGGCACGCAGCTACTGCTTGGCAACTTAAAGTCTGCACAATTTGAATACGCAACTCGTCTTTATGAGAAGTATCTTCCAAGAATTATCCTCAATCCCTTATACTTACTCTATGCAAAGTACAAGGGTTTTTCAGAAACTAGAGTGGCGTACTTACTTGCTTCATCATGGCGGGAGCGTTTTGGATATGCAAAGGGGGCACTCTACACAAGAGAAAAGCATTTATTTAAGGCACTCCCACAAAACTTTTTTGATGAGGTAACAGCGCACATCGCTCCTATCGAGGCGAGCTCGATTGCCCGAAGTGACGCTTTTGTCATTATGGAGATAACAAGTTGGATTGAATGCCAACAACAAAAAGATGGTCACGCAATCGCGCGAGTGTTTGAGATGGAGTCAATTGCTCCGTGGAATACTCCAACGGTTGCAGAAATCATGTTCCGTACATCAGATGAGATGCGACGACGCAATAAGTGGCAAAAGCAACTCATTCGGGACATGCTTAAACCATTTGTGCCTGAGCACCTCTACACAAGAGGGGGGAATTCACTCCTTGTTCCGTACACAACTCTGTTTGAAGAATATCGTCCTGTGCTGATTGCATACCTGAAGGGGAACAAGCTTATACAAAAACTTATTGATATGGATAGGTACGAAAAGGATTACAACACCCTTCCTGAGCCTGGGCTTAGTCTATTGCGTCTTACGAGCCTTGCGCTATGGTATGACGGCAAGCATGATAAAAATCATTTAGAAGAATTTGAGTCTCAAATAAAGTAAAACCCCAAGTTCGTAATTTTGCACGAACTTGGGGGAAGGCCCCCTAGGGGCTAAAGATACGGTTCGGCAGAGTCTCCCATCACTCCTATCATTTTGGTGTAACCCATTGTTTGGGCTACTCTTTCCATTGCGGCATAGACTCCGCCTCCTTGACGTCCGACAGAGATCCCTTGCTCGTATAGCCATCTCATTCTCGAGTCCGCCTCTTCCCATGTTATTGGTATTCCTGTGAGGCCAATTTCCTCGATTTCCACTATGAAGGGGGTTCTCAAGTCAACACTTCGAAGATAAGTTCCAGTTATCCCTCTTTTTTGAGGGTCCCCATTCACTGTGTACAGGATGTTGGCTCTATAACCAGTATCTTCTAGTGCTCTTCTTATACCAGCACAAGTTGCTCCACTTCCTGCGGAGCATACAATGCAGTCGTATTGCTGTAGGGAATTGAAAATTTCCCTTGCGGTAATTTGCTGATGTGCCAGTACTGCACGTGGATCATTTAGTTGATCAACGTAGTAGTACTCTCCTGCGCTTTCTTTAACCATATTTAGCGCATGGTTGTGGCTCTCCAGTGTGCAGGTGCCGCATTGTATGATGTTAGCACCAAACTCTCGAAGCTTTGAAAGCTTCAAAGGCGGGATTTTTTCGTTTACAACGACGGTACACCTGATACGTTTCTCTGCGCAGTAGAGGGCTACTGCGCAAGCAAAGCTGCCGCTCGAAGCACACCAAATATGTTTGTGCCTTACCCTTCTCAGCTCATCATCAAGAATGAACCTAGCTGGTTTTGCCTTTACTGCGCCATAAGGATCATGTCCTCCCTCAAGTTTTGCAAACAATTGTAAGCTGCTTCTTGAGGGAAGCCTGACAATCGGAGGTGTCTTGGTTGCCACTGAAGTTCTCCTCGGGACACCGTGCCCATTTGTTAAACAAAATGTGATAACAGTTAGTTACAGGAGTAATTAACTGTCCACATTGCCACAGGCACTATGCCATTTTCTTTCAAAAAATCAACCCAATGCTTGTATTTTCGATTGAATGAGGTTTTTTGTGAATGTTACATCGCCAATGTCTAATGATGCGGTAACCAATTTCTCCATATCCTCAGGTGCTATATCTAGTAGGTCTTGAAGCAGGTCATACCATAGAGATTCTTGCATGTGGTACAAGAACCGTTTTTGATCATTTCCAAAATATGCGGTGATGGCTGTGTTAGATAGGCTGATATCCCACAACACATCTATGATGTGTAGTGATAAGAGATCATCCGTATCTGCGCATCTTCCACCAAGGGATGTAGCATCCTTAAAAAAGCTAAATGCCGGTATGTTAAAAATAGAATCAAAAGCTATAAGAGCATGTTGCCAGTACAAATTCTCGTCGTATACATTTGGAGTCGTAAAGTGAGCAAATGAATCTCGGTGATTGCGTATGACACTAACTAGTTTAGTGCCTATTGGTTCTGATGCATTCGTGTTTGAACTTTCAGCTACAAATTTACCAGCATAGATGACCTCAAAGTAGTAATGAAGAAATACTGTAGCGCGAGTAAGAAGTGGGGCAGTGGCTGACACATTCTTATCAGCAGTGAAAAAAGTGATTACCCCAGCTTCCTTGCTATGACTCACGCGCCAAGGCTTGAGTGTCCTCCCTGCATTATTAAGAGTTTGCGAATATTGCTGCATATCTAAGACTTGCAGGGCTAGTTCTCTGTCTTCAAAATCAGCAGCAGTACAAGCGCTAAGTGATGATTGGTACGCATGTTGCCACGCATCATCTTCCGTGTGCCTTGTTGCAGAAAGTATCATTCTAAGTGAAAGTTTTTTACTTAAGTTCTCTATGTTGTCAGCATGGTGAAGCTTTAAAAGAGCATGCGGAGGATTTGCTACAAGCAATCTCTTAATTGCAGTATCAGTGAGGTACTTGGTGGCTATGGGGTTGTGTGGAATAGAGTCGAGCAATGAATGCCCAAATGTTAGAAGCGCATCAGCACTGGAAGGATCAACCAATGGAAATATATTTTTTAGTGTGCGCTCTATTTCTTCAATTAAAGCAATCATTTTGTTGTGAGCACACGCCGATGCGTCAGATGAAGAAATGTCGCATCCTAATGCGACTACCTTCTCGCGAAACTGCTTTTGATTCTTATCAGAGAGAATCTGTAATTTTTCGTGTGTATTTGGGAGCACTTCAAGAAGATGGCTACACTCATCATTAAGTATGTGCTGTAGGTGGGGAATTGATTTCATATTTGTCGTAACGGTATGCTAGAAACGCTTTTTAATTATAGTTTTTCCATGGTATCACCACTTGAAGACGCGTACACTACCCAGCAAAAATTGGAATAATAAATACACTGTTACTGCTTTGGTCTGCGTTAATTTGGTGTAGTAAATATCTTGTTTAAATATATCGAGCCTAGCCCAGCTTGTAGGATGCGCGCACCGATGCGGGCGACAATCGCACCCATGATGCCAAAGAAGGCAATACCAATAACCAGTGAACAGATTTGAATCACTGACCCAGTGATTTGTAGTGTGTATAGCTCCCTTACTTTTTTGTGTGCTTTTAGAATGGTATTTGGGATAGACATAAGCGCCCCAAGTATGGTGAGTGAGAGTAGTTGAGTGTAGGGGATACTCGCAAGATATTGTGGAAAGAGTAGTGCAAATATATATGGAGCAAGTAGGGCATAGATGCCAGCAATGGCAAGGAGGAATACACCAAAAAGCATCATTCGAGCATAGATAGTGCGTCCTATCTCATTGATTGAACGTTCTGCAAACTTTGGCAGCGCAACAGTGCTTATCGTGCGCGTCATGTTGCGTATGTAGTCGGGAAATAGGGTAGCAAAGGTGTATATCGCAAGCTCAATCGGTCCTAAAAAGTAGAATACTAAGACCTTGTCTATGTGGTTGGTGATTACATAAAAACCATTTATGTAACTAAGGTGTTTGCCGTACTCGATGGTGTCTGTGTGTGTTGCGCCATCAACTAATACCTCGTGGTACTTGTTTACGACAAACATAAGCATTATCGCGTGTGCTGCGGTATAAAACGCAAAGTATGCAATCACCAGCGAGAGTAGCTCTGTGGAGTAAAACAAGGCGCTCACAACACCTAGGGTGCCGGCAATATGCGCAAGCGTGACATACATACTTGTTCGCTTGAAATCCTTTTTTCCACTTAGGTACGATGAGTACATCTGTACAGGCTCAAATAGAGGGAGGAATACCGCAGCGACAACTAACGCAAGTGCTAGTTCAGTATGTTGCTCTACTACATAGTAATAGATGGCAATACCTAATGCGGCAACTGATGCAAGGACACCCCAACGCATGCGAACCATAAGGCTATATGCAAAAACTCCTCTTTCATTAAGCGCGACCGCTCTTACAACTGATGTTGCAAGACCTGGTAGGGTAAGAGCACCCAATACACCAGCAACAGAGAGAATGAATCGATAGTTACCAAAGACTTCAGGAGGAATGAGGTTGGCAAATGCATAGGATAGAATGAGCCCTGATGCACCAGTAATCAGTTGCCCGAAAGTAATCCAAAACCCTCCACCCAGGAGGTATTTCATGTCGGTTTTGGTGTACCGCTCGGATTTTTTCAGTATGACAAGAAGGCGGTTTTTTAGGGATGTGAGCATGTACAGTATTGTAACTCTCGATTCGCAATAGGGATACTGCCGTGGTATAGTTTTTCCAATGACTATAAAAGATGCACTGCGTTATACGCTTATTGCCGGTACCTTTTTGGTGCCTTTTATTCCGCTTATTGTTAGTGAGTCGATGTTTTTCCCTTATATCACTGGGAAGGGATTTTCATTCAGAATACTAGTTGAGGTTCTCTTTGGTGTCTGGGCAGTGCTTGCCATTATGGAGCCGGCGTATCGTCCTAAGTTTTCATGGCTTCTTGCTTCACTTGCCATGTTTGTGGGGTGGATATTTGTCGCGGATCTATTTAGCCCAAATGTATTTAAGAGCTTCTTTTCAAACTTTGAGCGAATGGAGGGATGGATCACGCTGTTCCACCTGCTTCTGTACTTTGTGATAACAATAAGCGTACTCACTACCGAACGCTTGTGGTATTGGTTTTGGCATATCTCAATCGCGGTTGCTGCGGTGATTGGTATACAGGGCATGCTCGAGATACGAGAATATCTATTTAATGGAGTAGGTGGATCACGTATTGATGTTACTCTTGGCAATCCTACCTATCTTGCGGTGTACACACTCTTCCATATATTTATTGCAATTCAGTACGCTTTACGAGACGGGCTTAAATGGTTCTACCGTTTGCCATACGGATTCTTTATCCTCTTAATGCTTGTAACGCTCTACTACACTGCAACCCGTGGAGCGATACTAGGATTTTTGGGCGGTATTACTCTCGCGGCGATTATTGCAGGATTTCTTTCATCAACAAAGCAGATTCGATATGGCTCAGGGATACTACTTATCACACTTGCGCTTGGTGCGGGGGTATTCTTTATGAACCGCGACAGTGCCTTTGTTACGTCCTCACCGGTACTCAATCGTTTCGCTTCTATTTCTCTTACAGACACTACCACCATTTCTCGATTCATGATCTGGAACATGGCGTACGAAGGCTTTAAGGAGAGACCGGTGCTTGGGTGGGGGCAAGAGAGTTTCAACTACGTTTTTAACCAGCACTACAATCCGCTCATGTTTAAGCAAGAGCAGTGGTTTGATAGGGTGCATAACATTTTCCTAGATTGGCTTATTGCAGGAGGTATATTTGGGTTTGTTCTCTATCTGTCTTTGTTCGGAATCGCTCTCTACTATCTATGGTTTTCTAAAAAGGGTGACTTCTCTGTAACAGAGAAAGCGGTGTTCACAGGACTACTTGGCGCCTACATGGTGCACAACATCTTTGTGTTTGATAACCTCATAAGCTATGTGTTCTTTGTAAGTTTACTTGCATACCTACACGTGCGTAGCACTAAAGATGAGCCAGTGATCTTTGCTGAAAAGAGAGTGAGCGAACAGACCGTCTATACAATAGTAGCTCCGGCGGTATTTGTGATTACGGTGGTATGTGTATACGCGCTTAATGTTCCAGGTATTCAAACTGCAAAGCTGCTTATTGATACTTACTCTCCGCAAGAGGGTGGTGTGCTAGTTAATCTTGCAATGTACGAGCAGGCATACGCAAAAAATAGTGTAGGAAAACAAGAGACGGCTGAGCAAGTAATTCAGGCAGCACTACAGGTAATAAGTGCTGATACAGTGAGTAGCGAAGAGAAGCAGAAGTTTTCTGCTGGTGCGGTCGCAATACTTCAATCTGAAATTGATCAGTACCCTGATGATGCGCGACTCCAACTTTTCTTAGGTACATTCCTTAATGGCGCAGGTCAGCCAGGCGAAGCAAGCGAGTCACTATTAAGAGCATTAGAGCTTTCTCCAAAGAAGCAGACAATATATTACGAGCTAGGACTTGCAAGTATTAATGGTGGTGACACCAAGAAAGGTGTTGAGTACATGAAGGCAGCATTTGACCTTGCTCCTTCAAATGAACAGGCAGCGGTCTTTTATGCAGTTGCGTTAATCTATGACGACAGACTTGCTGAGGCAAAGGCCTTTCTCACTGAACAGGTGGGTACGCATATACTTGATAACAACACACTCTTAACTAGTTATTACAATGCCAAGGACATGCCATCAGTTGTAGCTATTTGGGAGCTACGGGCATCAACCGATAATGAATCACTTCTTGGATTAGCTGCAGCATATCTAAATAGTGGAGACAAGAAAAAGGCTCGAGAGACACTAGTAAGAATGCAGGCAGCGTTTCCTGATAGGGCAGAAGAAATAACCGCGTATCTTGCTGAAGTTGATGCAATGAAGTAATTGACAAAAGATACTTATTTGCTATAATAGTTTTGTGAGTGCCTCGAAAGTTGTGAGGCTTCCAAGAAAATCTACGAAAACGCCCCCTCGGGGGCTTTTTCGTTTTATGGCTCGCATAGCTAGTAGCTAATAGACATGTGCGATACACTCTCTTTATGGCGGTTACTCAAAATAATGATGTCCAATTTGATGAGGGAGGGGATGCTAATCCTCTTTTTAATAACCATGGTTCAGGAATGGTTACTCTTTTGATGCGCTACTCATATGGGCGCATCAGTACACCCTCGCAAGCGTCACTGGTGCTTTTATTGATGAGTGTCTGCTTTATTGTTGTATCGCTATGGATTGCTTTTGCAAATTCTAAACAAGCAGAGTATGAACCGGTCCCTGTAACGGGAGGGGTGAGTGGTGATGTAAACTGGCCACCAGTACGGTAGTGGCTATTGCAGACTGATATATGCGTTCTCAAAAAAACCAAAAAGGATTTACCCTCATCGAGTTACTCGTCGTGATTGCAATTATTGGACTACTCTCGAGTGTTGTCTTTGCGAGTCTACAATCAGCGCGTGAGAAAGGGAAGATTGCACAGGTAATTAGCAACGTAAAGTCTGTGGTGCTTGCGATTGAGTTGTATCGTGATGATATGGGCTTTTATCCACCTGATGTGAGCCGTGGGTGGGATCCTGGAGTTACGAACCCCATGCCATATAACCCTGATACTGGCGCGACAGAAATACCGGTGTGTAATCATTGCCCAGATAATTGGACCAGTATTGTTGCCGAGAGGTGGAAAGGCCCGTACCTCCCTTCATGGCCAAAGACACCGTGGGGTGGAACATTCGACTTCAACTATTGGGCAATCGGGTCTACTCGCTATGGATGTGTCCTTCCTCCTGGTGTATATATCGGCGCGCAGCGCGATGTGGCAGATGTAAACCCAGTGAGTGTTGAAGCTGAACAAATGATGCTTGACCAAGGTTTTGATGGTGACGGGTGCCTTAATGGAGAGGTGCAAATACGTCTCTTCCCCTTGTAGGGGGCGTGTATTGTCCGTGGTGTATGTGCGGTGCTAATATACGCATACATGTTGGGTGTGGCACACATACGGCTCGCCTTTATTTTTCTCCTCAGTGGACTTGTCTTTTTTGTGCCGGCTACTAGTTTTGCTGCGGGGCTTGAGCTTGTGTCTGTGCGGACGGGTGGCAAGGTAATACATGATGGAGATGTAGTAATTCCTGAAGATTTTTTGCAGACAAGTGATTCTTGGCAGTTTGTTGTCTCTTCTGATTCTACGGTGAGATTTCCTGACGGTGGTATTGGTGTTTTTAAGGGGGTCTTTGGTAATACTGACCCTGCCTATTCTGGTTTTGGATTTAAGGGATGGTCTGCAGGAGAGAGTGTGCCTGTATCAAACAGATTTTTAGCAATGAAAAATGCGCCATTTGGTACGTATACGGTATTGCTCTCTAAGCCACACCCTTCAATGCTAAATCAGGCATATCAGTGGTTTACCTCAGGAGGAATTAGTGGCGCAGAGCCCATATACGACACACTCACTTTTACGTATGCCCCAACCCGGATCGAGGAGTGCTGCTCAAATGTATTTTTTATCCCTGGTATCTCAGGGAGTGATTTATACGTGCAAGACAGTGACGATCAGCTGTGGCCACCTCAATTATTTGTAGGGAACTATGACTCTTCAGAACTCAGAATGAATAATGACGGTACAAGTAAAAAGGATATCTACACAAAGGAGGTGATTGCGAGTGCGGGGACGTCGCATTTTTATACGCAGTTTTTCGCGTCGCTTGATGAACTTAGAGAGAGTAGAGAGATTAATGAGTGGCACGCGCAGCCATATGATTGGCGACTAGATATTGAGACTATTGCTCGTGGAGTAATAAATACAAAGGACGGCGGTACCACAATGGTAGAAGAACTAGAGCGCCTTGCTGCCACATCACAAACAGGAAAGGTAACCATTGTCGCCCACTCAATGGGAGGGTTGATAGGAAAGCTTCTTATTGATGAGCTAGTTAGACAAGGCAAAGAGCATCTTGTCGATAAATTTGTAACAGTGGGTACGCCAGAGGCGGGTACACCAAGCGCGGTGGGTACACTTCTTCATGGTCATGGACAACGATTTTTCTTCGGGCTTGCTCTTAGCGAACCGTACGCCCGTGAGGCAATACAAAATATGGTGAGCGCGCACGTACTTCTTCCGTCGCGTGCATACTTTACTAATGGAGGGGCAAGTACAGTGCAGATACTTCCACATAATCAGAAACTTTCGACATGGAAGTTGGCATATGGTGAGAACATTACTTCGCGAGAATCACTCGAGACATTTCTGACCGATAGCCACGGACTCAGGAACCTACCTGTATTTGATGACATACAAACACCAACAACGTTGCATCAAGGATTGTTAACTCGCGCGCAAAACCTTCATGATGTACTTGATTCTTGGACTGCGCCTGATGATATTGAGGTGACTACTGTGGTGGGGTGGGGTATGCCCACCATTGAGGGTATTACATATGAAGGGGAGCCACCATCAAATGAAGCTATACGATACAGTCCACAAATTACTTTCGATGGGGATGGTACGGTGGTGGGGGATAGTAGCAATAACGTGACATATTATTTTAATATTTTTGGGTTTAATGATGATGAAAAGACGAATTACAGTCATGCAGATATTTTTGAGTCTAGTAAAATTTTTTCATTAATAAAAAATATAATTCGAAGTGAAGACTTACCAATTATATTTATAGGTAAAAATAAGCCATTACCCTCCTCTATCCCTAAAAACACCCTCATAGGTGTCCATTCACCAATATCTATTGCTGCGACAAATAACAGTGGGCAATATGTTGGCAAACATATCCATACTTCCGAGGTTGTTTCTTATATAGAAGATATTCCAAATAGTGCCTATCTTGAAGTGGGGGACGCTAAGTATGTGGTACTTCCAACTGGCGAGGAATACCACCTAGAGTTAAGTGGTACAGGAAGTGGTACTTTTTCACTATCATTTGATGCTGTTACTGAAGCTGGGGTGGTAAAGGGAAAAAACTACCCAGACATCCCCATATCTATAAATACTGATGCCAAGGTAACTATCGCCCCTGATGGCACCCTTACTTCATTTTTGGTGGATACTGAAGGTGATGGAAATTATGAAAAAGATATACTCGCAAGTATACCCACGCCAAATGAGGGGCATCGTGACCCAGAAGCTATCATGGCAGATATAACCGCTATGGCACCCACACTCCCTATATCACGCTACTATCAGATGGTATTTTTGCACAAGCTTTACTACGCACGGCGATACATTGCCATGAATAGGCCGTATACCGCATCTATAGTTATTAATGGTGGATACAAGATAATGAAAAAGCGCACCATGGGAACATGGGCAAGTCCTGAGATGAATGCATTTAGAGGACTGTATAAAGAGCTTTATGAAAGTTTAAGAAGTAGGATAAAATAATAGTATGGACAATCTGATACAAAAAATAGCATTCATGGTGGTAGGAGCAGTGCTTTTATTTACTAGCTATGTGTTGTGGAGTCCTGGGACGTTTGGGTTGTGTGAGGAGCCAGTTAGGCTCGTTGAGCATAATATTTTCGGCACAGTTGAGAGGTGTGAAATTGGATTTAACATAGATTCAAGTATTAAAATAATTCTTGAATACATCGGACTGGTATTTGTGGTAGCAAGTTCGTTTTCTTTTTTTCTAAATTTTTCCCAATTTAAGGTCTTCATTAGCTCGTTTTTTATTGGGTTAATGCTTGTATTGTCTTTTATTTTCTTTTTCCCGGATTTCGATGTTATGTACGGGGCTACTTATGACGTGAAGGATCGCTCGGCATCAGGTGCCTTAGTTTTGGCTATCTACACAGTTATTGTTTATTTGCATGCTCTAATAAGGGCAAAAACTCGTGATTTAAAGTAAGTGTTCACTTGTGTCCATGCAACTTTTACATTGAAAAGTAAAATAATAGTATGGACAATCTGATACAAAAAATAGCATTCATGGTGGTAGGAGCAGTGCTTTTATTTACTAGCTATGTGTTGTGGAGTCCTGGGACGTTTGGGTTGTGTGAGGAGCCAGTTAGGCTCGTTGAGCATAATATTTTTGGTCAAATTGAAAGATGTACTCTGATATCAGCATCCGAGGTGCACAAATTTGCTGGAGTTGCTGAAAATATTGCTTTCATCATAATAATATTTTTTACTTTCTCTTTCCTTTTCAACTCAACGCAATTTAGAATTTTTAGAAATCTATTTTTGATTGGATTAGTTGCAACTATATTATTTATATACTTCTTCCCAAATTTTGATGTTGCATTTGGTTCAACATTTGAAATAACACACCGAACAAGGGTGGGTTCATATGCGCTTGCGGTATATTCTGCAGTTGGATACATATATGCCCTTATAAAAGGAAGAGCTCAAAAAGCGAGTTAACGCTTTCTGAGCTCAAGTAGCACCGCCTCACCTTCGTAAACTTCAATAGGTGTTACCAACAATAGAGATTCTCTAACTACTCTATCAGTGCAACCGCTATCAACTAGTTGTTGCAATGCATCACAATTTGCTCTCAAGTTTTGGTGTAATTTTACCAAATGCTCTAATATTCTTTGTCGTAATACGATACGAATAGCAGCACAAATTTGTGGAGTCTTACAACACATAGTGAGCCATTTGTGCCAGGCATCGTCCAGTGCCTCAGCTCCGCTTATCTTGCTTCCGATACTGGATATTATTGTTCTAGAATCCCCCTTCTTAGCAGCAGTAATTTCATTCTCGAGTATGCTATTCATTGCAATGAGTTTCTGAAAGAGTGTAAGCGCAATTTCCTCACTCATCGCAACCCCCAGTTATTAGACCCAACACAGATTACCTGATTTTTTGAAATTTAGAAGAGGTGAATTGTTGGCTTGCGTGCTTTTAAAAAAGTGGTTCACTTGAGGTAGCATCCCCTAACAGTGGAGGGTTCCCATGCCTGCTACTGCAGTTCATACAGTTATCAAGCGCCATGCCCAACTTGAGTTTGAAGCTGCAAACAGCAATGTATCCCAAACTCCGCCGGTATACATGAATCATCCCGGTACGTACTGCATTATTGAGTATTATATTAATCTCTGGCGTACTGCACTCGGTCTTGCGAGTATTTTCAATCGCCATCTTGAACAAATAGGAAAAACATGGCGTATCTGAAATTGGGCCAGAAGTAGTACACGTACTACTTCTGGCCTCCTTGCTTTTTGGATAGTAATAATCCTTGATAACATTTGGTTGCAACTTTACTCATATCCGTTACTATAGATACGTTCTTAACAGGTACGGGGGGCGGTGGCACTCACATAGATTTTCACTTGGAGCTCGCTCCCGCTCCCCATATCTTTTCGGAACTATGGACTTGAGAGAATACATATCACTTAGAGAATACTCTACATTTAAGACAGGCGGCAACGCCCGCTTTTTTGTTTCTGCTACTAGTATTGATGTGGTGCGTGAGGCAGTTGCATTTGCGAACTCCAAATCACTTCCATGGATCCTTCTCTCTGGGGGTTCAAATGTGCTGTTCGATGACAAAGGATTTGATGGGTTGGTCATTCATATACAAATAAAGGGTATACATCTTGAACAAGGTGTAGGTGATACCGTTTTGCTCCATGCGGGTGCTGCCGAAGAGTGGGATTCTCTTGTTGTATATGCGGTCGATCACGATTTGTGGGGATTAGAAAATCTCTCCGGTATACCTGGATACGTTGGTGCATCACTCGTACAAAATATTGGTGCGTATGGAGCAGAAGTTAAAGATGTATTTATGTGCGCGCATGTACTCGACACCAAACTAAATGAAGTGCGTACTGTAACCATAAAGGATGCTGACTTTGGTTATCGTCATAGTATGTTTCAGCATAACGAGCATCTAGTTATCACTCATGTTACTTTCAAACTCTCTACTGTAGGTACACCACAACTCTCATATAAAGACCTTGCGCAGAGTGTGCTCACTGCACAATCTTCTGCGCGTGAGGTGCGAGATACAGTGCTAACGATACGGGCCAACAAGTTTCCACCGCTTACCATCTATGGCACTGCGGGGTCATTTTTCAAAAACCCTCATATTACCCACGAGGCGTATGCTCACCTTAGAGAGCGGTACCCCCTAATTCCTGGCTATATAGAAGGGGATTTAGTAAAGGTACCTCTTGCCTGGATATTGGACAATGTACTAAATTTGAAAGGATACAAGCAAGGACATGCATCGTTATACGAACGACAGCCGCTTGTTATGGTTGCAGATGTTGGCGCGACAACACATGAAGTGCTCACACTTGCTGATGACATAATTAAAAAAGTTTTTGATGTTACTGCAATCACCATCACACCAGAGGTAACTATCATCACTACATCGCATAAGAAAAAATTTTAATACATGACACTGCGTGCAAAATTTTTTGTAACAAGGTGTACATAAAAAATTTGTTAAAAAAAGTTATCCACACAAATTGTGTAAATATTATTGTTAGTTACATTGTTGTGCATGATAATTATAACGAGCAGCGATACTATGTAACACAATGTGTTACTGGTCGGATATCGTTCGCCTTTAATTGGTAAATTTGCATAAAAAAAATCATGCCAGCAAAAAAGAAGCGAGTAGCTAAGAAAGCTACAAAGAAGGTAGCAAAGAAGCGAGTAGCTAAGAAAGCTACAAAGAAGGTAGCAAAGAAGGCAGCACGCCGCCGCCGATAACTCTACTCTCTTGTAGAAAACAAAACCCCCACAAGGGGTTTTGTTTTTTGTTGTATCTTTGCGACTGCTTGATACAGCACTATGGTAGGGTATATGCATGAGTCCGGTACATATACGAACAGCTCTACCAGAGGATAGCGCAGCTATGGTAGATATTTTATTCCGTGCATGGTGCGCAACATATGTAACACTTGGAGTTCCTGAAGCAGCAATTATCGAATCATTTGGTGATAGGGATAAAAAGATAGATGTGTATGCAGAGTATATAAAAGCACAAGATGTTTCTGCGCGTGTCGTTCTTGTTGCTGAAAATGATGAGGGGGTAGTGTGTGGTTTGTGTGTGCTAAACAAAAAAGATGAAATATGGAGGTTGTCACAGTTTTATGTTGATCCAACGTGGATAAGAATGGGTATCGGCTCTGCGCTAATGGCCGAGGCAATTGATCGTGCCAATACAGATATAGAGCTATCAGTTGTGGTAAACAATGATCGTGCAATCGCCTTTTATACAGCGCAGGGCTTTGCACCAACGGGAGAAACATCAAAATATCAGCTAACTAATACAGTGTATCTTGATGAGATTGTAATGAGGCGTTCAAGAGCTGGTAAGCGGGTTGAAGGCAGCTAAAAAGCGGCGTGTTAAAAGAGCCTCTTTTTAGCCATATATCATACAAAATTAAAAATAGCCGGTTTCGAACCAGCAAAAAATGTGCTACCATGCACATGTTTTACCTATGAAAATATTTGATACTATATTCGGCACTCCGTCGTCAAAGGCTATAAAACGCTATAAGCCAATAGTGGCTAGTATTAATGCGCTAGAGCCATCCATTGCATCACTTACTGATGATGAACTTCGTCAAAAAACTGCTCAGTTTAAAGCGCGCCTTAAAGAGGGTGAGACTACCGCAACACTCCTTCCAGAGGCATTTGCGGTGGTGAGAGAGGTCTCAAAGCGCTTAAGCGGGGAAAGGCACTATGATGTGCAGCTTATGGGCGGTA
This sequence comes from uncultured Candidatus Saccharibacteria bacterium, assembly GCA_964409035.1. Classification (GTDB taxonomy): domain Bacteria; phylum Patescibacteriota; class Minisyncoccia; order Phycocordibacterales; family UBA12088; genus CAYPBQ01. The sequence continues at coordinate 37,538 of CAYPBQ010000004.1, forward strand.
TTGCGCTTCATGAAGGAAATATAGCAGAAATGAAAACAGGTGAAGGAAAGACGCTTGTCGCCACACTGCCTGTGTATCTTAACGCGCTTGTTGGTGACGGTGTTCATGTTATTACGGTCAATGACTACCTCGCTCGTCGCGACGCGGTATGGATGGGGCAAATATATGCATTCCTAGGGTTAAGTGTCGGCATCATCAATAGTGATGGAGCATATTTATATGACGCATCAGCCAAACCTGAAGAATCAAATGAAGATGACATAAGGGATGAGTTAGGTTCATTCAAGGTGGTGCATGAATACCTACGCCCTGCATCAAAGAAAGACGCGTACTATGCTGATATTACCTACGGTACCAACAACGAATACGGCTTTGATTATCTACGAGATAATATTGAGTATGAACCACAGGCACTGCGACAACGCGGACACCATTATGCCATTGTCGATGAAATTGACTCTATATTAATAGACGAAGCGAGAACACCGCTTATTATTTCAAGCCCCGCGGCAGAGTCTGAAAATTTGTATCAGACGTTTGCTGAAATAGCCCGCGCACTAAAGGAGGGTGAGGATTTTGAAAAGGAGGAAAAATCAAGATCAATTTCAATAACAGATAAAGGTATAGAAAAAGCTGAACAGATGCTCGGCGTTACCGATATATATACCCAAAAAGGTATTAAGTATGTGCACCACCTTGAGACAGCGATACGAGCGAAGGCGTTGTATACAAAGGATAAGCAGTATGTAGTCAAAGATGGACAAATTGTGATTGTCGATGAGTTTACCGGTAGATTGCAACCAGGAAGACGGTGGAGTGAAGGGCTTCATCAAGCAATAGAAGCAAAGGAGGGTATGGCAGTACAAAGAGAGAGCCGTACCTATGCCTCAGTGACATTTCAAAATTATTTCAGAATGTACAAAAAGCTCTCTGGAATGACGGGTACCGCAGAGACCTCTGCTGAAGAATTTCAAACCGTATACAACTTGGAGACTATTGTTATACCGACACATCGAGCTATTTCAAGGATCGATAGGAATGATCTCATTTATAAAAATGAAAATGCAAAATTCAGCGCGGTTGCAAAAAGAGTTAAGGAGGTAAGCGCACTCGGGCAACCTGTACTTATCGGTACTGTTTCTATTGAAAAGAATGAATTACTTAGTGCCTACCTTCATAAAGAGGGAGTACCCCACGAAGTGCTAAATGCTAAAAACCATGAACGTGAAGGAGAGATAATCGCACAAGCAGGGAAGAAGGGTAATGTGACAGTGGCAACCAACATGGCAGGAAGAGGAGTAGATATAAAACTAGGAGGTGTGCCAACAACACCTGAAGACAGAGAAGAAGTTAAAGCGCTTGGAGGTCTCTTTGTGCTTGGAACAGAACGCCACGAAGCACGTCGCATTGATAACCAGTTACGAGGCCGATCAGGTAGGCAAGGCGATCCAGGAGAAACACAATTTTTTGTGTCGCTTGATGATGACCTAATGCGAGTATTCGGAAACAATGAGCTTATACGAATGGTAATGGACAAGCTACCAGAAGATGAAGCCATAGCACACAGTCGTATTTCAAAATCACTTGAAACCGCCCAAAAGAGAATCGAAGGATTCAATTTTGATTCACGAAAACACGTGCTTGCCTACGATAATGTGATGAATCATCAGCGCCAGGCAATATACAAAAAGCGCATGATCGCGCTACTAGGGAGTGATGCCGAAGTTGATGAGCTCTTAGTATCATGTTCACGTGATACAGATGCGGTGGCTCGTATATTAGAGAGTAAAAAGAATGAGCTTGGTGCAAGCGCGCTGTATATGCAAGCGCGTAGATTAGTTATGCGCACTATAGATACTTTATGGATGGACCATCTCGAGAGTATGGAGTATTTGCGCTCCAGTGTTAATTTAAGAGCGTATGGTCAAAGAGACCCACTCATAGAATATAGAAAGGAGGGACTTAGACTCTTTAAAGAATTGGAAGAAAACATTGAAGAAGATATCAGGAATAAACTACCAACTCTTGCCCTCAGCACTCTTCCGGTGGGGCAGATAAAAGTGCAAGCTATACAACCAACATCAAGCACCACTTCACCAGTCGTTGAGAATGGAGCAACCTACGGCAGAAATGATCTTGTCACCATTAGTGATGGGGTAACCACTGAAACAGTAAAGTTTAAAAAAGCAGAAGCAAAAATCGCACAAGGTTTTAGGATTATTGAAAAAAAATAATTTTGCCTATGACCCATTTAATCTCACGGTATCTACTTATAGTGTTTAGCATCCTTCTCATCGCAAGGCTTGTTCCCGGTGTCTCGGTTGATGGACTTACTACCACTCTCATTGTTGCGCTTGTACTTGGGCTTATCAATATTACTCTGAAGCCAATCCTCTTTGTGCTTACGCTACCTGTTACTATCCTCACCCTCGGGTTATTTGCATTCATACTCAATGCGTTACTGCTCTGGTTCGTCGCCTCCTTTGTTGAAGGTTTTTATATTGACGGATTTATTCCTGCACTTCTTAGTGCACTTATCATCTCGCTCGTAACGTGGGTGGGGAACAAGGTGCTCCCATAATACTTGGCACGTACCACTACACTCCCTCTGCTAAAAACACCTCTTATTAAAAGAGGTGTTTTTAGCATGCTTGCAGGAGTTCGCTATGCACTGTAGTCTGTGAGATACATGGCATTCGTAGATGAATTACTCATACAAGCAAAGGCAGGCAACGGCGGAACCGGTGTTGTTCGTTGGCGTAGAGAAAAGTTCGTCCCACTTGGAGGTCCAGCGGGTGGTAATGGTGGCAAGGGCGGTGATGTGTACCTTAAGGGTGTGCGAGATAGGATGATACTAGCGAGGTACAAAGGAGACACCAACTTTGCTGCAGCTAATGGCGAATCAGGAAGAAAGGATAATGAACATGGAAAAAATGGGCAAGACCTTTACATTGAGGTTCCTACCGGAAGTATCATTACTCAAAGAGATTCTGACCGACAAATAAGAATTGATCATGAGGGGCAGATCGAGCTTCTTCTTAAGGGTGGAAAGGGAGGTCTTGGCAATACTGAGTTTAAAAGCTCCCGCAACACTACCCCGATGGAATTTACTCCTGGTGAGGATGGTGAAGGTGGTGTTTTTCTCATTGAGCTTGAGCTAATCGCAGATATTGGCCTCATCGGATTTCCAAATGCAGGAAAGTCATCGCTTCTTAATGCGCTTACTAATTCTCATTCTAAAGTGGGCGACTATCCATTTACCACACTGGAGCCATCACTAGGAGTTATGGACAAGTATGTTATTGCAGACATACCTGGTCTAATTGAAGGAGCATCAGAGGGCAGAGGGCTTGGTCACAAGTTTCTAAAGCATGTTACTAGGACAAAAATACTCGTTCATCTTATCTCGGCTAGCCGAGATAACCAAGTTTTAAGCTATAAATCAATACGAACAGAGCTAGGTGCATTTAGCGATGATTTGTTAAAGAAGGAAGAGCTCGTGCTACTTTCCCAAGCTGATACAGTTTCTCCAGAGGAAGCAACAAGACTAGTAAAAGAATTTAAGAAGGAGACAGGTAAGGATATGATTCAGGTTTCAGTTATTGATGATGCCGCAATGAAGCACCTTCGCGAAGTACTCCTCACAATTTTGAGCAAATAGGGCGCTCTGCTATAGTGTCGTTATGGAATTTAAACCTACTATTGGTCTAGAAATACACGCGGAGCTGAAGACAAAAACAAAGATGTTTTGCAGCTCTGCTAATGATCCATCAGCAGAGCCAAATACTAATATTTGCCCAGTGTGTATGGGGCACCCTGGAGTACTCCCTAGAGTAAACAAGGAAGCAGTAAAGAGCGTGTTAACTGTTGGGGTTGCAGTTGGAGGCACCCTAGCTGATTACACTGAGTTTGATAGAAAGAATTATTTTTACCCCGATATACCAAAGGGCTATCAGATAAGTCAGTACAAGCATCCTCTTGTTTCTGGAGGTAGCATCAATGGCGTTTTGTTGACTCGTATTCATCTTGAGGAGGATACAGCAAAATCTTCTCACGAGAGTGCAAGTGGCAGTCTTGTCGACTTTAATAGAGCTGGGGTGCCGCTCATGGAGCTGGTTACAGAGCCTGTTATCCATAGTGCAGAAGAGGCAAGTTTGTTTGCTAAGGAATTACAGTTGCTTCTTCGAACACTCGGAGTGTCTGATGCAAACATGGAAAAGGGTGAGATGCGAGTAGAGGCAAATATATCAGTGAGTGCAAATGATACTCTTGGTACTAAAGTGGAGGTAAAAAATCTCAACTCATTCAAGTCTGTCGAGAGAGCAATTGAGTACGAGATAAAACGTCACATTGAAGCTATATCTCGGGGAGACGAGATAGTTCAGGAGACAAGAGGGTGGGATGAGATGGGTGAAAAAACATTCTCTCAAAGAAAAAAGGAGAGTGCTCATGACTATCGATATTTTCCAGACCCAGACATTCCAAAGTATGTTATTTCAGAAATCCCAGAATTTTCCCTTGAAGCATTACGTCTCTCAATGCCGGAGTTGCCAGTAGATAGGAGGGTACGATTAGATTCGTACGGAATTGCAAAAGATGTGCGTGACACCCTTACTAATCAGATCGAGCTAGGTCATTTTTTTGATGAGATTATTAGTGGAAAGGAGGCAGTTATTTCATTTGTTACCAAGGCAGCTAATTACCTCACGTCTGATTTAAATGGACTAGGGGGTAGGAATCTACTCACTGTCAGTGGTATGCGGTCACTTATTGATTTACTTGAATCTGGCGAACTATCCTCAAGAGGAGCAAAAGATGTACTCAAATCACTAAATGAATCAGGTGATAATGACGCAATGGCTACTGCTAAAAGGCTTGGCGTGCTTCAGGTAAATGATGACTCACTACTTATAACCATTGCGCAAGACGTTGTGGCAGCTAATGCTGCTGTTGTACTTGAGTATAAACAAGGGAAGGAGAGCTCGCTACAGTTTTTGGTGGGGCAAGGAATGAAGTTGTCTAAAGGTTCTGCTAATCCTAAGAAGCTAAGTGAGGCAATAGTAAAGGCTATCAGTGCATAAAAGTATCTCGTCTAGCCGACCTGTGTACAAGTGTATTGTGCTTTAAATAGCACTGGGTGGTATAATTACCGCATGAAGGAGAACGCACTAGTATTTAATGGTAAGGCATATGTATCCTCGGTACGAGCATCACAGCTTACCGGTTATACTACTGATTACATCGGGCAACTCTGCAGAGCAAATAGGGCAGACTGTAGGTTAGTCGGGCGTACCTGGTATGTCGAGCAGACATCCCTATGCGGCAGAAAGGTTCAAAAGCGTATTTCTGAGAACTCTCCTAAGGGAATGACTATAGAAATAAGAAGAAAGGGCACATATACTGATAGACAAAAGTATCTGGTTGAAGAGTTATCAAGGAGATCATCCTATATTCCAAAAAACGAAGAGCAGATAGTTTTTGAGTATGATGATGCGCCACTATTTCCAGCGGTATCGAAGGAGTTACCAGTCGAATCACTCAAAAAAGTAGAGCCAGCTAAGACTTACGTTGAGGTACCTTCTGTTAAGAGAGACATTCTTTCACCAATTCAGACCCGACATATATCTCGAAGGGGTAAGTTTGCTATACAGGGTATTTTACTGCCAGTCTCTGCTGTCCTTCTATTTGCTATTGCTACTTTTGGACTTGAAGCAACGTATTCATACTCAGATAAGGATGGTCTTACTCGGGGCGTTCAAGTCGTATCCGCATCAGAAATATCATTATAATTCAACATATCTCGTATAGACGAGATAGATTTTTAGATATACTCCTTAAAAAATTGGGATTTTCAGCTTCGGTTTATTGCTTAAAAGTAATTAAGTACCGTTCATTTTGATACAAGGGCTACAAGAAAAATACTTAATGTGGATTTATTATTTTTATACTGGTTTAGTGTGGATTTATGACTGATCCCTTTGCATTAGTCTTGGTTATTTTGGCACAAACAGCTCTATTGGTATGGTAATGCCTTATCAACCCACATTTTGAAGTGTATTTGCACTCTAATTCATAATTCTGGGTAGTTTTAGAGTCAAATCACAAATTTTTGTAGCACTTCTACTTTTTCTATATTGGTAACTAAAAGGATGGATCACATACACATATGCATGCGTATTTTATTTGTCCATACGATTACGCAATCTGACTTCCAAAGATTAATTTATGGGTAGTAAATATTGTTAAACAAAAATTTGAATGGTACACCATCTCGCTACTTCAATTAGAAATTTATAAGTAATTGTTATCCACACATATACATGATGCCTATTGTTGATTACGTTGTAAAATATAATTAATTCGGCAATGCGAACTAGTTCGTTAAGTATATGAATCAAAAAATAATCGCAAAGCAAGAACTAATCTCATCAAACGAGGCATCGCGCCTATCAGGGTATTCAACCGAGTATATCGCTCGTCTTTGTAGACGTGGTGACATAGAGGCTCGCAGAGTAGGAAGAGCGTGGTATGTGGTTGATGCTTCATTGAAGCAACATCTTTTAAAGAGGGATGGAAATATTGTTGAGAGTAATGACTCCACGCTAGCTCGAGATTTACTTCCAGCAGATCAGGCGGGTAAGTTTGTGGGGTACTCTGGAGACTACGTAGCTAAGCTTTGCAGAGAAGGGGTCATTTCTTGTAGTAAGGTTGGGCGGGTGTGGCATGCGCAGGTTGAGTCATTGAGGCAGTTTGAAGCCTTGCAATCTGCAAAGATTCAGGAAAAGAAACTTAGTCTTACAGAAGTTAGGCGCAAGGAATATCAAAATAAACAGAGAGCAAGAAAAATAGTAGAGGTAATAACTGGTAGATCACTTATCACGTTTTTTGCTGAACAAGGTGCAATGAGGAGTTTTGCTGTAGCACTATTTGCTCTTGCTACGGTGTTTGGGAGTGTGGAGCTGCAGCACAACAGATTAATTGTTAGTGCAGTCGATGCCGCTTCTACCATTGTTGAATCAGTTTATAACGGACGATTAGCAGATGATCAGGTGGCAAGTAGCGTGGATTCAACCCTGAAGGCTCATGATGATTCAGCGCAAGATAGAGCGCTTGGAATGGTAGTTATACCAAGCGATAACACGCAAAATATTAACAACATCAAAGATTCTTTTTCTGATGAAGTAGTCATATCACGCGCTGATAGTACTACCGGAGTGATTACCCCAGTATTTAAAAATTCTAATGGAGATGAATATCTGTACGTCATGGTGCCGGTTGATCAAACTATAAAAGAGAGCCCATAGTCTGTTTTTGGAAACCACGACTCAACATTTGAATCATGGTTTCCGAGCGTAGACTCGGAGGTCGAACATTATCAGAAATAGCATTACTCGAGGATTATGATAGTAACAAAGATACAGATAGTACTTAAAGATGCGGGCATAGCTACGCTCTTGTTGGCTATACTAATCTACACAAGCTATCTAATGCTTGAGCCAAAAATTTCCGGTGCGGTGTCTACATCGGAGCAGTTTACCGTGTCACTTACGGTAGCTGAAGAAATATCATTCTTTACTCCACCTGCAGATGTATCTCTCTCTCCAGCACTCTCTGGACTAACGGGAGGAACAGCAAATGGTGGTACACAAGTAAGAGTGTTAACCAACAATGCGACTGGTTACCAAATGTCGCTTAAGGCAAGCTCATCGCTTGGGATGATAGGACACAGTAATGGTGGGGTTATTCCTGCGCTTGTACCAAGTGTCGGCACTGTTCCTAATTTCAGCTTTGATAGCGGGACGGTAGCAGCAAACACTACTCGGTTTGCGTATTCAGTAGAGGCAAGTACTACTGCTGATCTTGATCCTTCGTTCAAGGACAATGGATCTGCATGTAATACAGGCAGCTCAGATACTGCAAACAAGTGTTGGTTAAATGCAAGTACTACTCCTGAAGTAGTAATAAATAGAACCACCATCACGCCAAATTCAGGTGCGACTACTACCATAAAGTTTAGAGTGGTGATGCGTAGCAACCCTTCTCCACTCATTCCTAACGATACCTATACCGCTACCACAACACTTACCGCAACCACTAATTAGTTATGTATCGCATACTCATTGCACTTCTTATACCGTTTTCCATCACTGCGTTTTTAGCGGTGCCTATTGTTGGTGCACCGACTCCGGTTATATCTGAAGAGACAGTGCTTGCGATAGATGATTTGCCTTCAGACGAAGTATTTGGTGATTTTGTGGTGGGTCCAGGAAAGGTGGATGTACTTCTTGCGCCTGGCGCAACCACCACTGTGTATCTTCGAGTATCGAACAGAATGGGTGACGATAAAATGTTCAATGTAGAGGTAGAGGACTTTGCAGGAACGCAAGATCCCAACCAAACAATCGTACTTTTGGGAGATGAGCGTGGACCTTACTCTCTTAAGGATTATGTGCGACCAGCAACAACAACCTTTCCGGTTGATCACGCAACAAGGGTTACTATTCCGGTAACTATTACTGTTCCATCTGACGCAGAGCCAGGGGGTAGGTATGGCAGCGTACTTATTAGTACTGTGTCAAAAAATGCTGATGTTGGGGCACGTGATGGCGCGCAAAGCGGCGCGGCAATTGTATCAAGAATAGGCGTACTCTTTTTTGTTCGTATAGAAGGAGAAGCAGTTGAAGAGGGTAAGCTTACATCTTTCGACACAAAAGATTCACGCCGATTATTTCAAGGTGGAGAGATTCCTCTTGAAATCTTGTATGAAAACACCGGATCGGTACACCTAAATCCTTATGGCTACATCACTATAAAAAATATATTTGGTGAGGTTATAGGAGCACAAGAACTTGATCCTTGGTTTACACTTCCAAAGTCATTGCGTTTGAGAGAGGTGACGTGGGAACGAGCACTTCTTGTTGGTAGGTATACCGCCGAGCTGCAGCTTAATAGGGGGTATGACGATATTGTTGAGAGTGCGAGTGTTTCTTTCTGGGTGATACCTATAAAGATGGTTGTGCTAGTACTTTCTGGACTATTCATCTTAATGATTATCCTCAGATGGATAACAAAGAATTTTGAGATCAAAAAGAAGTAGTATGCATATGTTCTTTATTGCAACACGCAATCGAATACTGAGAGGGCTTGCATCTTTGATTGTGACGGTACTTCTTTTTGGATTTTCTACTCACCTTGGTAGGGCTGCGGTAATGCAAAGCAGTAACTATAAAATTGAGCGCGACAGTATAAACACTGGCGGAGCACTTGGTGAATCAGGAAGTTACTCAATGGAAGATTCTATGGGTGAAGTAGCGACTGGATATTCAGAAAGTGCAACATTCAAATTGCACGCAGGATATCAACAGCTTCACGAGGCAACACTCTCATTATCTGGTATGACGAATGTACTACTCACACCAACACTACTACCAATTACTGGCGGTACTGCAAATGGAAGTACTACCGCAAATGTGTATTCAGATAGTTCAACTGGCTATGAGCTCAAAATAAAAGCTGAGTATGATCCAGCCATGCGCCAATCTGCAACAAGTAGTTTTGCTAACTATACACCAGCGGGTGTTGCTCCTGATTATGCATTTACCGTTGGTACGCAAGCGGCAGAGTTTGGATTCTCTGCGTATGGAGTAGACATAGCAACTCGATACAAAAATAATGGATCTGTTTGCGGAGTTGGAAGTCTTGTTACTGATAGTACGTGTTGGGACCCAGTTACCACTTCTGATGTAGTTATCGCACGTAGAACAAGCCAGACAGGTATAGCAGGTATAGCCACCAAAATAAACTTTAGGGCAGTAGTAGCACCAAACGCGAATCCTGCGGAGGGTACGTACATAGCTACAACTACCGTAACGTTGGTTGCTATATAAAGACAATGAAGAATGTTCTTTTACAATTTTTTCTTATCGTACTCATTATCTTCTTAGCTCCTCGCTATGCTGAGGGGCAAGGGAAAACCTTCGAAGTATCTTTTGAAGTAACTGATGGTATTGCATCTACTACTGTTATTTCTAATCCTCCACCAGGCGGCGGGCCACTTCCAGTACAGCCACAACCTATATTTATTGATATAGCGGTAGAGGCAACTACTGATTCTTCAGAAATATTCTGGAGCACAAATCCACACACAAGAGGAATAATCATGTGGGGTGCAACTCCAGACTTAGAGCTCGGATCAATCAGCGCTCCTCTATATAATAGAGAGCATACTACATTTATAGAGTCTCTTGTTGAGCAGAAAACCTACTACTTTCGGATTATTGCACAGGATGGCTTTGGAAATCTGATTGACTCTGGAGTTATCTCCTTTGTAACCAAGGGTAAGGATGACGTGCTATCGCCATCAAATCCTATTACCTTCACTGCAAAAGCAGAGGGTGTTGCGATTCGCCTTGATTGGCAAAATCCTTCCGATGAAGATTTTCGCTCGGTGCGAATTATTAGGAGTCCACTATTCTATCCCGCAGATATCGTAGATGGGGCGCTTGTATACGAAGGGTCTTTAGAGACATTCCTTGATACAGATGTGGTTACTGACACCCGCTACTATTACACTTTGTTTGCAAAGGATGCTGCTGGTAATTACTCATCAGGAGTTGTTGCTGACGCGATCATCTTTGGAGATGGAGGTATTGGAGAAGTACAAAAGCCATTTGAAAATCTTCCAAATGCGCCAATAGTACACCCACAGTTACAATCGATCACACTCTATGATCTTGAATATATTCAAAAGGGGATATTGCTTCCTGTCTCAAGTACCTCACCTCGAATATATATAGATGGAGGATATGACCTGTTAGTGAGGCTTGAGTACGGAAAAGTTCCTGAAGTGTTAAAGACTATTGCGATCACAATCACTGATCCGATTGAAAAAGACAAACACTTTTCTTTTCTTCTTCGAGTGAATAAGGATAAGTCGTACTATGAAGCACGACTTTCACCACTTGAGAGGAAGGGGGTATACGAATTCCTTTTTGCAGTTCTTGATTACAAAAATCAAAACCTAAAAAAGCTGTACGGACAATTTATAGTTGATAAGGTTTCCTCGCTTATCACTGTCGTACGAACATCTCCCACACTTACTTACGCGCGTACTGCCCTCATGAGCTTCTTGATGCTCTTTATGATCTTCATTATTGCCTGCCTAAGAAGAAGACAACAATTTACTGAGGAGTTACCACAATCATGCAATCGTTGCTAAAAACAACCGCATATATAGTTAATTTCATACTGCTTTTTGAAGCGGTGGTTTTTCCATTTTCATACTCTACCGCACAGGCGCAAGTTGCATTTACTCGTCAAATCAATTACCAGGGTAAACTCACTGATACAGTGGGTGGAGTAGTTGCTGATGGTAATTACAATCTTCGTTTCAAATTGTATACATCTGCAACTGGTGGCTCGCCAATATGGACTGAAACATGGTGCTACTCACCAAATGCTGGAATAACTTGTAACGGTACTGGAGTAAACAACAGACCAGCGCTGGTTAATGGATTGTTTTCAGTAATGCTTGGCTCAACCACTGCTCTTACTAGTATTAACTTCAATCAACCACTCTACTTAGGTGTAGAGGTAGGTGGTACTGGTACTACTCCAACATGGGATGGAGAGATGTCACCACGAAAGCGATTAGGCACTGTGCCATCTGCATTTGAAGCAGAAAATGCACAAACAGTAGGTGGTGTTGCATCTTCTTCATTGCTAAGGAGCAACACGAGTGACGCCTACACCTCGGGTACACTCACTTTCGATTCAGGGACATCTCTTGTGGTAAATGGTAATGCGACCTTTGCGAGGGCAACTACCACTAATGCAACAACCACTCATTTATATATAGGTACGGATGTGTGGCTAAATGGAGAACGTTTTACCGACCTTACGGGTACTGGACTTAAAAATACTGCTGGAGCACTACAGGTTGATGATACCGTCTTTCTATCTCTTTCAAATTGGTTTGCAACCACCACCGATGCGCTTGATGAGGGATCATCAAATCTTTACTTTACTAATGCAAGAGTGGCTGCGTATATTAACGCATCATCAACTATTCCACATGTTGCGGGTGGAGCATTTGGTAACATACTACGTTGGAGTGGCTCTGCATGGCAGAGTGTTGCCACCTCAACACTAAGGATTGCAATAGGAGATACCACCGGAACTTTATCCGTTGCTCGAGGAGGTACCGGCGCCACTACGCTAACTGGCGTACTTAAGGGTAACGGTACGAGCGCCTTCACTGCTATGACAGGGACTGCAAATTACGTTACTCGTTGGACTGATGCAAATACGCTTGGTACAGGAGTGCTCTATGATAATGGGACAAATGTAGGAATTGGAACCACAACCCCAATTGATAAATTGTTTGTGTATGGCGGTGATGTGAGTGTTGGGAAGTCATCAAACACTTCTTTTACAGGAACGCGAATATACACAGGCGGAGTTGAGCGAGCACAAGTACTTGCAAACATCGATTCTACCGATGGCGGTAAATTAGTCTTTTATACAAAGGCATCAGGCGGATCAATAACTGAAGCGGCACGCTTTGACCAAGCGGGGAGAATGTCTATTGGTGTGGGTGCTACTCCATCAGGGCGCCTTCATGTTGCTGGGTCAGGAAATGTGCTTTTCATGAATTCGGGCAACACCGGTATTGGCACCACCTCCCCATACGCAAAACTTTCTGTGGCAGGACACGTAGTCGGTGCATACTTCACCGCTACCACTACATCTACAAGTACATTGCCACGCACCAATATCACCCGCCTCACACTAGGGGGTGACTATGTTACTGATATCACCGGCACTGGACTTTCAGTATCATCTGGCTCACTCAATGTATCTGCGGTACCAGCATCAGCTCTCTCACTCACTCAGGGATACACCTATGTGGGCAATGCTTCAAATGTTGCTTCTGCTACGTCGACGTTGTTTATTTCAACAGCAAAGAATGTGGGAGTGGGGACGACGGTGCCTGCGGCAAAATTGCAGATACAAGGATCAGGGGGAATTGGTCAATCAGTGATGATTGATAACAGAGAATTGAAGTTTAGAGGAGATGGAGACGCTCACTACTCTATCTTTGCAAATAGAATAGCAGGAACACTAACCATTGAAGAGACGAGCGCAAATGGAGATGTTGGATACGCTGGTTCAGTAAGGCTTGCAATACAGAAGACAACTGGGTATGTAGGTATAGGTACAGATACCCCTTTATCAAAACTTGATGTAGTTGGTGGTTCTCTTGGAGTACGTTCCTCTACACTTACAAATGGTTCAATTTATATAAATCCAGGTGGATCAGATTATGCGGGGTACATAGATTTTTATAAGGCAGGACCAACAAGAATCGCATATCTTGGATACAAGGATGGTGGTAGTGGTAATTTGGGATTAAATCTCGAAAACTCCGCTAGCTTTAACATAAATGGTGGCAATGTTGGTATTGGTACCACTAGCCCTACCGCACTACTTCATGTTCGCAAGGATCAGAATGAGGGAACTAAATCAAGAGTGGTAAACCTTAGTAGTGGCACCAATGCGTTTTCACAATTTTCAGTTGATGCGCTAGGTGCTAGTCTCTACAACTATGCAATAGGTTCTGGATACACTACTGCAGGACGATACGTAGCAGCCTCTGGCGCACTTGATGCAGTTGGTGCTGGTGGGCTTAGTATTTCTGCATCTGATGGTTCGGGAGTAATCCGATTTTATACTGCGGGGGATAATGAGCGACTTCGCATTACTAGCACAGGTAATGTTGGGATTGGCACCACCTCCCCATACGCAAAACTTTCTGTTGCAGGACACGTCGTCGGTGCATACTTCACTGCTACCACCACCTCAACCTCAACTCTCCCACGCACGAACATAACAAGACTCACACTAGGGGGTGACTATGTTACTGATATCACCGGCACTGGACTTTCAGTATCATCTGGCTCACTCAATGTATCTGCGGTACCAGCATCAGCTCTCTCACTCACTCAGGGATACACCTATGTGGGCAATGCTTCAAATGTTGCTTCTGCTACGTCGACGTTGTTTATGTCGAGCGCAAGTAGAGTAGGTATCAAACAAACCTCACCTGGAACCACACTTGATGTTGGCGCAAGCACCTTAGATACTATTCGCTCGTATGGGGGATTTGTTGGGCACGCATCAGCAAATATAGATGGAACGGGTGCGGCGGCGTACTTCCCAAATGGGCTATATTCAAATGCTGCTACCTCATGGATATATGGCAATGTATATTTTTCCGCAGGTGCGTCTGTAATTCAGAGTGATGGGGATGTGGGTATTGGAACTACCAATCCTACAGGTAGATTCAGTATTGTGTCGGCTGACTCGCCGTATATGTTTACGGTCTCTGGAGCTTCAAAAGGAGTGAGATTTGAAGGTAACTCAACGGGAGTAATTCTTTCGGGTGTAGACAACACGCTGGCATCTTCGTACCAACCACTTTATATGAATGGTAGTTACCTTGGATTTCAAAACAGTACTACCGAAGTAATGAGGATAACAGGAAATAAAGTAGGCATAGGAACAACAAATCCAAACTATAAACTCACAGTGTCTGCTGGTGATCAAGATGGTATAAGTGTTGTTTCGTCAGGAACAGCTCGAATGGAATTTAATCCAGATGGAGGAGGTGCGGTGGTATTTAACAACGCAGATGCGAATGGGTTTTACTTTAATCAAAATGGCACAACAAGGGTTACCTTTGATGGGTCTGGTAAAGTAGGCATCGGGACAGCGGCGCCTGACACTATTTTACACATTAGCAGCGCAACCCCAGTTCTACGAATAGACGCTTCAAATAACAATGTTGATTCAACACTGCAGTTTCTTGGTAGAGATTCAAACAGTGGTCAGACCTCAAAGGTTCAATTCGTACAGGGAGTTACCGAAACAGTAAGTGGTATTGGTGCGACGTTAAACATACTCACCACAAAGGAGAGTTCGGGTGGTTCTACTTTCACCTCATCAATGTTTATAAATAAACTTGGCAATGTAGGTATAGCAACAACTGCGCCCGCATATAAGATGGATGTAAACGGATACATCAATACCTCAGGGATAACTGGTGGATATAAGATGCAAGGTAACACCGTCCTCTATGCTTCTACGACCAACACCTCTCTTGCGGTAGGGGCATCGTCTGCTGCTGCATGGATGCGCGCCTCTTCTTCTCAAAAGTACTCGATAGCGATGGGGTATCAAGCGCTTGCCGCTACTCCAACCGGAAACCCAACCAAAAACACCGCACTTGGTTTCTATGCCTTAAGTGCAAACACCTCTGGAACTCAAAACACATCAATAGGCGCAAATACACTTCAACAAAACACCACTGGATCATATAACACTGCAGCGGGCGTACTTTCTCAATACGCCAACACCACCGGATCATACAACACCAGCTATGGCTACGCATCTTTGTTTAGTAATACTACAGGAACAGACAACACCGCATTAGGATTTCAATCTCTCTACTACAATACGTCAGGAGTACACAATACTGCTGTGGGTCAGAATACATTACTTTCAAATACTACCGGATCATATAACAGTGCGTTTGGTCTACAAGCACTCCAAAGCAATACATCAGGAATACACAATACATCGATTGGACGCACTTCGATGTATTTAAATACAAGCGGCTCATACAATGCTGCCCTCGGAATGTACGCCCTCTACTACAACACCTCTGCAACTACAAGTACCGCAATTGGTTGGGGTGCGGGACAAGGATCGACAAATTACTCAAATACAGGAGGTACATATGTTGGATATGCTGCTGGCTATAATTTAGGAAATGCTTCCAACTACAACACGCTCATTGGCCTTCAAACGGGATTCGGCATTACCACAGGAGCGCGTAACACTGTAATCGGCAACAGTACTATTGCTGCTTCATACAATCAAATCACCACTGGAAGCAACAACATTGCAATTGGTAATGATGTTGCAGTACCGAGTGCTACCGCATCCAATCAATTAGTAATTGGCAACCTTATCTATGGCACAGGACTTAGTGGGACAGGAAGCACTGTCTCAACCGGAAGTATTGGTATCGGTATTGTAAATCCGACCGGTAAACTGCAAGTTGTTGGTGATGAGGTGCGCGTGGGTGATAGCGGATCGGTGGATATTGCGACTGCAGACGGAGATTTATTTGTCGAAGATGATCTTGAGGTTGATGGTGAGATATATGCCTCAACAATTCTCTCTGGGGATACTAACCTTGTTCCAAATTGGCAATTTGAGAGTGATGGCGCCTGGCCCGACCCTGCTGATACAGTAGAGACAACTTTTATTGATGGAGAATCTATAAAGGCGCATCGATCGGTAGAGAGTGGCACGGGTTGTTATGGGTGGGGGCATTCGCCTACATTCTTGGTCAATCCAACTAAAACATATGAATTTAGTGTCTGGATAAAATCTACCGAGAATGACATGAACAACTACTTTGGATTTTTTGCGTATGACGCAAGTGGTACGCAAATATCTACTTCACCATTTGATAATCCGTATTTTAGAGGGGATGAAAATGATCCAAATGAATGGCATAGGTGGAGTGGATACATCATGCCATCATACAGCGACGATAACGCTAATGGTTTTCCTGACGCAGGAGACTCACCACAAACACGAGGAGTGGATTATTCATGGCCAAGTAACACAGTCTCTGCCAAGGTGCGCTTTGGATCGTGTTATGGCGATGGCTCTAATACAGGCCTATCCTACTTTGCATACCCACAGGTAAAAGAGATACAGCCTGACAAACGCTTTGTAGAGGGTGATCATACAATATACGGGGATCTTGTGGTGGGACAATCAGGCGCAACAAACAAGGTCGATATTGCAAGTGGGACACGATCAGCAACACACGCGAGCGGGTTACCACTATATGTAACTGGCGATATAGGTGCCGCATCAAGTGGTATTGAGTTTAGACATTCAAATGGTTCACAAGGCATTGGCTTTGGCTACAATACTATTTATGCTACGGGTAGTAACTCTTCACAAGAGCTAAACTTTACCACAAAGGGTACTTCCGGCATGCACTTTCAAATTGGAGGAAATACCAAAATGGCTATTAATGGCACGACTGGCAACGTAGGCATCGGCACTACAACACCTGGAGTAAAACTGGATGTTGTCGGCTCGATTCGAGCTTATTCAAATGCGCTTAACAATGCCACTATCGATCAAACAAAGATTGCTTTTATAAATACAACAAACACTGCAGCCTTTGATGTTGGATTACTTGGAGGAACATCAGATGCGATTGCCTATCTATACAATCGAGCAAATGCAGCAATGATATTTGGTACAAACAACTCCTCAAGAATGACAATAGATGGTAGTGGAAATGTTGGTATCGGCACAACAAATCCTGGGCAAAAATTGGAAGTTACCGGTAATACCACCATTACCGGCACATTACGCGTTGGTGCCTCAACCGGAGGATCGGGGACTGCTGGAGATATTGTTGCTCGACGTTCAGCAACAACTGGGGCTTATTATTTTGGGGATTCAACGAGTAATTATCTTTACTTCGATGGTACTAATTACATATTTGGTCTCGGGGGATTGTATGTTAATACCAACGGCAATGTAGGTATTGGCAACACTTCCCCCTCTCAAAAACTTGATGTTGTTGGCAACATAAAATCAACTGGATACGGTATTTTCCCAACAGGCATAGCACCTGCGGTAACTGGTGCTCCTGATGGAAAGATATTCTCACCTTCTGGTGACTACCTCGGAGCTACTACTTGGGGTATCAATTATAACGAGGGAACTCCAGATTATATTGAGTTTAATAATGCAAGCGGAGCAACATCGAGGATTGCTTTGGATGATGGTAGTGCGCATTTTGCCTTAAGTGGCGGCTCTGTCGGTATTGGAACGACGGCACCAGGAAGTAAATTGGTTGTTAGTGGCGGCAATGTAACTATTGCTCCTACAGGTTCTGAAATTGCTGCTGGCTATAATCCTTTGTATGTTAATGCGCCTGTAGCTTCATCGGTAACAACCGATGAAGAGGTTTCTACGGCTGGTATCAACATAAGAGGCTACGGAGACAATGTGAATTTGCAACTTGGGGTTGGGGGTTCGGCTTTGAATTATTCTGGTTGGATACAGGCATCGTATGATAATGGTGGAACTGGAGGAGTAGAGCCACTGTTATTGAATCCTGCCGGTGGCAACGTTGGTATTGGCACGACAAGCCCAACAAAAAAACTATCAACCTATCATACTGGTTCACAAAACGGCATAGAGATTGCAGGATATGTTCCTACGCTCTACTTTAGAAATGTCGGGTACACGGGTGATCACTACCACATCTCTGTTGCAGAAACTGGAACTAATAGCACTTTTGCAATTAAAAACGAAACAGACGGTACGTACCCATTTGCCATTGATGGGGCCGGAAAGGTGGGTATCTTAAATAGCTCTCCTACATACTCACTTGATGTAAGTGGCACCGGAAGATTTACCGACGATCTTTATATGGAGAGTGGGCTAAAGAGAGAAAACAACTCTCTTGATGATACTGACAGCTCATTATACATGCAGTACTACTCTAGTGGGGGTGGGGTGGTTATCGGTGATAGTGGTGTAGATCACGACCTTACTGTGTATGGTACCGGTACATTTAATGAATATATTTATCTTCCTGACTCCAACACGCGCCTTAGTGAAGGTGCGGGTAACGCGCTTAGAATGCAAACCAACTCTGGATATATTGATATTGGCGCACAAAACACCTCGTACGCACACATTTATACTGATAGACCTGCCTTTTATACTAACGCACCTGTTCGTGTGCAAGGCTCGTTAAGTGTTGGTTCAGCAACCTATGCGGGAACTGATGCGCCAACAAACGGGGCTATTATTGAGGGAAATGTTGGTATCGGTACAACAAATCCTGCATCATTTAAACTACAGGTTGCTGGAAATGTGGGGCCAGAGACAGATGCTACCTATGACCTTGGCTCATCTGCAAAGCGATGGAATAACTTGTACCTTACCAATGCGCCAATTATTGGTGGATATCACGACCTTACCAACGACAATCTTCTTTCTAATGGAGATTTTGAGACAGGCACCTTTACGGGCTGGACTGCCTCGGGCACAACTGGTGTTGTTTCTGCGGGTGCCTATGCAGGAAATTACTCCGCACAGTCAACAGGAAATCAAACAGTGCTCAGTGATGATTACATACCAGTTGATCCAGATTACGACGTGCTTCAACTTGAGGGATGGTTTAAAGAAACTACTACTGGTTCGCCAACACCCGGCGTATTGTATTTTGGCTACATTGCGTATGACGAGAGCAAGGTAGCGATTACCACTAGCCCATGCGGCACCTATTGTTACTTTGCAGCATCAGGATATAACATTCCTAATGATGGTGCGTGGCACAAGTTTTCAGCTACCACCAATGGCGAAGGCACCAGTTACCCAAACTTCCCAGTGGGTACGAAGTATGTACGTGTGCTCATGCTTATGAACTACGCTGCATCATCAAATGAGGTTACCCGCTTTGACCACGTTACCCTCAAGAGAGTTAACAATGGACCTCTCTTTGTTGGAAATAACTTCTCAACAACAAACCTAGCTGATCAAAATCAGGCTACAAAGCTCTACACTACCGCATCAAATAATTTTGTTATTGAGCCGCCATCCTCGGGTAAGGTTGGTATTGGTACTGCGTCTCCACGGCAAAAATTAGAAGTCATTGGTATATCTCAAATTTCATATGCTGACGGCGGTAATGATTTCTTGACCATACAGCCTTATACAGATGGGTACACGTATTTTAATTCTCATGGAGATGGCGCTGGAGAAGGTGGATTTAGATTTAGAACCAATGATGGAGCTGCAGAGTCTATGGTAATTACACACAGTGGTTATGTAGGGATAGGGACCACCGGTCCAGGCAACCTCCTTAGTGTAAACCAGGCGGGTAATGCAACAGTGGGTACCGGCACCACTTATGGAATAGCGCTATACAACCAAGGTACGTTAAACGCAGGGCTTGGCTCTGATGCAAGTAGTGTGTTTTTGCAAAGCTGGGCAGGCAAGCCACTTCATATAAACAATCAAGGCAATAATACGATCCTTAACTATGGAGGTGGGGGCGTGGCAATAGGTGCTCTTTCCTCGCCTAGCTATACTCTTGATGTAAGAGGAGACACGCGTACAAGCAGACTTCGTTTGTTGGGAGAAGGGACAGATAGCGGACAAAGCAATTGCTACTACTGTATGTATCAAGAGGGTGGTGCATGGAGTAGTCCGTATCCTGACCTGCGCATACAATTTCACACCGGAATAAAAATGGAAGCGTACCACGCGTATGGTGGTATTAAGATGTACAACGGATACGATGGGTCTGGTAATCCTGCTGGCCTTGCCTTCTCAGTGGGAGACGGAGATCAAACGGTGCGCTCGTATCAAAACTTCTATGCACCTATTGTGTATGATCAAGATAATGCATCGTATTATCTTGATTCAAGTGCAAGTGGTACGAGCCTCAACACCGCCGGCGCGATATACGCAGGGGCAGATGTTATTGTGGGGAATCAAATTGTATTATCTCAAGCAAATGGTACTGACAATGGCTCCCCAAGTATTACCCCATTTGCAACAGATGATTTTTCATACGATGGCGATTATTTAAGCCATTACGGCTTTGGTTTTTACAGCAATAGTGGTTCAGGGGGCACACACGCATACATGAACGGTTACTACGGCCTCGACTTTTTTACCTCAGGCACTAACAGAATGCGAATAAGATCTGACGGCAATATAGGCATCGGAACAGTCGCTCCTTCAGCAAAGCTCACTATAATTACGAGTAGTGACTCTGCTCCAAGTACTATTAGTGCCTACGACGCACGGCATATCTCGGTTGGTCCAAGTGTCTCAGATGCTATTGCTTTCTCAAAAACAACAGGAGGTAGTTCATACATCACTTCTCTTCGTCCGGGTGTTGCATGGGACCCTCTTGCAATACAAGCAAGTACATTCACCTTTAATCCAGGCGGAGGCACTTCTTCTTTTTACATTAATAGTTCCGGCAACATTGGTATTGGGACGACAGGTCAGCAAGAGAAGGTACAGATTTTTAAGGATGGTACACCTGCTGAGGGTAACTTTGGTCTTTCTATACTCTCAGCTTCGGCAGATTCAGAGCTTGCACTCGGTGCCTCTGCTTCGGGGGACTACTCATACATTCAATCATTTTCAGATGGGGTAAGTTGGACAAACAGACCACTTATACTACAACCAAATGGTGGCGCGGTTACAATAGGAGCAGTAGCTAATCCACGAACAAATACTGTACTAGATGTAGCAGGAGGAATTGGAATGGGACGACTTGGTACGTTTGGTACATATAATTCTTCACAGATACAAGGTATATGGAGTATTTCTCCTGATTATTTGATTAGCACCGGTTCCAATAATGGAGGCAATGCATACGGCATGGCGTACAGCTACGATAGTAATGGTGTCGGTATTTCCGGATATGGTCACCAGATAGTATTTGTCGGAAATGGTACACGATACGCAAGCATTGGTGTTGATTCCGGTCATGCATATTTCGCTGGCAACGTCGGCATAGGGACGACAGCGCCAGGGGTAAAATTGGATGTTGTAGGAAATATTGCCGTCTCTGGTTCAAATGGTAATAGCATTTATACATGGACAAACTCAGACACTAACTGGAGAATGGGTATGTCTAATAGTCCTGGATTCACGAGAGCGCTCGCGACTACGCATACGTCCTATGTGACCTATTCAAATGGAGCTGGGCAGGGATTTGCGGTTGGGGTAAATGGAGGCAACTCCAGTTTTGAAGTTGCTGGTTCAGATCATACGGCATACTTCAGAGGTAATGTTGGTCTTGGGACGGCAGCGCCAGAATCTAAACTAGAGGTAAATGGCGGAGCGCTCACTATGCAACGAGACAACGTACTCCATTACAGAAACGTTGTGCACTATCGAGTTAATGCACCAGATCAGCCAGGCACCATGCAAATCGAGATGCCAAAATTGTGGTCGGACACCATGATAACAGTGACTATTAAGGGGTACGACTATGATGCAAGTGCGGTAGGGGCAGGAGCGTGGGAGGTGGTGGTAAGTGGCTACAATTATGGTGCTGGTCCTTACTGGGTTAACACGTCAGCAGAGATACGAGGTAACGCTCCATTTACACAGGTGCGTCTTGCGCGCAATGGATCTAAAAACGTTATCCTCCTTGGTGATACATCAACAGACTGGGACTACCCACAGGTAGCGGTAACTGATGTTGTTGCTGGGTATTCATCACAGACAGGGTGGGGTAGCGGGTGGTCTATTTCGCTCCTTAGCTCTGAGGCAAGTATTTCAGTTGTTACCACACCAAACCTTAATATGGGTAGGTTTGCAGATGGTTCAGCGTCAGCACCTACCCTTAGCTTTTTCACTGATACCAATACTGGTATCTATCGCCCAGGTAGCGATATTATTGGCTTTACCACGGGTGGCACAGAGCGTTTACGTCTAGATGGTTCTGGAAATCTTACCTTCAGTGGGGCAAATCCAACCATACAATCTGGAGGATCATATTTTGTTATTCCAAACGGTGTTTATTTCTCAGGTGGTACATCTTATTTTCAGACTAATACCAATTTTAGAGCAAACATTCAAAATGATACTGCAGCCTACCTTACCATTGCTGGTGGCACTAGTGGCAATACTTACTTCTCTGGCAACGTAGGTATTAATACCAGCGCACCTAGTGTCAAATTGCATGTAAATGCTGGAGCTGCAGAAGCAATACGCATACAAGGTACTGCGGCATATATGTCATTCTACGATACGGCAGGCAGCGACCGATTTGGCTATATTCAACACACAGGCTCTAACCTGGCATTGGTAAACGAAGAAGCAGGAATACTTAGTTTCTATACTTCAAATACCGAACGTGCTCGTTTTGATAGTTCGGGTAATCTTATCTTTAATCGCGTAGGGATAGGAGCGGTTGGATCGTATGATGCTACCAAGACGCAGGCAGTGTGGTCTATGGGATCATCGTATGTATTGCCTCCTGATGGCGGAACCACCTCATATGGTACTTTGTACGGACTCGGGTGGTCATACAATCCAGACTACGGAGGAGCGGGTAATAACCCTCAATCAAAGGCGGGTCTTAATCATCAACTACTCCTAATGATGAATGGTGTCACATATACAGCACTTGGAAATGGTATTTGGACAGCGGGTAAAATAACCACGACTGGAGGTATTGCAAGCTCTGGTGGGACAGTTCTATCAAACTATGCTGGCTCAGGAGATATCTGGTTGCCGTACACTGATGGGAATTCATATTTGCGTAGCCCAACAAACTGGGTAACAAATACTATTCGAGCAGAAAATGGAAATTGGTACTTGCCAAATAGCGGAAGTGCCTATTTCAATCAGGGTAGTATGGGTATTGGCACCACCTCGCCTGTCTCAACTCTTGAAGTCAGTCGCACTTCTCAAGATAGTAACTCGGTCAACTCATACGGATTTAATGTGACGAATGGTAATGGAAAAATTGGTATGGGATACGACTTGGCGGACAACATGGCATACATCCAAAGTTATAGATATCTCGTCTCGTGGAATAACCTAGTTATCAACCCACATGGAGGTAATGTTGGTGTTGGCACCATATCTCCTAACCAGGGCAAGGTAGAGGTAATGGGAGGATCAGTGTGTGTAGATACGAACTCCGATGCTAATGCTTCATCATGTATCGCAAACGAATCCGATGTGCGCTTGAAGAAAAATATTGAAACACTCTCTGCGAGTTCATCACTTGCAACTCTCCTTACCCTTAACCCCGTTACCTTTGATTGGCGAGTTGACGATCCTGAGGTGCTCTCGCACTACCCACTTATCTCTCGCTTCGCATCGTCAACACACTCAGTAGGACTTATCGCTCAAGAGGTGCTTGAAGCATATCCACTTGCGATGGGTACAGAGACGGTGGGAGATAGTGAGGTGCAATATTTCCAGCTCGATTATGAAAAATTTATACCGCTTATTATTAGTGGTGTGAAAGAGCTTGCAATACGGGTAAATACCTTTGGGGATACGCTAACCACACTCACCGGAAAAGTAGATGAGCTTGCCCTTGCAGTTACTACCCTTACCACAAAAGTCGAGGAGGGAGTGATAGCGAGCGGTAATGTAATAAGTAGCGGTCTATCACAATTTAGCGCGCTGTGGGTGGGAGAGATTGCAGTTGGTACAAGTGAAAAACCAACCGGTATTACTATGTATGATGAAGTAACAGGTGAGCCGTATTGCTTTAAGATACGAGAGGGACAGATAGCTACCACTCTTGGTGTGTGTAGTACTATACCTACTGATGAGGATATGGATACTGATGCTGATACAGAAGCTCCGATTATTGTGATAATGGGCAATAATCCTGCACAAATTAGTATTGGTGAGACGTATAATGATTTAGGAGTAACGGTTACAGACAATATAAACCCAAATGTTGGGTACACTGTATTTGTTGATGGGGTAGAAGTATCAAACATTATGCTCGATACTTCAGTTGAAAGAACATACGAGATTAAGTATGTAGCAGAAGATCAAGCAGGGAATATTGGTACCGCAACCAGAACGGTGATAATAGCCCCAATAGAAAATACGCCTCAAGAAGATACAGAGGTATCAGATGAGGGTGATGTGCCAGAGGGTACACCATCTGAGTAGTTGAAGTAATATGACACCATCAATCATATATGAATAATTTTTATAGAAACAAGCATGGATTCACTCTTATAGAGCTGCTCGTTGTCATCGCTATTATTGGGCTTCTATCATCAGTGGTATTTGCGTCATTAAATACCGCGAGAGGAAAAGCTCGTGATGCCCGAAGAAAAGCCGATCTTGCGGAGCTTCAAAAAGGACTAGAGTTGTATTACGACACCTACGGCGGGTATCCATCAAGTGCGTGTCCTGCGGTTGATTATCAAATCGAGACAAGTCTTGCAATGGAATCAAAGATGCTCCAGTTTCTACCGACATTTCCAAAGGATCCTCAAGATGGTAGCTGCTACAATAATTCATACCTTTATATTAGTAACGTATACAACAACTGCAGCGCCCCAAATGCTGGAGCGACACAATATGCGCTATACGCAACGCTAGAAGACCAGACACAAAACAACTTAAACCCCGCAAGTGGTACCGACAATTGGCTCCGTGGTGGCGCTGGAGCGTGTGGTAATAGTAACCGACCAAATTACAAAGTAACCACAGGCGGCATATAGGGATTGGGAATAAGCAGCAAGATGTTCAAATTAAACTAATGTATACTACACAGTGATGAAAAGAATACGAGTAGCAATAAATGGATTTGGAAGAATAGGGAGGGCATTTTTTAGTGTTGCTAAGAATGTCCCTGAATTACAAGTAATCGCCATCAATGATTTAGGAGACGCAGAAAATCTTGCCTATTTGCTTAAATACGACACGGTATATGGAAGGAGTGGATTTGATCCAAAAATAAAAAAGGAGGGGAGTGCGGTATTTATGGATGTTGAGGGTAATCACACTCGATTTTTATCGGAAAAAGACCCAACTATGTTGCCCTGGAGTGAGTTAGATATTGATATAGTACTTGAATCAACTGGTGTGTTTGCAAGTTACGAGAAGGCGCGAGTACATCTTGAGGCGGGAGCTAAGCGGGTTGTTATTAGTGCGCCAGTAAAGGATGAGGCGCCTTCTGGGATCATCGGTGTTACGGCGCTTATGGGTATTAATACTGAGCTCCTTAAAGACGCGGATATATCTTCTAATGCATCGTGTACCACTAATGCGGTATCTCCAGTAATACAAATACTTCACGAAGCTATTGGAATCGAAAAGGCAATGCTCAATACCACCCATGCGTATACCGCAAGTCAGTCTATAGTTGATGGTACTAAGCCAAAGGATTGGAAAGAGGGAAGAGCTGCGGCACACAACATTGTCCCCACCACTACCGGCGCGGCAGTTGCAACCACCAAGGCAATTACTGATCTTGCAGGAAAGTTTGATGGAGTTGCAATGCGTGTGCCGGTTATCGCAGGTTCAATTGCTGATATTACTTTTGTTGCAAAGAGGCGTACCTCGGTAGTAGAAGTAAATACCGCCCTCAAGGAAGCGGCACTTACCCCTCGTTGGAAAGATGTATTTTCTTTCACTGAAGAGCCGATAGTATCAAGTGATGTACTTGGACAGCCTTTTGCTTCTATCGCAGATCTTTCTCTCACTCAGGTAGTAGACGGTGATTTGGTAAAGGTGCTTGCGTGGTATGACAATGAAATGGGCTATACTCACTCACTCATACAACATGTAAAGGAAGCAGGAAGGTATGTATGAAAATAATAAATAATCCATCTCTATCAATAAGTGACGTAAAAAGAGGATTTACCCTCATAGAACTACTTGTAGTGATTGCCATTATCGGGCTACTTTCATCGGTGGTATTTGCGTCACTTAATAGCGCGCGCACAAAGGCGCGTGATGCTAAGCGACAGGCAGATTTGGGGCAAATACGAATAGCGCTAGAACTTTACTATGACGCAAATGGCGCATACCCCATAGGTGGTTGGTGGTATAGTTGCGATTCGTCCTGGAATAACTTACAAAGTGCCCTTGCTACGTATATGCCTAACTTGCCGAAGGATCCAGTTAACACATCATGTGCGGGTCCGTGGAATAACGGCTACTACACATATGTGTACGGCTCTGGCTCTGGGCAAAAATACGATCTTATAGGACAGTTTGAAAATACTAGTCATCCAGAGCGATGTGCAGTACGCGGGTGGCGATATCATGATTGGGGAGGAGGAACTTACTGGTGTAGTTACGCGGGCGGTGGCTACGGTTATAGCCCCTACATGTTTGCAGACCATTAAAATACAGTATGACAAAAAAGACAGTAATCATTGGTGCTGATCATGCAGGCTTTGCACTCAAAAAAGCCCTTATTTCATATGTTCAAAATGAGCTTCAACATGAGGTGGTTGATATGGGAGCCACTGATTTTGATGAAAATGACGATTACCCCACTATACTTATTCCAGCGGTCTCCCGAATGTTGGGCTCGCTTGAAAATAGTGTCGGTATTTTTATAGGAGGTTCAGGGCAGGGAGAGGCGATAGTAGCTAATAGGTGTAAAGGGATACGAGCCGCGGTGTACAATAATGACAATCTCGAATTAATTAAACTTGCGCGAGAGCATAATGACACAAATGTTCTATCGATTGGGGCGCGGTTTATTTCTGAAGATGGCGCAAAAGAGGCGGTAGCACTTTTTCTTGCAACTGATTTCTCCAACGAAGCGCGTCATGTTCGTCGTATTGCACAAATAGATGCTTGATATGCTAATGATAAGAAAAACATCCGGATTCACCCTCATCGAGCTTCTTGTTGTTATCGCTATTATTGGGCTACTGTCATCGGTGGTATTTGCATCACTTAATAGCGCACGAGCAAAAGCACGTGATGCGGTGAGAAAAACACAATTAGCTGAGGCGATGAAAGCACTTCAATTATATTACGACACCTATAATACCTTTCAGGTGGCTGGGTCTGGGTGGCAGGGGTGTTCGTGTGGGTGGTTCGACTATCAAGATTCAGGTTCATACGCTCTATCTGTCTCAAGAGCGCTTGTAAATGCGGGTTTGGTTAGTGGAGAGATTTCGCACCCAACACCCGGGCAGTACTACATGATATATCACCCATACGGAGCAACGGTTGGAGTCTGTTTGTATGCTCAGCTTGAAAATCCTACTGCGGAGGATAGAGCAAAGTATGCATCACAGCCTAACAACCTTGATGGCTATGGTATGAATTATGCTGTTTGTTCGCGATAATTTTATTTTATGAATGTTCAAATTCTACCCGCTATATTGCCTACATCACACGCAGATTTAGTTGAAAAGGTTGCACTTGTCGTGCCTCCTGCGACTCGTATTCAAATTGATATTGTTGATGGTATATTCGCAGCGCCATCCACATGGCCAATAGCCAATAAAGCGGATAATGAATGGCAAGAAATTCTCACCCAAGATAGAGGGCTTCCTAAGTGGGAGAGTGTTGAGTATGAGATTGATCTTATGGTAGAAAACCCAAGAGAGCATATGGATGCCTGGATTGACGCAGGTGCCTCTACACTCATATTTCATTTTAACTCTTCCATACTACCTGCATTGCAAGAATGTATTTCATTGGCACATGAGCGTGGAACACAAGTAGGTCTTGCGATAAAACCATCTAGTGAAGGTTATGAAGATTTGTTAGGTGGTATTGACCTTATCCAAGTAATGGGGAGCGATACCATTGGTATGCAGGGCACTCCACTTGATGAACGTATATATGACATCATTGCGCGGCTACATGCTAGTAGCGAGGTTACGATTGGTGTAGATATTGGCGTGAATAAACGTACGCTAAAAAAGCTAGTTGCTGCAGGAGCAACACACTTTGCTGTTGGGTCAGCTATATTTGGCGACTCATCACCTAAAGATGCGTATAAACAATTACTTGAATTGGTGTAGTAAGTGCTATGAGACAAAACAGCGCATTTACCCTCATAGAACTACTGGTCGTTATCGCTATCATCGGACTACTGTCATCGGTGGTATTTGCGTCACTTAATAGCGCACGCACAAAGGCGCGTGACGCGACGAGACTTGCAGAAATCCAAGAAATTGTAAAAGCACTTGCGCTGTATTATTCAGATTATAATGCGTATCCTGATTCAGATTTTGATGGGTGCGGTGGATGGGATAATGGTAATCTCGCGTATCCGTTACTTAATGGTAGGGGCATGGATACATATTTTTCAGGGAGAGTACCTATCGATGAGGGATTTTCTGGAAACTGCCAAGGATACAATTATTATAGATATCCTGCGGGCTATGCTAATTGTGATAGTGCTCGCGGAGCGTATTTTGTGCTTGGGGTAAGAGATATGGAAACATCAGGTAACCCACATCCTGATTCACCAGGGTGGAGCTGTCCATCTAGAGACTGGCAAGGAGAGTTTGATTATGTGGTCGGAGGGTTTGAGCGTTGATATGTGGATACTGAAAGCTGCTACTTGAGGTATCATGGTAATGATGGCATATCTAACAGAGGAGAAACGATTATTTCTTGAACAAAAAGCAAACGAAGTACGTCAGTTACTGATCGACATGCTTGAGGATGCAGGATCAGGGCACACTGCAGGCCCTTTGGGTATGGCAGATGTATTTACTGCGTTTTATTTTCATATTCTTAATCACAACCCTAAAGAACCAATGTTTCAAGATAGGGATCGATTCATTCTTTCTAATGGACATATCGTACCAATTAGATATGCAACTATGGCGCTCGCTGGTTATTTTAGTGTTGAAGAAGCAAAAACACTTAGAAAGTTTGGCTCAAGGATGCAGGGACACCCAGAGCGCATATTATTACCAGAAATGGAGACCACTTCTGGTCCACTAGGAACAGGGCTTTCTCAGGCTGCGGGTATTGCACTTGCTGCACGTATGGATAAAAAAACTTTTCGCACCTATTGCATGATGGGTGATGGAGAGCAGGACGCGGGTAATGTGTGGGAAGCAGTAATGTTTGCGGGAAAGTATAAACTATCTAATCTCACCGCCATCATAGACAGAAACAATATACAAATTAATGGTATGACTGAAGAGGTTATGCCACTTGAACCCCTACGAGATAAATATGAGGCGTTTAACTGGAATGTGATTGATATAGATGCGCACAACATGGAAGCTATTGTTGATGCGGTAGAGCAGGCAAAAGCAGTGTATGAAAAACCTACACTTATCATTGCGCATGCAATTGCAGGTAAGGGAATAAAGGAAATCGAGTATGATTATAAGTGGCACGGTATACCGCCTAATAAAGAGCAAGAACAAAAGTGGCTCAAAGAACTTCGTTCATTAGGAGGAAAAATAACTCCAAGTAACCACGATTAATATGATTGTAGGAGAAGCACGACTACACAAAGGAATACTTGACGACACTCTGAGAGAAACAGGTGCTACTCGTGATGGTTTTGGAAAGGGTGTGGTTGAGGCAGGAGAGCGTGACGCAAGGGTGGTGGTGTTATGTGCTGATCTAGCAGAGAGTACCCGCAGTCATTGGTTTAAAGAAAAATTTCCTGATAGATATATTGAGCTTGGAGTTGCGGAACAAAATCTTGCAGGGGTAGCAAGTGGTATGGCATCTATGGGTAAAGTACCATTTATTACTTCTTATGCGGCATTTAACCCTGGTCGCAATAATGAACAGATACGAACAACAATCGCCCTTAATGAGCAACCAGTGATTGTTTGTGGTATGCATGCCGGTCTATCGGTAGGACCTGACGGCGCAACACACCAAGCACTAGAGGATGTTGCGCTTATGCGTGTCATTCCTAATATGACAGTCATTGTTCCAATGGATATGGAAGAAGCAAGAAAGGCCACACTTGCTGCAGCTACAAACAAACGTCCTACATACCTTAGATTTGCGAGAGAAAACACTCCAATACTAACAACCAAAGATACCCCATTTGAAATTGGTAAGGCGTATCGAGTGTGGCAGGGAGATAAGCCAAAAGTTGGTATTATCGCGATGGGTAGTATGGTATATCAAGCAATACAAGCAGCAGTTGATTTAGAAACTCGTCTTGGTATTAGCTCGGTGGTGCTTTCAGTACATACTATAAAACCACTTGATACTGATGCGGTAGTTGCGCTTGCGCATGAGACTAATGCAATACTCACTGTTGAAGAACATCAGGTAATGGGTGGATTAGGCGGCGCGGTGGCAGAAACGTTAAGCTTGATGCGCCCAACTAAAATGGCATTTATTGGAGTACAAAATCGGTTTGGTCAGTCTGGTACAACACAAGAGTTATACAGCGCATACGGATTAGATGTACCTACTATTGTACAAAAAGCTATTTCCTTAACACAATCTTCACTATGAAAAAGAAATATTCCGCAATGAAATCGTATGAAGTGAGACCATTTGTTGCTTGGTTTTTTATCTCTTCTGTCACTGCCGGTGCATACTACTTCCTCTGGAGTATATCCAACAGTATGGTTGTTTATTAGCATTGTAATGTATATGAGAAAATTACACGCAATAAAATTAAATTTTTGGTTCAGTGGAATATTTCTCGGGGCACTTGCTGGAGGCGCCATGTTTCTTATTTATAAAGTCTCACACAGCGAAGCATTTATCGCTGATATTTCAGCGACACGTGTGCAGAATGATCAGATTTTAAAGGGTAGAGATTTTGATGAGATAAATCTCTACGCTGAATAGGTATTTATCCTACAGCGCAGTCGGAATGTACTCAGGTGGCGCTTTGCGTAGATAGTCTTGTATCTGATCTTGCGAGAGAAGTCCCTTTTGCGCACCAATCTCTTGCACTACAGACATTGAGTTGATTGGTCCCCAACTTAGGGCGGTAGGTATGTCGTGTCCTAGTGCGAGTGCTGTGGTGAATGTTGAAGAAAATGAATCACCAGCACCTGTTCTATCAACGGGTGGGGCGATATCTGGGTACATTGGCATATGCCACGCACTCACGCCATCGCTTGCATACGCACCACGTGGGCCATCAGTAATGACAACTATTTTTGGACCCTTTTGATGTATAGCATGCAGCAATTGTTTTATATCAAGACCCTTTTCACCTACGATACTTTGCGCCTCCTCTTTATTACAAAAAAACAGAGTTGATGCTTCGTATACAGATTTAAGTGCCTCGTATCCGAGTTTGATTTGAAATGATCCTGGTTGAAATACCAACTTGCTTGTGGGGTGATTTTTTACATAGGTAGCTATCTCCTCGTGGTATGGAAGTGAATTATGCTCTCCCACTGAGCTGAAATATATCCACGATGGTTCACCAAGATCAGGGAGTGAGTATGGATATTCCTCATGCTTAATTAAAATAGTGCGCTCCGGCGCTAGGCGTAGTACGTAATGATGATTGGATTTTTTACCAGCGTGCCTTCGTACAAATCTTTTATCAACACCCTCTTGCTCAAGCTGACGTATCATCTGGTCACCCTCGTCGTCATCTCCCATATCAGTTACGAGTGCGCTACGAAGACCTAGCCGATGTGCACTCACAGCGGCATTAGGACTATTACCCACAGCAGGCACAATCACAAAGTCTTTGAACTCAATTTTATCTCCAAAGTTCATCGCAAGGAGCTCGCGACCACTTTCGGTATCAGTTACTACCTTAGCCCATTCAGGTGAGAGCTCAATAAACTCATCGTTTACTATGTCGCCAATTGCTACGAAATCAAGTTTTTCCATAATAGAAATGCGGATAAGCTGATATATTATAGTTACGTATATACAGTGTAGCAGTTATGCATAATTTGTTACAGAGATTTAAAACAAGAAATATCTACAGAGGATTTACTCTCATAGAGTTACTCGTAGTCATTGCTATTATTGGACTCCTTTCCTCGGTGGTATTTGCTTCACTTAACAGTGCGCGTAGCAAGGCACGTGACGCCAAACGAATTGCAGATTTTCAGCAAATTCGAACCGCACTAGAATTGTTTTATGATACACATGGTAGATACCCCAATAGCCCTGGAGCTGCCACATGGGATCAACATTGGGATTATTTTGCCCAGTGTCTTGAAACAGCGAGTGATGCCTCATGCGGATTTGCCCTCTCAACTCGCCCTGTCTTTATGTCAGAGGTGCCACAAGATCCTCAAGACAGCCCATCGGGATTTTCTGATGCAGATCCGACATATTACTATGCATGGCCAGCGGGTTGTGGGACGGGACAAAGCTATAGACTCGCAGTACGCCTAGAAAATGCAAGCAACCAGAGCCTGGGTGGGGATTTAGACGGCAGTTTTTATAATAATAACGGGCTTTGTAATGATCCATATTATTGTATTGGGGTGGGTACCTGTGGTGGCTGGTAGGATTCGATTTTTATAGTGATTAGTCATTACTGGGTTGCCAAATATCCATAATTAGGTATAGTTTTGCGGTATGGTAGTAAAACTAGAAGCAACAAAACGAGAGACATCAAAGTCCGCACGCGCCACCCTCAGAAAGGAGGCGATGATTCCTGCGGTGGTGTATGGCAAGAAGGAGGCATCAACTCCTATTGCGGTGTCAGTAATTAATTTTAAAAAGGTGTGGGAAGAGGCTGGCGAGTCAACAGTGGTTACTCTTGATGGCTTTGGAAAAAGCGTTGATGTGCTAATCCAGGAGGTATCAATAGATCATATATCGGGCCTTCCGGTGCATGTTGATTTTTATGCTATTGAGGCAGACAAAAAAGTTGAGGTAGAGGTACCACTTGAGTATGTTGGTGAGGCTCCTGCGGTGAAGCTCCTTGGAGGAAACCTTGTAAAGGTTCTTCACGAAGTATCTATTGAAGCACTTCCAAAAAATCTTCCTCATAGTATTGAAGTTGATATCTCTTCACTAGAAACATTTGAAACTCAAATTCTTGCTAAGGATTTGAAGCTAAGTACCGGTGTTACCCTTATTACTGATGCTGAGGAAGTAGTTGCACTGGTAGCTCCAGTTACAGAGGAAAAAGAAGAAGAGGTAGCTGCTCCGGATTTATCTGCCATTGAAGTAGAAAAGAAGGGTAAGACTGATGAAGAAGCAGACACTAAAGCTGACGAATAATACATATACAATTAGAGAGTAAGCAACATGCCCCAATGGGGGCATGTTGCTTTAGTGTTTTGTGATAGAATATTTCTGTTATGAAGCGTTTAGGATATATCACAATAATTACGCTCTCACTGTGTGTGGGGATGTTTTCGCACACACCTATACTTAGTGCCCAGGTGACCAGTGAAGATGTGGCACGCAGAAGAGCCGAACTAGAGGCGCAGTTGCAGCAAATTGAAAAAGAGATACAAGCGCAGGGCGTGCTTCTAGAAGGAAAGCAGAAAGAGAGAGTTTCTCTTGAGCGAGACGTGGCTATTCTTGATGCTCAAATCGCCAAGGCTAAACTTGCAATTAAGCAACGTGATATTGCCATACAGCAAATCAATGGTGATATAGGGGATAAGCTTGTTACTATCGGTAGTCTTTCAGACAAACTAACGAGAGAAAAAAATTCCCTTGCGCAGCTTATTCGTAGAACTGATCAGATTGATGATCTTACTATGGTTGAGATAATTATCGGTAACCAATCACTTTCTGACGTATTTGAAGAATTAGATTCGTTTACACAATTAAAAGTAGCGCTTCAAGACTCATTCAGAGAAATTGAAGATACGGTAGTAACCACTGAAGAGGCTAAAAGCAATCTTGAATCAAAACGTTCAGATGAAACTGAGCTTCGTAATTTGCAATTGCTTGAAAAGCAAAAAATTGAACAACAGGAAAAGCAAAAGCAAAACATCCTTTCAGTAACAAAAGGTCAAGAAAAATCATACCAAGCACTCATAAATCAAAAAGAGAAAAGCGCAGCAGAGATACGCTCGGAGTTATTCTCACTTAGAGACTCCGCGGCAATACCATTTGGTGATGCGGTTACCTTTGCGGGGCAAGCAGGTAAGGCAACAGGTGTACGCCCTGCACTTATCCTTGGTGTGTTGAAACAGGAGACAAGACTTGGTGAATATCTTGGTACTGGTACATGGAAGGAGGACATGCATCCTACGCGTGATAGACCGCTCTTTCAAGCGATAACATCTACCCTTGGCTACAATCCAGATAGAATGCCGGTATCTAAGCAGCCAGGCTATGGATGGGGTGGTGCTATGGGTCCTGCGCAGTTTATTCCTTCGACTTGGGCATGTTATGGCGGCTATATCAATACAAAGACAAATGACTGTAATAACGCAAAGCGGTCAATGAGTTGGGATGATTTCTGGGCGGGACCTTGGGAGTATTCTTCTAGCAAGGACAGGATTAGAAAATTACTTGGTAAGAATAGCCCGTCAGATCCATGGAAAAATGCAGATGCCTTTATGGCAAGTGCGGTACTTATGATGGACAATGGCGCGGATGAAGGCACCTATGCTGCAGAACGCCTTGCAGCACTTAGGTACTTTGCAGGATGGGGAAATGCAACAAAACCAGCATATGCCTTTTATGGCGATGGGGTAATGGAGCATGCGGCATACTTCCAAAAGCAGCTAGATATCCTTTCTCGCGAATAAGGAAATTTGTTATGCTATAGGGTATGAAAAGAGGATTTACCCTCATAGAACTCCTGGTAGTGATTGCCATCATAGGTCTCCTCTCCTCGGTGGTGTTTGCGTCACTTAATAGTGCCCGACAAAAGGCAAGAAACGCTAGAAGTATAGCCGACCTTGCACAACTAAAGACAGCGCTTGAATTGTATTACAATGATAATAATGCCTACCCAAGCACATCAGGTAGGTATGATGGGCTCTATTCTTGTTGGGGTAATAGCACTACAGATTGGATACCGGGACTCGCGCCAAATTATATTCCTACTCTGCCAAGGTCACCCAATAATTCTACTAATTGCGGTGATAATTACATTTATCGATCAGACAATGGTACTGATTACAAACTCATTTGGCATGGTCCTCAAGATTGTGCGGGGGTAAAGGCGCAAGCTCCAGGAATTATTGACCCTGTGAGAGATTGTTGGGCGTATGGCAATTGGTCTACCGGAGGACGTAATTATTAGCAGACTACTCAATCTTTATGAAAAGAGGATTTACCCTCATAGAACTCCTGGTAGTGATTGCCATCATAGGTCTCCTCTCCTCGGTGGTGTTTGCGTCACTTAATAGTGCTCGCGGTAAAGCTAGAGATGCTCGGCGAATTGCGGATGTGCGTCAAATCGAAAGAGCTCTTGAAATGTACTACAACGATTTTGGAAACTACCCCGTGGTAGGAGGGTGGCAAGGAACAAGTCCTGGGTGCTATGGCGGAGGAGGTATCCCTGGCATTGTCCCCACGTATATCCCCACTTTACCTATGGATCCACTCCCAAGTACGGCAAGTAGTGGCGTTTGTTACCTTTATTATTCTAATGGGGTTGATTATAAGGTGCTTATCCATGGGGCGCTTGAGGCGTGTACGGCAGGGTCTTGCCCGCTTCAGGATCCTGCGCGAACCGGCCAGAAAACGGGGGCAATTTACACCCCAGCGGCGCGTTTGTGGTAGTGCTTTTGTGATGGGCTGTGTATTCTTGCCTTTTATCGCTTCTCTGGTATAGTTTTCTGACATGAAGAAAGACATACATCCAAAAGAATATCGACCGGTCCTTTTTGAGGATATCTCAAGCGGTGAGCAGTATATTATTGCTTCAACCCTAAAGACGAGTGGTACCAAGAAAGCGAAGGACGGAAATGAATATCCATACGCAAGTGTTGAAATCTCAAGTGCGTCACATCCGTTTTATACAGGCAAGGAAACAGTTATCGACACTGCTGGACGCGTGGACAAATTTAAGAAGCGAGCAGCCGCAGCAAAGGGCAAGGAGAGTAAGGCGTAATGATATACCCGTATACAAAAATGCGCCTCGCTACGCGAGGCGCATTTTTGTATACTAGCAACCATGGAAGACTTCGATATTGCACCCTTTAAAGAAAATCAAAAAACCGCA
Organism: uncultured Candidatus Saccharibacteria bacterium; assembly: GCA_964409035.1. Taxonomy (GTDB): domain Bacteria; phylum Patescibacteriota; class Minisyncoccia; order Phycocordibacterales; family UBA12088; genus CAYPBQ01. The sequence continues at coordinate 74,211 of CAYPBQ010000004.1, forward strand.
TATCTTGCGGGTGAGTATGAACGTTTAATAAAAAGCAAAAAAGAGACAGAGCTTCTTATGGAGCATGATGAAGACATGAAAGGGTTAGCAGAAGATGATCTTCACAATATCCAGGCACAGCTTGATGCGTTAGTAGACCAACTTACTGCCATCGCAAAGCAAGAGGAAGAAGAAGACGCATTTCCTAATGAAGCAATACTCGAAGTACGCGCCGGAGCTGGAGGAGAGGAGGCTGCGCTTTTTGCAGAAGAGCTGGCAGTTATGTATGAACGGTATGCAGAGACAAAGGGGTGGGGAATGAAGAAGCTTGCCGTATCAGAGGCTGCACTTGGAGGTTATAAGGAAGCCTCGTTTGAGATACACGGACTTGGTGTATACAAAGCACTTAGGTTTGAAACGGGAGTTCATAGAGTTCAAAGAATACCCGCTACTGAAAAGACTGGACGCATTCATACCTCTACTGCTTCTGTTGCGGTGCTTCCGATTCGAAAGAGAAGTAAACTTGAAATTCCACCAACTGATCTAGAGATGGAATTCTCTCGATCAGGCGGAGCGGGAGGGCAAAATGTAAACAAGGTTGAGACTGCGGTACGACTTATACATAAGCCTACTGGTATTGATGTACGCTCTACCTCTGAGCGCTCCCAGTTAGCTAACCGTGAGAAGGCGCTTATGATTTTGACTGCAAAGCTTGAAAAGCACTATGAAGAAGAAGAGGCGAAAAAGTACGCGGCTACTCGTAAGGAGCAGGTGGGTACTGCAGATAGATCAGAGAAAATACGAACATACAACTTTCTACAAGATAGAGTTACCGACCACCGCATAAAGGAGTCGTGGCACAATATAGAAGGCATCATGATGGGGGATATTGAGGCTATTATCTCAGCGCTAGAGGCTGCAGAGAATGCCTTGCAACACCCCACGGATGGGGTTGCCTAAAGTCGCCTTCTTTGGTACAGTACTGCAACATGAGTCAAACGACACCAAATAAAGAAAAGCTTATTGAACGCCTGTTTGGAGCGGGGGCGCACTTTGGGTATAGCAGATCAAGACGCCATCCAAGCACTACCAAGTTCATTTTTGGGGTAAAAAACAACACTGAAATATTAGACCTTGAAAAGACTTCTGATCTTATTGAAAAGGCAAAGGCTGCTATTGCAAATTATGGAAAGGACAAGAAGGTTGTTCTTTTTGTTGGAGGTAAACAAGAGGCACAAAAACCAGTTAGAGCAATAGCAGGTGAACTATCAATGCCATTTGTTGCAGGTAGATGGATTGGCGGAACACTTACCAACTTTGCAGAGATAAAAAAGAGAATTGCTCGCCTTGAATCGCTTCGTGTAAGCAGAGAGAAGGGAGAGTTTCAGAAGAAGTACACTAAAAAGGAACGACTTCTTATTGATAGAGAAATTGCAAAGCTCGAATCACAATTCTCAGGACTTCTTCCTATGAAAGATCAGTTGCCAGCGCTGCTTGTAGTTGTAGATACTAAACACGAGGAGATTGCTATAAATGAGGCAAAGGCAAGAAATATTCCAGTACTAGGCATTGGTAATTCAGATTGCGATCTCACTGCGGTAACCTACCCAGTACTTGCAAATGATAGCTCACAGAAAACAATTTCAATTATTTTGGAAGAGCTAAAGGAGGCGTACGAACACGGCATGAAGAATGCCCCTGTGGTACAATAAGTCGGTACAATAATCAGGTTTAACATTGCTCTATGGTATCAACTGATCAAATCAAGGCACTTCGTGATAAAACTGGTGTATCTGTCATGGAGTGCAAAAAGGCTCTTGAAGAGGCGGGTGGTGATGACGAAAAAGCTCTCGTGCTGCTCCGCAAAAAATCAAGCAGAGCAGCAGAGAAAAAGGCAGACAGAACACTCGGCGCAGGTGCGGTTGCTGCCTACATTCATGCATCAGGTGATGTAGGTGCAATGGTCCTTCTTTCTTCAGAAACAGATTTTGTTTCTAAAAATGAGGACTTCAAGAAACTTGCATACGAGATAGCGCTCCATGCGGCGGCAATGGCGCCACAGTTTGTGTCTAAAGAGCAAGTTAAGCCTGAAGATATACGTGCAGCAAAAGAGGTATTTGAACGAGAAGCTGAAGAGAAGCCTGAAAATATACGCGCACAAATAGTTGAGGGAAAGCTTAATGATTACCTCAAGGAAAAGGTGCTGCTAGAGCAGTCATTCGTAAAGGACTCATCAAAAACTATACGTGACCTCGTTGAAGAGGCAACGCAGAAGTTTGGTGAGCGTATCGAGGTGACTGAATGTGTTCGTTTGGGAGTGCGCTAATACGCAATTATTACCATGATACTTACATGGGTCTTTTTAGTGTCTCTTTGGGGTATCGCGGTATTGTTTACCGTGAGGTCGTATGAAATTAGAAGAGAGGTGATCTTTTTTAAGGATGCACGTGCCACCATGGACTCTTTGGTCATACGGTCGGTACTTGCACTAAAACGCTTCACAGAACACACCCTTCGCGACGCGGTAAAAAAAATGCTAACATATGGCAGTCATACGGTGGCATATACATCACTACTTGTGGTGCGAGCGCTAGAACGGAGACTTACCAATGTGGTTATGTTTATACGGGGTAAATATACACCAAAGCGAGGTAACACACAGACGTCAGAGTTTTTGGAGGAAGTAGGGAGGAGAGGAAGGAAGTAACGTACCAAGCGCCAGCATAGCTCAGTTGGTAGAGCAGCCGCCTTGTAAGCGGCAGGTCGTCAGTTCGAATCTGACTGCTGGCTCCAAAGTTTTTGATAGCGCATGATTCATGCTATTTGCTATTCTGCTAAAGACATTAGGTATACCATATAGGTATCATTGTTATGAATAATCAGTCTATTGCCACACCAAGCATTGATCCAGACGTTCTCAAGGATATTAGGTGTATGAAGTGCGGCAAGCTGCTTGCGAGGCATCACGGTCTTGATGGGGCAGAAATAAAGTGTCTTCGTTGCGGAACATTAAATAGGGTTTTTGAGACAATGAAGGAACAGATCATAATTACCGATTCCTCGGGTGTAATTATATTCATCAATAATGCAGTGGTAGAGGCTACACAGTATGCGCCTCATGAAGTTATAGGAAAAAAGCCATCAGAGCTGTGGGGCGGACATATGCCAAAAGAATTTTATGAGGAGGCGTGGTCTGCAATGTTGTCCCACAAATCCCCAATAACACTCAATATTTCAAATAAAAGAAAGGATGGTGAGCTTTATAATGTGACATTGCAGATTTCACCCATTTTAGACACAAACAATACTATTTTATTTTTTGTCGGCATAGAGATTGTTGTCTCTTAGGTGTGTTTGTTGTATTATTTTTTTCAATAGAAGCTCCTGAAGCTCGTAGAGTGATATTCGCGTGTACCAGGTCGGCAATGTTCAATTTGGTATAGCTCGAACATTTATTACTTAGCCTAATCACTGTATGCTACAGGCGCCTTTGCCTAGGGATGAGAAGGAGCGCTTATGCGCGCTCCATGGGTTATCACTACTTGATACCTCAAACGAAGAGCGGTTTGACCGCATAACAAGAGAAGCTATTAAACGATTCTCAGTTCCAATATCTACTATCACGTTAGTAGATGAGGATAGAGAGTGGTACAAATCTGTGCAGGGGCTAACAGAAAAGCAGGCGCCACGAAGTACTTCATTTTGCGGGCATGCGCTTATTTCTGAGATTATGCTCATTGTGCCAGATACTCTTTTAGATGATCGTTTTAAGGATAATCCAATGGTGCTTGGTGAGCCGTACGTACGTTTTTATGCCGGTAAGTCTCTCTATGATCATGCTACCGGTAAGGCGGTAGGTGTCTTTTGTATAAAGGGAGATACGCCTAAGACAATGACCGTAGAAGAAATTGCTGATTTTCTAGTCTTTGCTGAAAGAGCTGAGAAGGAAATCAATACCCCTTCTACTAAATAGAATTACTGCTTTGTAGAGGTGGCAGTAGTAGTTGCAAGGAGTGACGGTATTTTCTCTTGCAGTGTCTCAAAATCATTGAATCCATAATGTACCACATCATCAATGATGAGAGCGGGAAGTGCATTATTTACGCCATGAATAGCTATGAGCGTGCGAAGCGCCGAGAGGTCAAGATTGTAGTCGAAGGCATAAATGCGTGCTGCAGGGTACTCTCTTCCAATACGAGTAAGCACATACCCCTGCTTGGCACAGTCTTCGCAATCACCCTTGTTGGAATAGAAGTAATATATAACTATAGGAGTAATGTCACACTTCTCCTTAACACGCTCCATAAGCACCGCATCTTTTATAAGCAGGAGCGAGTAGGATTTTTTGAGTTCAATAACCCGCTCGTCATCTGTGCCAAGCTCTTCCTCTGCGTACTGTAGTCTATCTGCCAGCCCTTGAAGTTCTTGTGAAAGCACAGGGTTTTCTTTTATTTGATTGCAAGAAAGTTGCTCAAGGAGGTCAAACTGAGTTTCAAGGGAGAGAATATCAACAGATATTTTTTCCTCTATTTGTCGTATTTGTTCTATGCGCTTTTGATTGAGATTATTACTTACGTAAAATGCAGTAGCAAAGATAGTTCCCGTAATGAGAAATGCTGATAGGTACCTGGTGATATTGGTTTCTCGCATAAAAAATGATTATGATCGCTCTTGCTGCCAGCTTGACTCCTTTTTAAACAACACTCGTAGTACTGCTTGCGCAAGCCATAGTGGGGCAAGGAGTCCATAGAGTGCAAAGTAAGCACCTATATTGATTGGGTTTATTTTATCTCTCGCCAACATAAAGCCAAGTATCATAAGGGTAAGCGTAAGACTAAGGACAACGACAATAACAAAAATAAGCGCGTCTGTGTTGATGAAAAACCAGTTAATACCTAATGAAAAATCAAATCCTCCATAGTAGTATTCTGCTATACGGTCGGCGACATTTCTTCCAAAGGTATAGAGACTAAGTAGTGCAAGGGTGATAGCGCTTGCTACCGCAAGTAATGCGCTAGGGAGAATAAAAAAGCTCAAGTCACCGTATGCCTTGTTGAAGAATAAATGTTTGTAGTCACGAGCATTCCTCAAAAATCCATATGTCCATCGTACTCGTTGCTTAAGAAGGCTAGAGAGCGTGCGTTTACCTGGTGTGTATACGAGGGCGTGTGGGGCATTGCCGATGTGTCCTTGTGATGCCTGAATGCGGAGCGCATATTCGAGGTCTTCAGTGTTGTGCGCCTTTCTGTAGGGACCTAACTTTTCAAATGTGCTGCGGCGAAATAGTGAAAATGGCCCAGGGGTGACGATTTGTGTATTGATAAATGAAAATGTTCTTCGCATGAAAATACCAAGGGTGTATTCTGCTGCTTGCACACGTTCAAGTAATGAGCGTGGAGTACGTATGCGCATCGCAGGGGTAACTGCATCAATATGTTCGTTGAGTAAAAATTCTCTCACTATATATCGTAGTGCGTCAGGATGTACGGTAGAATCAGAATCAAGACATCCAATAAGTTCACCTGCGCACTCTTTAATACCAAGATTAAGCGCGGTATGCTTTCCGCCGTTTTCTTTTTGTAAAATGGTCACCATAGGGTGATCACGAAACACTTGCATCTTTTGCCACGTATTGTCTGTACTCCCATCGTCCACTGCTATAATAGAAAGTTTTTGTTTTGGATAGTTAAGCGCAAGGAGTGAGTGTATGGTTTCAATAACTGCTTTTTCTTCATTAAAGGCAGGTACGATAATAGACACATGCGGGTATCTGGTAAGCTCTGGCGCATCCTCATGCTTGTTTGTACCGGTGCCTCGCTCAAGAAATGCCAAAAGCAAAAATACCTCAAAATAGAGGGTGGTGAAGAGAAATATATACATTAGCGCCTCAATTACTCCACTCATTACTTTAAACTCTAGCAGAAATCAGTAAAAAAGCGAGGTATTTTGAGCCTGGCTATTATTGAAATATCGAGCTAATTAAACAATTTATATGGTGAGATATTTACCACATGTGTCGCCAAATATGACATTTTTGCTATACTTCTAACACCATGAAGGAAGAAGGGCATCTACATCCGATTTCAGTAGCTATATCTCGTATCACGGAGATTTTTTCTGGTATGGGATTTACCCTCGCTGAAGGTCCAATCATAGAGAGTGAGTGGTATAACTTTGACGCACTTAATGTGCCTCGTAATCATCCCGCACGTGACGCACAAGATACCTTTTTTATTAAGGATAGGGAGGAGACGGTTCTTCGCACGCATACCTCACCGGTACAGATTAGGTATATGGAAACACATACACCGCCAATAAGAATTATCGTACCTGGGCGTGTGTATAGAAATGAGGCAACCGACGCAACGCATGAGGCGCAATTTTTTCAAGTTGAAGGATTGGTTATTGATAAAAAAGGTGAAGTTACTCTCGCGCATCTTAAAGGCACACTTGAGCGCTTCTTCAGCGAATTTTATGGAGCAGATGTTCCTGTACGATTTCGCCCTGGATATTTCCCATTTGTGGAGCCTGGGGTTGAGGTTGATATGTATCTCAAGAAAAAGGACGGTACTGAACGTTGGCTTGAGGTCATGGGGGCAGGTATGGTTCACCCCACGGTGCTTAAAAATGCTGGTCTTGATCCTGAGTTGTATCAAGGGTTTGCCTTTGGAGCGGGAATCGAGCGCCTTGTTGCGGTTAAATATGGTATAGAAGATGTGCGACTATTTCATTATGGTGATTTACGATTGGTGACTCAGTTCTAATATGAAAGTTTCTCGCGCACAACTTCAACGCTACTTTACTGATGCACTTCCTCCAACAAAGAGGCTTGTTGAACTACTCACTTTTCATTCATTTGAAATTGAGGGTGTTGAGCATGTTGATGGCGATGAGGTAATTGATGTTGATGTACTAGCAAACAGATCAGGTGATTGCCTCAGCCACCTTGGTATTGCTCGTGAGCTCTCCGCGATACTTTCGATGCCGCTAACAAAGGACTTGCTCAGACCTACAGAGCAGCATAGTGTTCTTTCAGTTACTGATACGGTTCATATTGAAGTAGCGTCACCATCATTGTGTGACTCATATCGCATTGCTCATATTGAGGGTGTCTCTGTGGGGCCATCACCAGAATGGCTACAACAATATCTTACCCGTTTAGGACAAAAGAGTATCAATAATGTAGTAGATGCTACTAACTATATAATGTATGAACTTGGACAACCTCTTCACGCATTTGACGCGGGTAAACTCGGCAAGGACACACAAGGCGCCTATACACTAGCGGTACGCAGCGCAAAAGATGGCGAGTCGATTACTACCCTTACTGGCGATACCTACACACTCACTAACGACACGTTGCTTATTTGTGATGGGGTAACTGATACTCCAATTGCAATTGCGGGTATTAAAGGAGGTAAACACGCAGAAGTGGACATGAATACCAAAACTATTTTGGTAGAAGCAGGACACTTTAACTACGTATCGGTTCGCGCGACATCACAACGGCTGCGGCTTGCAACTGATGCATCTGTTCGTTTTCAAAATCAGCCACCAGTGGAATTGACTGCTATTGCGCTTCGCGAAGTGGTATCGCTTATCATAGATATTGCGGGAGGTACCCTTGTAGGTGAAGCGCTGCAAGAAGAGAAAATACCCACTCCATACAAAGTGGGAGTATCACTTGATGAGGTTAATTCGCTTCTTGGCACTTCATATTCTGCAACAGAAGTTACGTCAGTTTTTGATAGACTCAAGTTTTCATACAGCGTGGTTGTGCCACGTAATAATGTAGTTACACTTTCTCAAAAGTTTCTAGGTAAGAGATATAAACGCGGGGCGCGTATTCGTATTGATGCGCCAGAAGTGTTTGACTGTTCATCACTTACTGCGTACGTATATGCTGCAAGTGGGGTTGCAATTCCACGTATCTCAGTCGATCAGTATGTCTTTGGAAGGGAAGTTACAGATCCACAAGCGGGGGACTTGGTATTTGCAAATACAAACCTTGGCACTATTCATTACGAAAGTATCGAATACAAAAAAGGAACAAAAGTACTACCTGGTGTAGATCATGTCGGTATATATATGGGAGATGGTAAGGTACTTCATGCAACAGAGAGTAAGGGAGTGGTGATGGAACTACTCAGTGAGAGTGAGCAATTTAGGACTATCGTGGGGTATCGTTCAATGCTTGCTCGAGAGGACGATCGATTTGTTGTGAGCGTACCATTTGAACGTAGGGATATACGCATACCCGAAGATGTTATCGAAGAAATAGGGAGGATATCAGGATATCGAGCAATAGAGTCGGCATATCTTGCAACAACAGATGAACCTATTATCCCACATCCACATCACTACACTGCGCATCGCCTAAGAACGGCATTTACTTCGCGTGGATGGAATGAAGTCATCACTTCTACGTTGCTTGATAAGGGAGTGGTAGAGCTTAAAAATGCACTTGCATCTGATAAATCTCACCTGCGTGATTCACTGCTTGAGACTCTTACTCTTACCGCAAAAAAGAATCTTCCAAATGCGCCGCTATGGGGAGGAAGTGATATTAAGATATTTGAAATTGGTATTGTGTTTGGTAAAGAAGGAGAACGGCTCCATGTTGCGTACGCAGTCGAAACATCACAGAAAAAGCGAGATGCAGCAATGCATGCAATGCTCGAAGAAGGTGCTCAGATTGTAAAAGAGGTATTGGAAGATGTCACGCAAGTTCAGGCATCAGCTCAAGGGGTGGAGCTTGATATTACGGATAGTGGTATGCCTCATGGCGCTGCGTATGAATTTTTGATGGAGCGAAGTGATGTGCGGTATGAACCAATTTCTCAATATCCATTCGCGCTTAGAGATATTGCACTGTGGGTACCAAAAGAAGTTTCTTCACAAAACATAGAGGGTGTAATTAGAGAGAAGGCAGGAGCGTTACTATCTCGTATTGATTTGTTTGATCAATTTGAAAAAGACGGCAAGGTATCGTACGCGTACAGATTAGTGTTCCTCTCTCACGCTAAAACACTTACCGATGTTGAAATACTTGCATGCATGACTGCTATAACAAACTCCCTTACCGATATGGGATACACGGTACGCTAACATGAAGGAGCAAACGCTTGTTGTTCCGTACTTTTCGCAATATGACCACATTACAAATGAGGTGTGGAAGGCGCGCGCGTGTGGTATCGCTGCGCTCTCTATGCTCATTGCCTACCACACCCAAAAGCAAATCTCTCCTGATGAGGTACTTACACGCGCGATTAGCGTAGATGCATTTGGTCCTTCTGGATGGGTGCATGACAAGCTTATAGAAGTTGCAAATTCATATGATGTGTCAATCAGCCGATTCGATATAAAAGAATATTCAGACGAACGGGCGCTGGATTTTTTAGATGACGCTATTGAGAGGGGCATGCCAATAATTGTATCTGTTTCTCGAAGATTTGAAGAAGCGCTACGAGATAAATATCATCAAGTGGTGATTGTAGGGAGACAAAAAAAGGATTATTTGTATCATGATCCAGAGTATACAGGCAATGAGGGGGTTACTAGGCTCGTATCCTCAGAAACACTGCTCTCATTTTGGAGAAAAATCGGTCTTGTGTAGTCGTGGTAGACTACTTCTATGACGCAAGATGAAGCTCTCACTATTCTTAAAACAGGTTCAAATGTATTTCTAACAGGAGAGCCTGGGTCTGGTAAAACCCACACCATTCGGGAGTATATTCGCTATTTGCGTGATCGTGGCGTGGAGCCTTCGGTAACTGCATCAACTGGTATTGCCGCAACCCATCTTCATGGGATGACTATACATGCGTGGTCGGGTGTAGGTACCAAGTCTTTTGTTACCAAGTTTGATATAGACACCATTTTAGAACGCGAGCGAGTGGTAAAACGCTTAAAAAAAGCAACGGTACTTATCATTGATGAAATATCCATGCTTCCTCGTGGGGTGCTTGATGCAGTCCACGCAATACTTGTTACCGCGCGAGGAAACCCCCTCCCGTTTGGTGGTGTACAAGTAATATTTGTCGGAGACTTTTTTCAATTACCTCCCATCGGCGAACGTGCAGAGTTTGCATTTACGGCAGATTCTTGGAGCGCTGCAAATCCAATCGTGTGTTATTTGGATGAACAGCATAGGCACGCTGACGAGGCGCTTACTGATTTACTTTCACGTATTCGAGCGGGTACTAAAACAGAAAGCATTCTAAACTTGTTGGAGAGTAGACAGGTGCGGCCAGATTCAGAACATATTCCAAAACTCTTTACACATAATGCGGATGTTGACTCCATGAATGAGGCGACGCTAACGTCACTACCTGGGGATGCAAAGAGTTTTCGCATGACTGAGAAGGGCTCACCGCACCACATAGAAGCAATAAAAAAGGGATGCCTCTCTCCTGCTGAGCTTGTTATAAAAAAGGGTGCTGCAGTCATGTTTACAAAAAATAATCCTGAGGAAGGTTTTGCAAACGGTACCCTTGGTGTAGTTGAGGCATTCAAGCGTGATGGAGTTCCGGTGGTGAAGACTCGCGATGGTAAAACCATTGACGTACCATTCATGGAGTGGACTCTTGAGGAGGATGGAAAGGTGCTCGCTAAAGTAACACAGCTTCCTCTGCGGCTTGCATGGGCAATCACTATACATAAAAGCCAAGGCATGAGTCTTGATGCTGCTTATATTGATTTAAGTAAAGCATTTGAATATGGACAGGGATATGTTGCACTCTCACGCATTAGAACAATCAATGGACTTTATCTTGTTGGATTTAACGAGCGTGCGCTTGAGGTACACCCGCTTGTGCGAGATACCGATGCAGTAGCAAAGGAGGAGTCGGATCAAGCGCGTCGCATGTTTATGAGTATGAGTAGGGAAGAAATAGATGCGCTTCACTTGCGCTCAATCACCGCGATGGGCGGCACAGTGGGACTCTCTCCTCAAAAGAGTAAGAAAAAGGTATCCACCAGTGAAGAATCACTTGCGCTTCTACGCCAAGGATTAACACCTGCACAGATTGCCAAGAAGCGAGGTATGACGCTAAGGACAATTCTCTCCCACCTTGAGACCCTTGGCGATAAGGGACTCCTTTTATCTGCTGATATTGAGACAATAAAAGATTTTTTTGATAAAGACGACTTAGACCTCATACATTCTGCTTTCAAAAAGATAGGAAAAGAAAAACTCGCTCCTATTCATGAATTCCTTAAGGGAGTGTACGACTACGACACTCTCGCGCTTGCTCGGGCAGTGTTCAAAGCATAATTTATTTAAGAGTATCGAGTGTGGTGTAGAAGACCAATAATATTTTATTACTTGACCAAACCATTTAAGCGGAGATAATGAATGAGAGAGGACTGCATTTTACTCATGTTATTTGGAAAGTTATATGCAACAACGAGGCTGTCTCTGTAGTCTGAAGAGTTTTATTTTACTACATACTTTTTTTGCCGCTCTTCTAGTGGTCCTTGCTCCACAATTTGTTTTAGCCCAGACACCTACTACTGATCCCGCTCGCTCGTATTCACCGTTAAGAGAGATTCAAACGAGTGGACTCTCGATTCAGCCAAACTCTTTTACAGGAGCATATGAGCATAGCTATCCCTTTATACTCCCCCAAGGACGAAATGCTGTTGCGCCAGCTCTCTCTGTCGACTATTCGAGTCAACATAACAACCCTGACAGTATTGTTGGGTACGGTTGGACAATATCAATTCCTTATATACAAAGAGAAAACAAGACGGGGACTAATAAAATGTATGCATCGACTACCAAAAATTTTCTCTCATCTTTTTCTGGAGATCTAAAACCCATAAGCACAAGTGGCTTAGTTGGAACCTACGGCGCTGAAGTAGAGGGAGGTGATTTTGTTTCTTATGAATATCAATCAGATAATTCTTGGAAAGCAATAACTAAAAACGGCACTATATATACTTTTGGGACAACTACTGCGTCAAGGCAAGATGATCCAGATGATGCAACACGCATATACAAATGGATGCTTTCAAAGGTAACCGATACAAATGGTAACTCAATTACGTACTACTACACAAAAAATAATGGTCAAATATATCCATATAAAATCCGCTATACGGGTGATGCAACTAACGAGGGCATGTATGAAGTGCTTTTTGTCTACGAAGGAAGGGCAAGTATCGTGCAATCCAAACCTGCATTTGAGGTCCGGACTAATAGTCGTATCAACACCGTGGATATAAAGGCATCAGGTTCACTTGTGCATCGCTACGACTTTTCTTATGCGACAAGTACCGAGAGCGGTTTTTCACTCCTCTCAGGTATTCAAGAATCTGGTCATGAGGGAGCAAATTCCATCACCTTGCCACAGATGCAGTTTTCCTACGCAACATCTAGTATGGCGTGGCAACTTGATACCTCTTGGGGTGACCTCCCTATAATATTTAGCGGAATAGATACCGTGGGTGGACAAAACCTTGAGGGGATAGATAAAGGGGTTCGTCTCCTTGATGTTACGGGTGATGGAATCTCTGATCTCGTTAAAATAGGTGCAGGAATAGGAGAAAATACCGGAACAACTAGCGAGTCTGCAGGTAATGGCACAAGGGGTGCCTATTTTACTAATCCAATCTCTAAAGAATGGCAAAGTACTCCTGATAGTGATGCCTCTGAAGTGCCAAATTCAGTAGACAGATACGGTGATGGTGGTAATTGGCTCTCTGGTGATTTTGATGCGGATGGCTTTGCTGATTTTTATGATTATGTAGGACGTGATTTTTATTGGAATAATGGTAATGGTACGTTTACTGCCTCAAGTACTTCGGCCAACACTCCAGATTTAAATGGAAGCACAGATGGTTTTAATGACTTGCCGATTACTGGTGTTCGTGTGGGAGATGTAAATGGTGATGGTCTTCCTGATTTAATTCGAAATACTGCTAATCGCACTAATACAACAACTGGTGTACTCCTTAATACAAAAAATGGGGTGTATCTAAACAAGGGCAACAGGCAAGGGTGGGAGAAGGTATCATGGTACATACCGATACTATTTTATGGCTGGCACTGTGCTTCTGGATGCTCTGGTGTGGACACGGGCGGATATTTTATAGATATGAATGCAGACGGCCTTGACGATATTGTTGGTGGGTCTGCTACCACCACAACACCGGGTGTATTGACTCAGTCAACCAGCATTTACTACAACAACGGAGATGGCTCTTGGACAGTGGGAGGATCAATTGGTGACACCACCGTCGCTTTATACAACCTTAGTGGCACTACTTATCCATACGATACAGGCATACGACTTGTTGATATGAATGGAGACTTTGTACCTGACACTGTTGGTGGTATTGAAAGCGCTGGTGGCGCCTCAACAGATCCCGGCAGCAGTGCATCCACTAGGCTTCTCACATCCTCGTCCACTGGTATCACGAACACCTTTCCGCGAAGTATTATAAAAAATACATGTGATAACTGCTTTTGGTCACGCGATCAGGGAGTCCGCTTTGGAGATATAAACGGAGACGGCATGATAGATGTAGTAAGGGCGTACCAAGATAAAGCACCTGAAGTATATATACATACCGGCAGAAGGCCAAATCTACTTAATGGCGTAACGCTCGCTACTGGAGGCACTCTTTCTATTGAGTATGCGCATACTAGTGAGCTATTAAACATCGCTCAAAATGCGCTTATCAACTCTGATTTACCTATAGCATTTCCTGTAGTATCAAAAGTAACTAAAAATGCTGGGTTTGGAACACAGGAAGTTACCGAGTTTACATATGGAGGCGGTATATACAAAGTATACGATTCTTTTGATAGGAGATTTGTTGGTTTTGCTACTACTACACAAGAAGACAGTCTTGGACATACGACCACTTCTTTCAGGCATCAAGACAATAGCACCAACAGCACAAAAGGTGAGTATGCAGATAACAAATCAAAAATAGGAAAAGTCTATCGTACAGAGGTACGGGATTCGGCAGGGGATTTGTATGCGCTTTCTATCCAAAAGTGGGATCACTACGATCTTGGTAATAATCGAAATTTTGTAAAAAATACACAAGAAATAAATTTGGCGTATGACGGCGACTCAGACCATAAGGATACTGCAGTCACCTACACCTACGACAACACTAACGGAAATTTGACGCAAAAAGTTGAATGGGGATTTGTCTCTGGCTCTTCTAATGGCACATTCAGTGATATTGGCACTGATAAAAAAACGACAGACATAACCTACGCATCAAATGAAGCGTCACTGGTAAAGGATTCGGTATCGAGTATTACCATACAAGATCAAAGCGCCAATAAGCGTAAGGAGACAAAAGTATACTACGATACTCAATCATATGGCTCTGTTACAAATGGCAATAAAACCAAAGAATCGGCATGGAAAAGCGGCTCTACGTACCTTGATACACAGTGGACCTATAATTCCCGTGGGCTTGTAACAGCACAGAGTGATCCGAGGGGTAAGACCACCACCTATACATACGATCCGCACTATTTGTTTGTGGCGACAACCACAAATCCATTAAGTCACTCTGATCAGTATTACTACGACTACTCCTCAGGAAAGCCCACAAAGCATATTGATAAAAACGGAATGGTTTTTGAGACGGAATACGATGCGCTTGATAGAGTTATTACTGAAAAAATCCCTGATCACCTAGGTACGCCAAGCTCACTCGTTAACAAGGCGACGTATACGTATACAGATACTGCTGGAGCAAAAAGCATTGAGCGCCTTACTCACTTTGGCACCGCCACCTCAAGTCAGCATATTACTTATCTAGATGGAATGAATCGTATCGTGCAAGAGCGCCAAGAGACAGGGGGTGCAAATACTTATAGGGTAACGGATACATCGTATGACACACGTGGCAATGTATACGCAAAGAGCCTGCCCTATACCGCCTCTAGTAGTGCTCGCAGTGCCATAACGACGAGCCAAGACTTGCTCGTGACGTATGCATACGATCCGCTAGGTCGTGTGGTAACAGAAACAAATGCAACAGGGGTGGAAGTACATGAGTACGACCAATATATAGAATCAGTAACAGATCGTAACGTAAACCTAAAGCACTATAGCCGTGATGCGTATGGAAATTTAAGTTCAGTGCAAGAAAAAAAGGGCACGAGTACGTATACCACCAGCTATGGTTATGATGCGCTAGGGAATCTCACTACTCTTACTGACGCTCTTTCTAATGTTAGGCACTTCTCATACGACGGCCTATCACGGCAATTACTTGCTGAAGACTTGCATGCAGGAGCGGACACAACTTTTGCATCTACGACCTATGCATATGACGACGCAGGTAACCTAACCAGTAAAAGAGACGGAAAACTGCAAACCGTTACCTATACCTATGATGACGGCAATCGCATCCTCACAGAAAACTATACCGGCGAGGCGGGTACAGAAATTGCCTACGGCTATGATTGGTGCACCTACGGCATTGGCCGTCTTTGCTCTGCCACATCGACAAACGCCGTATCAACATATACGTACGACGCACTTGGCAACACCATACACGAGATAATAACTATTGATGAGACTGACTACGATACGGCAAAAATCTTTGATAGGCAGGGAGGTGTTACGACCATTACGCACCCCAATGGCTACTCTATTTCGTATCGACTAGACAGTGCGGGTGAACTTGAATCAGTAGCAGGAAAAAATGATAGTGATGCAGGGTACTCATACATTGTAAAAAAGACTAATTACGGACCCTCAGGCAAAGTAGCAATGAGGCAATTTGCAAATAATGTTGAAACTGCCTACACTTACGATGCATCTGAATTGTATCGATTACGCACCTTGATGACTACCGCATCAAGTACGGCGACTGCAAGCTCAACATCGGCTCACGCGCTATTCCTTGATTCAGCAAATAGCCAATACGTGTTAATTGCCGATGCAAATCAGAGTGGACTTGATCTTTCGAGCGACCAAACCTATGAGGGATGGTTTCGACTTGATAGCTTGCCCGCTTCATCTCAGGCGTTTGGACTTTTCAGCAAATCGGATACAAGTGGAAACAATCAGGGCATTGCTATTCAGTACTACAACGACGGCGGTACGCTTAAATTTAGAATACGCACCTCTGCAAACGGCAGTAGTTATTCAGAAGGCACGGTATCCTACGCACTCGGTACCGATATATGGCATCATCTCGCTTTTGCCTACACCGCCTCTACAGGAAGTGTCGCCGTATACGTTGATGGAAAAAACATCGGCGCGGTCAGCGGGCTAAATACATCTATATACAACAACACAGCCTCATTTGAAATTGGTGCGGGGATAAATGCAGGAGGCGGATACTACAATGGCATCATAGATGATGTTCGTGTATGGAGTGATGTTCGCACGGGGGCAGAGTTGGTAGCAAATGCGGCAGTAGACATTAGCCCACAAGCTAATCTTGTTGGGTATTGGCAATTTAATGATGTGTATACTGATGGCTCCGGGAATGCGAATACCCTTGTCCCACAAAATGCACCTGAATTTGTCACTGAATTACCATATCGTAATCCTGCGAGTGTTTCAGAGTCCTCGATCCTTACTGATGGACTTATATCATACTGGGGACTAGAGGAAGAAAGTGGTACCCGAGCAGACTCACACGGCGCTAATGATCTTACCGATGTAAATTCTGTAGCAAGCGCCACAGGTATACAAGGCACTGCAGCCGATTTTGAACGCAGTAGTGATAATAGACTTTCTATTTCTGATGCATCACAGACTGGATTAGACCTAACTGGAGATATCTCAATTTCTGTATGGATAAAACCAGAAAGTCAGCCAAGTGCACAATATTGGTTTGTAACAAAAAATAACTCGGGTACCGCTAACAAAGGTTATGGATTTGGATATGACAATGAGGAGGGTGACAAAATTCGCTTCATTACCTCTTCAAACGGTACTAATATCGCAAGTCTTAACATAAGCCAAAATATAACAACTGGTGCATGGCATCATGTTGTCTCTTCGTATGATGCAAGTGCTGGGGTAGGACACTTTTATCTTGATGGGGTGCTTATTGGCTCGCTCTCTGGAGGATTTTCCACAATTTATGATAGTACTGCAGCATTCATCCTTGGTGCGCTAGGCAATCCGACTTCACACTACGACGGACTAATGGATGAAGTAGCTATATACGACAGAACGATGCAGTATGGAGAAATTCTTGACCTCTATAATGAGGGCTCTGCGATTCCATACGGTGGTGGAGAAATGATGATGAGAATGATGGGAGGAGGTGAAGAAGTAAAATCAACAAGTAAAACAAATAACTGGGTGAGAGGTGATTCAGTAGAATCTCCAGACTACTATGTTCGTACTGCTACCAGTACTCCAGAAACAAAAAAGGTGCTTGAGAAATATCTTAAGCAACTAAAAGAAGCAAAGGAGACAAAGAAAGATGAGGATGGCGATAAATCAAAAGATGAAGTTTCTTTGGAAGAAGTAATCGAAAATATTTTGGAGAGCGATGATGAAGATGAGTTAAAAAATATCGAAAAAGTTAAAGAAGAGAAAATAAAGAAAGAAGACGACGTATCACCGGTTGCCACTTCAACCATTAGCTTTTTTCCTGGGGCGGGAATGTGGGCGCTAAACACCCACTCGCTGTTACTCGATGGAAACAATGACTACACCTATATTACCGATGCAGGGCAAACTGGCCTTGACCTGTCTGGTGACCTTACTATTGAGTTTTGGGTAAAGCCAACAAGTCTTCCTGGCGATGCATTTATAGTATCAAAGGACGACGTCTCACTCGTTAAGCAAGCATATTGGGTTGCCCTTGATTCAAGCGGTAAAGTGTTTGGAAGATTCTCTGATGATGGATCAGACTATGACGGCCATAGGGTAAACTTCACCACAAACAACGTTATCTCAACCGGCTCATGGCAACACGTCGCAGCGGTTTATGATATATCTGAGGATACTGCCTTGGTATATATAAACGGCTCACCTGTAACCACGACAAACACCTCAGGCATGGGCTCTAGTATATATAACAGTGACGTACAGTTTGTGCATGGAGCACGCACATTCGAAAACGAGATGACATCATTCTTTAATGGGCTTATTGATGATGTACGGGTGTGGAATGATATTCGTACACAAACAGAAATTGAAGAAAACAAAGATATAGAGCTGGTGGGCAATGAAGCCAACCTCGTTAGTTATTGGAAGTACGACAATAATACCAATGACGAAACTACTAACGATAATGGTCTTGCAACATCAGGCGGTGTCTCCTACAGCACTGATGTCGCCTTTGTTGAATCGGTAAACGGCACATCAACTCCTCCCACCATGCTGTATGCAGAAGGACAAACAAACCCCACCAACCTCCACGACATCACCCCTGAATTCTCTGCACTCTTTCACG
>CAYPBQ010000005.1:0-60166 GCA_964409035.1 uncultured Candidatus Saccharibacteria bacterium
ACACCCCTTAGCCTAAAGCCGCACATATAAACTCGCCGGCTCATTCTTCAATAGGCATGCCGTGACGGATATTGCTACCCGCTCCGACTCCTTGTAAGCATACGGTTTCAGTTCTATTTCACCCTCCTTATCGGAGTAATTTTCACCTTTCCCTCACGGTACTGGTTCACTATCGGTCTCAATGTGTATTTAGCCTTAGCGGTTAGTTCCGCCAGATTCATTCAAGCTATTCGTGTCTTGAACTACTCAGGTGTGACGACAAAAGAGACATGTTCGTTTCGTTTACAGGCCTATCACCTTCTAGGGGGCTTCTTTCCAAAAGCTTCTCCTACGAACATACTTTGTAACTCTTCTAGTACAAGTACTACACCGTCATCCTACAACCCCAACGTATTACTACGTTGGTTTGGGCTCTTTCCGTTTCGCTCGCCGCTACTAAGGAAATTCCTGGAACTTCTTCACTCATAAGGCAAACATGTCGCCTCACGAGTAAAGAAGCTCACTGTTGGTTTCTTTTCCTCCGGGTACTAAGATGTTTCAATTCCCCGGGTTGACGCCAAACAAAAGTTTGGCAACTGCTATGCAGTTAGGTTTCCCCATTCGGACATCGCCGGATCGAAGGTTGCTAGGCACCTCCCCGACGCTTATCGCAGCCGTGCTACGTCCTTCATCGCCACATTGAGCCAAGGCATCCACCGTATGCTCTTATCAGAACACTTCTTACGTATTCTGAAAACCGCATATGTATGCTTTTTTTTGATTGATTGCTTGCGGGATATGGTAAACGCTTACTCATATCCTCGCTCGGTTTTTTCTTCCCACGTCCCACCCCTACGAAAGACCGTAACGGAGTGGGACACTCACACAGTGCGTCGAAACACTATGTGAGTTAATTTTGGTATGTGATTGTCAACGATCTTCTTCGAATACTCTTTGTACCCGAACGATCTATGAGGCGCAAAAAAACCGCTTGGAGCGGTACTCGGGAGACTAGCCAACAAAGGCGTTTCTACCGAAACCGCAACATAAAGTGGTTAAAATTGATACTCATATACCGTGTGATGAGTATATAGATATGAAGGAGTAATGTCAAATAAATATACGTATATAAAGGTAATAGATTAGTGGCGCAAAAAAGCCCTGTATATGGGCTTTTTTTGCTATCATCTCAATATTCACCCTAAACAACTACTTCTTATTTTTTCTTTCAGAAACCTCCTTTTCAAGATGCTCGAGATAACGTGATGCCGCCTCTTGCCCCCCAAGCCCAAACGCAAGTCCGAGCGCGAGGGATATTGCCACCACCATCCCAGTAAAGAGTGTCTGCACAAAGACGCTTGCCACATTAAGTTGATCGAGCGCCGCAAGAATTGCAATTATCCAGATTGCCCACTTTGTAATTTTTGAGAGAAATGACGCTGACGGAATCTCTGCAGCCTTAGCAGCTCCTGAGACAATATTTTGTACCACCTCCGCAATAACTGCAGCAGCAAGAAGTATGAGTACCGCAACAATTATTCGTGGCAAATACAACAACACTACCTCCTGTAGAAAGATGGTTACCTGCGTAAGGTTGAGCACCTCGAGTGATGCAACAAGAAACACAAGGATAACAAACCACTTCACTAGACCTCCAAGAAATTTTCCCGCATCTAGTGTAAACCCTGCTTTAGTGAGTGCGTCCTCCACACCCGCAGAACGAAGTGCGTTGTTTATCTTGAGTGACTCCACTACTTGCTCCACCACTTTGGAGAGCCCGGCACCGATGAGCCAACCAATAAGAAGGATGACAATTGCAACAACTATGTTTGGTAAAAACCCAATAATACCGAACCAGAGATTCTGGAACGATTGCGAGAGCACTTCTGCCCAAGTTTCAATTAACATGCGCGTGAGGCGTTACCGCCTTTAGTTATGAGTAATATCCCTATAGAAAAATTATACCACAAGGAGGAATGATACCTGGATCACTTTGTGCATATAACCTTACCCCAATCTATCGAGTATCACCTTGTGTGGAAAATCAAATATGTCACGTAGTAGTCTATCTTTGAGATTACGTCGATATCGATAATCAGCAGTACCAAATGTTGAGTATCGTATTTCTCTTCCTAGGTATGACTCGAGCTCTCTCACTACCTTACTGAGTTTTCCCTCTTCGATGTGTTCGCCAACAATTAGTAAATCTACTCGCCGCTCCCATTCCCCAAGAAAGACACCAGCTGTCACTACTAATTTTATTTTTCCCACATGAGAAATTTTTCGTGCAATTTCCGCGTCAGGTATAATGCTTGTTCCAAGCAAAAATTCTCTTACTGATCCAATGTAGGGAGATCGTTCATCAAGCACATATCCAGTTACTCGCTTCTTCTTTCCTTTAGCTACACCTTTGGTATCCTCTTCTTTTGTAAATGCCTTTTTTCTAATCAACCCACATCGCGAGAGTAGTCCAATTTCATACGTTGCATCATCTGAATGCACTCTGGTTCGTTCGACTATCATCTCTTTGTCAAACGCTACCCCAGGGTTAAGTACAAAAAGTCTAAGCACCTTTGGCAAGGCTGCACTAGAAAAAAGTTTTGTCAGGAAATCCATCGTCGTTTCGTTACCGGTAATTATGACCGTAGTATACCATTCAAAAATAAAAAGGTTGAAGGGGGTCATGTTGACCCCCTTCAGCTGCACCTGTATCACTGATTATCGTATATCTTTTTGCACTTATAAAACAGGGGCACGTTTAGAATAATAGAAACCGCACCGAGAAGCGGCATTTGTAGCAAAATTGCATAAATCAGCACTGCAATGAGTAGACCTGACAAAATTGCACAAGGAATAAATACCCCCGAGACAATTAGAGCTTCCCGAATGACCTCACCCCAATCCATAACACCCTCCACATGTTGGCCACCACGAGCATACACCAAAACAAAACACACGCCCAGGGTATGGACGTGTGTTTTGTTTTGGTGACATTATTACTTAATAGTAACTTTTGCACCTGCCTCTTCGAGCTTTTTCTTAAGCTCTTCTGCGTCTTCCTTCTTAAGCCCCTCCTTAACCATTGATGGAGCAGCGTCAACCATGTCCTTTGCTTCTTTAAGACCAAGACCGAGTACCTCCTTAACCACCTTGATGACCGCAATCTTTTGCGCGCCAGCATCGGTAAGTTCAACAGATACAGTGGTAGGTCCTGCCTCTTCAGCGTCAGCGCTTGCCGCAGGTCCTGCTACTGCTACTGCAGCTGCAGAAACACCGAACTTCTTTTCAAGCGTCTTTACAAGCTCATGAAGCTCAAGCACGCTCATGGTTTCAATACTCTCAACAAGTGCCTTAAACTTAGCTGGCACTACTACCTCCTCACCTCCCACAATAGTTTCTTCTGTCATACTGTCTTTAATAAATTAGTATTATGCGTTTGCTTCTTTCTTTTTTGCAATCTGATCTACCGCTACTGCAAATTGCTGAATAGGGGTATTGATAAGATTTACAAACTGCGCGTACAACACCTGACGAGATGGGATAGACGCAATGTCAGTCATCTCTGCTGCAGACATGTATCGTCCTTCAAATACACCGCCAAGTATCACAAGCTCATTCTTATGCTTCTTTGCAAAAACCTGCACACTCCTTGCTGGAGCAACAAGATCCTCGCCATAGGCAATAGCGACTTCCCCACTCATGGTTGGAGCTTCTCCTTCAATAGTCATGGTACCAAGCACTCGCTGTATAAGCGACTTCTTAGCAACCGTGTACGAAACCCCCTCACCCTTAAGTGCAGATCGCATTGCGCTTGTTTCTCCTACGCCAAGCTTGTGGAATCCCACAAATACCACTGATCCAGCAGTATTCATTGCGCCAGAAATCTTTTCTACAATCTTTTCCTTCTTTTCTCGTGTAATAGCCATAAACAAAAAATTGCTTTATTCAAAGCAACCGAAATGGAGTGTGTCGACCACAATGCGCATAGGCGCCTTGCTTACAGTTCCTCGACCGGTCTTCTTCCAGCCCCTTTCAGCGCTAGATGCCAGTTGTCTTCGGTGCTACAGGAGCATAGTGCCACATGTAGAAAATCTATGCAAGCGAGACTACTTTCCCTCTACCTCCCTCTTTCTTCCTTCTGCATACCAACCAATGAGATTAGCAAATATTGCAAAGAGTGAGCCGACTCCAGCTATTGCGAGCATGATTATAGGAAACCATGCAAATGGTGTGTAAAAATAGAAAAAGGTTATAAAAAGTGCCGCCCACACTCCTAGGCACCATGGGCAAAGAAGTAGATCAATTGCTGTTCTTCTAAATCCTCTTGCTGGCTTTGTTCTAATTACTTCCCCACCATTTACAGAGATATCGTAAAAAAAGTCTCGAAGCCATTCGGTTATTTTGTCATACGCAAATAGACGTACCACTCTAAATACAGAAAGTGAAAGTATTATAAACTCAAATTCACTAATTGCTGTAGGTATCCCCGGGCCAGTGTACAAAAGGTACATACATATGACTAGTAGCACGGCAAAAAGTAATGATGCGGCAAAATTTTTTACTCCTTGTTCGTTACTCATGACTAGCGGTGTTATTGCTTGCGTTCTTATTTTTTCCTGATGTATCACCAATATAGATAACGAGAGTAAAGGTGAGAACGATAATGGTTAAGAATCCAATCAGAAAATGTAAGAAGGTTTTGTTAAAAAGATTTTTCATGGGTATGTTTGTACCCGTAGTATATCACTTTAAAGTTTACTGAGTAATTCTTCTATGTAGGCAACGAGTCCTTCATCACCTTGTTCTTTCGCAATGACTAACGCTTCGTTGTATGTTTTTTTAGCGTCAGCATTTCTTCCTGCCTCATCATAGTAACTAGCAAGCAGCATAATAAGCTCGATACCCTTTTGGTTTTCCTTTATGCCGGCAAGTAATATTTGTTCATCAGCTCCAGAACCCTGCTTATACGCATAGTGGTATAGTTCGTATAAGTTTTGAAAGGTCGCGGTGTAGTGTGGATGAGTTTTTGTTGTGGCTAACAATATCTCCTCTGCTTTTGCATACTCCTTTGTATGCAGATAGTAGAGCATGCCGATATTGTTTTTTGGAATAGCATCTTCAGGCCTTATTTTTGAAGCAAATTCCCATGCCTCAAGCGCGCCTGTGTAATCCCCTATTTGCTTTCGATAAATGCCAAGTAGTATCCAATCATCAAAGCTGTTTGGTGTCTTTCTTATGGTTGCAATAGTATTTTGAATACTCTTTCTCATATCCTCACTTGGTGCGTACTCCTCGACTGATCTAGTGAGTGAGGGCATCTGAGGTAGGTCATTCTTTGGTATGTCGGTTACTACCGTCTCTGCTGGGTTAATATCCACCTCAGTAGAAACACCCTCAGGAATAGTAGATGGCGCTACTTTGGATTGAATATATAGATACCCAAGTCCAGCGAGGAGCACAATGATTGCAATACCCCAGATAACTATTGTGCGTAGATTCATAAAAAATATTGTTAGTACAAGCCGATTGTAGCCAAGTATGGCGTGTATGGCAATAGGCTCAAGTATTAAAAACACAAAACCGCCCGAAAGGGCGGTTTTGTGTTTGACCTTTTGATCCTAGGTCTACCAATAAGACTAGTTAGTCTTAGAGATAGTTACTAGATCAGAACCAGTTGAGGTTAGACCAGATACCTGGTAACCGTTGGTCCAGTCTGCTGTACCAGCAGCTGAAGATCCTGTCGCATTTGGTGACCAGATAAAGTCATCATCTGCGTCAGCATCAACGTTAGATGCTGTTTCTACCAAAGTTGAAGCGCCGTGGTAATCAGCATCACCGCTGATTCGAGTTGATACCTGGCTGGTACCAGTCGAAGCGGTAACGTTCACGTCACCAACAACCTTGAAGTAGTAGGTCGCACCTGCTGGGATTTCGAGTACTGATGAAAGTACTGCGTTGTTATCACCAGAAGATACGAGACCAGGGATAGTTGCAACAATCTGACCATCAGTAAAGCCTGCCACCGGTGCTGAGAATCCAGAGTTGGTGTAAGCGAATACCTTTAGGTTAGTAGTTGTAGCAGTTGAAGTAGCTACGTTAACGGTGAGCTTGTAGAGGTTAATACCTGATCCTGAGTTATTAGCCGATATTGAGAATCGGTAAAGCTCATTAGCAGTACCCTTAACAAGTGTAGTTGAAGGAATATCGATCTTAGCGAAGGTTGGGAACGATCGGAAGATTCGTACTCCATCAGTAGCAGTGTCAGTACCAGTTACAACAACTGAAGTACCTGAACCTGTTACACCAACAGCCTTAGTGTTGCCAGCTTGGCCAACACCATCCCAGTCAATCTTAAGGTGAGCTCCTTGAGTACCAGACTGTGAAGAACCGATATTCTGGAGGTCTCCCTTAATAGTGAGCATTACATCAGTATCCTTAGTTAGGTTAAGAGGAGATGTAAGAGATACAAGCGTAGTTGTTGCGCTTGAAGTAAATACACCCTCACCTACCTTAGTTGAACCGTTGTAAAGCATTACCTTGCCACCAACTAGGTTGTTAGCAGAGCTTGATGCAGCTGGGCTAGTGATCTGAAGTGCGATGTCCTGAAGAGAAAGGTCTTCATTTGCAGCGCGAAGTCGAAGAACACCAAGAGTTACATCAGTAGCACCACCCGCAACAATTCTATACGCAGGACTTGATGAGTCCTTAGAAATAGTAAGAGTTGGAGTAGTTACTGTCATTACCTGTCCGTTAGCAGCAGAACCACTCTCAGTTACTGACTGACTAGATGTTACTCCAGTTGTAGTCATTGCAGCAGATGGAGTGTTGATACCCCACTGGTACTGAGATGATGAGTGCGCGCTACCTGAAAGGTTACACTTAAGTGCAAGAGTTTTAACAGTACCCTTTGGAACAACAAACGAGTTATCAAGAGTGAATGTTGAAGTCACTGGTGAAGTCGTTGCTGAACCAGATACGTTAACTACGTTTGAACCTGTGTTAAGTGCTGTTGTTCCATCAAAGAGCTGGCAGCTCGTCATGTTGCTTGGAGCACCTGCCTTTGAATTGTCACCACCGTCGTAGTAAAGAGCGATTGATGAGAATCGAACATCTTCACCAGATGCTGTTGCATCAAGTTGGTAGTTAGCAAATGTGAATCCTTGTACACCAGCTACAATGTTTTGTGCCGCTGGAGTACCAGACACGCTAACAGCAAGAGCCGCAGCCTTTACTGTCATGGTGTTCATTGTGAACGATGTGTTTGTGAGAGTGATGGTATCACCAGTCACTTCACCCTTTACATTTGTCCAAGATGATGGATCGGTTGACGCGATAACGGTTGTTCCATTACCGAAGGTAGAAGGAACACGTCCCTTTATCGTGTATGTGTGCTTGCCAAGAGGCAAGGTAACCGTATCAGAGAAGGTTGCCCTTTGAACTGATGCGCTAACATACGTTGCATCAACTGGACCAGCTACCACTGCGCCGTTTTCATCAACAAGCGTAATGTTGGTCATAAGACCGTAGCTAGAACCTGAAGATGTAGCGAAGTTAACAATCATCTGTTGTACAGTGACCGCCTCTCCCTTTACATCGATATCAAATCCGCCAAGTGGCTGACCAGGAACATTGATAGCAATGTTCTGAGCAGGTACCTTAGCTGACTTTGAGATAGTTGATACTGAACCAGCCTCAACAGTTACTTTAGAACCATCGAAGAATGGAGTACCAGTAGTGAACTCAGATGCAGTATCTGTTGCTGATGCTGTTGAAGCAGCGGTTGGTGTTATACCGTAACCGAATGTCTCGCCAGTCATGAACACATCGTTAGATTCGTCGATATCGAAGAATACGGTGCGTCCAGCAGCATTAGATCCAGTGATGTCTCCGCGAACGTATACATCTACTGAGAATCCTTCCTGGATAAGAATACCGCTACCAAAAGTAGAGGTGTAGTACTTTCCACCCTCTGAAGCAACAGTTGGGTATGAAGTACCGTCAACTACAGTAACGATGTTTGCAAGGTCAGACTCTGAAACAGAACCAGTCTGGTTCCATCGTACTGACTTTAGGCGAACATCCTCAGCTGATCCCGCAGTAACTCGGATACCAGAGAAAGTGTACCCTGTGGTACCTACTTCCTTAGTTCGAGATGTGTTTGGGTCAAATGAAGAAACGTCAAGAGTTGCAGTTCCGATTGCAAGTGTTGCATTCGTAGTGTGATTTGCTCCGTTGATTGGAAGAGTTCCAGAAACAGTCGCAGGAGTGTTAATACCTACAACCTGAAGACCTCCTACTTCACCAGCGTAAGAATCAAGTGATGTTGGTGCATTAGCCGCAACAGTGAATGTCTTTGACGTTCCCTTTGCGATAGTGACCTTCTCACCTACGATTGCCTCGTGGTTAGAGTTAAGAGTCTTTGAAGATCCAAGCTGCATGCCGTTCTCATCAAGAAGTACTATGCCGTTGAAAGCTGACTTGTTGATAAGACCAGTTTTCTTAACAGTAACGCTGTTCATCACAACATCACCATCAGAACCTGCAGTTACAGTAAATCGTGTGAATGGTACACGAGCTGCCTTCTCTACGAATAGAGCGTTAGCAGGCTGTGAAGCCGAACTCACAGAAAGACCTGTTCCTGCTGGAGCAGTTGTTCCTCCAGTTGTTCCTCCAGTCGAAGTTGAGCAAAGTAGATTTGCCTTAGCTCGAGATGAAGAGAAGAAATTCGTTGTTCCAGTAGTAAGACCAACTGGAGAAAGAATTTCAGATGCGTACTTCTCCTGGAACTTCTTTACTGCAGCACCAGTAGCTGGGCCGTAGGTTGAAGTTTCGTTTCCTGGAGAACCAGCACCGCTCGCTGATACAGTAATACCCATATCATTGAGGAATTTCTGGAGCTTCATTACATCAGTACCAGTAGATCCAATCTTTAGGTTTGTGTTCCAAACATAAGGACATACTGATGAAGACGAAGTTGAACCAGTAGTCGATGAGCTTCCTCCCTGTGAAGAGAGAACGCTTCGAGCCTGTGCCGCCTTATCCGCAGGAATAACTTCAAGCGCGATAAAGAGTTCTACAAGCTCACCAAGTGTTACAGCTTTTGCCTTCGGTGTTGCGAGAACAAAAGCTACGCCAGCGATCATTGCAAATGCAACGACGAGTGCAGTGATTTTTGAGCTAACTATAGTAAGTTTCATAGGATGTTTAATTCTGTAATCAGTTCGCCCCTTCGGCAGTTACTATTAATAATGAGTAATGATGCCACGTCAGCAACGAACCTAAATGAATGCAGAAAAAGCAACGTTGTTATTTCGACCAACGAAAACTTTTTCCTTTGTTAATAATTCGAAACACTCTCTTATATAGTGAGTAATTTCAAATTATTCACCAACTACAACTTACCAACGATTCAATTGCTGGCATGGGCATGATCGACTCCCCCACACACAACAATGTTGGTAACAATATATAAGTCTGAATGCATCCGTAATTGCGACAATACCGGTAGTAGATAGTTCTATTAAGAACATCACACCGGCGAGCAGAAAAATCATTTCAGGAAATTTTCTCGAATATGTAATTGTCGAGGTACAGGATATTCCGATTCTGTGTGTGCCAACACTCACTAGTATTTATAAAAACAAATACACTATGAAAGTCGCACTCGGAATGTATGCAAAGTATAGCCCTCTATAAAGATCCGGGCAAAACATACTTTGTGGATAACTGCTTAATAGATAAAGAAATGTTTTGAAAGTTGTCTACAATGTTTACTGTTTATTATCAGTAAACACGTGCTTTGTGAAAGAGGTTTATGGCCACCTTTCGTGTACTCCACACGCGAGTAAACACTCTCAACTCTTCCTCCACTAAAGAGCATCCATACACCATAGAATCTCACAAAAAGGCAACAAAGTCAAAGCGGTAAACACCATTGTGGCGTACAGCAATATTGTCGCAAATCGAGAGTTAGTATGATGTTCGATGCAAACAGTACACTCCTCTAGTACATTAAGACGCAGAAAAAACTATATAATTACTTATATCAATTACCGATGCTGATTAGGCAACAATCCTCATACTTACGCAAGCTTATACGTACTCCATCTACGCTCTCCTTCTTTTGTTATATAACCCGATGCAACCATAGCCAGTAATTCTCGTTGAATGGTTTTTTCACTAAAGTCTTTTATCTCAGCAGAGATGTCCTTTATAGATACTACCCCCTTTCGCCTTATAATATCTGCTATGGTTCTTTTTCTTAGATCAATTTTGTCTTCCCCACTTCGAATATTTTTGTCTGTTTCTACACTGGCACTAGATGTCTTCTCTGCTCTTATACGAGAAAAAGGTCCGATAGGTGTCCCTGAGCTCATGGACACGCTTTTAGTTACCAGTCTTGTGTCCTTTTGAGTAATACGTAGTGCAAGGTCGACGGGCTCTACATATATATCGTCCCGCTCTAGGGTGATTCCTTCCAACCTCTCTGATGCTTCTTGTATGGTGGTGGCTAATAGTTGGTATTCCTGAATCAGAAGGTCAGCGTTCATTTGTGTTATCACCTTCGCATCTCTTGCTATGGTAAGCAGACTTGTTAGGTGAAGTATGGAGTAAACAATCTTCTCCCTCTGCAGGTGCGGATCCTCACACAGTGGCAAGTCGGCAATGTGTTCAAACGTGGTATAGCCCTTGTCCTTTATCTTCCTTAGGACATCCTTCTCGTGTCCTATTGTTAAAGTCAAAACCTCAAGTGCAGCAACTAGGCGCTCAGCCTTTTTAAGGACATACAAAAATATCTTATTTCTTGTGTTGCTCTGGGAGTTTGTCCCATTGTATTGGACATGACTTTTATTTACCATTTTTGTCCTTTAATCTGCCGCTCGTTAATAAGACGTTAGTTGCAGTGATTATAGGGTTCTTTGTCTTTTTTACAATTGTCCAAAAGAAAGAAGTGTTGCGTGGTAACGGGGCGCTAATAAATAGCTCTATATCAAAGTATTTGGTATTATTACCTGA
Source organism: uncultured Candidatus Saccharibacteria bacterium (assembly GCA_964409035.1). Taxonomy (GTDB): domain Bacteria; phylum Patescibacteriota; class Minisyncoccia; order Phycocordibacterales; family UBA12088; genus CAYPBQ01. The sequence continues at coordinate 10,996 of CAYPBQ010000005.1, forward strand.
CTATGGCGCGTAAAAAGAAAAATCCTCCTACTCAAGATATAGAGCGTACTTCTTATTTTCATGACTTAGAAGAAGAGACTGTACGAGTGTTGTTTGCGATAGTGTTTTTTGTACTGGCGGTACTACTTACCCTTGCGGCGTTTGAGCTATCGGGCGTGCTGGGTTCATATATTTTTAAGGGATTAAGTTATTTGTTTGGTGTTGGTTATTACATAATGCCAGTGCTTCTATTTACCCTCTCTATCTCTTACCTATTTAGTTTAAGAAGGGACCTGAGACCACTTAGAGTGATAGGTGCGGTTATCTTTTTTATTGCAAGCCTCGGCATGATCGAAATGGTACACGCAGGAAGTGGCGGCATTGCAGGCACCTACATAGCAAGACCTCTTGCCATGCTGGTAGATGTTTATGCTACCGTGCTTCTTCTTGGCTCACTCATGCTGATCTCACTTTTGGTCATACTTGAAACTCATCTACTGCTGGCTCCAGCAAAATTATGGTCTCGAATTAAAGAAGCTCGTGAACAAGATGAAGGTGAAGAAGATGTCGAGGTTGCAATTACTGCGCCGCTTACACCCCCACAAGTAGAGACGCAGGAGAAGGAGACTCAAGAAGTACACGACGAGGAAGTTAGTACCTCAAGTGCTGGAGATAAGGTAAAGCAGTTTTTGGGATTTGGTGAAAAGACAGATGGAGCAGTGGCATTTGTACCTGATAGATCATTCAATGTATACACCCCTCCACCCGTCTCTCTTCTTGAGAAGGACAGAGGAAAGCCTGGTGTTGGTGATATCAAAGCAAATGCAAATATCATAAAACGAACACTGCAAAACTTTGGTATTACCGTTGATATGGATGAAATATCTATAGGCCCCACAGTAACAAGGTATGCACTAAAACCAGCTGAAGGAGTTCGAATATCAAAAATAGTTTCTCTTCAGAGCAATCTAGAATTAGCCCTTGCCGCATCCCCTATTCGTATAGAGGCGCCGATTCCTGGAAAGTCCCTTGTTGGTATAGAGGTGCCAAACACCGCAAAGACCACCCTCGGGCTTGCATCACTTCTTGGATCAGATGATTTTGTATCAAGTCCAAAATCATTACTAGTAGCACTTGGCAGAAACATTACCGGCACCCCCTACTACGCCGACATCGCAAAAATGCCTCACTCACTTATTGCCGGCGCTACGGGGGCTGGTAAATCTGTATCTGTGCACGGCATTATCACCTCTCTATTATATAGAAACGGGCCTGAGAAGCTGAGACTCATACTTGTTGACCCTAAACGAGTTGAATTGACCTCATACAACGGCATACCGCACCTACTCACCCCTGTAATCACTGATCCTAAAAAGGCGATACTCGCACTAAAATGGGCAACAAAAGAAATGGAGCGACGATATGATGTTCTTGAGACAGAGCAAGTTCGCGATATTCATTCGTACCATACCAACATACTTGCGCCTGCCCTCACAAATTATGCGGAGCGGGCTAAAAAGGGAGACCTCACTGAGGAAGATGAGTCACGCCTCCCCGAACAGATGCCATATATTGTTGTGGTTATTGATGAGTTGGCTGATCTTATGAGCTCATACCCGAGAGAGCTTGAAGCATCAATCGTACGCCTCGCACAGATGTCGAGAGCGGTCGGCATTCACCTACTACTTTCTACACAGCGCCCATCGGTGAATGTAATAACTGGTCTTATAAAAGCAAATATCCCTACTCGGCTCGCACTTCAAGTTGCATCGCAGATTGATTCAAGAACCATTCTTGATAGCGCAGGCGCTGAAAAACTGCTCGGTGCAGGAGATACACTTTACCTTTCAGCAGAAATGGCAAAGCCGGTGCGTCTGCAAGCGCCTTACATATCTGAAAATGAAGTAAAGAATGTAGTGCAGTTTATCAAGAAGCATAATGACTACGTTCCTGAAGCTGGTATTGATCTTTCAAGCGATCACGTCTCAGGAGCTGCATTTAGCGCGTCAGTTGGTAGCGATGAAGAGAATGATGATCTTTATGATGAGGCAAAGGCATATGTTATAGAAGCAAAGCGAGCGTCTACATCGTATTTGCAGCGAAAACTCCGCATTGGGTATGCACGTGCAGCACGCCTTATGGATATGCTTGAAGAACGAGGGGTAATAGGCCCACAAGATGGAGCAAAACCAAGAGAGATCATGAATGGCACTCAATCAGATGAGGCATCAACAGTTGATGAAGATCATTCTTATGGAGAGACAAAATCATCATGATAGCCCTATCCTTTAAACAAAAAATACTGCTTATCTCTCTTATTTCGGGTATGTTTCTTAGCTATTGCATATTTGCATTTCGTTCATACATACTGGGGCCCTCTCTTGTGTTATTTGAACCAACGCATGGTGGTATTGTTGAATCTCCACTGGTTACCATTCGCGGAAATGCGCATTCTATATCTGAGATTTCGGTAAACGATCGCCCAATATTTGTAAGTCCAGACGGCAACTTTGTAGATCAATTGTTGCTCTCATACGGCTATAATATAATTGAAGTAACGGCAAAAGATAGATACGACCGATCTGTGCAAAAACAATTATTACTTACCTTACGATAATATGGCAGAAAAAGAGAAGAAAAATAAAAAAGTAGCCGCAGTAACAGACCTCCCTACTGGCGAAGTTCCGTTTGTATCAAAAAAATTAGAGGACGCACTCAAAGCGGTGAAATCAAAATTTGGAGAAGAGTCAATAATGAAACTTGGCGACACGCCAAAAGTTAATGTTGACGCCATTGCATCTGGTTCTATTGGGCTTGATTGGGCGCTCGGCATTGGTGGTTACCCACGTGGACGCATTATCGAAATATTTGGTCCAGAGTCATCAGGAAAAACCACACTCTCTTTACACGCCATCGCTGAAGCTCAGAAATTGGGTGGTATCTGCGCGTTTATTGACGCAGAACATGCGCTTGATCCTGAGTATGCTGCAAAAATAGGAGTACGTACCGATCAACTGTTGGTATCACAACCAGATACTGGCGAGCAAGCACTTGAAATATGTGAATCGCTTGTTCGTTCAAATTCAATCGACATCATTGTGGTTGATTCTGTGGCAGCACTTACTCCAAAAGATGAAATCGAGGGAGACATGGGAGCCTTTCATGTTGGAAAGCAAGCTCGCCTTATGAGTCAGGCACTTCGAAAACTTACTGCAATCGTACACAAATCAAAGGCGGTGGTCATATTCATTAACCAAATAAGAATGCAGATAGGCGTCATGTTTGGAAATCCAGAGACTACCCCAGGAGGAAAAGCGCTTAAATTTTACACTTCTGTTCGTTTAGATATCCGCCGAATAGCGCAAATAAAGAAAGGTGAGGAGGTGGTTGGTGGCAGACACCGAGTAAAGGTGGTGAAGAATAAGGTTGCTGCCCCGTTTAGACAAACTGAGTTTGACCTCATGTATAACGAAGGTATCGCGCGCGAGGGAGAGCTTCTCGCTCTTGGGGAGAAGTACGGCATAGTAGAAAAATCAGGTTCTTCCTACTCATACAAAGAAGAAAAGCTAGGCAGAGGCTACGACGCGTCAAGAACCTATCTTAGAGAGAACAAGAAAACTGCACAAGCAATTCTCGCAGAAATTCGCACGCACCTAGACTAAGCGCTATAGCTTCTCTGTAATGCTTTTGTTGGACGCACTACATCTCTTAGTACCATCATACCAATCAGCGCTGATGCAACCACAATTAGTTGGACGGGTAATTCGGTATGAGTAAATGCCACCACAACATAGGTGAGAAATCTCTCATACTCAACAACATTAGGAACATTGCTGAGGATATTTGATACTGACACCATTGAGGTGAGTAGTACTGAAAATGTTGCGAGTGCATAAAGGCGAAGTGCTGCAGGAGAGACCAGTGTACGTAAAAAGGATAGTACCCTCACCCTTCTCATCACCGTTACTTCAATTCTTGAATTCATAGCAAATGTTGTATAGCTGATAATTTACCATTCCCCCACTGCTTTTTTAAAGGCATGCTTAGCTCGATGCATGCGTGTCTTAATAGCACCAACACTTATGTTTTCGCTCTTTGCTATTGCTTCGTACGGTAACCCTTCTAAGTATGATAGACGAAGCACCCTCTCAAAGCTCTCTGGCAACTTAGAGAGCGCGAGCATAACCGCATCAGTAACTTCAAGCTTTTCAAACTGCCTCATCTGCGTATCTGGGAGGGCTTCAAATGCTTCTGGCTCTATGTCTGCTGACCGCGCACGATCACGCTTACTCTTTTGATACTTGGTAAAGGCAGTATTCATGAGTATTCGATATGCCCATGAGCTAAATGAAGCTCCTTCTTGCTCGTTGAATTTACTTGCATTGATAAAAATTTTAGTAAACGTGTCTTGCACCACATCTCGAGCATCATCTTCATTACGAAGAACAGTTCTTGCCTTTCTCATAAAGGCCTCTTCATATCGCCTTACCACAAGGGCAAATGCCTCAGGCGTCACCAATGAAGCCCGCAGGGCTTCTGTGTCAGAAAGTTCTTTGTTGTCTTCTAGGTACTCCATAGTAATAGTATGCTAACTCGACCTACACATATTGCAACTACCCACAAGAGAAAAGGTTGCAAAGTATTAAAAAAACGGCATAATCATTCGGTATGTTGGACTATAATGAAATAATACCAAAGAAGATAATCGATATTGAAGGAGAGCCATATCTAGTGCTTGCCTCGCATGTATTTAGAAAGCAACAGCGAAAACCTGTTAATCAGACTACCCTTAAGCACCTTAAAACTGGAAAAGTGACAGAGCGGTCATTCCATCAAAACGAAACAATTCCAGAAGCTGATATAGAAACTAAAACACTTATCTACATATACACCCAAAAGGGTGAAAGCTGGTTCCATAACGTCACTAACAAGAGCGAGCGTTTTATGATTCCAAGTAGCACCATTGAACATGAGCTACTATACCTAAAGGCTAATACTGAGGTTACCGCCCTTTTCTTTAATGAAGCGCTTATTAGTATTACTATTCCCGTTAAAATGGAGCTCTTGGTTGCTGATACCCCACCTAATGTAAAAGGTAACTCGGTACAAGGCGGCAACAAAATCGCAACACTTGAAAGCGGAGCCGCGGTAACCGTACCAATGTTTATCAATGTCGGCGACATCATTCGAGTAAATACTGACTCAAATGAGTACGTTGAGCGAGTAGAGAAAGCATAGTAACAAACACTCCCCAACACAAAACCACTATAGCGATATATCGCTATAGTGGTTTTGCTTAGAATAAATACTCTTCACTACTATCGCTCAATGTACGGAAGAAGTGCCATAAAGCGAGCCCGCTTTACCGCACCAGCAAGCACTCGCTGACTGCTTGCGGTAAGTCCTGTTCTCTTTCGAGAGAGAATGCGACCATACGGGTTAAGATAGCGCTTCAAGAGCTCTAAATCCTTGTAATCTATATGCTTATGACTATGTCGTTTCTGTTCCATGGTGAGTAAGTAAACTTACAATGTTTAAAAAGGAATATCCTCTGGGTTAATGTCGTCTTCTGGGTACTCAATAGCTTCAGGTTCCTTGGAGTCTTTCTTTGGTGCTCCGCCGGTAGCAGCTGCTCCCGCCTCCCCACCCTTTGGTCCAAATTGGACGCGTTCAGCAACCACTTCTGTGCGATACTGCTTTTGTCCGTCCTTCTCCCAACTTCTAGTCTGCATGCGGCCTTCAATAAGGACAGAGTTTCCTTTGCGCAAGTACTGTGCAGATGTCTCTGCTTGCCTTCCAAACACCACCACATTGTGATACTCGGTTGCGTCTTGCCAGGTGCCCGCTTGATCTTTGTATCGACGATTAGTTGCTACTGAAAAAGAAGTGACTTTCATTCCAGAAGGAAGTGCTTTCTCCTCAGGATCACGTGTGAGATTACCAATGAGATATACTTTATTGAGATACATATGTGTAGACTTCTAAAGAATAATGACACTGATAATGGTATCAGATTATTCTTTCTTAGTCGCTACCTCATCCTCAATGATAAGTTCATCAACCGCCTTTGTGATTTCTTCTTCTGATACATCTATATCCCCTGCTCCAGCGGCGCCGATACCCTTACTCTCTGGCGCTTCCTTTTCTCTCTCTATAATCTTTGGCGCAGTTGGCTCATACGCATCCGCATTGGTCTTAACCACTATGTAGCGCACAAGATCAACTACATGATCCAAACCCTCCTTAAATACACCCTGCCCCTCTGGCATAGCCTCAAACTTAAACCAACCGAAATACGAATCATCGAACTTTTGATACGCACCTTGAATGCTCTTTCGTATCGTGTATGCAAGATCGTGACGCTCCGGAAATCCTTCGTGGAGAATCGTTCCGCCCGCTTGTGCTATAAGCGCGCGTAGTTCCTGCACACGAAGTTCGAGCTCGTCATCGGTGAGCGTTGGAACAAGGTGATATCCTAGCTCATATACCATAAGCTCTGATGCCTTGTCTTCGTGTGTCTGTGTCATATGTACTGACAAAACTAACTAATAACGCACGAACTGTACCACATACACCCAATATCGGCAATGTATGTGATTATATTGCGTACACCCCCGCTTTCTTTGGTGGAGCCTAGAGATTATCTCGCAAGATTGAATAAAGAGGTGGCGTTTGTAAGGAGAATTTCCTGCAGTACCGCTTCTTCAATACGCTTTACTCGGGCAATACAGCGAATTACCTCACGCACATAAAGTGGATTATTTCGTTCCCCTCTAAAAGGAATTGGGGTAACGTATGGCGCGTCTGTTTCGGCATGAATACGATCTGTGGGAGCATATTGAATCACCTCATCATATTCCCTTGCAAAGGTGATAACGCCGGTAAATGAGATTGAGAATCCGATATCAAACAAACGAGCCGCGACCGCGACGTCGCCTGCAAAAAAGTGACTATTACCCCTTAGCGATGGATATTGTTGTACGTATGATTCAAGTATATCGAGGGCATCGTGATATGCATCGAGCGTACCTTTAGTTGGACGCATATGAAGCATAAGCGGAAGGTTGTGTGTAATCGCAAATTGTATTTGTGCCTCAAATAATGCCTTTTGCTTTTGGTACACGTCATCCCTTGGCGCGCGAAAATAATCTAGTCCGCACTCACCTATGCCCACCACCCTTGTGTGAAGTATCTTCTCATATGCCTCACTTTTAAACACCTCTCCTGCTCCATCCTCGGGATGCACTCCTACGCATGCCCATACATGATTATTCTCTTTAGCAAGAAGGCTTGCCTGTGTTGAGCTTTGGAGAGTAGTACCAATGGTAATGACACCAACATCACTCTCTCTGAGCACTCTTAGTACATCTCCTCGGTCTGCATCAAATGCAATGTCATCAAGATGAGCGTGTATGTCTATATATCTCACAGAAATGGTGTTAGTCCTTTCGCAAAAAAAGTGGTTCAGGCTTTTTGTTATCACGTACTGCGTTGACTATCTTTTCACTCGTCTCAGGGAGCATAGGAGCTAATAAGAATCCGATGGTGTAGATCGCCGTGCGGAGCTCATGTATACACTTCTTTGCTTTCTCGCTGTCAGTTTTTATAAGTTTAAATGGCTCCTCACTAGTCATTCGACCGTCAGTTTCTTTGATTAATTTCCAGATATAATCCATTGCCTCATTATATTTATACTCATTTAGGAGTGCTGAAAACTCTTCAGGTATTTCTGTGCTGGGTAGAGGCTCTCCCTCAAGATATGTTTCAGCGAGCTTCATCACTCTCGAGACTACATTCCCTAACCCATTAGCAAGATTTGCATTATAGACTTCCTTAAAACGCTCGAAGGTAAAATCCCCATCCTCAAATGGATGCACCTCGCGCAACAGATAGTATCGCACTGCATCAGTACCATACTCAGCAATAAGTGATAGTGGGTCAACCACATTACCAATTGTTTTTGACATTTTTTGTGCATTCACCGTGATGTAGCCATGCACCACAAGCTCTTTAGGTAGGGCTATGCCAGCGGATAGTAGCATTGCTGGCCAGTAAATTGCATGGAATCTGCTTATGCCTTTTCCAATCATGTGGATAGTTCTAGCTGCATCATTCTCCCAGTAGTGGGTGAAGTTTCGTCCATTTGTTCCGTACTCAAGTGCGGTGATGTAATTTGATAGTGCATCTACCCACACATACATAACCTGTGATGCATCGCCCGGCACTTTCACTCCCCACCCGTGGGCGCGCGCCATGCTACGCGAGATACTTAAATCTTCAAGTCCGCCGCGCAAAAAACTAAGCACCTCATTCTTTCTGGTGTGCGGAGTAATACGCAGTGTGTCTTGCTCAATGCAGGCAATTAATGCGTCTGTGTAATTACCTAACTTAAAAAAATAGTTCTCTTCGAGTATTCGTTCGGGTTTTTTCCCTGGATGTTCAGGACATTCTCCATTCACTAAATCCTTTTCTGTTTTAAATTCTTCACAACCAACACAGTAAAGTCCCTCGTATTCCTTTTTTGCAATATCTTCATCTTTGAATGATGTCCATAACTTTTGCGCGCCGATGGTATGACGGACATCGTGGGATGTACGTATAAAATCATCATTAGAAATATTTAGCTGCTGTAATAGCTCTTTAAAAATAAGCGCGTGACGGTTCACGTACTCGCGAACATCTTCACCTGCCTCCTCAGCCTTGAGTACATTTTTTAATGCGTTGTCATCTGTTCCCGAAAGGAAAAACACATCGTATCCGGCAATTCTTGCAAATCGAGCAAATGCATCAGCCTGTACAAATTCAAGCGCATGTCCAAGGTGCGGCTTTGCGTTAACGTACGGTATCGAGGTTGATATAAATAAAGGTTTTTTCACCATTGTGCCAATCTAAGCACTCTTTGAGGCGCTATTCAAGCTAGCTCGCTCTCGAGAGATCTCAGCAACCAACTCTTGTAACACCGCAGCAAGAGGAACTGCCAAAATTATGCCCAAAAAGCCTGCTAAATGCCCTCCTACAAGCAGTGAAAGGATTATTAGTATTGGTGGCACTCCTACCACCTTTGATACCACCAGAGGGTGAATTAGGTGGTTTTCAAACTGCTGAATGATGAGGTATAGGCCAATTACGAGAAGACCAAGCGATGGTCCCCCGTCCACAAACGCAAGCGCGATAGCAGGAATAGATGCAAGTACCGGACCAAAGAGTGGAATGATCTCAAGTAACCCAGCAATGATGGCAAAGAGGAGGCTGTAGCGAACACCAAGAACCGTAAGGCCAAGATACGTAAGCACTCCAACAATTAACCCCAAGAGGAGCTGACCTTGCATCCATAGGCCGATCTTCTTTTGACTTCTCTTCCACAGATCAAGCACTTTGTTGGTGTACTTAGCTGGTACAACCAAACGAAGAAAGTCGTCGATACCCTTATCTTGCACAGAAAAATAAAATGAAAAGATAATGATAAGCACAAAACTCACAAATCCACCGAACACTATTGATACCGTCTGCACAAATCCATCTGATGCATTTGTGAGTGCGTTTCGTAATTCTATTACTCCATCACGCAGAGAAAATACCGCACCAGCCTCATCATGCACCACCTCGCCAGTCATGGGATTTGAAATACTTACCTGCTCAAGGTAAGTGGGCAATATATCAAGAAAGCCAGACATTTCATCTAGAACTGGTGGGATAAAAAATGCAATAAGTCCGGCAAAAAATCCTATGATAGTGGCGTATACAGTAATTACCGCCACCACGCGTGGCACCCTGTATCGTTTAAACCAGTCGACCGCAGGCTCTATTGCACTTGCAATAACAATAGAGGTAAGGAGTACAAGCACCAAATCTTTAAGTAGATAGAGCGTATAAAGACCCAAGACAATTGCTGTCGCTAAAAAAAGAGTCTTCGGGCTAATAACAATACTGGTGTTTCCTTTCATGCGTATATAGTAGCATGTTGCAATGTAGCGAGACTACACACTTTCCCCACTAATAAGTAATTATTTTGAAATCAGCGTAGAAAGCTCTGATATTAAAACACGCACCTGCTCTCCAGTGTCTCTATCTCGAACTGTTACTGTATCTTTGTGTGATGCATCCTCAGAGCCTAGCGTATCAAAATCGATGGTAATACAAATTGGGGTACCTATTTCATCTTGTCGCCTATAGCGTTTGCCGATGTTACCGTTATCATCAAAGGTGATTCGAGGAAAATCTTTCTTTAGTAGCGCGTACACCTCACGCGCTTTTGCCTGTAGCTCGGGCTTATTTTTTAAAAGTGGAAACACCGCAGCCTGATAAGGCGCAAGGTGCTTAGGAAGCCTAAGGACAACTCTCTCCTCGCCACCCAAGGCATCCTCATCGTACGCTTTTGCGAGCACCGCAAGTACTAATCTTCCAAGACCGAAGGTTGGTTCAATAACATGCGGTACAAATTTTTCGTTACTTGTTGCATCATGGTAGCGCAAGTCCGCACCACTCTTTTCAATATGATTGTTAAGATCAAAATCACCTCGATACGCAATACCTCCAATCTCCTTATATCCAAATGGGTAGTTGAAATAAAAGTCGAGCGTTCTTTTGCTGTAGTGCGCTCTGTCTCCCTCCCCTACTTCTACCTCCTTAACATCATCAGAAGAAAATCCAAGGAGGGTAAACCATTCATGTGATCGCATTCGGAGTGTTTCAAATACCTCTTGCCAATTTTTTTCTTCTAAAAAGTACTCAAATTCCATTATTTCAAGCTCGCGTACTCTAAAAATAAAATCTCGAGGGGCAATTTCATTTCTAAAGTTTTTTCCTATTTGGGCAATACCAAATGGTAATTTTGGATGAAAGGTATCAATGATATTTTTAAAATTGACAAACATACCCTGCGCGGTTTCTGGACGAAGGTACACTGTTTGCTCTGGTCCCTCCACTGAACCAACCGAGGTCTTAAACATCATATTAAATTGCTGCGGACTTGAGAGCGGATTTCCATCAACACTTTTTATGTTTTTTTCTTTTAGAACTTCCCCCATTTGGGCAAGCGACATACCTGCGACATCAACCCCAGCATCTTCAAGAAGGTGATCCGCTCTATAGCGCTTGTGATTTACCACATCCTCAACAAGTGGGTCCGAAAAACCGCCAACATGCCCTGATGCTTCCCACACTCGAGGATTCATAAGTATTGCGCTGTCTATACCGTAGATTTCATCTCTACTATCTACAAAGTGCCTCCACCAAAGTGCTTCTATATTCTTTTTTACCGAAAGTCCTAGTGGACCATAATCATATGTACCAGCAAGTCCACCGTAGATTTCTGACCCAGGAAATATAAAGCCTCTTCGTTTACAAAGTGACACTACCTTCTCAATAGATGATTCTTTTTGTGGTTCTTTCATGCGGTTACGGCGTCACCTTACCTGACCCTCGTCCATGCGCTGGATCAAGAAGTAATTCAGTTGTTACGGGAGCGTAGGTGGATTGTATCTGCGTCTTTGTAAATGAGTCAAGTCCAGAGACTGACTGCTGACCAACAAGGAGTGGCGACTCATCAACCTGCGAGAGGCTTGGGGTAATCGCAATCTGAAATGACACCTCTCTTGATTTGGTGTTAGTGCCTACCCCTGCCCTTAGTGTCCCCACATTCCATGTCACTCTTCCTCCCACTGGATTGTAGACCACGTCTTCCCCAATAGGGTTAATTGCTCCGAGCCATTTTACGTACGACGGAATATTGGCAACCACCTTCACGTTTTCAAGATCGTTAACGCTATTACCAAGCGACCACACCACTGTATAGGTTGTTTGTGTCTCTGCCTTTGGTGGTACTGGTCCACTATTACTAAAAACGCCGGTGCTGTATAGCGAGCGAGAAGTGAAAATAAGATCAGTAGCAATGAGCGCTCGCTTACTCACAAGTGACTCTATTTCTTCTGGAACATTTACTTCATTAATTCTTCGTCCTCGTATGCGAGTATCAAGAGAAAGCGTTTGATTGTTGGTTCTGATATCCGCAATGGCTAGTGTTTTTATGCTGTAAGAAACACTTCCCCGCTCTCCTGGAGCAATCTCTTTAAGTTCAGGAATCGTCTCTGAAGTCCACCGAATGGTGTTGGTGTTTGAATCATAGAAACCACTTGATGCGGCAACCGATTTTCTATCATAACCATCACCTGAGAGTGAGACTATTATTTCACCGTCCAAAATTTTTGTTGGTAAATTATTTTCCCAGACAATATCTACTCGAACAGCCTCACCTCCTTTTACCACTGCATCTCCTTGTGTGGTAGCGCCATTTATACCCACCGCAAGCCCTATAAATGGCTTTTTGATGACAAATGAAGATTCATTAGTTCCAAATGTTGCGGCAAGCTCTCGTTCATTGCTCTTGCTTTGCACTCCCACATTAAAGCGAATAATTCGAGACTCGAGATTTTGCCCTATTACTACCCCACGCAGTGTTACAACCTTTTTTGTTTTTGGTTCTAGCGACCCTAATGCCCAAATGTGTGAATCAAATGACGCCTTTGGATTACTTTCAGTAAGCTCAAATCCTTGCGGGTATTCAGCAACAAGGAGAACATCCTCGATAGTTTGCGTAGAATTAGATATGAGCTCAACGGTAAATTCAACATCCTGTCCTGAAACAACCTCCTCAAGTGCCCCTACTCTAACCGCTATTGGAGCCGCACTAAGAACAAGATCGTGTGAAGCTTCCTTTACAAAAATTGCATTTGAATCCTGTATTCGATACTCAAGAGTTACAAGAATTTGCTGGGAAGAATTCTCCGGACCAAAAAGTATTGCTCGCGCTGTTTTCTTTACTTTCTCACCAGGCTTAATTGTGCCGATAGATTCTCTCGTGCGAGGTAACTCAGCGTTGAGATTGCCGGACATTCTTGTGCCGTCTGGATACTCGACTATAAGATCAGCAAGTTCTAGGGGTATTGAGTTTCTGTTAATAATTTCAATTTGTAAGACCAATTCCTGTCCACCCTCAATAGCAACCGGACCCACAATTTCGATATCTATGTTACGAGCCGATACCACGTTCGAGCCTCCAAAAAATAGTATAAGAGAGACAATCGAAGAGAAGACGAAAAACACCACAGAAGCAATGAGGAGTATCTTTACTGACGGGAGCATTTGTTCCTTGCGCTTTGCATCTGAAGCCCTTGCTCTCATCTTTGAGATAAGCATGGTGGTATATGAAGTATCAGCAACCACCTCGTCACTCCCCCACTCTTCTGAAACCTGGTGTGTATCAGGTGCAAGTACCCTACGCTCTCTTGGCTCTATCGCTTGCTTCCTCGAATAAAGCTTTGATTGCACCTTATGTATTGCATCATCATCTTTTTCATTCATTGCAGTAAGTATAGCGCGTATTTAATGACTTCGGTACAACTGTGATGCACCTATTGCGTGATTTATTTCACCAACTAGAGTTGATTTCTTTTTCAGCATTAGGTCAATGGTTTCTCTGCTTATCATTGCAGTGATGGCATGGATGGAGGTGGCATCTTTTTCCATATAACCAAGTTCTCCGAGAATATATCGCACCATATAGAGTTCTCTAAGAGCTCGAATAGTCTCCTCAGGCTCTTGTGCTATACACCGCATACCTTCTATAAAGGCGGTATACAGTGAGACGCTCATATCCTCTTCAACCACTAGTGCTTCTATCAGGCTTCCGATGCGTCGCATTTTCTCTCTATCTATCCTTCGCTCTAGAATGGATTGCCACTGCAGTACCACTTGTACTCCAGTAACTCTCCAGAGTAATTTACCTCGCACCAACGAAAGCTCTATCTGTGAGAGTGGTTGTACCCCATACCTTAGACGTGAAGACTCTTTTCTACCACTTGTCACCACCGCTCGCACCACCCCCATCTCACGAGTAAGAAATGTGGCAAGTATATGCGCCTCTTTATAAGGACGCGCAGCAAGCACTATGGCTTCTGTCCGATATATATGGTGGCTCATGTAGCAATCGAAAAGGATAGTGAGTATCCTTCCGCATCGTGGCGATACGGCTGTTCAGTTTCAGAATATATAATATTGATGACCTTAGTTGTTTTCATTATCTCAGATTGATACCGTTCAATAAACGCGCGTGTCTTTAGTTCCGCACAAACAGTAAGTGACGCGCTATCAAATGGAGATAGTCCCTTCTCTTTTCTTGTGTCTTGGATTGCGCGCAACAAGTCTCGGAGTATTCCTTCTTCAATAAGAATTTCATCAAGCGTAGTATCAAGAGAGACTTCCTCACCCTCCTTCCTGTCGTATATCACCTCTTTTACGTTCACCTCTTCCTTTATCAATTCTGGATATATTGCGATATCGCTATGCAACAACAACGCCCTCAGTGGTTGTCGTACTTTTATACCAGCACTTGCGCGTAGTTTAAGCGCGCGTGATACCACTCCCCGAGTAGCCTCCATCGTGGTGATAGCCTCTTGATTATCACCCTCAGCTTGTGGCCAACTTGCAAGATGAACGCTTAGCGGACTCTCTTTGGTGCGAACCTTTTGATACACCTCTTCAGCAATAAATGGTGTAAATGGCGCCATTACTTTTGCGAGTGTCTCAAGCACGTACCGAGTGGTTGCAAGCGCATACATTGTGTCTTCATCAGAATCACCCTTATACCTATCTCGTGAACGACGTACATACCACTGTGATAAATCAGCAATAAATTCTCGTATCGCTCGGGAAGATTCAAGCAGTCTATATTCATCAAGAGCCTTTGTGGTAGTAGTGATTAGCCGAGAAAGTGTTGCTAGTATCCACACATCAAGTACGTGTGGACTCTCAAATGGATTCACCGTTGTTTCCTTTGCGTAAAGCTCATACAAGGCAACGGTATTTATAAGTGGGTTAAATACTTTTTTAGTTATGTCATCAACGGTACTTTGATCAAAATTTTTGGAGTCACCAGGTTGATTGACGCTATACATAAACAACCTAAGCGCATCCACCCCATGAAGCGCCATCATCTCCCATGGATTTACAATATTTCCAAGAGATTTTGACATTTTCTTTCCTTTATCATCAAGGATGTGTCCCAAACAAATGACGTTTTTATACGCTCTGCCGCGGCCCAATATTACTCCTACCGCATGGAGGGTATAAAACCACCCCCTCGTCTGGTCGATTGCTTCTGCAATATAATCAGCAGGAAACCCGTGAGTATCTACCCATTCTTTATTCTCAAATGGGTAATGGTCTTGGGCGTAAGGCATGCATCCGCTATCAAACCACACGTCCATTACTTCCTTTACCCTTGTAAGGGTGGTTCCATTATCGCTATAGAGTATGACATCATCTACATACGGGCGGTGTAAATCTATCTCGTATGATTCATTGTATGGAAGTGGGACAAACGAAACCTCTCTCACTTCTGCCGTTTTGGGAAAATCTCCTTCGTCGTACGCCTTCTTTGAGCGATCCTCGCTATACCCTTTTGAAATAGCAAGACTCATCCATACTACATCCGCGTGGGTAACCACAAGAATAGACTCATTTTCATGTTCGTTGTTCCTCTGTGTTAAAAAGGAGCCTACTCGAGTGCGAACATCTCTGATGGTTTCCCCACCCTCTGGCGCGTGGGTAAATGACTTATGGTGAGGAATTTGCGCATCCATTTCATGGATAGGTCTTCCATCAAATACTCCAAAATTTGTTTCTCGTAAGCGTTCATCAATTATTGCAGCAGGGAGTCCTAACGCTTCTGTGATAAGCGCGGCAGTTTCTAGCGTTCGAGGAAGTGGTGATGTGTAGACTTTTGTTATACCGAGGGAGCGCAATTCTTCAATGCGGGCTAGTACTTGTCTCCTTCCTTCATCAGTAAGGGTATTGTGTTCATCAATACTACTATTGAGATAGTGGTTAACGTTTGACTCTGCTTCTCCGTGTCGCATGACTACAAATTTATTCTTCGGAGGCTTCATGTGTGCCCTCATGGTTTCAATAGAATCAACCACGAGTCGCTCTTTATTATCTGATGATACCCACACTGGTAGTGGTGTGCCCCAGTATCGCTCGCGTGAGAGTGCCCAATCTTTTACTCCACTGAGCCACTCGCCAAATCGCCCATCTTTGATATGGGATGGCTCCCAATTTATTTTTTGATTTTCTTCAACAAGGGCGTCGCGAAGTGTAGACATGGCAAAATACCATGAGTCATGCGCGTAATAGATTATTGGCTGTTTACATCTCCAGCAAAATGGATACGTGTGAGTAACTTTTTCTTTTTTAAATATACGCTCACCTAGTTCGCGTAATATTGTTTTTTCTGCTTCAGAAAAAACATCTTTTTCCTTTGCTACAAGCCCAGAGAGTGGACCAGTACCTTCAACAAATTTTCCACTCTCATCAACAAGGTGAAATTTTGGAAGCCCTGCTGTAGTACCGAGCTCAAAGTCGTCCTGACCATACATTACGGCAGTGTGTACTATGCCAGTACCATCAAGTGTAGTAACAAATGATGCATCATATACTTTATATGCTCTTTCCAATCGTTCTTTTTGATCTTCTGGCAACAAGGTACCTAGGTATGGAAACAGTGGTTCATACGAAGTACCGACAAGATCCTTACCCATTAGGGTACGTATCACTTCTGTATCTTCTCCAAGCACCGCTATGCGATCTTTTGCTACGTAATAATACTTGGTGTCCTTTTTAACTTTTACATATTCAACTGAATCGTTTACTGCAAGCGCGACATTGCCGGGCAATGTCCATGGTGTCGTTGTCCAGGCAAGTAAGTAAGTATCATCTTCCCCCACCACCTTAAACGCCACATACACTGACACATCAGAGACCTCGTCATATCCCTGCGCGAGCTCATGACTTGATAACCCCGTCCCACAACGAGCACACCATGGCACCACTTTGTAATCCTTATATAAAAGATTCTTCTTGTCTGCTTCTTTTACCACGTGCCACACTGACTCGATGTAATCACTTTTATAGGTGACATATGCATCATCAATATCTACCCAATACCCTATACGCTTGGTAAATGCTTGCCACTCACTCGCGTACGTCCATACACTTTTTTTACACTCTTCATTAAATGCCGCGACACCGAATGTTTCTATGTCTTTTTTGTTTTTCAGACCAAGACGCTTTTCTACCTCAAGCTCAACAGGTAGACCATGTGTATCCCATCCACCCTTTCGGCGAACATGATATCCCTGCATGGTTTTATATCGAGGGATAATATCTTTAAATGATCTAGCCTCAATGTGGTGTATACCTGGGCGGCCATTTGCGGTTGGCGGACCTTCATAGAAAATAAATTCACCCCTTGGGGAGTCTTTCTCAAGTGTTTTTTTGAATACCTCGTACTCGTCCCAAAAAGCGAGTATGTTGCTTTCCCGTTTTGCTGCCTCGCCAGAGGCATATTCTTTCATAAAATCGTTATAGTCTTTCATGTGTTTTGCCTAAATCTGCGTACATCACCCATAGTAGTATTGTGCGCCCTATTTGTCACGCAAAAAAGATAGCTCACTTTCGTGAGCTATGTTTGGAAACGTCTTAAATAAACAACATTATTTTCTGGTTCAGGAACCGAACATGAGGCGGTAAGTACAAGCTTGGTGTAGAAACCAGACAATAGCTGGGACTTTATTTTGGCTATGTCTATTGCTAATTTACTTGTAAGTGTATGGGTACAGTACCAAAATTTATCCTCAAAAAGAGAATCTCTCTGTTCTGGAACTTTTAATTCCAGCCTCAGAAATCCACAAGCATTATACCTCTTGGTCAGCTGAATTATATGTGCCCCGGCCTGAAGAATCATCATCTCCCACTCACACCCTGTTACCACAGCGGTGTGTAGCTGATCTAGTGAAGAAAATTGCACAAGCAGCACTTTTGTGTCGATGCAAACAAGCTTTCTTGAACGACTAAGCATGAGATGTCTCCCTTTTGCCTACAGAAGAAAATACCTCGTGGTATATTTTTGCGCAACTACATTTCCGTAGGCGCTTTCATACCCAAAAGGTACAACCCTCTCTCTAGGGTGATTCTGAAGGCGTCGGTAACCGCCACTCGATACGGAGCATACGCATCATCTGCAACAACGATTTTTTCTTGCGCGTACATGCTGTTAAACAACGCCGCGAGTTTTATAAGGTACGTAGTAAGATGATGTGGTTCATACTCGTTAAGTGCTCGCGCAATAACATAGGGAAAATGCGCAAGTTCTTTTTCAAGTGGCGATGCAGTATCTGGCACTATCTCATGTGATGCCTGTACCTCCATAGCCGCCGCCTTACGAAGCACGGAGCACGCCCGAGTGTGGGCATACTGTAGATAAGGACCTGAGTTTCCTTCAAATGAAAGTGATGCGTCTTGGTCAAAGGCAATATTTTTTCCCATTCTCTGTTTAAGGATGGAATACTTTATTGCTGCTACCGCTACTGCATCTGCTATTTCTGTCTTCTTGTCACCAAGCTCCCTGTCCTTCATTTTTTCATACGCCTTCTCTCGCATATCATCTATGAGTGATTCGCCAGTGACAACATTCCCCTTTCGTGAGGACATTTTACCTTCTGAAAGTTGCATCATGCCGTGAGATATGTGCCGATAGGTACCTGCATGCGCTGGCCACAACATATCCATCGCTTTTGTTACCACCTTAAAGTACTGTTCTTGCTCTACCGCAGTTATGGTTATATTTTCATCGTATGAAAACGCTTTTCTCTTTAATACCGCAAGACCAAGCTCTTTGGTTTCGTATGTTGGGGTACCTTTTGAAGTAATGAAGACTCGAGTATGGAGTCCATATTGCTCACCGTTAAAAACAACAGCGCCATCACTTTCTTCGAAGATTTTTTTTGCAAGACCTTCCTCAACTACTTCACGCCCCACTGGGGCTGTTTCTGTTTCAAAAAAATAGTAGTCAAATGTGGTGCCAAGCACCGCATACAACACCTCAAAGCGCGCCAGTGAAGTTTCTCTACCTTGTATATACAGTGGCGACTCACGCAGCTCACCGCTATATAGACGTTTGTTGATATCATCTATTTCTTTTTTTGCTTCAGCATCCTCTTCATACGCTGCAGTTCCCTCTACATATGCATCAGCAAGCACCGCTACATCATCTGCAGAAGCTCCACGCTTCATGAGCGCCCACATAGTTTTTGCCACATGAGGACCTATGTCGCCCTGATAGTTAGCACGCTTAATGGTGGCGCCAGCATTCTCTATAAGGCGAGAAATCGACTCGCCAATAGTGTTAGACATGAGGTGTCCAATATGAAATGGCTTGAAAGGATTTGGCTGCGTATACTCAACCAATATATTTCTACCTTTTAGCGAAGTTGATGATCCCCACTCATTTCTACCCTCTCGTATTGATCTAATAGTGGAACTAAAATAGTCTCTCGCGAATGAAAAATTGATATACCCGGGTTTTGCAACCGTAGCGGTTTCAATATAAGGAGGTAATTGTATATAAGGCAGTATCCGCTGTGCCTCTTCGATTGGTGTAGCCCCTGTCACGCTTGCCACCACAAATGCAACGTTTGAAGCAAAATCTCCATAAGTAGCGTCATCAGTTACACCAACTGAAAAATCACCCGCAGGTATTTGAAGCCCTGCAAGCGCTCCTCGAATTGCTGATGTTAATTCTTCCGTTTCCTTCATAGTGGAAGCATGCCACAAAAATCTAAATGCTCAACCAGCAGCCACTCTACTCCTCTGTAACCATCTGTGCTTGTGTTTGTGGAACAATACCAAATACTTGATATTTTTTATCAAGATCAACAAGTAATTTAAGAACTTCAAAGGTAAGCGCGAGTACCGCAAAAAATGCCAGTAGCTGGAGTTTTTTGTTCCACTGCTTTTCAAATACTAAATCATCAAATTGCGCCATGACACTCTTAGTATACGCTATCTTGTTTCAATATTGAATGCAGCATCTCTCTCTTCGGAAAGCTTGGTAAATGTCTTTCTTCCAATAAGCTGCCCTCTCGTGGTCTCGACATCGCATCGCCATTTACCAGAGTTAAGATTATTTCTGTAGGTATATCCCCTAAAACCTCCATCTCTTCCACCCGATAGCGTGAATGGGATTTTTGAAACTACCTCCCACTCACCTTGCGCCTCATTAAAATACTCCCAACTATGCACCACGGTGGTTGAAAGAGCATTAGGAGCAAATACTGATGAGAAGCAATATACCGGGTCAGTGCTAGGATATACCACCCTATCTGAATGGGTGAAGCGAGAAAGTACTTTATCAAGTAGTGGCAGGCCTGCTTCGGGTAGTCTATAGATAACTTCATAATTACCGTCTGATGTACGTGCCACAGAATGAAATATGCTTACCTCTTTTACCGCAAGCGGTATGGGTGGGATTATGTTTGTAAAATACAACCCAATGAATATCGCAAGTTCTGCAATAATAACCCCTCGTATATACCACTTACCTTCTTTGTATCGCCGTGGCGCGACCCTGCGAACCCCCTTAAGCACTATCATCATCCACACCCACGCAGCGGCTGTACTTAGTAAAAATATCTCCGGAGACATCTTTTTTAATAAGACGGGAGTGATAAGCGCGCTAAGCGAAAGAGCTGCCACAAAGTATATCGCCGTCTGAAAGACGATACCTTGATACCGTCTCCTAAAAAATTCATTCCCAATAAGCAGCAGCGTGATGCACAACACAAAAGGCCACCCAGAAGCAAGCGACCCGCTGCGTGAGTAAAATACAAACAACCCACTGAAAAGTCCTCCGAGCGAAAACTGCATAATGAGAGGGAGCCATGCAGAAATTTTTGATATTACTTCAGGCTTTCTAAGCTCGCTCTCTGCGTATGCCACCGCAAGCATGCCGATAGTAGCGACCATAAGTAGCCCGGATAAAATTAGCAGGTCAAATAGTCTATCAATACGGCCGAGGGTAAGGTTGTCCCATGTAAAGCCAGTGAGGAATGCTACCCATGAAAGGATTTTTTCATTTCTCTCGACAAAGAGATAAAGCTGTTCGTATACCTTCATCATTATCATGATTTAAGCATGAAAAACTTCTATAAGAAATAAGCCCCATTACTGGGGCAATATATTCGCATAAAGGAATCTCAATCTGAGAAGTAGCAATCTTAGAATTATTGGGAAAGGGAGAGCTTTGCTGATGTTTGCATCTTGATATGAAAGTATTTCACTGATGACAAACAACGCTATTTCTTGCTCTCTGCCGCTGATACTGGGGCAATTTGTTGGTAGTTCATTTCTACAGAGTAGCAAAATATTTCCAGCTACCTCTGCATATAGTTGAGGATGCCTCCAGAGAGACGACTGCATGGCAATCTCCTTCTTAACTACCAGGATACTACACGAAAGATGCGGGGATAGGAAATGCGCGAGCTATTTCAGTCACCTCCTTTTGTGCAGCTGCTGCGGTTTTTGTCTCCCTCTTTTGTAATACGTCAACAATAAGCTCTGCTACTCTTTTTGCTTCTTTTTCCTTTAGCCCTCTTGTGGTTATTGCAGGAGTACCAAATCGTATACCACTTGGATCAAGCGCGCTTCGAGTATCATCCGCAATTACATTTTTATTAAGAGTAATACCTACTGAATCTAGTAGTGTCTGTGCTTCCCCTCCAGTAATACCAAGCGAGCCATACACATCAGCAAGGATAAGATGATTGCTGGTACCACCACCAAGCATTCTTATTGATGCATTCATAAATACTTCTTCCATTGCCTTTGCATTCTTTAGTATCTGCTGTGCGTATAGCGCAAATGACGGGTGAAGCGCCTCACCAAACGCAACAGCCTTCCCTGCTATCGCGTTCATATGGGGACCACCCTGTAGTCCCGGAAATATTGCTTTGTCGATTTTCTTTTTTATCTCTTCATTGTCTCGTACCAAAATCATACCGCCACGTGGCCCTCGCAATGTTTTGTGGGTGGTAGTAGTCATGATATCAACACCACTTGTAAAAGGATTTTTTAGAACTCCTCCTGCAATAAGTCCTGCAATATGTGCAATGTCCGCCATAACATATGCACCTACCTCTCGCGCGATTCGCACAAACGCCGCATAGTCGAGCTCTCGTGAATAGGCACTAAATCCCGCAATAATGAGTTTTGGCTTTTCTCGCACAGCAACTTCTCGCATTGCCTCATAATCTATTTCTCCAGTATCTGGGTTCTTCATTTTATACGTAACGAAGCGAAATAGTTTTGAAGCAACCGTCATGGGATGTCCATGAGTAAGATGACCACCGTGTGATAGATCCATTCCCATAATAGTATCTCCAGGATTTAGGAGCGCGTGATACACCGCAAGATTTGCAGGTGCGCCAGAGAGTGGTTGGACATTTACATACTCCGCTCCAAAAAGCATTTTCGCGCGATGTATCGCGAGGTTTTCTATTTCATCGGTAAATGTTTGCCCGCCATAATACCGCTTCCCAGGAAGTCCTTCAGCGTATTTATTGGTAAAGACACTTCCTACCGCTTCCTTCACGGCCTCAGACACATAATTCTCAGATGGAATTAATTCGAGTCCGTCTCGCTCTCTGATTTCCTCGCCCATTACCGCCCTAAACGCTTCTGGGTCTTGTGATTGTAGATGGTCAATATTCATGTTTTTTCAATATAGCATGAGGGCTACACCTCGCCCACTTATTGCTCTGTGCGGTATACTAGAGCTCTATGGCACTTTCAGATAAAAAAATTCTTGAGGAAATAGCGCGTGGGGATATTATTATTGAGCCATTTACAAAGGAAAACCTCGCCACCTCAAGCTATGATGTTACCTTAGGAGAGTGGTACTTTAGAGAGCAACCAATTGAACACAATCACTCGCTCTATAATATTTGGAGTAAGTCGCACATGGAGCATGTGTGGGGAGCAAAAAATCCACACAAGGCAATGAGCGCGAAAGAAGAATTTAAAAAATACAATTTTGAGTGGGAGGGCATATCCCCAACGGATAAGGTTATTTTACTTCGCCCAGGAGAAACTATTTTAGCTCACACTAATGAGTTTATAGGTGGCAGAAACCACATCACCACCATGATGAAAGCTCGATCATCACTTGGTAGAAATTTTATTGAGGTATGTAAATGTGCTGGGTGGGGTGATGTTGGATACGTAAATCGCTGGACAATGGAGATAACAAATAACAGCAGCAACTATCTCATTCCACTTGTGGTAGGTAGAAGGATAGCGCAAATAATATTTTTTGAGACTGGGTCAATACAAGGCAAGGACTATGCAGAAACGGGTAAATACAACCCGCACAAGGAATTGCGAGAACTGAAAAAACACTGGAATCCTGAGATGATGCTCCCTAAGCTATACATGGATAGAGACATAAAAAGTGACAGAAAAAGGAAATAGCCTACAAAAAGAAAAGGCGGCCTAAGCCGCCACCTGAATGTACATTCCACATATTCGTAACGCAGAAACTATTGCACTCACAAGGTATTTCTCCCTGTCTGGGGGCTGTCTATGACTAGCCAAAAATTCGACAACCGTTCTTGCAGTCATCAAATAAATTTGATCCGGCGGTCCATCACCGCTATCATTCGGTATTACTTCAAAATCCTCAGTACAAGTACACACAACTGGCAGCATTAATTTTTGTTGCCAACCATCTCTTTTTGTTGCCACCAAACTCGGACCGAGGAATTTCGCCTCATCCCAATTAATGCTTCCTCTAATGACCCTTAGCTCTTCTGCTACCTCCCGCTTGAGTGCAGGAAGTAAATCCTCCCCAGTAATGTGATAATCAATACCGCCCCCAGGGAGACAGAGCCGTTTCGCGTCTCTTTTTTTGTTTCTTGAAATAATCACTACTCTACTGTCAGGCAGAAGCAATACAACTTTTGCAGTTGGGCGTGCCCCTTCCTTCAGGCCAAGTTCATAGGCGATGTGTGCCAAGTAATCAATCATATGAAATGAAGCGTGATGTCCTTGTAGACTATCAAGATCAGCAACACAACTCTTGAGATTTTTACCCATCTTGCCCTCCTTTAGCTGCCGTGACCATACCACAAAATATTGAACAACAAAAGAGCGCCGGCAAGCCGGCGCTCTTTTGTTGTTTGTGGTATGTATTACTTTACGTCTACCCCCATTGAACGAGCAGTACCCGCAATAATCTTCATTGCCTGCTCCACATCATTGGTATTGAGATCCTCCATTTTTTCAAATGCAATTTCCTTCAACTGATCTTTAGTGAGGGCTCCAATTTTAGAAACGTTTGGCTTTCCAGACCCACTCTCTTTACCAAGCTTTTTGAGAATAAGGTTAGATGCTGGAGGCTTCTTTAGTTCAAAACTGAATGATCTATCATCGTATACAGAGATAACTACAGGAATCACAGAACCCATAAATTCCCTTGTTTTCTCGTTGAATTCGTTTACGAATTGACCAATATTAATACCCGCCTGTCCAAGCGCTGGGCCTACTGGCGGCGCTGGGGTAGCTTTACCCGCCTGTATTTGTAGCTTCAATTGTTTTACTGGAATTTTTTTCGCCATATGTGTGTATGAGAGAGTACCTTAAATACGCCTTACCTGCAAGAAATCTAGCTCGACTGGGGTTTCCCGACCAAACATAGGAACAAGCACCTTAACCTTGCCCCGCTCCTCGTCTATTTCACCAATCTTTCCTTCAAGTTCTTTAAATGGACCGTCCACAATAGTAACTGGATCATCAACTGAAAAGTCTATCTGGTGTTTTACCGTGTCCGAATGCATACGTGAGAAGAGTCCCTTAATCTCCTCTTCAGTAAGAGGTACTGGTTGCACCCCACTCCCCACAAAACCAGTTACTCTTGGGGTGTTGCGCACCACATACCACGAATCATCCGTTACCACCATCTTCACCAAGACATATCCAGGGTAGATTTTTTCTTCCTCCTCCACTCGCTTACCAGCCTTGATGCGAATTTTTTTCTCAGTAGGAACTACTACTTCAAAAATCCTATCTTCCATTCCTAGAGATTCAATGCGCTGTTTGAGATTGCGCTCTACCGCATTCTCATACCCAGCATAGGTATGAATCGCGTACCAGTGTGGATCATTATCTGTTGTTTGCTTTGCCATAGAGCGAATTAAATAAAGAATTCACCAACAAGAATGAGGAAGAGTCGGTCAAAAAGACCAAGGTATATTGCGGTGAGTACAGAAATAATAATTACAAGCGCAGTAAACACGCTTGCTTGTTTTTGCGTAGGCCACGATACGTGCGATAACTCCGCTTTTGTATCCTTCAAATAATTGATAAATCTGTTCATAACATTAAGTATAGTGAATATACGTCCTCATGACCAATTTAAAAACCCCTGCCGGGGTTACACAACTGCATACTACCATACCATTCAATAAAGTCAACAAAAAGGCTCCCTGAGGAGCCTTTTTGTTCAGCGTAACTAAAATCATCTAGCGAATCTGATACGTAATGGATACTGTTGAGCTTATTTTATTTTCACCCATAGGTAGCGAAGGTACTGATTCCGCTCCCCCCATACCTAACGCCATATCCTTTGCATAGTACATTGGAGAATTGCCGTTTTCGCTAAAAGCGACAATACGTACAAGTCTTACTCCCAAATCATCAGCAAGTATTTTTGCTTTTTCTTCTGCATCATGAATTGCGTCCTTTCGGGCTTGTGCTTTTAGCGCCTCCTCATCGTCAACGGTGAAGGTTAGTCCGCTTATATCAGTAGCTCCACGCTCACCCGCACCAGCAATTAGAGTTCCGGCCTTTTCTGTCTCTCTTACTTTTACATGTATAGTCTGAGTCACCGTGAAGCCTTTTAGCACCCGCTCGCCTTCAGGACAAGAAAATTGATTGCATGGCATAGTTCGAACATAGTCGTACTGGGGATAAAGATTGTATCCAGTAGTCTTTATGTCCTCATCTTCAACACCCGACTCCTTTATGTATGCCAAAATAGCATTCATTTTTGTTGCGCTTTCCTCTTGCGCAGCACTTGCTTCCTTGGACTCTGCGGTAACTGAGAAAGTAAACTCAGCCACATCAGGAACAGCAAATACCTCACCCTCGCCAGAGACACTTATTGTGGTTGTTGCTGGTATATCAGCACCAATGTACTGGTATTCCTTTACGCCGTTAACCACAAGAACGGAAAGGTATGCCGCCGCTGCGAGCAACACAATAACAAGCATCTTTCCGAAACGACTTTCCTTTAAAAACTGAACTAGTGATTCATTCATACAATATATTATTAATTAGCGTTATCTATAATGACGAGCTCTTTACCACGTATCTTACAGCATACTCCCTAAACATCCCCGTAGAAAGCAGTGTTGCGCCGCCAAAAATAACGCCTGCATATAGCAGGTCCCCTAACAACATATAGCCATAAAACGGTAAGGCAAGTGTGTATGCGCTAATAAGACCCTCAGATGTGAGTGGGTACATTCCTGAAAATGCCCATACACCAAGATTGGTAATAATAAAAAATATACCTGAACCAATAACAGAAAGCGCCATTGGCATAATCACGCCATGCCGCATGGGTATAAGTAAGCCAAGAATAGAAACAAAAATGAATGACCCGTATACGAGAGCCATGAGCATAGGTTGATAAAAGCCGAGCACTATATCACCAAGCACCATTGCAATAACAACCGTAACAGCTGCGCACTTAGCGCCACAATATCGTGCGGTAAAAAGCGCAATGGCTCCTGTCGCGGTTGCATTTGGTGGGTGTGGAATTATTCGTGAAAGTACAATCACAAAAATCCCCACAATCATATGCGCCGCATTGAGTAAGATTTTCATGTTCTATTATGTACTACCGATTAAAATGCCGATGCTGAAAAGGTCCAGACAATAGAGTCGCCCTCTCTGGGAATGTAGGCGTCTGCCCCAACAGAGGCGGCAACACCGTTTACAGAATACTGCCAATATTTTCCGTCGGTACCATTTTCAAATTGTCCTATAGCCACCACAAGGGTACCGAGCCCTGTGTACTCTTGTGTCGCTATTGGGATTTTTCTCCCATCTGCTATTGCGCGCAGTATTGCGAGCGCTGATGCATCAGCCATTGCAACATAGGGCACTTCTTCCATAACACCATCAACAGAAAGGGTTCCGTTTTTCAATGCAATATCTTCAGTAGAGATTGTAGTTTCTTTGTGTCCAGCACCCGATGCTCCATACAAAAGATACCCTCCCCCACAAAGAGAGGCTACAACTACTGCAAGTCCAGCTATAGTGGCAAAATTATTTTTGATATTCATACGTGATATGTGTATAGTGCAAGTATGTCTTGGTACACAGGAAAAGGTGATAATGGCGACAGTAAATGGTTTGACGGCAAGGATCGTACTCCAAAGGATGATGCTCGGTTCGAGGCGCTTGGCACACTTGATGAGCTTTGCTCAGTACTTGGGTCGCTTCGCGCAGACCTTACTCATGCTACTAATTCCGCTGAATATAACACAATAACCTCGGCTATTCTTTCGATACAGAATGATTGCTTCTCCCTTCAGGCGGAAGTTGCTGGGGCTGATAAACGCCTCCCGCAAGAAAGAGTTGCTTTTCTTGAATCACTCATTGCCGACATAGACAAACAGCTTCCTCCACCTACTGCATTTATTGTTCCGGGTGAAGATGTGCTGTCCGCAAAATGTGACATAGCGCGAACGGTAGCACGTAGAGCAGAGCGAAGAATGGTGACCTTTTCTAGGACCACCACCCTATCGCACAGCGCGCTTGCGTATATCAATCGGCTTTCTAGTGTATTGTACGTATTCGCCCGTTACCTCATCCACCTCAGGGGTATTACCGAGAAAAACCCGCGCTACTTTTAGTCTTACACCCCTGTCTCTAGACTATTTCGCACGTACCGCCGGTGCATGCAAGTGTCTTTGCGCCCTCTGTTACATCTTCCTGTTCATATACATAGAGCTTTGAGAAATCTATCGCAGGAAATGCCTTTGCTCGCGCCTCATATTCTTCAGCAGAAATCTCTTCATATGGAGCAAGTTGATAGATGTGCTCGCTTCGTGGAAGGAATGAAAGTCCGCCGACAATATCCCAATTTTTGTATACCCAATCACCTACCGCAAGCCACTCATCCTCTCCTACTGAGATGGTAACTGATGGGTTATGCTCGGTATAATTTTCTTTTGCTATCTTCCAATATGCAAGGTGATCAAGCGCCGACACGTCATCCTTTACCACCGCTCCCGCAGGGGCCTTTACTGGGAATTCAAGTACCCATGTTTTTGCATTCTCTCTTGTCTGCCCCACCTCAGGATGATACGGAACCCCTTCATCAACGAGCATTTTAAAGAGTGGGTTATGACCCTCTATACGCACTCGGCGAATGTAATACTTTGCGTGACGTGGGTGCAATCCTGATGAACAGTTGAAAAGTTGTGAACCATTACCAGAAGGTTTTACGGTAGTAACACATGTTGATGGGTTAATACCAAATCGCGCTGAATATTCTCTATTTACTTCAACAGCAATCTCCTTCAGCTTTCTTAGTGTTTGCGGATTTCTTACCACTGGAGAATCCCATTGTCCGGTGATTGATACACCCAGAAGCGCTTCCTCGTCACAATTATTCTTCCAATCTTCTGATAGGTAGTTGAATTTGGTAAGTGATGCCTGATACGTACCAAGTATAGTTGCGATACGCACCTTCTTCATAAGTGTTTCTTCTGTATCCCCTGCTCGAGCTACCACCTCACTCAAGTTGCAAAATTGTTTTGACTTCAACACAATTTCTCCACATGGGTTAGTACCCGTCTTCCATCTCTCCTCTTGTGAAAGATTTCTCCATCGTCGAGCTGGTACCTGCTGGGTAAGGCTTCCTCTGTTGAAGATACCCCGTTCTCCAGATCCTGATATCGCAAGGTTTGTCCACTCATCAAGAAATTGACGCATGGTAGGCTTTTCGTTATAGGCAACAGAGTTGTTTGCCATTGATCGCTCTGGACTAGTGAGGTAAAACTGGCCATTCTTTGCTGTTCGCAGATCACTATCATCAAGATCAGAGAGTGAGATAAGCGCGCTCCTTCTCACGCCGCCTGCTACTACAATTTCTCCAATCATGCAGATGATGTCGTGTACATCAAGTGTGGTGAGATGTCTCCCTTGTCGGGCGATCATTTTCTCGCGGGTGTAGTTGATCAATTTTATAAGTGGGTCTGGTCCTGATGCTCTGCCCCCCATAGTCTTTAGTCGCGCGCCCTGAGGACGAATCTTACTGTAATCAAATTGTATATCTTTGCCTGAGGACCAAACATCAAGTGCTTTTACAAATGCGTTTGCCCATCCTTCTTTGCTATCTTCAACCACATGAGTAGGGAGCATCTCTCCGCGCTGACGCTGTATGAGCGGTAACTGCTCTACTGTTTGCCTCTCCACTGAAAATCCCATACCAGTACCGCACATAAGCACGTACATGATTTCACCAAAGTCACGCCACGCTGATGGCGCCACGTAGGCACAGTTATACACACAGACATTTGTTTTACGCGCCGCCTCCCCAGCACTCCACAATAGACGCATAGAGCCCATCGCCTCCATCTTGAGCATACTCTCTCTTACCTCGGCATACTCTGCCTCAGTGAGCTTGGAGCCGATATTCTCTCTCATGAAGTCAATGTATCTGTCTATCGCCTCTATCCATGACTCTCTTCTGCCTTTCTCAGGGATCCAGCGGGCATACATGGTGTAGAAAATGAATTCAGAAAGCTGGTTTTGGAAATACTTCTTACTTGAATCCACCAGTTCCTTAACTTCTTGAGGCACTGAAAGAACCTGCTTTCTCTCTTCTGCTCGTTTTTGTCGATACAAAATATACGCCTTCGCAGTTTCAGTGAGCCCAAGAAGCATGAGCTCCTTCTCTACCAAATCCTGTACATCCTCAACTGTAGGAGGATTGCTCGAAGCGTCCTTTCTGTGTGATAGCGCAACAACCACCGCATCTGAAACAACCGATGGTAATCCTGTTTTGTACTCTCCCGTTTCTTTAAGTGCTTTTTCGGCGGCACTTGCGATTTTTGTCTTATCAAAAGTAACCGGCTTACCATCTCGCTTTATTATGCTGGTTGGTAATGGTAGCGACTTTTTTTCTGTCGCCATGCGTGGGGTGCTTTCACTCATACAGTGTGGACAGTCAATCTGCTTGCCCGTATAGAAACAAACTGACCGTGGTAAATAAATTAATAATGCGTGTATTTGATTGTCCCACCTTGAGCACTTGCCTCCAAGAAAATCCCCACTAGATCAACTCTCGAGGTACTTGTCCAGATCACACGAATTTGTATTTGTAAAATGAGCTTACGCCTCGTGACAAATTTTGCCCCCTCTCCACATATAAAAAACCAAAAAATTGGTGTTGATAAAAATCGTGAAAAATACCCTGTGGAAAACTTTTATCCCTACTCAGGTAGGTATACCGCACTTTGTGGATGTGCGTTTTTCCACGCAAACCAATACGCCATAGTATACATAAGTGGTATATCTCCTCGCGGTGTGACCACATACAGCCTTGTATCTCCATAGGACTTACGCTCAATTTTGATGGTATTGCCCGCAAAGCTGTCATGAGTGACCCCCTTAGCTAATGCGTATAGCGGATATGCTTTTGTCTTGCCGTTATATTGAACCCCTAAGACCAACTGCTTTGGGTGCATACTTGGAGAGACTTCCTCTTTTGCGCCATACGCTATATCCCATGAGGTGTAGTATCCACCAATCCCATATGGATCATCTGCGTAGTTTCTTCCATACGGAGTGCGTATTGATAATATCTTAGTATCTGGATGGAGCGCTTTCCACGCACTGTAGGGCAACACATCATATGGTCGTATTGCAAGTTTCTCACCTGTGTTTATGCCCACCACTGCCTCACCCAGTATCTGCGACCACAGTGACTCATCTTTTAAAGACTCTGATTTGTTATACATAAGCAAATTAGATTTCCAGAATCTGCTTGAAACTTTAAATTCATACACGACCCCATTTATACTCCTATCAAAGACTACCGCAGTGCCCGATAGCGGGTTATATGTCACCAAAATAGGCACTCCTGCAATAGTGTCGTTTATCACCTCGTGCCAGAGCATGATACTAAAAGGATAAAATCGTTTCTCTCCCTTATATTCAATACCAATACCTATTGTCTCTTGAAGCAAAAACACATCCGCCTCTTCAGTGGTGGTAAACAAAGGATTAGTGAGTGCGGGAACTCCCCCTTTGGGAACCTTGCTTGAAATAATCTCACTAAGCGGTATGGAGTGGCGTACACCGCCCGTTACGTCGTACGCATACGCAGGAACCGCAAGTAATAACAGCGATGATAGCAACACCGAAATTGCAACTCGTCGATAAACAATACTCATAGTGGATATTAAAGTATCACAAAATGGGCAGAGTACACACTCACGGCAACAATTGTAGAAATAATCACCCCCCACACAATATCCACAATAACCAGTCTCATTGGCCAACGAACAAGCGTTGCTCTGTTGGTAAGATCATACGTCATGTAGGTGAAAAATCCGTATAATCCGCCGAGCACTGCTGCCACTACTAATTCTTGCGTATACAAGGCAGGTATTACCGCAAACACGATAATACCCGCAACAAAAAGTAGGTAAAATAGTATCGCGCTATTCCAGCGTATTGTAGGAGCAAGTAGCCCTTCCATTTCCTTTGCGTAAAACTTTTTTGCTACAATCCCGAGCCACAACATATCTATAATAAAAAACGCAACTAGCCCCACAATATATAGAAGCAACACATCGCTATAGCTATTTGGAAAGATGATCGAGGTCATAATTAGTAGGTTACTTTGTCTACTTGATTGCCAAATTGATCGAGAAGCACAAGCTCTTCCCTGCTTTTTCTCCACAACTCATCTGAACGGTTTAGATATATTCGCCACTCGTCTTTCCAAAAATCTGAGTCTGAAAGATGCTTATCTATGCACGCGTTGTAGTTGATGTTGTTTTCTACAAAATACCTACACGCGAGCGATATAGTGGTTGGGATTTCAGATGAAAGTGGCGCTTTGCATGATGAAAGTCGTGATACATATGTCCTGCATGAATCATCAGTGAGAGGGATTTTGCCATATGCCTCAAATTCATCCTCTGGGTCTGGGCACGAAGTAGTAATCGAGGGCTTAAAGGTGTAATAGTTACGCAAGTAACCCATGCACTTATTCTCTCTGAAGCTCTTTTGAGTAAGTGGCGACATACCCGTCACAATGGTAAGGGTATCTTTCGGCTTCATTCTAAGCTCGTCTGTGGTGCCAGATCTACCAAATCTAAATAGCGGCGACACTGTATCAAGAGTAATCACGTTATTGGTGATATTACTCTGCACCTTCCATCCAGAAAGGATTACATCCGAGCCTGCTTTGTCGTCAATTTCTATTTCTATGTATTCATCTTTAGCGAGTGCATTATTTGCGCTTGCTTTCTTTAATACAACCTTCCCGGCGTAAAATGATGTGTTTCCTTCATTTTTGGTTCCATTATCACTTGTCGAGGTATCATTTATCGGCTCATTACTAACAATACCTGGCACAACTGATCCAGAAATAATTGCATTCATTGCCTTTCTTGTTGAAGGGCCGAGCATGCCGTACCCAGTAGTGCTTGCATCACCACTGGTCACAATACCCTTGGCTGATTGAAAACGTTTGAGCGCGGTAACTGATAACTCACCAAAATACCCGCTAAACACTCCTTCAGGGTAGTACCCAAGCTCATTAAGAATGAGCTGCAAATTTTTTACATCCTCACCAGTTGAGCCATATCCGATTGCTCGTGTAAATGCGGTGTACTCACGCATCAGCACGAGCCCTGATGGACTTCCTCCTGTTGCAGTAGAGAGTTGTGTAGATTGATCCTTTTGCGCTTTGGCAAGGGTTTCTCTAAGTGCTTTGAGTTGCTCTTGCAAAATAAGTATCTCCTGCTCTTTTTGTTGGATAGATCGCTGGATATCGCTAATGATTGTTTGTCCAAATGCAAATGGTACAAGAGTGGTTATTGCAATCACACACACTCCTATAATGGATAGGTAATATACACTTTTTTTCATATAACCCAGTATAGCAAATAATCTTGCCTTACTTGGTGTGTACTGTGTATAGACTACTTTCTGAGTGAGTCTCTAATCTGCTTCAATAGCTCAACCTCTTCACTTGGTTTAGCAGGTGCTTGTGGGGCCTCCTCTTCCTTTTTCTTCATTGCGTTAATTGCCTTAATTAGCACAAACAATGCAAATGCAACAATTACAAATACGATAGTTGCCTGAATAAACTTGCCGTACGCAAGTGTTGCAGATCCAACAGTAAATGAAAGTCCGCTAAAGTTAATTCCACCAGTGAGTACACCAACAATCGGCATCAAAATATCACCCACTAGTGAGTCAACAATTTTACCAAAGGCACCTCCAATAACGACACCGACTGCTAGGTCAATAACATTACCTCGCATCGCAAACTTCTTAAATTCTTCAATCATGTAGATGGTACTAGCTATTAATTTGCCTCGATAGTAGCATATAAATACTATAGTATCTATGTTTTTGGACCAAATAATTAAAGGAAATAAACAAGCATTTATCCCCTACTCCCTTGCGGGTACGGCACTTTTTAGTATAGAGCTATTCTCCCTCTGGATACTTATTGACTACCTTGGTGTCCCATATCTATACGCCACCGGTCCTACATTTTTTATTGCGGTATCAATACACTATTATCTATCAAAAAAATTCGCCTTCGGGAGGCACCGTGGTAAAAACCGATTTTCCTATGTAAAATTTTTACTCATTGCCTTTAGTGGCGCAATTGCAGTTACTACAGTGATTTACTTATTGACTGAACACACCCACATCAATCCACTTAGCGCACGTGCATTACTGGCAACACTAACCGGTATCGGCACATTCTTTCTTCATAAACACATCACGTTTAAGCCTACTCATTAGACTATTGGGTTCGATGCCGGCGTTTTGGACCCAATTGCCTACCAAACTGCATATCAAATGGTGCTACCGCCATTAGCCACGCTACCATTCCTTGCCCCTTCCATTTTTCTATAAAGTGCTCTCTCTCGTAGCGAATTTTTGGACCATGCCATGGATCGCGTAGCGTGATGTATGTAGGCCCATATCCTGATACCACTGCATAATGTTCATCTTGAGAAAGTGAACGCTCAATAAACCTTACAATCACAGGTATTTTTCTATGAAGAAAGTAGCCGATTTCTTCTATGTGTGCAGATTCATTCACATACACATAAAGACCATGACGCCTCGCTTCTTCTTCCATCGCAGAACGTAAGGTGCCGACTGAGTAATTAGTACCCATCCATCTTGCTAGTCGCTTTTCGCTATCATCAATCCCCCAATACGCGAGCGCCATTTGGAGCGATGCGGCTCCGCAGGTATATACGGTGTCTTGTTTAAAGTACGGTATAGATATTCTCATACATTACAAAGCTATGTGCATATAAAACACTACATCACCACGGTCTGTATATCTTAAACAATTTAACACTGCCTACTGCAATACTAATAGTTGCGACAAGTGCGATGGTGAGAAATCCTTCTTCATTACTGATGGTATGAATGTCAATTACATATGGCACAAGTAACGCTCCAACTGTCGCCACCGCGACAACCATTGTCTTGACTCGAAGCGAAGAGAGAAATACTTTGCGTACATTTCCACCCTCGGTAATTTGTGCTACCTCATAATTTGCCCTAAATGCCGGAAACCATGTGGTAAAAAGTCTATCGTGTACCGAAACAGACTCTGATCTGACTGAAGAGATCATTTTTTTATAGTATGTTTTTGCAAGATAAATATTAATAATCCCTGCGCTGTACCATCCTAATAGTACACACATGATAGTTACTATAAACACACCAAGTCCGCTCACCTGGGAAAGAATGGTGAGGATAACAATAAGTGTTGTGCCAGGGAAAAAATTACCAACAAGGTATGTGCCTTCAATTAAAATAGAAACGAATGCAGCAATATATAGATGTGTTCCACTTGCGGTTGAAAGGTACGCAACAAGTTCTTCTACTCCTGGTATGGTAGCGCTGAGTATTCCCATCGTTCCGTAGGTGATAAGTCCCACTCCAGAGACAATCCATGTCATTGCGGAGTAAAATGATTCTTTGTTTGAAACTTTGCCTATATTCCCTTCCATTTGGTAACTATATCAAATTACCTCCTTTTTTCTCCACTTCGTTTCGCAAAATCGTAGACCGCCTCCGCCGTTCGATTCCCGTACTCACTCCAAACGGCAACAACCGAAACGCATTCGCGTATTCGGTCTGCCGATTTGGGCGACTACTGGGAATCGAACCCAGATCAGGGGCTCCACAAACCCCTGTGTTGACCATTACACCATAGTCGCCATGCAAAATACTTTATATACACAGTCCCCTACTGCTCATGATTTATAGCAGACTCCAGACAAAAAGGAAACGCCCACTCTTTCGAGTGGGCTCCCTCCTAGGTGTTTGTTATTCTAAATTTTCCGTTTTCCGTTCTCAGTAGCTTTTTGAATGCTCCGACCACCGTCTCAAGGCAGACATCACCACCCCACAAAGTTGAGAGGTGGACCAAAGTCTTCTCGGCCTGTGCCACTTCGAGATCCCGTCCGTCGTGCTCGTGGACGAGATAGAGGGTACGCGTCCCGCCGTAGTTCGCGTCCTTTATCTTGATAACCGGGAAGCTGTTCGACCCGATCTGCGCGAGCAGGTGGTTCTTCACGCTCTGCCAATGGTCCTCGTCGCTCACCTCCGTAACGACCAAGTGGTCGCCACGAGGCTTGTAGGCGAAGAGGTCGAGCTCGTGCATCAACTCGGGCGTCAGGAAGCGGCGTAGGAACGAGACGTCACGCTCCGCCTCACGGATCTGCATCAGCTTGTCCCTTGCTTCCTTGCTCTCGACCCCGCCGAAGCGCTTCTCCAGCATCGTCCAGAGCACAAAGCCCACATGGTAGGGATTGAGGCCGCCCAGATGTGGGCAGACCACCTGGTTGTGCCGAACCAAGAACTCCATGTGAAGCTCTGGCGGCAGCTCGATCGCGTTCATGAGCTTGTGGTGCCAGAAGCTGGCCCAGCCCTCGTTCATGATCTTGGTATCAATCTGGGGCAGGAAGTAGCAGGTCTCCTCATCGACGATGGTGAGGATATCCCGCTGCCAGGCAGCGAGGTCCTTGTTGTTGTCACGAACAAACAGAAGGATGTCCTGATCGGGCTCCAGCGGGAAGCGTGATAGATCGGGCGGATTGTGGACCGCGGTCTTGTGGATGGCGGCAAAGGGATCGCGCCTTGGCTCCGCCAGATCCCACAGCCGCTCACGCTGACCCTCAGTGTTGAGCTTCTTGATCGCCTGGTTCCGCGTACGATTGAAGGCCAGCGCGTGCGCGGCATCAAGGAACAGCTCGACCGCGTCCGCGCCTATAGAGGGATCCTCCATGTAGCGGCGGATCCGATCGGCTCTGGTCTTGAAGGAGGCGATCGTCTCACTGGCGCGCGTGGCGCTGGTGAAGGTGAAGTTGTTCTTGAAGAAGTCGTTGTGCCCGTAGACATGCGCGATCGTTAGGATTTGTAGGCACAGGCTGTTGTCGCGCATGAGGTATGCAAGGCAGGGGTCGGAATTTATCACGAGCTCATACGGGAGGCCTGTCACCCCGTAGTCGTACATCGTCTTGGTCTGCTCGTATGCCTTGCCATAAGACCAGTGCGGATAGTGCGAGGGCATGCCGTGATATGCCATGTAACCGAGCATGGCATTTTGATCGCAGACCTCAAACTCCTGACGGTAACAGTCGAGCCCGTATTCGGCGACCTTCACCTGAATCCGCTTGTCCCATTGCTCGAGATCCTTAAGACTCCATTCAGACATGCTGATTCTCCTTGTAGCCACCCATGATGAGTGGCTTCTGTCGGCAGAGTATACTAAATGTATAAAAAGAAAAGAGAGAGTCGGACATTGTCCAACTCTCTGAATGCGCTACCATCTTCTTATGTTTACGTTCGGGCTGTATCCTTTTTGATCATACTAGCCACGGCAGGCCAGACGTCCCTTCGGTGCGTGATCAACGCCGTATGGAAATTGTCACGACTCAGCGCGCGGAACCGCTCGAGCATCGAGCTTTCATAAGAAGCACCCCCATTCGGCTTGATCTCGCCGTAGCCAAAGAGGTTGGCGATGTTGCATAGCGCCTTAGCGCTAGCCAAAGTCTCCTCGTTGTCGCTCTCGAAGTTATCGCCGTCCGAGCAGTGGAATGCATAGATGTTCCAATGCTCTGGATGGAATCGCTGCTCGATCACCTCGAGCGCCTTCTTGTAGCCCGACGAAATCATCGTGCCGCCCGAT
Organism: uncultured Candidatus Saccharibacteria bacterium; assembly: GCA_964409035.1. Lineage (GTDB taxonomy): Bacteria > Patescibacteriota > Minisyncoccia > Phycocordibacterales > UBA12088 > CAYPBQ01. Next base: position 48,350 of record CAYPBQ010000005.1, read on the forward strand.
TCACCCTTGTGGAAGAACTCGTCCTCCGTCACCTCGCTGGCCTCGGTGTGGTGGCCGATGAAGACGACCTCTACCTGATCGTAGCGTGTACGGACGAACTGATAGAGCAGGAAGAAGAAGCTCCGCGCCAGATACTTCTTTAATCGATCCATGGAGCCCGACGTGTCCATGATGCAGATGACGACGGCGTTACTCTCTTCCCGCGGCTCGTCGACCAGACGGCGATAGGTCAGATCCTCCTTGCGGAAGGGAAAGCTGTTATCGCTTTCCTCATTTTCGGGCCCGTCGGTCTCATCCTCCGTGTCGGTCAGGGGCATGCCCTGGGCGATCTGGCGCCGGATCTTGGACATGATGGTGCGTTTGCGATCGAGATGCACACGAATGCCGGCCTTGCGGTAGCCCTTGCGCTTCGAAGTCCGCTCGGCCAGCGCTTCCTTGAGGATCTTGCGTTCCATGTCCGGGAGCTCCAGATCCTCGAACATGATGTCGATCAGCTCGTCGAGTGTGATCTCGGTCTCGTAGATGTCCTGACCCGGCTCATTACCGGCCGGCCCCTGGCCCTTCTCGCCCTGTCCGGCCGGACCGACGATCTGACCGGGCTCGGTGTCACCTTTGCCGGTGCCGACACCACCTGAATTGGTGCCGAAAGTGAAGCGGTACTCCTTCACCCCTCGGATCGGCACCTTGATCACCTTGCCTCGATCCCGCCCTATGATGCTCTCCTCGGCGATAATGTCGGCGATATTGTCCTTGAGCGAGCGTCGCAGCTTCTCCCGATGGCGCTTGCGGTCGCCGGCACTGCGATCAGATCGTAGCGCCTCCGTTTCGTTGTAAGGTCGAAAGACAGTAGTCATTAGAGGCCTCCTATGGTTCAACTTTTTTGAGCATATATCTTTATAAAAAATTGACAAGAATGAGCCACACAAGTTTCCTTGTGTGGCTCAAATTGATCAGCGGAGTGTTCTTGCGCTCCACCGAGACCATCGAGGCTTTTCACGCCTCAATAATCTCTCAAAAAATTGTTGTTGCTGGAAGGAACTCATCAGTCCTTCCAGAGGTGATTGGCAGCATACTTCAGCACCGTATCGATGCTGTCATCATTGTAACCCTGCTCGAGGAGATTCTCGACCATAGCCGAGTACTTCTGCCGCTGCTCCTCGTCACGGGTACGCGACTTGGTGATGATGCGGCTGATGTCGCGAACAGAGTTCATCAGCTTCTTCTCAATGGCCTCCTTCAGCGGCTCGTAGGCGGAGTAGCTTAGCGTCTCACCGCGACGCATACCAGACCACAGGTAAGCGATCACCTCCTGGCGGAAGCCATCGGCGGCCGGGCCGATGATCGCGATCTGCTCCTCGATGGATTTGAGGAACCCCTCGTCGGGCTGCATCTCCTCCTTGGTCACGTGATCCTTGACCTTGGTCTTGGTCACGTAGGCCTCGGCATTGTCGAGGTAGTTCTGGAACAGGGTCTCTGCTTGATCCTTGAAGCTGAAGACGAAGGCCTTGGTGATGTCCTTCTCCAAGAGCTCCAGATAGACCTTGTGGAGCGTGTCCTGGAGAAACTCCAGATGCTGCCGCTTCGTGTCCTCGGAGAGGTCCGTCTCCTTGACCATGCCGATCAACGCCTCACGGACATTGATGGGATGGATGGAACCGCCGTTCTGCGTGAGAGCCGTGTCGAGGGCCTTCATGACAAAGCGCGTGCTGATGCCGAACAGGCCCTCCCGCTTGGTATCTTCACGAAGCTCGTGCGCCGTGATCTTCTTGGGTCGGCCCTTTTCTAGTACCTCCTCCCCGTTGTAGATCTTGAGCTTGGTGAGGAGGTCGCACTTCCCGGTGGGCTCGAGCCGAGTGAGGATCGCAAACATCGAGGCAATCTCGAGCGTGTGCGGCGAGATCTTGAGATCAAAGCGGGACCGCTTGAGGAACTTCCGATAGATCTTCACCTCTTCCGAGAGGCGGAGATTGTACGGCACCTTGACGACGACGATACGGTCGAGAATGGCCTCGTTGGTATGGTCGGCCTTGAACCGCTGCCACTCCGCCTCGTTGCTGTGCGCGACGATGACTGTGTCGACGTAGATTGTGCCATGCCGGCCGGGTGCCGGGACCATCTTCTCCTGTGTCGCCGTGATCATGGTGTGGAGATACTCGGTCTCGTTCTTGAAGACCTCGATGAACTCCACCATGCCTCGATTGCCGACGTTGAAGGCGCCGTTCAGCTCCAGCACCCTCGGATCACCCTCGGAAAAGCGGTCGAGCTTGCTGATGTCCTCCGAGCCGATCAGGACCGAGGTGTCCTGGTTGTTGGGATCGACCGGCGGGACGACACCGATGCCCTTACGGGCCCGGATCGAGAAGGACATCGTGCAGATCGGCATCTTCTCGTACTGACCGGCGAACTCGTTCATCAGGCGGTGCCTGGTGATCGGATCAATGTCTCCCTCGATCCTCACGCCCAGCATCTCCTCGAACGCGCTCCGAAGGTGGCGCGGGATGAGGCAGAGCGGATTGCAATAGTTGGGCGAGCCTTCGATCACATAGATCGGGTCGAGATCCTCGAGGCCACGCTTCAGGCGGTCGACCAGCGAGCTCTTTCCTGAGCCGACCGGCCCCATAAGATAAAGGACTTGGCGAGCCTCCTCGCCGCCCATCGCGGAAGAGTGGAAATAGCGTACGATCTTGTCGAGCGTGCGCTCCATACCGAAGAACTCGTCCTTGAAGAACCCGTACGTCTTCGGGCTCTGATCCCCGAAGACGCGCTTGGCGCGCGGGTCGGCCTCGACATCGACACTCTCCGTGCCGCGATCAACGATCATGTCGTACATGCGCTTGTGCGAGAAGTCGGCGAGCCGTGGGTTCGCCTTGACCAAGTCCAGATAGTCCAGCAGCGTGCCGCGCCAGTGCTTCTTCTGCCGTTCCTGGCGATCTTGCTTAATCAGTGTCGCGTAATCACTAGACATTGATTACTCCCTAATGTGGCTTTTGCCACATTGCCCCACCCACAATGGGGAGGCTCTAACGCAGAGAGTATAGAAATATCATTATCTGTCAAAGTGACAGATAATAAGTTATTGCAACTTCCCCTTTCTTTTTAAGATAACAAGAATTCTGTCGAGTACCTCCTGAGGAGTAACCATGGCTTTTATCAAAAAATCTTCTGCCCCTGCTTTGGTGCACTCCTCAATCTCGTGCTCTTGCCCTAAGTTTGAAAACATAATCACCGACACATCCTTATACCGAGAATCTGCTTTTATTTTCTTTAAGACATCGATACCGCTAATGCCAGGCATGATAATATCGAGGAGTATTAGATCAGGCACCTCCTTTTCAAGTAGCGCAAGTGCGTTTTCTCCATCTACCGCAACAGTTACCGAGCAACCCTTTTTCTTTAGATGCATTGCTGCAATTGATGAAAGAAATGGATCATCTTCAACAATAAGCAATCGAGCCAAAGGATTTGAAAGTACCGATGATGTGGTTGCGGTGTTCTTTGGATCAGTGTTTGGTGATATATATTTATGCACCTTTTCTAGTACTTCTGCAGGACTAAACTGTGCCTTGATGATGTAATCCTTCACTCCCATATCCAAAATGTGTCGTATCTCAACTGGTTGTCCTGAGTTAGAAATGACAATGACTGGTACCTCCTTTATATCTTCATCCGAACGGATTTTTTCCAATGTTTCGTACCCATTCATTTTTGGCATTACCATATCTAGCAATACCACGTCTGGCTTTACTTCTTTAAGTTTTGCTACTCCCGCTTCTCCATCCTTTTCCCAGTAGGTCTCGTACCCTTCGCTTGTGAGATGATCACGTAGGAGTTCACCGAGCACTTCTTCGTCTTCAATGATAAGAATTTTTTTCATACTGTTTGATATCGCTTTTTGAAAGTATATCATCAATTTAATATTGCGATGCTAGCTTGAGATTACTGTGATAACGGTATAGGAAGTGAGAAGTAAAAAGTAGTCCCCTCACCTTCTTTACTTTCAAAGCTAATGGTACCCCCATGCTTATCAACAATATTTTTTGCAACAAATAATCCAAGCCCCGTTCCATCAGTTTTTGCTTTAAGCGCATTGTCTGCTCTAAAAAACTTTGTAAATATGGCAGATTTTTGATGCTCTGGAATCCCAATACCAGTATCAGAGACAGATACTACAATATGGTTACTATTACGAGTTGCTCGCACCATCACTTTTCCTCCTGATTTAGTATACGAAAGCGCGTTTTCAATTAAATTTTGAAGTACTGCGCGAATCTTTTCTGAGTCAATTTTTACAGGTGGAAGTTCCTGCTGTGGTGGCTCAAACTCAAGTGTCACATGATGTTGTGATACATAACCAGCAAAATCTAGTAGTACCGATTCAATTACATGTTCAATATGAACAAGCGTGAGTTCGTATTCTAATTTTCCAGATTCAATTCTTGTAACTACCAACATTTTGTTGATGAGATTTATGGTTCGCTCTGTACTTGCGTATGCTTTGAGAATAAGGCTTCGCTGATCTATGGTGAGATTTTCAGAAGAATCATCACACATAAGCGACAATGCCCATTTAATTGCAGAGAGGGGTGTGCGCAACTGGTGGGCGGCAACTGAGATAAATTCAGATTTTACCTTATCCAATTCAAGCAGCCTTGTATTTGCTTCAGTTAACTGCGCCTCTTGCTGGGATAGCAACCGATTGCTTGCATCAAGCTCTTCTATTTTTAGATGCAACTCTTGCGTGCGCTCCACCACTTTTCTTTCCACACTTTCTTTTTCGCTCTGTAGTTCTGAAAGAAGTGCGAGTACCTTTGCGTGCAATTCAGAAAACTCTTTTGAGCTAATATCAAAAGAGTGGTCAAGCAGTCGCCTGTCTTGATCGTACCCTTCATAGGTGGTACTTACCGCCTCAAGTAGTTGCATACATTCCTCAGGGATATGAACATCTGCACCTACATATTTTTTTAATTGGCGCTCAAGAAGGTGGTGCATACCTATACTTCCCTCAGGGTGGTTATGGTCATCGTCTGATTATGAAGCTGGCACTGCCGCTCAGTTGGTGTGGTTGGGCTAATCTCTCCATAGGAGTAAAACCCGATCATGTTTGCTCGTTCGCCCACCACCTCTCTTACAGCTTCAGTCTCATCTTCAACTCTATCTTTTAATACGAGCTTCCTTCCTATACAGCTTACCAAAACGGCTAGTTCTGCCTTGCCCTCCCCTAGTGATACCGTGCTCATACTTGCAGCACCGGAGGCGCCATCTATAAGGCGGTCAAAGTTTGCCTTCATAAAACGAGCAACAACACCAACTGGCATATCCCCCGCAAAAGTAACGGACTGTGTTGCCTCATCAACACCAAGCACTGTACGAACAACCTCCACCTCAACACCAAGATCGGTGGTGATTTTTAAGCTAAGCGGAAACAATAGCCCGCTTGCGGGTAAATCTTTAGCTAATTCACCAAGATATTCTTTATAAAGAACAAGCGCTGGCTTGTCATCCAATTCATACAATACGTTTCCTTGTGCTTTGGTTATCGTACGAGAGACACCAAATGAATCCCACCCTCCTAGTGAACCGTATCCTACTTTAATAGACTCACCATAAAACCCAACACATACAAGCCTCTTTTGTGCTGCCATAGTATCAAGCCCCACCATAGTCTCTTTGAACCGAGGTCCATCACCTACCAACCCTCCGGTTACAGAAACGGCTTGTGGAAGTTCTGCCAACAAACCTTTTACAAGCGCGGTACCGTTAACAAATAATCCATCTGAGAATATCATTACATGCACAAGCCCCTCTTTAGGTAGCGCCTTTGCAAGTGTATTGCCCACCTCCTCGCTGTGGTCTGCTGAATCTATGGTTGCCTCTACGCACTGTATTGTGGTTTTTTCAAATGCGATTGCAGATAGCACTAGCGCATCATCTGATACCTCGGTATCAATAATTTCACCCGCTGTTGTTGCGCTTACTATTTTTGCTGATGGATACCACGCTCTAATCTCTTCAAAAAGAGTTTTGTCTTTTAATGCCTCATTGCCACCAAACACCAACACCAGTGTGGGTGGTAAAGGAAGGGGTGTGTTGGTAAAAGTAGTCCAACCATTTTGCTTAGTCCATTTTTTTTGTTCTATGTGCATACAAGCATGTTATCTATATACATATAGCATACCCCATTTCGGTGTTTTTTTAGAATGAATACATCCTATTGAAAATAGTGCTCGGGCAAGGCATACTACAGCAGTCTTATGCCCAGGTGGTGAAATTGGTATACACGCTACCTTGAGGTGGTAGTGGCCGCAAGGCTGTGCAGGTTCAAGTCCTGTCCTGGGCACAAAAACAAAAGAGCCGGATGCGTATGCATTCGGCGATTATTGTTTTGTCGTCCAGATAGGACTTGCACCACAAGAGTACTTCCATTTTTATCTCCCCACGGTCGTAAAAATTAGGTGGCACAAAAACAAAAGCGAGCCATTGTGGCTCGCTTTTGTTTTTATTATTTATCTTCCTCTTTCTTTTCTTTAGCAGTAACCTCTGTTTCTTCTTTTGGAGCTTCCTCAACAACTTCTGGTTCTGCTGTTGCTTTCTCTGCTTCCTCCTTAGCCTTTTGCTCTGCCTCTTCTTTAGCACGAGCTTCGTCTTCAATTCTCTTCGCTTCAGCTTCTGCCTTTTCTATCTCTGCCTTTGCCTTTGCTGCTTCGTCTTCAACCCTTCGAGCTTCTGCTTGTTCACTAAGTGTTCCCTCAGCAACAATACGAGTCTTTCTCATTTGTCGTCTGATCTCTTTAGATGCCTTGTCTCTGATGTAGTAAAGCTTAGATCGTTTTACCCTTGTTCTCTTTACCACTTCTATTTTATCAATCAGTGGAGAAAATAGCGGAAACACCCTCTCTACACCATACCCTCCTGCAGACCTGCGAACAGTAAAGGTGGCGCCAGGCTCATTGCCGTGCTTAGTAGCAATAACCACTCCCTCAAACATCTGTATACGGGTCTTGCCCTTATCCTGAATCTTAGAATATACGCGAACAGTGTCTCCCGAGGAGATAGCTACCTCCTTTCGGGATTCTATATTAATAGATGTATGAATTTCTGCCGTTTTCATAATGTTTGCGTACGATACCACGAACTTTTTTATCAGGCAATCTCTTTATTAAAAATACGAAGCGCTTCCTCAAAATCTCCTGGGAGTGGGGCCTCTACACGTACCCGCTCTCCTGAGGAAGATTCAATCTCAATTACCCTACTATGAAGTGCTTGTCGCGTAAACCCAAGCCCACACTGTTGCGTATTTGCGTATTGGGTATCACACAAAATTGGGTGATTTATTGCTTTTAGGTGTACACGTATTTGATGGGTGCGTCCTGTTTTTGGCATAGCCTCTATATAAGTATATTCATTGCTGCGCCCCACCACTCGCACATCAGTGCGGGCATCTCGCATAGTACCCCGCGCTCCGCGTGTCGCTGACCACTTTCTGAAATCACTTCCAGACCTACCGATAGGTCTGTCTATAGTTAGACGATCATCCTTTATCACTCCCCACACAAATGCAACATAAGTTTTTTTAACTAGTCTATCCTTAAATTGATGTTTCAAATGCAAAAAACTCTCTTGTGTCTTAGCAATTACTAATGCTCCTGAGGTGTCTGTATCTAGCCGATGAACTATACCAGGCTTTTCTATTATTGAGCCGTCTTGAAGACTAATAGGCTCACCAACACCAGCAATTGAAGGAAAGGTACGAAGTAGCCAGTCAATAAGCGTAGGTGCTTGTGCTCGACCGTCGGGATGCACCATGAGCCCGGCGGGTTTATTGATCACCACCATGTCGTGGTTTTCAAATAGTATTGTGGGGTTAGGCGCCTCGCCTTCTTTCTCTATTTCCATATTCGCTCAGTATGGCGTTAAATGTCTCTTTTGAAAATGCCGGCCAATATTCGTCAACAAAAAACAGCTCCGAGTAGACAGATTGCCACGGAAGAAATCCAGAAAGTCGTTTTTCTCCTCCAGTACGAATAATGATATCTGGGTCTGGAATACCTTGTGTCCAAAGCGCATTTGTGACATCTGCCTCAGTCACCTCTTTTTTTCCAGATGCAATTAACCTGTTTACCGCTTCAGTTATTTCTGCCCTTCCTCCATATGAAAGAGCTAAGGTGACAGTGCATGCTGTATTGCTGTTTGTTATTTCTTCCGCGCGCCGCATACTTGCTTGAAACACCTCATCAAATCTATCTTTTTGTCCTACGCACCTGATACGTACACCCTCCTTACTTAGCTCATCTGCGTAGCGCTCTATGCCACGGGTAAGCATAGTAAAGAGATGTGTCTTTTCTTCTTCGGTACGCTTCCAATTCTCAGTCGAAAATGTGTAGATGATAAGGTGCGCAACTCCAGCTTCTTTTGCCCACAACACCACATCTTTTATACGCTCACCCCCCTCTTGGTGCCCCTTATATGTTGGGTAGCCATGCGCTGTTGCCCATCGCCTATTGCCATCAATGATAATACCGATACATGTAGGGGTGTTATGTGCTGCCATCAGTAGTGATAACTATATCAAAGTAGGAAAAGGTTTCAGATAATTCCTTTTTCCAGACAACTTGCACAAATGAGATTTCTGAAAGCGCGTTTCCCTTCTCTACCTCCTTAAGAAACTTTTTCAAAACGGCTTCATACCCTTGAGCTATCACTCGGACAGAGCCGTCTTTTTGGTTAGAAACACAGCCAACAACACCCAGTTTTTCTGCGGTGTCGTGAACAAATTCCCTAAAAAATACCCCTTGCACCTTCCCAGTAATACTGATTAACACCTCTTTCATACCACCACCCTATCACACCTCCACACCAATAAAAGCAACTACTCTACTATCACCACTCTAGTACTCGTTGCACTATTCCCTGCAAGGTCAGTAGCCACATACACCACTTCATGCTCACCTGCTACTGCGGTATCAATAGATACGGCAGTTACTTCCACATTGTTGTAGTAGGTTCTTAATATGGCGACGCCACTATCATCTACTGCTACCGCGCCTAAATCTGCATAGGTGTCTCCCACAAGTACATTAGCGGGGTTGTTTCCAGAGATGGTGATGGTGGGAGGGGTTGTGTCAGATGGAGTCTCTGGTGGGGATTCTGGTTCATTACTATTACCCAATCCATTTTCTAACTCTTCTATTCTAAGGCGCAACTCTGCTATTTCTGCATCATGCGTATCAAGCCGTGCAAGTATATTATAGAGTGTGTCATTTATCTCTAAGAGAGAGTCTCTCACCTCCCTAAACCCCTTCACAAGGAGCGCAAGCACCGCTCTGTCGTCAATACCAGATATCGTACTTGAGGCATTGTAGGTAGCAAGATGTGGGTTAACCACTGCTACATCTTCTGCAATGAATCCATAGCGAGTACGTCCATCTCCTTCATTATATATAAATGACACTGGTTGTAGCTGTTCAAGGATGGCACTTGCGCTTTGTGCAAGTGGGGTGATGTCGTGTTTTGTTTCTCTTAGTGATGGTAGGCAACTATCTGATGCGCTGTTGTATACCACTTGCTTATTTGCAGTGAGACACAGTGACCCTGCTCCCGTGGAGCCGGTGAGTCCGTCAAAGCCTACAGTGCCGGTTACTGAAAGTGTACGCCATGGGGTGGTGGTGCCGATGCCGACAGAGCCGGTTTGCTGAATAACCATTCGCGCCGAAAAATCAGCCTGATTGTCAGCGGCACTCGCATTGGTTGCGCTACCAAAATACAAAGTTCCGCTCGCTCCAACTATTCCCCATGTATCTGCCGTTGATGGTTCCTGCAAATATATTCCACCAAGAAAATCGGATGTGGATTGTTTTATACTCAATCTCCCATAAGGCCCCGTCGTCCCAATGCCGACGTTGCCGCCATTTGGGTTCAAAGCCAAATTATAGTTTACAGCCAAGTTACCAAAGTTGGTTGACTGTATCCAACCATAAGACGAGGTAACATTCATTCCGAAATCAAGAGTTTCGCCATATCCACCACCAGGAGTTAAGCGTAGTATTCCATTCTGAGTTGTGCCACTTGTTGCCGGAACACCTTGACCAGTACCACTCACTCCTTGGTTAATTTGCAATTTCTGTGTCGGTGTCGCGGTCCCAATACCGACAGAGCCGGTGCTATCTACCCTCATCCGTTCACTAGCTGCAAAATTTCCGCCAACTGAGTTCGTCCAAAAGGATATAGCCGTCCCTGCAGCACTGTCACGGTTAAAGGCAACCGCAGCGCCACCACCACCACCCGATTCAAACGTCAATGCTGAGTAATTGGTGTTGTTATAAGTTCCACGTAAATGAATGCCGGAGAAATCCAATACACTCGATGAATACGATCTCGCAGAGTTTGCCATTGCAACGTCTAACTTCGCCCCTGGCGCTGTCGTCCCGATACCGACAGAGCCATTAGCTTGAATCTTCATAAGGTCACCACCACCCGCACTCGTAAATAGCCAAGACTCCGTCGTGCCACAACCAGAAGTTCCAAACTTCAATTGCCGTGTTCCTTCAATATAATCTGCATACATTCCGCATGAGTCTGTTGCATTACTTGCAAAGTACAGCGCCCCACCCCCAATATCCAAGGCGCCTGCCGGATTCGTCGTCCCGATACCGACGTTGCCGTTATCTGAATCAATTACCAAATAGTCAGTCATTCCCTCATGGCCGGAAGCATTTGAGCCAATTGCAAAATTATTGGCATCATTATCGTGCGTTCCTACTCCCCAATAAACAGAACTTGCATTTGAACTATTAAAGACTATCCGCGGGACAATATTTCCCGATACGGTGATACCGTCATAGGTGTTAGTAGAAGCAACTACCAACTTCGCCCCTGGCGCTGTCGTCCCGATGCCTACAGAGCCGCCCGCCCTCAGAGTTAGTGCATTGATGCCGGTGTTCTGTTCGTAGAAACGAAGATCTGTTGCTGAACCGTTCGTATAATTATAAATAGACCAGTATTTACCCACCGAATTATTTTCAAGTGTGAGTGCGTTTCCGTTGTGAGCTGCGCTCACAACAAATTTACCAGTCGTTGGGGTTGTTGTTCCGATACCGACGTTGCCACCATCTGGATTAAGCACTAGCGGTGATGACGCCCCAAAACCTGCTGTGTATGATTGGATCCTACCAGCATTTGAGTCTGCACCAATTGCTGTTAACCTACCTGCAGCACCAAGCTGAAATACACCCACATTAGAACTTCCGCTATCTACAACATGCAGCTTATTACTTGGCGTTGTTGTCCCAATACCAAGCCTTCCGGCATTTGTTAATACCATTTTTTCTGAACCTGCTGAACCGTTATATCCAGTGTAGAATCTATGATTAACTTGTGAGAAATAGTCTAAATCACCTTCACTGATTCCAAAACCAAAATAATTATTAGCACCACTACTCCAAAGTGTTATCTTATTTGGATAGGTACCCGGGTCGGAGTAGTTTGTTCCTAAATCTAATTTAGAAACAGGTGCTGTTGTCCCGATACCGACGTTGCCGCTCGTGTCTATTCTCACTTTCTCTGCTCCATTCACCCCAAACAACATTGGCGTATTGGAACGATTCCACAAATAGACATAGCCTGCATCCTGTTGAATATCAAAAGATGCTGCGCCAAGCGCATTTCCATTACCGGCAATAGAAATTCCCGCTGTTCCAGTGGCAGGAGCAATAGCAGAAATTTGAGTTCCGCCAGTTGTATAGACCTGTAATCTTGTCCCCGGCGTCGTTGTCCCGATACCGACGTTGCCAAGTTTATCTATAAACATTGATGAGGTGAAAG
>CAYPBQ010000005.1:60266-63619 GCA_964409035.1 uncultured Candidatus Saccharibacteria bacterium
GTTGTCCCGATACCGACGTTGCCAAGTTTATCTATAAACATTGATGAGGTGAAAGCAGAGCCACCCGAACTCTCCTTTGTGGTGAGTATATTTAACGTTGCACCAATACCACCCACTGTTTCGGTAACTCCCTGCACGAATTGAACTTTTGAGGTCTGACCACTGTTTGAATCTCTACCAAGAAACTGTAGTGTTGAATTGGCATTATTGTTAGAAGCGTCTATTCGTAGAACTGGGGTTGCTCCATTAAGATGCAAAATTGTCGCCGGCGCTGCCGTCCCGATGCCGACGTTGCCCCCTGCTTGAATACGCATTACCTCAATGGGGTAAGTATCGGACGTCGCTGCTTTTACCGCAAAATACAGATCACCTTTTTCATATGCGTCATTTGCAGTAGTAATAAGACCGATTGTGCCAGCGGGTTTGGTTGCATTGTTCCAGCTCTTAAAATTTATTTCCAGTCGTTCACCAACCAAGGAACCAATTGCTTTACCACCAATCATAAAAGTTGTGGAGCCACCGATTTGAGTTTGTCCAGAAGTGTCTTGAATATGCAACTTTGCCCCTGGTGCCGTCGTCCCGATGCCAACGTTGCCGGCACTTAGAATCGTCATTTGCACGGCGTTATTGGTAACAAACTGAGTCGGATATGCCCCATTAGTACCGAACACAGCTGCGTATGGAGACGTCCCAGTGAAAAATGTTCCACCAGTAGAACTTTCGAGACCAGCTGCACCAGTACCGCCAGTATTACCAAAATATGATCCGACTCGATTAGTTCCAGTTGAAGAATTTATGTGAACAAGCCCAGTTGCTGCCGACACATGAAGTATCTGATCCGGAGCCGTCGTCCCGATGCCGACAGAGCCTTCTACAATTAATCCATTTGCGGGCTTTGCGCCAATACCGCCATATGCGGCAGTGGAGCCAATACCAACACCTTTTGTTGAACCGTCCAAAGTGAGCACATTAGTACTACCAGAAACCAGGTGGAGATATCGACTTGAAGATCCATCCATTCCGTACTCACTGCCACCAGTCGACCGTACCCATGCGCCAAACGCATTAAATATATGACTGGAGTTACACAAACCCTCAGCACAATCAGTCAGTGTGGGGCCGAAACTTCCATCAGCTCTAGAGATTCTAACTCCACCAATAACTTGCAATTTTGATAGCGGTCCCGTTGTTCCAATACCCACATTACCACTCTGATTTATACTCACTCTATTCAATCCTGCTGTTTGAAAATACACATCTCCTGTTGTATTAGCTACGTTGTTTAGTCCAAAATACGCATCACCTGTTGCGGTTGCTGGTGCATAAATTGCATTGTTACCCGAATCAATGTTTGCAAGGTTTCGTGGTGTTCCTCCTGTATCCTTTATTTGAAAGGCATATGTGTTATCGATAAGTGTGCTGCCGCCCGATACGTGCAATTTCGCCGCTGGCGAAGCAGTCCCAATGCCGACATTCCCTTCAATAATCAACCCATTGGTCGGAGCGGCAGTCGCATCATACGTACTACCAATACTTGCGTTTCCAGACACGTTAAACTTGCTGCCAAAATCAGCATCACCGCCAACTGAAACTCTATGGTTTGAAGTGTTGAAGTTCAAGAAGTAATCGGAGCGATTTCCAAGGAGCCCAATGACACCCAGGCTACGCTGTGCGGTGTACCAGTTCGTTGAACTATCAACCCATTGTTCAATAAGACCCTGAACTACCAGTTTGCGTGCTGGTGTCGTTGTCCCGATGCCGACAGAGCCGTCCTTAAGAACTAACGTATTCCTGTTGTACGAGGTGTTCGCTGCGTTCGGTGTCATGAACGAAATCCCGTTGCGGAAGATGAGCTCGGATCCATCGGCAGCAAAATTGTCTGCGGTGTTTGTGCTTGGGTCATACCCGAATGAAATGGTGCTGCTGTTACCAACTGCAGCATCGCCTATCTGTAGCACTCGATACGCTGAAGAGTATTGGAAATTCGTTCCCTTGAGCGCGAAGATAGAATTATTATTGGCGTTGGTGACATTAACCTGCGACTTAACATCAAACACAGCACCTGGATTCGTTGTGCCAATGCCGACATTGCCTGTGTTTAATATCGACATTGCAGTTACTGCGCTTGTTCCATACAAATCCAGACGAGTTGTTCCAGCAGGAATGTACCATTGCCATTGTTGAGATAAATTCTTTAGGACGACGCCCACCTCTGCTCCAGCATTAGCCGTTTCAACTAACATTCTTTGTGAGCTAGCAGAGGCACCGCCATAAACATGAAGATGTTCACTCGGACTCGCCGTCCCAATACCCACATTGCCATTATCCAATACCGTGACCTTAGCACTATTTGCAGAGTCAGTGATTTGAAAGGCTTTTCCTGTGCTGGTGCCTCCTCCTTTTACTGAAAGTTTAGCGAGTGGTGAGGTGGTGCCAATGCCAACGTTGCCATCACTTGCAATACGCACGCGTTCACCACCATTCGCCGCAAATGCGAGGTATCCGCTTTCCTGATTGGAAATTGTTGCATCAAGTGAAGAGAGGCGTAGTCGGAGGCCGTCGGTACTCATCGCTCCGCTTATTGCATTTGTGAGCAGCATGTCTACAGTGCTTCCAGCGGGGTCATTGACGTGCAGTTCTGAACCAGGTTCGGTAGTTCCAATACCTACAGAGCCGCCGCTTCTGTTAATCACCACAGGACCAGTAGACCCTCCTCGTACCCCGCTTATATCAAAATAACCAGCAGTTGGAGTAGCATTATAAAGCCATGCCATCTGACCGTAGTTCGAACCGTCCTGTCCAATCTTAATGATAGTATTCGCCACGCTATTGCCGATATATGCGCGAGTCGCAGAGTCATTTGCAGTAGCGATCCAACTGTCGCCAATCAGAAGTTCTTGGGAGGAGTTATTTTGTGCGATCGTTAGTAAACTATTCGGCCCCCTCGTCCCCACCCCCACATTCCCACTTGCATCAATCACAAAGGGTGTCGTGTCAGGAGAAGTTGAATCTTCAACAATAAAAGAAGGAGCAGAGCCGGTGTTGGTAACAGAAAGTTTTGCGTATGGAGAAGTGGTGCCGATGCCGATGTTACCTGAAGTTGTAATACGCATTGTTTCTCCAGCAGCGTTATTGAAAGTGAGTGTTGAGGCAGAGAGAGCAAGTGGTAAGTACGCACCTGCATCACGGTTGTATGATGTGAGATAACTCACGCCACCAACATAATACTGTTCTAAACCTGAGCCAGTTGTCGGTATTGTATATCCGAGCACACGAGCAGTTCCGTTCACATCAAGTTTTGCCCCCGGCGTACTCGTCCCCACCCCCACATTCCCCGTCGCTCTATACACATT
>CAYPBQ010000006.1:0-13588 GCA_964409035.1 uncultured Candidatus Saccharibacteria bacterium
TTACTAGCGATTCCAACTTCATGCAGGCGAGTTGCAGCCTGCAATCCGAACTGAGGATGGTTTTCTAAGGATTTGCTCCGGCTCGCGCAATTGCCTCCCGTTGTACCACCCATTGTATCATGTGTGCAGCCCCGGATATCTAGGGAAATACGGACCTGGCGTCATCCTCTCCTTCCTCCCCAAAAAGGGCAGTCTCGCCTGACACTTGTAACAGACGACGAGGGTTGCGCTCGTTTCCCGACTTAACGGAACAGTTCAAACCACGAGCTGACGACGGCCATGCATCACCTGCTGTTTAGTCCGAAGAGGGCTTTAGTTTCCTAAAGCTTTCCAAACAGTTTCTAACCCGGGTGAGGTTCTTCGTTTATCGACGAATTAAGCCACATGATCCACCGCTTGTGCTAGTCCCCGTCTATTCCTTTGAGTTTTAAGCTTGCGCTCGTACTACCCAGGCGCCGAACTTAACGCGTTTGCTTCGCCACAGAGAGGGTCGATACTCCCTATAGCCAGTTCGGAGAGTTTAGGGCGTAGACTACTGGGGTATCTAATCCCATTCGCTACCTACGCTTTCGTGTTTCAGTGTCAGGAATGACCCAGTGTACTGCCTTCGCTTTTGGTGTTCCCCACGATATCAACGGATTTCACCCCTACACCGTGAGTTCCGTACACCTCTGTCATCCTCTAGCACAGCCGTTTCCACTGCAACTCCGGAGTTAAGCCCCGGGCTTTCACAGCAGACTAACTGCACCACCTACACACCCTTTACGCCCAGTGATTCCGGGTAACGCTTGAGGCCTCTGTATGACCGCTCCTGCTGGCACAGAGTTAGGAGCCTCTTATTCATAGGGTAACGTCAATAACTTCCTCCCCTATAAAAGGTGTTTACACCCCAAAGGGCGTCATCCACCACGCGGCGTCGCTCCGTCAGACTTGCGTCCATTGCGGAATATTCTCGGCTGCAGCCTCCCGTAGGAGTATGGGCCGTGTCTCAGTCCCATCGGTGGGGGTCAGGCTCTCACCTCCCCTAGCCGTCGTAGCCTTGGTAAGCCATTACCTTACCAACTAGCTGATAGCCCGCAGGCCGCTCCAATACCGTTAAAACTTTCCCCCGGAGGGATATCAAGTATTAGCCAACCTTTCGGCTGGTTATTCCTGAGTATTGGGTACGTTCCTGCGTATTACTACCTCGTCTGCAACTCCCCTTGCGGGGCGTTCTACTTGCATGCCTTATCCACGCCGCCAGCGTTCACCCTGAGCTAGGATCAAACTCTAATTAAGAATTTGTTGTAGCTCCTTTAATTGCTATTTCTCAAATTATATAGACTGGCAAACCCAGACCCTCAAGCGCGTAGCGCGAGAGTCTGGAAAACGGAACAAAAGACAATGTATTTTGTTCCATCAATTGGTGTTTCATTTCTATTCAATTGTCGAGGATCGTCCGGCCGAAAAAGGGCAGAAAAAAGCCCCTTTAAGGCAGTAGAGGCATTATATAGAAGGTTGGCAGAAGGTCAAGTGCAATTACCCCACCACCTATTACCAACATCTAAATGCTGAGGTGTATAGACCATATGAATTTTCATTTCCGCCACACCCTGCTGGATATCTTGCCATCGGGCTTCCTGGCGCTACCGCCCCACCCTCCACAGTGCCGTATGCGAGCAATTTATAATCAACCCCATTTGATATATAGAGATAGCAGTAGTCTCCTACGCGTAGTGGGTCACGAGGAAGCGCAGACATGTACGTGGGTACCAGTCCAGGAATTGCATCGTCTGGATTTCCAAGATTGTTTCCATAACAACCTGGCGTAGTACCCATCCATCCCCATCTATAAGGATACGCTCCGTTTGGATCGTAATACAATTCTAACGCCATCTATACCTATAGTTGCACTCCAGACATATACACCGTACTATCTTTATATAGAACGAGCGACACAGTCAGACATCAACTTATGAATAAGGATAATGAAATCATCGTCATTTCAGTAGGAGGATCACTCATTGTTCCTGATGTGGTAAATACTGAATTTTTGCAAAAACTTACTCGTGTACTACTTGCAAGGGCGCGCGAAGGAATGCGCTTTGTTATTGTAACTGGTGGTGGACACTTATCACGATCCTATCAAGAGAGCGCTCGATCAATGGGGGTCACAGATAATGAGGCGCTTGATTGGATTGGTATTTATGCAACATTTGTAAATGCAGGACTTCTCAAGAGCCTTCTTGGTAAGGATGCAATTACCATCATAGATAAAAATCCATATCTCTCTGATTTTAAAAAAGCACCCATACTAGTAGCAGGAGGCACTAAGCCAGGTATGAGCTCAGACGGTTCTGCGGTGCGTTTGGCGCGACTTGTTAACGCTACTCGAGTGGTGAATCTTTCGAATATACGATATGTCTATGATAAGGACCCAAATAAGTTTGAAGACGCAAAAGCATTCCCCTCTCTTTCGTGGGATGAATTTCTCACATTAGTACCACCAACATGGGAGCCTGGCATGAATGCACCCTTTGATCCAATCGCCGCAAGAGAAGCGAAGAAGGAGGGTATAGAGGTAGCAGTTATACACGGCAGATTTTTAGGAGACCTTGAAAACTATCTCGCAGGAAAACCTTTCACCGGCACGCTCATTAAGGATTAGTCTAGATCAAGAGAATCAAGCAATGATGCTACTTCTTTCTCAAATTCTTCAATAGTACCGTTATTCATCAAGTGGTAGTCCGCTCCCTCCATAACTGCCAGAATATTTTGACTATGTGGATCTGCCGAGAGCAATTCCCGCTCTTCTTGCTCAACAAATTTTTCAAAGGTAACGTTGTCAGTTGATTGCCCTCTTTCTTTAATACGCTCGTAGCGAATTCGTCTATCCGCATCAACCGCAATAAGAATAGCTCCTTCATCCTTAAGAAACTCAGCCCCAGCAATTTCTCTAACAGACTCAATAACCGCATCTGTATTTGCTGAGACTGCTTTCTTGTACAATGATTCTATAATAAAGGTTGGTCCGTGCTCCTTTCTTATATCATTGGCTACCATCGCCATGGTATCCCTATTCAAAGGAAGCCCTCGCTTTTCAATTTCTTTTTTTATAAACTCACGCGCGGAATAATGCGTGAACCCTCTCTTTTTAAGATACTCCACAAGCACACCCTTGCCTGCTCCTATGGTGCCTGTGATGCCAATAATCATACGTTATTATTTTTTACCCCCGAACTTTTCATGGACGTAAACAAGTAATGGTGCAGAGAAGAGTATTGATGAGTATGTACCTGCAAAGACACCAATAATAAGTGCAAGTGAAAATAGTTTTGTGGACTCGCCTGCAAATATAAATATCGCAAACAGTACCAATAATGTAGTGAATGAAGTGTTAATTGATCTCACGTATGTTTGTGAAAGTGACTCACTGACCACTTCTCTAAATGGTTTCTGCTTTCTCTTCTCTTTCATAGCAAGAATATTCTCTCGCACTCTGTCAAAAATAATTATCGTGTCATTGATTGAATATCCAAGAACAACCAAGAGCGCGGTGATAAATAATGTATCTATTTCAATACCCGAAAAGTATCCAAGGAGTGAGAAAACTCCAGCGGGCATAAGCACATCATGAAGGAGTGTGATAAGCACGATTAATCCATACCACCATGATGAAGGTCCTGAATCTATTTTTGAATCATCTTCTTTTGTCACCCCTCTGAAGGCATACGCAACATACAGCAGAGTTGCAGATATCACCAAAAGTAACGCGTACAGTGACTTTTTTGCTAACTCATCACCAATTACGGGACCTATGGTAGTAGCTCGCTCAACAACAACATCATTAGAATTGTTGCCCTTCAGTAATTCAAGTAGTGCAAATTGTCCAGTAGGAGTAAGCTCCTTGGTCCGTATGATGTAGCCATTCTCACCTGTCTCACGTATAGAAACTCCTCCCTCAACCACTGCTCCGACCAATGATTCTATCTGTGGTAATGGCGGTCGCTCAGTGGGGTATGCAATGTGAAGTAATGTTCCTCCTGTAAAATCAATACCTGGTTTAAGACCAAAAAATACTAAAGAGAATATTGCACACAAACTGAGTATGCCGATAATCGAAAGGACTATTTTTTTGTAAGTAATAATCCACATATTAATTTTTCCAAATACCTGCCCCATACAAGAAGTCACGTATTGATGCGTTCTTTGGGGTAAAGGCTACTGATTTAATAAATACTCTAGTAACAGTCATCGCGGTAAACATAGATACGATAATGCCGATACCGAATGTGAGTGCAAACCCCTTTATCAAAGAAGTGCCCATCCAATACAATGCAATTGCCGCGATTAGTGTTGTCATATTACTATCCCTTATGGCAATCCACGCGCGAGAAAATGCCATATCAATAGCATCTTGTATGGTGGCTTGTTTATTTCGCTCCTCCTTAAGTCGCTCAAAAATTATAACGTTGGCATCGACTGCCATACCAATAGTTAGTACAAATCCCGCGATACCTGCAGCTGTAAGCGTTACCGGAATAAACTGGAAAAGAACCAACATAAAAATAACGTACGCAACAAGTGCCACTGCCGCAATCAACCCCGGCAAACGATACCAAAGAAGCATAAACAGACACACAAATGAAAAACCAAGTATACCAGCCCAGACACCCCTTTCGACTGTTTTGTTACCTAGCGTTGCTCCAATAGTTTCAGATGATGAAAGACTGATCGGAAGTGGTAGCGCGCCAAAGTTAAGATTATTAACAATTGCTCGAGCCTCCTCAGGTGTAAAATCGCCAGTAATTAGAGCCTCTCCTCCGGTAATGGCTTCATTGATGACTGGATCAGTGATGAGTGCTCCATCAAGAAATACCGCAAGCTGTTCACCAACGTGCTCACTGGTAATCTTTGCAAACAACGCAGCTCCTTCTTCATTAAACATGAGTGAGATAGAAGGTTTATTAGTTAGCCCAGTACCACTTGCATCACCAAACTGCAGTGACGCTCTCTCTAGATACCGTCCAGTAAGTCCCGTATCTACATACCCAAGTGCTGTGGTTGAACCTGTAGTAGTTGCTATGAGTGTGCCTAGCTTAAATTCAAGTACTGGTGTCTGCCCTATTTGACGCACCGCCTCTTCAACATCAGTAACACCTGGTAACTCAACTAGGAGTCTATGTTCTCCATTCCCCGCTATTGATGTGCCTTTTTCAACTTGGACAAGTGGTTCAGAGACACCAAATACATTAACGCGCTTTTCAATAACATCACGTAACACATTCATTGCGCGTTGTATCTCTACCTCATTTGTGAGCGAGCTAGCGTCAGCAGTATAGACAAGCTGGGTACCCCCCACTAAATCGAGCCCGAGCTGAAATGGAAAACTTCCCTTACCTTGGGCGTTAGTATATACAAAATAACCGGCAAATATAGTTACCAAAAGCAAACCTATTCCTGCCGTCCTTATCCAGAACATGGCACTAGTATAGGCATTTTTGGACTTAAAGCAATATAGTCAAACCCATCAACCTATGTACTTGCAATTATCGAACGCATGACCCTCCAAGGGTAATATTTCCAGGAGTTGTCGATCCACCGTAGTCAAAGAATGTACCGTCACACGCACGTGAACCGTCCTGCGTGGTTAATGTATTTTGTGTCTCAGTTCTAAAGACCAACATATACCACTGACCAGAAGTACCGTAGCCTGAAGCATAGTAACTATAGCCATATGCCCCATTCCACCAAATTCCATTGTTAGTAGGATCCTTCGACAAGGTAGGCATGTAAGGAGCAAGTGGTGTTTGTAGTGTATTCCAAGAAGAGTCTACACTATGTACCCATCCCATGATTGGGTACGAACCGTTTGCATCATAGTACAACTCAAGCGCTGTTTGTATCTGTCGCATATCAGCGAGTCTGCGTGCATCGCGAGCTTTACCTCGTGCACTATTTAGTGATGCAAACACCACAGAAGATAGAAGCCCAATAATAGCAATAACCACCAACAGCTCTATGAGGGTGAACGCGCGTTGTGACTGTGTAAACCGCATCATACTAATACTGTTACTGTAACAAATTATCTCCGCTCACGCGCTATACTTGTTAACAAATTGTCAAAAAGTGCAGTAAGAGTAAGCGGCCCTATACCACCTGGCACAGGGGTAAATACACTCGCCTTTTCTGCGCACATTGGGTCTGCATCGCCAACAAGTACGCCATTCATTTCTGATGTTCCAGCATCAAGAAGTACCACACCCTCTTTAATCATGTGTGATGTAACCAAGTGTCCAACTCCGGCACCAAGCACGAGTATGTCTGCATTTGCAAGCACTACACTAGTATTAGGAGACTCTTTGTTAACAACCGTAACAGTGGCGCCCATAGCCTCAAACCAAATTTTTGCAGGCATTCCCACAAGCATTCCCTCGCCCACCACGGCTACATTCTTTTTTTCAATTACAATTGCATGGGTGTCGAGTATTCGTTTTATTGCCGAAACAACCGGTGGCAATAGCGCACCCGCTTGGCCAATTTCTTTAATGCGGGACGGTGAAAGGACATCAATGTCTTTTTTATAACCAATATGTGCACACACCTTATTTTTGTCTACACCAAGCGAGAGTGGAAGCTGTACCAGCACCCCATCTGCTTCTTGCTCAAGTGCAGCAAGTGTAGTAATCACTCCATCGGTAGACATTGAAACTTCACACTCTCGCTCAGCAATAGTAATACCGAGCGTGGCTGCCATTGCCCTTTTCAAAGACAGAAATCGACGCATAGCTGGATCAGCTCCTTGATACAAAATACCAAGCACTATTTCTCCATTAATGTGCTCCCTTTTATCCTGAAGTTCTGTAAGCCACACTTTTTGCAGCGCTCGACCATCTACTATCATGATTTTTTTACTTGCTTCTCTTTGGGTACGTACATTTCATATCTTCCATGTGTGTACGCAAATGCATCACGAGGAGAATACTTGTATTGATATCCATACATATCAATGAGCTTTTTGCCACTCATGACTATCGGGTACGAGTAAAATCGCCACACGCCACGGCCGTTAGGAATTTTACCTCTTGATATGTGCCAAAATATAAAGAACGCGAGGCGAACCATCCATGGCCACACATGAAGAATTTTTTTGTGTGCTATCTCAGCCATCTGCTGTGCATACACAGGTTCACCTGGTGGGGTAATGTTAAAAATCTCATATTGATGAGAAACTTTCTCATCAATAGCGAGCAACGTCACAATGTCATTTACATCATCTTCATGAATATATTGCCGTACCCACCAAGGAGTAGCTGGCACGTAGGATACAAGAAGTGTAACTAGTCGGTAGAAAAAATTACCAGTAAGGTTACCCATGAGCGCTGATTGCAACCCAAACCGCACCCGCATAAACCTTCCTCGCGGACCAGTAATTGCAGCCGGGCGCACCACGCTTACTATAGGCGTCATTACACCCGTATTCTTTTTTTCCTCATAGAGCGTGTGCAATATTTCCTCTGCTCGCTTTTTCTCTCTTCCATATGAATACTCTTCTTCTCTCATTGGCTCATCTTCTGTAAATAAGTGATCGAGAGTGTTTGTTGCATATGCACCATAAATAGACGCGGTAGAAAAGTACACAATACGTTTTACTGATGGTGAAGAGAAAGCGAATTCAAATATACGCTGTGACCCTTCGACATTCCAACGCCACTCTATATGCTGTCGGCCATAGAGCTCGCGAATTTGCCACGCGGTATGTATAACTACATCCGGATTCTCTTTGGCAACCTTATCCCACCAATCATCTTTATCCGCGGTGTTTGCGGTGATCCATACTATCTTTTGATTTCCTTTTAAGGACTCAGGCATTTCATCCTTGTCCAACGCAATTATCTTTGTCACCTGTGGCAATGCAGATAGTTGTTCACACAACATACCGCCAACGTAGCCTGCTCCCCCAGTAATAAAAATAGTTTGTGACATGAATATATTATAACCGTATACCAAATCTGGATAAAAGTGTCGCGAGTGTCCTTAATGCAATCATACTATCAAGAAGAAACGAACGATGCTTCACATAGTACAAATCATATGAAAGTCGTAGTCGAGATTCCTCTACAGACTGTGGGCTAATGTTGCCTGGAGCATATAATTGATGTGTTTGTGCCCATCCTGTTATACCTGGTCGTACTACATATCTTGCTTCGTAATACGGTATCTCATCCTTAAGCCTCTCACCAAGCGCGATAATGTCGTTGCGTGGTCCAATAAGTGACATTTCTCCCTTGATGATATTTAACACCTGCGGAAGTTCGTCTAATGATGTTTTGCGAAGAAACGCACCAACTTTTGTTACCTTGTTATCTGCACTCTCACCTTTCCATGTACCAGTATCAGACTGTGTCATGGTTCGAAACTTATACACCGTCATGGTACTTGTACCCCTACCTAACCTTTTTTGAGCGATAAAAATATCTCCCCCGTCTTCTAATTTTATTGCGAGCGCGATAAACGGATACAACAACAGCAATACAAATCCAACAAGTACCGCTCCGACTATATCAATAGCTCTCTTTGCGAGGTCGTATGCAAGACGTTCTGTCCGTATGCTATGCGCCAAAAACCAACCATACTCAAGTTTGGATAATGGTATACGATCAAATATATCTTCATATACCCCTGAAAAATCTACGAATGCCCATCTACGCTCTAAAAATGATTGCCCAAAGATAAGAGGCAACACAGGTGAAAGCTCTTTGCTGTGCGCATCTGCAACAATAATAGAAATGGCGTCTTCTTCTGCTACCTCCTTCACGCGCACAGCAACATGTGGCGTCTGTGACAAATCATCATTATCAAGCATGCGCACAAATTCAAAATTGTATCGCTCATTATTGTTTACCTCACTTATAAGCTCTTCTACTTCATGTCCATTCCCAATGAGTAATGCCTTCTGACGCTTTTTTGGCATTAATGTTGGAAATATCACCACTCGCCATAAAGGTATGAGAATGATGGCAAACACCAAGTAGATTGCTAGATTAGTTTTTGGCGCAATGCCGAAAAATGGAACGAGGAAAAAGAATACCGCCGCAAGCAGAATATTCACCACCATGCTGTACGTAATAAGAGAAAGAAGTGAACGCTTGAATATAATAGTATGCTTTTCGTAGAGACCCGCTATAAAAAATACCGTTACCCACGCCGCAAATAGTAACGTAAATGGCACTAGGTGGTTATAGAGAATATCCCGCTCTGGAAATTCCCAATAACGAGCAGCTAGGGTTGCCCATAACGCAATGTAAAATATGGCTATATCGCCAGAAAACAGCAAAAATAATTCTCTTCTTCTTGGGCTTGGCATGTATTCAAACACTACAACACTTTAGATGAACTGCAAGTTACAAACCCTCAAAGTGTTATAATGAGCAGACTATAGTATGAAAAAAATCCTTTTTGTAATTACTAAATCAAATTTTGGGGGGGCGCAGCGGTATGTGTACGATCTGGCAACATCACTTACTGAGCAGTATGAAGTGGTAGTTGCCCTAGGCGGAGACGGCATACTTAAAGAAAAGCTGATTGCCTCCGGCATACGAACAATCCCCCTTCCCTCCCTCGCAAGAGATATTAGCATCATTAAAGAGCTGCGATCTTTCATTGAAATGTATGAAATCATAAAAAAAGAGCGCCCCGCAATACTCCACCTCAATAGCTCAAAAGCATCTGGTATTGGCGCACTTGCAGGAAGATTGCTTGGTGTCCCTCGTATAATTTTTACCGCCCATGCCTGGGCATTTAATGAAGATAGGTCGTGGCTTCAGAAGAACATTATTACGTTCCTTTCTCTACTTACCATTCTCCTCTCTCATGTAACCATTTGTGTTTCTGATGCAGTTCGAAATTCATTTTCACTTGCGTACATAAAACGCAAGATGGTAACGGTACATCTTGGAATTAAAGAAGCGTCGCCACTTTCAAGATCAGACGCGCAAGCATTTTTTTCAGCTGTTGCACCAATTACTGAAAGCACTAGACTGATTGTCACAATAGCTGAGCTGCATCCTGTTAAAGGTCTTATCTACGCAATCGAGGCAATATCAGAAATACCAGAGAGCATCTATATCATTATGGGCGAAGGAGATGAGCGAGGCACACTTGCACAATACATACGTGATAAAAAATTGGAACATAGGGTATTTCTTCTTGGATATGTACCGAGCGCAAGTAAGTATCTTACAAGAGCTGACATATTCCTTTTACCATCAATAAGCGAGGCGCTTGGCTATGTGCTCCTTGAGGCAGGGCTTGCGCGTACGCTTGTAATAGCAACTGATGTGGGTGGGATACCTGAGATTATTCACAATAACGAAACTGGCATTCTTGTCCCACCCCGAAATAGTATGGCTATAAAAAAGGCTATTTTGGATGTATCCCCAGAACTACACACCAGCGTAGCTCAGCATCTTTATGAAAAAGTAACAACCAATTTTTCATTAGAATCAATGAAAAAGAAAACGGTATTGCTGTACGAGGGTGTCTAACGTCACAACTTACTTCACCCAGTATTTGAGCGTGGTATACTATACACACTATAAATATCTTTATTAATTTGTATGAGCGACGTTCAATTTCAAAATGAAGACATTCTTGACGCGGCAAGTCTACAAAATAGACTTTCTGACAAGACTCCAGGCATGGCAAAAATGCTCATGAATTGGGGACTAGCACAAAACGCACAGCAAGCACAAATGTATTTGCTTGGCGTTGTGGTTGTAGTGGTAGCACTATCTATATTTGTGGTACTCAGCGCTACCAGCTCACCTGCGACTGTTCCTGTTGATGCATTGGGAGTTCCGCCACAAGGTATGCCTGGCGGAGCCTACCAACCACAAGGCGGCATGACGCCTCCTGCTCAGCAGCGAGGTTACCGATAACGCTTATTGTATCCCGACGACTTCCCTATCCACATCGCCCTTATGGGCGATGTGTGCGTATTTTCTCATCGCAAGAATCATTCCAATTGCAAAAAATTCTGTTATGAGGTGAGAGCCTCCATAACTCATAAATGGTAATGTTGTACCAGTTACCGGAAGCAATCCCACATTCATACCCACATGAATAGTGATGTGGGCCAAGAGCATAGAAGCCACGCCTGCAATAAATAATGTTTCAAAGTTAGATGCACCGTGTATTGCGTGCACCATTAAACGAATAAATAGTAAGGCAAAAAGACTAAGAAGAAATACAATACCAACAAATCCCCACTCCTCTGCATAGGCGGCAAAAATGAAATCTGTTTCGTATTCTGGTAAGAACTTCAATCGTGACTGCGTGCCGTACCCAACCCCCTTACCAAGAAGCGTCCCTGATCCAACCGCGATGGTAGATTGATACGCGTTGTAACCCGTCCCCTGAATGTCAGCAAGTGGATTTAAAAAAGATACTATTCTATCCTTTTGATATTGCTCAAATACCCCCACCCACAAGCCCGCTCCTGCGGTTATTGCAATAATAGCCACGAGTAACAAATGCTTTTTTGAAATACCAGAAACTAACACCATACCAAACCAAATAGAACCAATAATGATAGCAGACCCGAAATCCGGCTGAAGAAATACGAGAAGAAAAATTAAAAACGCATATATGCCCGACACTATAATATGTCGTATGTTTGCAATCGCGACGTGCCGACGGCTAAAGTATTTGGCGAGCACCATGATAACAATGAGCTTTGCTGGATCTGATGGTTGCACCGCAAAGAAGCCAAGGTTAAACCAACTTTGCGCACCTTGAAAGACGCTACCAACTAAAAATAATGCCAGTAGCGTAAGTAGCATTCCTACATATAGCGTCACCACCACACTTGTGCGGCGCAAAAAACGATAGTCGCCAAAACTTGCACCTATCATAAAAAATATCCCGACACTCAGCCAAATTAGTTGGCGGTTAAAAAAGGGGTTCTCGCCCGTAAACGAGTTCATGGTCACCAGCCCAAGACAGGCGATGGTAACAATTGGTATCACGAGTAACCAATCAATCTCTCTTAGTCTTTGAGCAAACGACCAGCGTCCAGAAAATAAATGTTGCATACACTACTTATCGATCGGTATTCTAGGCACCACATCGATGCGTGCTACATTTTTTGGAAATGGATGAGGCCAGGTAAAGGTGATCATTGTATCTGACCGAGGTGGCAACGAATCAATTATGGTTCTAGATGAGGCAAATGCATTATTAGATGCGTCAAACACTGTAGCAATAATTTCTATATCCTCAATTTCATCAACGCTTTCATTAAGCACCATTGCGTCTATTTTCGGACGAATTCCCCCTTCTCTTACCGCTGGACTTTTAATCGATAGCCCTTCTATGTTTTGAGTTTTAAACCAAAGCGGCTTCTCTGTAAACTCAAAAAAAGTCCTCACTGGTTCTCTATTGCCGGTTTCTATACCCGCCTCAAAAATAGGAGTTATAGCATTTGTTGAAACAAACGTGGTCCCTCTGCGCTCGGCAACAACTACGTTATTACTATCGTACAATGAAAATGTGTAAGAAATTTCTCTAACAGCAGCATCAAAATTTGGATTTTCAATATAAGCAACACTATTATAAAGACCCTCTGTTACCTTAAATGATCTACTCCAGAGAATTGATAGCGCGTGTGTTTGTGACTCACATAAGCGGATTTTTTCACACTCACCACCACAATCAACTCCTACCTCTTGTTGATTTTGCTTATTGTCATAGCATGTAGGATTTTCTTTCAAAAGAACTATCAACAGTGGTATACCAACTACAACGAAAACTACTAGGGCGATTCCCGATATATATTCCCACCGACGTACCGATGACCATGACATATGCCTAGTATAGCAAAAAACCGCCAAAGGCGGAGTTATGGGATGTGATAGAAAACAATAAAGCCTCGTATAACCCTGGTGGGTACTACTCTCCCACGAAAGTGGGTAGTACAGACGGGGTCTGTAGTACCGGCTCTATAGGAAAAGCGTAAATACTGAGATGGTGTGACAGAAAACAATAAAGCCTCGTAACCTGGCGGCTGCCTACTCTCCCACGAAAGTAGTACCATCGGCTCTACAGGGCTTAACTTCCGTGTTCGAAATGAGAACGGGTGTTTCCCCTGCGACAAGCCACCAGATTACGAGGCTCCATTGCCTTTAGAAATCTATGACGATCACATACCAATGATGAAAAAACCTAATCAATACTTTTTAGAAAGCACACGTATGCGGCTTTCAGCGTATCAAATGATATTACTACCACATGAGATACGTCAGAAGTATTCTGTTGGCGAATTAGTATACCTTGGCTCAACGCATTACTGCGCTTCCACCTAGTACCTATCAACGTAGTCATCTCCTACGGGCCTCAAATGAAACCTTATCTTGGAGTTGGCTTCCCGCTTAGATGCTTTCAGCGGTTATCCAAAAGCCCGACTTAGCTACTCAGCAGTGCCGCTGGCGCGACAGCTGATACACCAGAGGTCAGTTCATTCCGGTCCTCTCGTACTAGGAACAAATCTCCTCAAGTTTCGACGCCCACAGCGGATAGAGAACCAACCTGTCTCACGACGGTTTGAACC
>CAYPBQ010000007.1:0-10652 GCA_964409035.1 uncultured Candidatus Saccharibacteria bacterium
CAGTGACAGGGAGTAAGTCGTAACAAGGCACGGCTAGCGGAAGCTGGTCGTGGAATAATTCCAAACTGGACGTTTCCTTCGGGAAACTAACCGGTCGGTTATGAGTATCTCAGCTGAGTACTCATAAGGTCATAGAAGTGTACCTTTCATGCTTCTCGGTTTGGCGGATTACCGATACCGCCGCTGGCAAATAGGTGTGTGTGCTTCTATGCAGGCACACCAAAGAACGGAACAAAAGACAGTGTATTTCATTTCTCCAAAATATCACACCCTTATGGGTGATTTTGGCATTTTTGACAAATAGCTAAGATTCCTATTTAATGTCGCTTGGCAACAAAGGGAGTCACAAGATGCGTGTACTAAGTTTGTTTGGAAATTGGGCTCTTCGACTGTTTTTTGCTTTCATTGTTGTTGCAATTATTTTTATGGGAGTGAGAGTGTCGGAAGTGCTCTCTTACCATGAATCAGATTTGTTTGCGGAAAGAGTCTGCAGACAATCTCACGATACTTGCAGGTATTTCAATGGGTGGAATCAATCTGATCACCCCCAATGGTGGGAAGATGAAGGAATACTGCTTGATCCTGAGCAGTGGAGAGGGTGACAACATGGAAGATTCAGAGTTACCTTTTTCAAAGGCGGAGAAATATTCGGCCTTTGTTTGCGCATGTTCTTTTCTTGGAATACCTCTCATTATTACATTAGGAATAATTGGAGTATTCCCATGATAATATTGACTGAAATAATTCTGTTGTCATTAGTGGTATGCATAGTGATTAGTACAACAATACGAATATTTTTTGACGATTCGACCGAAAAGCCGCCTTGAAAAGCGGCTTTTTCTTTTCCTACAATCGCGACAGTGCGAATAATTTTTTGTTGTGTTTACGGCTTTTTTTTGGTATCGTTCTTCTACTTACGCATTTGCGCGCGTAGCTCAGTTGGTAGAGCATTCGACTGATACTCGAAGGGTCCCAGGTTCAAATCCTGGCGCGCGCACCACAAACAAAAGAGCCGGATGCGAATGCATTCGGCGATTATTGTTTGTGCGCGCGCCAGGATTTGAAAGCCGCAGCCGGTATACAAGACGAGCAACGCGAGTGCTTGTCGGCGAGGCGGGGTCGAGAGTGCTTAGTAGTTTAGAACGCAGTGAATAAACTACTTAGCAACTCGTGACAAAATCCTGGCGCGCGCACCACAAACAAAAGAGCCGGATGCGAATGCATTCGGCGATTATTGTTTGTGCGCGCGCCAGGATTTGAAAGCCGCAGCCGGTATACAAGACGAGCAACGCGAGTGCTTGTCGGCGAGGCGGGGTCGAGAGTGCTTAGTAGTTTAGAACGCAGTGAATAAACTACTTAGCAACTCGTGACAAAATCCTGGCGCGCGCACCACAAACAAAAGAGCCGGATGCGAATGCATTCGACACAAGGTGCCTCAACCACTATCGCGATATATCGCGATAGTGGTTGAGATATATACTACTGCACAAAGTTGTTTATGGCAGAGATACCAAATGCTACCGCAGTTAGGTGCACCACATTGCCCGCTATAAGAGCAGTAAACATTGGTAGAAAACTAACCCCAAATAGCGCAAGTGGAATTACGACAAGTTCATTTGGCAAGGGGATAATTGCTACCCATAAAAAGAGCAGTGGGATGAGTAAATGGGTATGCACCTTGCAGTAATCAATAATCTTTTTGAGTAACGGTGACTCTGCTACTTTTGCATGTGCATGTCCAAGGTTTCCTATTGCATAACCAACTAGATCAGCAAGCGATGTTCCTATAACCATGGATACAATTATCCACAATAGAGGGAATCCTGCCGCTTCATACATCGGAACAAATGCTCCTGCGTGGATAGGTATAGCAATGTTTAATCCAGAAAAAAATGAAATAGTGACAATACCTGCGTAGCCAAAAGTTTGTAGTAGTGCCTGTGCTTCTTCGTGTATCGCTACATACTTACTCAACCATAAGCCACAAGCAAAAAGCCCAAGGACGAAAAATATAAACACCAAAATTGAGCCTACTTTCTTTCTCATGCTCAAAGTCTAGCATATTGAATGATCTATTGACCGCATCCTAGAGTAGGGTACTCTCTTTGATAGCTGAAAACAGGAGGATGTGATGATGAACCGTCTATCTTCAATACTGTGCCTAAGTTTGGCTGTCTTCCTTTTTTGGTTTGCGCCGTGCATGGCGCAAACCAGAGTAGCTCTCTATTTTGACGTGAGTGACTCAATGAGGTCTCCATTAGGAGACGGTACGCCACTCATGGGACAGTTTGCGCTATTCGGAAGTTCATTAGCTGCAGTACCAAACAAAGATCTTGTTTGTCCGGTGGATATGTTGGCGGTCGGGTGGTCAGATAATAGAAAGGTAATCGTAGAAAGATTGGTTGATCATGTGTCTACCCTTAAGGAGGTTGCGTATGCAATACAAACTGCCGCTGGATTTAACAATCGTGATACCCCACACGCATCAGCAATAGCGTCTGCACTCACCTATGTTGGTCTAGAAGGAAAAAGGGCAATATTTCTCACTACTGATGAAATACCGAGAGCGGGAGTCAGTAGTGAGCTAAGTCGAGCTGTGGCAACTGGGGTGGAGGTTACCCTTATAGTGTATAGGGGTAATAGAATCGCAGAATCATGGAGAGATATCTTTATCGAGGTGGGAATATCAGCCGCAAATGTAATTGATGTCGAGGATGACTCTAGTGGTCGCTTAGTGCAAACAAGAATAAATAATTTGTTTCTCCACTGCGCACCTAGTGCGTAGTCGAGAATAGTTGAAGAGCCCCACGCGGTGCGTGGGGCTCTTGATATTTTTCACGCAAGTATTTGCTATACTACGTACATGAAAAAGATATTGCTGGGCATATTGTTTTTTTTCTTCGTCGGTACACTCCCACTACCAACACACGCAGAAAAAATTGACTCACTAATTGTAGAGCTTTCTGTTAAGCAAGATGCAACCCTTTCTGTGGTTGAAGAAATCGCGTACGACTTTGAGGGTGAGGCACGCCACGGTATCTATAGAGACATCCCTGTGTCGTATCGCTCTACAGTAGGTCTGTTTAAGACCAGCATTCATGATGTTGTTGTTGAAAACGCCTCAGGAGAACCACGACCATTTACACTTTCACGCAAGGGTGATTTTTTACGCGTAAAAATAGGGGAGGAGGATATTTTGGTAAATGGTAAAGAGGTATATCGCATACGGTATGTGGTTGATGGACCATTTTTGTATTTTGATGATAGAGATGAGTTGTATTGGAATGTGCTTGGTAATGATTGGGAGGTTCCTGTCACAAAAGTGCTAGCAACTGTTTCCTTACCAAAAGATGCTACGGAGCTTACCAAAGTATGTTATGCAGGGCCATTTGGCGCACAGCAGGGGTGCGACCTTGAGCAACTTCGTACCGATGATAATGGTGTGCATCATTATGACATAGGTGCATTTGATCTTCTGCCTAATGAGGCAGTAACGCTTGCTATATCATTTCCAAAAGGACTTATATATGAGCCTACACTTATGGAGCGAATGCTACGAACCGTAAAGGATAACATTGTACTTTTGCTCCCACTTATTTTATTTATGGTAATGCTCCGATTGTGGTGGAGTAAGGGTAGAGATGTAGGTAGACGAAACACCATCATTCCTATGTACACTGCTCCAGACAATCTTTCTCCTGCTGAAATTGGGACAATTGTAGATGAGCGAGTGCATAGCAAAGATATAACCGCAACTATTATCGATCTTGCGGTACGTGGATATATAAAAATTCATCAACTAGATCACAAAGTACTTATTTTTGAAAGTCATGAATATGTTCTTGAAAAGATAAAATCACCAGACACACTCCCTCGTGTTTATGAACGAGAGTTAATGCGCGCCCTTTTTAAAGAAGAGTATCTTACCACCGAACAATGTAATGGTAGGGAGGTACGTGGTACTAAACTCACTTCTCTTAAAGATGCTTTTGCAAAAGATGCGAGAGACATTGAAGCGCTTATATATGGGGTGGTTGCTGATGAGCGATACTTTAAAGTGGGTCCACAAAAAATACGAAATATGTACACGGTAACTGGCGTCGTGTTGCTAGTGGGTTGGTTTTTACTTGCCTATGCAGTACCGTCGCTTCTCTCTGCTATTGCTATAGGTAGTGCCGTGGCAAGCGCGCTCATTATTATCGTTTTTGGGCAGATCATGCCCGCAAAAACTAAAAAGGGCTCAAAGGTATTTGAGCATATACAAGGGTTTAAACTATTTCTTGGGGTAACTGATAAAGATAGACTTGCCTTTCATAACTCTCCAAAAAAGACTCCAGAGTTATTTGATACCATGCTCCCATTTGCTGTAGCGCTAGGTGTAGAAAAGGCATGGGCAACACAATTTGAGACTATTTATACCAAAGAGCCATCATGGTATAGCGGCTCACCATCTGGTGCATTTAGTGTTGTTGCCTTTACCAATGAACTTGGTGCTTTTACCTCAGCAGCAAGCACAGCACAGTCACCTGCATCTGGATCAGGTGCCTCAAGTGGGGGAGGGTTTGGTGGAGGCGGTGGAGGAAGCTGGTAAGTACTATGAGAGCGTATCTGCAATAGCGGGTACGCTCTCGATGAGCCCTCCAATGGTACCAGAGCTCATCATCAGCACTACATCACCGTCTCGTAGGTTTTCTTTGAGATAGGATTCACCCTCTTCTTTAGTGGTTACTTTAATGACGGTACAACCACTTGCAATAACTCTTTCTACGATTTCATCATGTGATAATTGATCATGTGTCTGCGCTCCTTGAGCTGCAGGTTTATAAATCAGTACCGCACTTGATCCAGTAAATGCATAGTCATACCAGGTAATCATCTCTCTGTTGCGCCAACTAAACTCGTACGGTTCAAACACAATGAGTAGTCGCCGAGAAGGAAAGTGAAGGTGCATTGCCTCGATTGCAGCACGTGCTTTGTGTACGCTTGATCCAAATCCTTCGTATACCAGTACAGATGTAGAGGTGTTTTTTTTCTCAAGTCTACGCCTTATACCTTTAAAGGATGCTATTGCATCATGTAATTCTGGAACAGTCAGGTGTCCACGCTCAAGAAGAAGTGCAGATGCACCAACGCAATTTTGGATATTGTGTATACCGAGTAGTGATGTCGTAAAGGTACCCACCACATTACCCCGACACATAAGGGTGTATGTGGTTAGCTCGCCGTAGCTAATATCACGAGCAAAGTAGTCAGCATTCGTATTAGTAAGTGAATAGGTAACTACCTTTGCTGATGTTTCTGCTGCTATTTCCGTAACGTGTTCATTATCGATACAGGCAACAAGGAGTCCATCTTGTGGAAGATTTTTTACCAGCGAGCGAAATGGCGCAAGGTATGATTCAACAGTAGGGAATATGTTTACGTGATCGTGCGCCCCAGATATAAGCAGTACGTCCCTTGCGTGGTAGTGAAGAAATTTTGATGTTAGGTCGGTATTGCTTGATGGGTACTCGTCTCCTTCAAGGACAAAGACATCACCACTTCCAAGTAGGCTTGTGTGAGGGAGGTCAATCGCAACCGCACCGATGAAGTACCCCGCGTCTTTTTTGGCATGCATAAGGCACCATGCAACAAGTCCTGTGGTGGTGGATTTTCCAAAACTTCCAGCAATCACTGTATTGTGACGCTTTTTGGTGAGGGTGCCGAGTACTTCTGCAAAGGAGTATATAGGGATACCACTCTCTATCGCGGCTCTTACCTCTTCATTTGTTTCTGGAACTAGCTTTGCGTTTTTTCCAATAACAATAAATTCAGCATCATCAGGTATATTGCTTGCATCATATGAAGTAAATACAGGAATACCAAGGGACTCAATGTAGGTGGATACCGGCGGATACGCACCAGCATCAGAGCCGGTAACTTTGTAGCCTGCATCAAGGAGGAGCTTGGCGACTCCGCTCATACCTGCACCACATATACCTATAAAGTGAGCCTTTTTCATGCACCTACTGTAACAAGTACCAGTGAGGTAGGTGCCATTGACAAAACATAAAAATTATAGTATATTTTTGCTAGCCAAATGTGCATCACCATCTGTGGGAGAGAGAAGATGTCGATTCAAATGCATGACCTACCGGATGATGTGGAATTCTTTGACACCGCACTTCTCGGTGGAGGAGTGCGTGTGCAACCAAGAAAGGATGTAGAAGCGAGTCACCCTGTTGAGGTTGTCGAAAAAGCCCCACCTCAAGATGTGGGCGAGACAAATATTGAAGCGGTAAAAGAAGTGGTTCCAATAGAGAGGGCACCCTATTACATAAAAATACTTAGTGCAGCTTGTAATGTTCTCTCTTTGTTGCCGTATGGCGACAAGATTGCAATAAAATACTTAGAGGCTCTGTATTGTTCAAAACTAACGATTGGTAAAATTTATTATAAGGCGGAAATAAGACTGCATATTATTGAGATATATCTTGCACGTGGTGATTATGATGTTGGACCTAAAATTGCTCAGGTAATAGAATATATAATGAGTATTCCAAATAGCAATAAATATAAGAGGTTGTTATGGAAGAGACTAGAGTTAGTAAAAAGGAAATTTGATCATGGCAAATAAGAGAAGGCGGGGGGCGGAAAGCCCCCCGCTATTTCTTTTTCTATATCAGCACCAAAATATATGCTACAGTCCTTCATATGGAATTTGCAGGCACACTATCAGTCGTTGCGACACCAATAGGAAATATGGAGGATATTACCCTTCGCGCCCTTCGCATACTTAAGGAATGTGATGTTGTTGCGTGTGAGGACACCCGCACTACAAAAAAATTACTTTCAAAATATGATATTCACACTCCCACTATTTCGTACCACTCACACTCCGGTGAGGCAAAAATAGAAAAAATCCTTGCCCTCCTTGAAGAGGGGAAGCATGTCGCGCTCGTCACCGACGCGGGTACGCCAACAATTTCAGACCCTGGATCATTTTTGGTTGAGCGAGCGCGAGCAATTGGTGCTCGTATTGAAGCAATTCCGGGTGCTGCCGCACTCACGAGCGCGCTATCTATTTCTGGACTTCACGCTCATGAATTTGTATTTGTGGGATTTCTTCCACAAAAGAAAGGAAGGAAAACCGCGCTTGATGCTATCAATAATGAAGAGAGGGTAGTCGTGCTGTATGAGTCAACCCATCGAATCGCAAAACTTCTTGAAGAGCTACATGGTCGACGCGTGACGGTGGTAAAAGAAATTACCAAGCTAAACGAAGCGGTGTTTGTAGGTGAAGCCGAAGAAATACTCACTCGTATGAATAATCAGCCAGTGCTAAAAAAGGGGGAATTTGTGGTCATTGTGCATCCTCGTAGTGAGTCGCATACTTTTGCACAATAGCAATACTTAACTATTCGTATATACTAGTACACACATGAGAAGAGAAACCAGCCTTATCATCCTTGGCATCATCACAATAATCACCCCGTTTCTTGGTCTTCCATGGGCGTGGAAGACATATATTTTTGTTGTACTTGGATTACTCATCGCTTGCATATCGTTTTTTCTTAGGTATAGCGCGCGCCTACGAATGTTAAAACACGGTAGAAAATCAGACACCTTTGAAGAAAATGGCTATGCCCAATTTGAAGAAAAAACAATCACAGAATAATCTACTACAGCGAGGGTCTATGCCACTATTTATTGGACTAGGTGGCGTAGCGCTATGTGCCACAGCAGTGGTATATGTATGGCTCCCATCACTTCTTTCTTCTTCGTACGAAAGAGCTGGAGTAGCTGCAGTTGTAAATGAAGTGTTGATAGATAAGGAAGCAACTTCAACTCCTGAAACTATCACACAGGCAAATCCGTACGCACCACTATATATACCCACACCAGAGCCAATGAAGGCAATATACATGAGCCAGTGTGTGGTTGGTACTCCATCGTTTAGAAATGATCTCGTTACTCTTATTGATGAGACAGAGCTGAATGCGGTGATTATAGACATTAAAGACTACACAGGAAAAATATCTTTCCCTACAGCAAATCCATTGCTCGCTGATTCTGTATCTGATGCATGTGGTGCTAACGATATGGCTAGTTTTGTTCGCTCATTAAAGGAGAAGGGGATATATGTAATTGGGCGCATCACTGTATTTCAAGACCCTTACTTTACTGCCAAACATCCAGAGCTTGCCGTAAAAAAGGCATCAAACAAAGAAGCAAACTGGAAGGACAACAAAGGGCTATCTTTTATTGATGTCTCTGCTAGACCCTATTGGGAGTATGTTGTAGCACTCTCAAAGGAAGCTCGAGCACTTGGCTTTGATGAACTTAACTATGATTATGTTCGGTTCCCTTCAGATGGACCAATGCAGGATATTTACTTCCCACATAGCGGTACTACTCCAAAACCAGAAGCACTTGAAAAGTTTTTTGCATACCTTAATGCAGAAGTTAAACCAACAGGCGCTACTATGTCGGCAGATCTTTTTGGTATGACTATGACCAATACTGATGATTTAAACATTGGGCAGGTGCTTGAGCGTGCACTTCCATACTTTGACTACATCATGCCAATGGTATATCCAAGCCATTATCCAAAATCTTTTTTGGGATTGGGTAACCCAAATACAAATCCGTATCTTGTTGTACATCATTCCATGAAAGAGGGAGTGCGTAGAACAGTGAGCGAGACATCAACGGTAAAAACTTTAACTAGTGAACCAATGTATAAGATGGTTACTGCTACATCATCTGATGGCACCGTTAGTACCACGCAAGTATTTTCTGCATACAAAAAGCCAGTCTATAGTCAATTAAAACTCCGACCATGGCTTCAGGACTTTGATTACGGAGGCACATACGACGTAAAGGAGGTGCGTGCACAGATACAAGCTACCTACGATGCAGGGCTTACAAGTTGGTTATTGTGGGCACCATCTAATCGTTATACAAAAGGAGCCCTTGAACCTTTTTACAAAGCACCTGATACTAAGGGTAATGCCGAGACTCAATAACAAAGCATTTACCCTCATAGAGCTTTTAGTAGTTATTGCCATCATTGGCCTCCTTTCTTCAGTGGTATTTGCATCCCTTAATAGCGCACGAGGGAAGGCGCGTGATGTAAAGCGAATGCAGGATCTTAGACAAATATCTACCGCACTTCAATTGTATTACGATACCTATGGCGCATACCCACCTAGTCATAGTGATTATGGAAGTGGCGATTCCAGCTCTACTTTTATGTCTGAGTTAGTGTCTGCAGGATTTTTGTCTTCTGCGCCAAAAGATCCTCAATCTCCATCAAGCTTGTACTATTACTACAACTATGGCGGAGGTAATAATGTTGGAGCTCTCTTGGTTGTAACTCTTGAAAAGCTTCCTGCAACTACAGTTGCTCCTCCTGGAAGTTGCAGACCATTCACCAACAACTGGTGCTCAAGCACTATTGCAAGTAGTCAGTGGTGCTTGTGCCACACTCACTAATCTTGGCTCAAAATCCCACCCCCACTTATCCCCACACCACACACCCAAAAAGACGAAAAAAAGCGCTATAATATACCGTATCTATGGCACCACTACTCGTGGCAATTGCATCTGTGGCACTGGGAGTGTTTGCCTTT
This sequence comes from uncultured Candidatus Saccharibacteria bacterium, assembly GCA_964409035.1. Lineage (GTDB taxonomy): Bacteria > Patescibacteriota > Minisyncoccia > Phycocordibacterales > UBA12088 > CAYPBQ01. Next base: position 9,615 of record CAYPBQ010000007.1, read on the forward strand.
TTTTCGTCGTCTCCCGATGATATAGCCTCTACGCTTTCATCACTCTCAGGGGCACACACACAGACTGCAGTGGTATACCAACCACCAACACAAGAAGCCAGTATCCCTCCAAAGGAGGAGGATACCAGTACCGCCACCTCTACCATCATCATGGAGAGAGTGATAGAGCGTATCTCTGACCCTGTGACTAAGTACATCACCATAGAAGCAAACAACACCGACCTCCTTTCGCGCATCACCTTCCTCGAATCTTCTCTCACCCTCCTCGCACAGAAACTGAACACCATTCCCACACAAGTCGCCACCACCTTCACTGGATACGGCACCTACTCCTCCTATCAGCCACCATCCACTCCCGTATGGGGACTCACCCAACGGATAGACAACCTTCCCACAGGAGTCGACATACCATCACCTATCGTCACTAACCCCACCATCACTGGTGGTACTGTTGCAAATGCCACGCTCTCTAGCCCTACCATCACAAACCTCACCATCTCTGGTACCACCACTCTCTCTGGCTTCACTGCAGGGTCACTCCTTTTTGCAGGAAGTACTGGCACTGTGACTGAGGACAATGCATCACTCTTCTTTGACAATACTAATAATCGATTGGGAGTGGGGACGGCATCACCAACCACACCACTCCATGTATACAAATCAGCAGGCCCCGCTAGTATTCAAATGCAAACAACCACAGGGAATGCGAGCTTATACCTTTTGGCAGGTACCAGTGGATGGGCGCCATTTACCTCAAGCACTCATGACTATTTTCAGATATGGAGCGATACCGCAGTGGCAAGCCTTTTCAGTCTTGGAATTAATGGCGGTCTTTCTCTGGGATCCTACTCAAGCTCAGCAGCCCCGAGCAATGGACTTTTGATAGCTGGCTCTGTCGGCATCGGCACAACTTCTCCGTATGCAAAACTCTCGGTTACAAACACCGGCTCTGCTCCTTCATTCATTGTTGAGGATTCGACATCTCCTGACACGACACCTTTTGTGATTGATGCGAGTGGGAATGTGGGGGTGGGGACG